>JAJDCO010000087.1 GCA_029260795.1 Planctomycetota bacterium | reverse complement strand
CGAGTGGACCGTCCCAAGCGAAGCTGCTCACATCCACGCTGGCGTAATCGACGGGATTCTGCCAGCTCGTGATCCCCCAGGTGGGATCGGTGATGAGATCGTCCAGCATCCCCTCCCAGACGTGGGCGCCGGCATCCATCGAGGTTTCCTGGAGATTGAAGTCGAAGACACCATTCGTCTTCTGGAAATACACGCTGCGCGACGGGCCGCCCGGTGCGCAAACCTGAGAGACTGCCTCAGGCGTGAAGGCGATGAAGCCAAGCATCAGCCCGACAACCAGTGCCCCCCCCTCGATCGCCGTACGGACGCTCGTGGTGCTCATCCTGCTGTTCATGTTTCACTCCCCTGTTATGTGTCGTCGCCTCCCCCCGCGGCTTGCAGGAGGGCGACGGGTCCTTCCCGGAACCCTTCCGAGGCTACGCCTGATTGGGCGAAGCGTCAATAAAACGAGGTGAGCGACCATTGGGACGGCAATTCAGAATCTGGGTCGAGACGAACAGAGCTCGGGGTCCGACATGCCCAACTTCGAGAGGCCGTCCGAGTGCGCCGTGGCGGCCAAAGAATGGCAACGAAGCCGCCGGAGGACTGGGAGCTCCGAGGGGGTCCTCTCCGTGTTTTCTCCTCAACCTCCAGGACATCAACATCCGACAAACTCTTCGAGCGAGCCCGACTCTCCGTGCACGGGCCAACTCCCCGCTTCCAGACAGGACGCAACCATGAGCGATGCGCAGCACGCGCTCGAGCGGACGCCCGAGCGATTCTTTGCCCAGCAGTTCGGATTCTCCGACCGGATGGCGGGACAGGCGTTGGGCCGTCTGCTGGGCGGACCGATCGACGACGGCGATCTCTACTTCGAGTACCGAACGAACGAGGGCCTCCAGCTCGACGACGGCGTCGTCAAGGAAGCGACGCGCAACGTCACTCAGGGCGTCGGTGTGCGAGCCAACTCCGAGGCGAAGACCGGCTACGCGTACTCGGACGACATCACGATCGACAGCCTGCGCATCGCGTCCGAGAGCGCCCGTGCCATCGCGGCCACCGGACCGGGCGGCGAGAGCGTCGCGGTCGCGCCCCGCGCACACACCCACGATCTGTATCCGATCGACACGCCGACGACGGACGTACCGTTGGCGGTGAAGATCCGCCTGCTCGAGGAGATCGACGCCCGCGCTCGCGCCGTCGATCCTCGCATCCGCAAGGTGGTCGCGAGCGTCACGACCGAGCACAAGGTCGTCCTGGTCGCGCGTGCCGACGGCGAAGTGGTGGGGGACGTTCGCCCGCTGACCCGCTTCAACGTGAGCTGCATTGCCGTGGACGGAGATCGCCGGGAGCAGGGATACGCGGGCGCCGGCGGCCGCTTGGCCTTCGACGGTCACGCCGATCTCGCGCACCTCGCCGACCTCGCCCAGCGGGCGGCCGGACAAGCGATTCGGAACCTGACCGCCGAATCCGCACCGGCAGGCACGATGGATGTCGTGCTCGGTCCGGGCTGGCCAGGTATCCTCTTGCACGAGGCGATCGGCCACGGCCTCGAGGGCGACTTCAACCGCAAGGGCACGTCGGCCTTCTCGGGTCGCATCGGTGAGCGCGTCGCGTCGCCGCTCTGCACCGTCGTCGACGACGGTACCCTCGTCGGGCAGCGGGGATCCCTCAACGTGGATGACGAAGGCACGCCGACTCAGCAAACGGTGCTGATCGAGAACGGCATCTTGCGCGCCTACCTGCAGGACCGCCTGAACGCTCGCTTGATGGGCTTGCCCGCGACCGGAAACGGTCGCCGCGAGTCGTACCAGGATCAGCCGCTGCCTCGCATGACCAACACCTTCATGCTGGCGGGCGAGTCGGATCCCGGCGATATCCTGCGCTCGGTGAAGCGCGGGCTGTTCGCCCAGGAGTTCGGGGGCGGTCAGGTCGACATCACCAATGGGAAGTTCGTGTTCTCGGCCAGCGAGGCGTTTCTGATCGAGGACGGCAAGGTGACGCGACCCGTGAAGGGTGCGACCCTGATCGGCAACGGACCGGACGTGCTGACGCGCGTGTCGATGGTCGGGAACGATCTGGAGCTCGACCTGGGAGTCGGCACCTGTGGAAAAGAGGGTCAGTCGGTGCCGGTCTGTGTTGGCCTGCCGACGATCCGTGTCGATGGCCTGACCGTGGGAGGCACACAATGAGCACTCCATCCGCGACCCGACGTCAGCTGGACATCGACCGCGCCCGTGAGCTGATCGAGCTGGCGTGCCGCCAAGGTGCGACCGCGGCCGACCTGCTCTCCATCGACGGCGACGAGTTCTCGGTGACCTATCGCTCGAACGAGGTCGAGAAGCTCCACGGTGCGCACTCGCGTCGCCTGGGCCTCCGCGTCTTCGTCGACGGTCAGGTCGCGACCGGGGCGACGTCCGACACGACTCCCGAGACTCTTGAGCGCCTCGTGAGCGAGCTGGTCGCGAATGCGCGCGCCATGGGATCCGACGAGTGCGCCGGCCTGCCGCTGGCCACCGAGATCGCTCGCGACCTTCCCGATCTCGAGCTCGCCGATCCACACGCCGACTCCCTGGACGTGGCGGGACGGATCGATCTCGCGCGTCGCGCCGAAGAAGCCGCGCTGAGTGCCGATCCCCGCATCACGAACTCCGACGGGTCCACCTTCGCCTTCGACGCCTCCCATCGCATCTACGCCAGCTCTTGCGGCTTCGCCGGTGAGTACCCGAGCACGACCTTCTCCCTCATCTCGCAGCCACTCGCCTCGGCCGACGATCAGATGCAGCGCGACTACTACTACACGGTCGCTCGACACCTCTCGGATCTGGAGGAGCCCGAAGCCATCGGAGCCGAAGCGGCCCGTCGCGCCGTCCGCCGACTGGGAGCGACCCAGCCCGAGACGGGTGCGGTGCCGGTGGTCTTCTCACCCGAGACGGCCTCCCGCCTCCTCGGCTCTCTCGGCTCGGCCGTCTGCGGCGCTTCGCTCTACAACCAGGCTTCCTTCCTGATCGATCAGATCGGGGAGGCCATCGCGGCATCCCCGGTTCAGATCGTCGACGACCCTCTCGAGAACCGTGGCCTCGGCTCCCGGCCGTTCGATGGTGAAGGGGTCGCGACTCGGCGGACTGCGGTCGTCCGCGACGGGCATCTGCAGTCGTACTTGCTCGATTGCTACTCGGGTCGCCGATTGCAGCTGCCCACGACCGGCAACTGCCGCCGATCCACCGAGGGCTCTCCGAGCGCCGGGCCCCATCAGCTTCGTCTGCTGCCTGGCAAGCTGTCGCCCGAGGAGATCATCGCCAGCGTCGATGACGGTCTCTACCTCACCAGCCTCATCGGTCACGGCGCCAACCTGGTGACCGGCGACTTCTCGCAGGGCGCGGCCGGCCTGTGGATTCGGGGCGGCGAGCTCGCCGAGCCGGTCGAGGAGTGCACGGTCGCCGGCACGCTGCAGGACATCTTCCGGGGCATCGTGAGCATCGGCTCGGACCTCGAGTCCAAGCGGACCGTCTCGGCACCCACGCTGAAGATCGCTCAGCTCATGGTGGCAGGGCGGTGAGGACCCCGTCGAGGCAGAACTCGGGAACCTACCGACCCCGTGCTCCCGTCCTACCTGCGACGGCGCACGTCCACTCGGTCGTGATCGTCGTCTCCCGCCTGCCTCGGCCCGCCCGCCGCCTCCCGCTCCCCTGGATTGCCCAACCATGACGATGCCGATCCGCGCCCTCCTTCTCATCCTGCTCGGCTCGACCGCTTGTGCCCCTCTGAAGGAGCATCGACAGCTCTCCGTCATCGAAACCCGCTCGCCGAGCGTGCTCGAGGAGAGCGATGTGGCGGCGGCACCGAGTGAAGACGGGAGAGCACCGCGCGAGTCCAGGCCCCCGCGACCGCGCCAGCTCGATGCCAAGAGCTGCCTCGTCCTCGGTCGTGCCGTCGAGATCCTCGACGATCTCCGAGTGGCCGATGACGGTGATGGGTGGAAGCTTCATGGGATGGCCGATGGCTCGGACCTGCGCTGGGAAGCCTACTACCTGCGCGTCGAGCTCTTCAGGAACGACGGCTCTCCCCTGCTCTCCATCATCTCTCCCCTCGACGCCTCGAGCGGAGCCGGAGCCGAGTCCTGCACCATCGACCTCGATCTGCCTCGCCCCGACCTCTACCGGTCGATGCGCGTCGGCATCGTGACCGAGAGCCGTGCCCATGATCGCCTGTCCCTCTGGGATTGAGCGTCGCGTCTCGCGCTCAACCCATGAGGCGGTCGAGGAAACTTCTCCAAGCCGACTCGAGCGCCTCGATATCGATGGAGCCGAGGGCCGCCTGCAAGGCTGCCTCGCGTCGTGAGGAGGGATCGAGCGCTTCCGACTCCGACTGCTCGAAGAAGCGGTAGTACCGATCCAACAGCCGGGCCCATTCCTCGTGCGCGCTGACTTCCGGGCTCGTCATCAGGAAGTAGACGAACGACCAGCCGGTCGCGTAGGTGGCGGCGCCGCCACGAAGGTACTCGCCATGCGAGGCATTCAGGAGCTCCCGCAGAGGCAGCGGGCCCAATCGGCGAAGGACGATCTCGAGCCGCGGCAGTCGCTGCGAGTTCTTCTCGAACACGACTCGGTCCTCATCGTCGAAACGTGCCGCGGCAAACGTGTCGGCGACTCCCTCGTCGAACCAAGAGGCGGGCCGCTTGTCGCCGAGCGCCGCCGCGAAGTACTGATGCACGGCCTCGTGCTGCAAGGTGAGGAAGCGCCGGTCACCCGACACCACCGCCTGTGGGTCGAGGAAGAGCACCAGCTCCTCGGTGCGCCGATTCCAGACTCCGGCCGCATCGGGCACGCCGCCATGCGCGAAGTAGTCCACGCGATCGTTGCAGACCCGAACGACGCCGACCGAGCGGATGGCGACCCGAGGTGGGAACCGTCGCTCGAGCGCCGACCGCACGGCTTCCAATCGGAGTGGGGACTCCTCGATCCAGGACGGAGCTCCCTCCGGATGGATCACGAGGAAGCGGGGGCTCTCGACGACGGACCAACCGGGCGGAGCTCGAAGACAGAGCTGTAAGCGACGCTCGACGTCCAGCCAGTCCGATCTCGCGGCATAGGCTCGCCGCAGACTCTCCTCGGGCGCTCCTTTTTGCTTGCGGATCCGCGAGGAGGCGGCCGCGCGCACGAACACCGCACGATCGACCTCGAAGCTCTCCGCATCCGACAAGCCGATGACCGCGATGCGGCGATCGCCGACTCTTCCCAGCCAAGCCCAGCCGCGAGCACCCGCGCGCGCCAGCTCGATCTCGACGTTGCCGCCGACCTCTTCCCGGCTGACGACGCGCCAGCCCGCGAGCTGCACGGGGAAGAGACGATCAAAGTCCTCGGCGACCGCATTCGGGGAGTCCGAGCGGGTGCCCCAATCGACCAGCCAGATCTCGCTCTCTCGACGCCACCCTCCCGACCGCTCGGTGCTCGACGGCCGAATGAGCCTCAGGATGACCGGTCCGTCGAAGGAGGTGATGCCGAGCGGTCGAAAGACGCGCGGGCTCCGAATCTCCAGACCCGTCACGCGATCGGTGTGCGCCTCCCATGGGTGCTGCGAGTGCGCCGCCAGACTGACCGTCGTCAGCGTGCCAGCGAGCCAAAAGAAGCGGACCAGGCTTAGTCGAATCACCGTGTTGCAGGCTCCAGCCGAATCCTCCACCCGCCTCGCACTCTATGCGAGACGGCGAGCGCTGTCGACGCAGGGGTTCGAGTACGAGGACTGCTTCGCTTCTGCCGCTCCCGCTGGCTCACCCGATCATCGCTCGCCGTTCACCGACTCACGGCTCAATGAATCCTCGGACCAGAGCCGCATCGTTTTTCGGGCGAGTGCCGAGAAGGCGAACTCCTCCCGGCCGGGCGTGTACCAAGCCCAGTCCCGTCCTCGGCTCGCACGACCCGAGCTCAGGCACTGGCCGGCGAGGACAATCACCTGCAGGCGCCGATAGGTGATCGTGTGACGCACGCGACCCAGACGACGACCCAGCCGGATCTGAAGTCCGGTGCGCTCTCGCACCGCCGTCTCGAGCGCCCGCTCGACGGGTTCCTGGTGCTCGACGGTTGGAAGCTCCCAGAATCCCTCGAGCAAGTCCTCACCCTGGCGCTGGACGATCAGGAGGCGGCCGCGCGCATCGGTGATCGCTGCCGCGGCGAGCGTGACGGAAACGGTGGGTCGTCTCGCCGGCGTCTCGGGAAGGTCTCGAGTCAGACCGAGGCGGTTCGCCTCACACAGTCGGCGAACCGGGCAACGTCCGCAGTCCGGGTTCCGCGGTGTGCAGACGAGGGCACCCAGCTCCATCATTCCCTGGTTGAACTCGGAAGCCGTCTTGGGGGCCACCAGCTCCTCGGCGATGCGCCACAGCTTCTTGTGAAGGGGCGCACTCTTGGGATCCCCGCGCAGCGCCAGCACGCGTGTCAGCACACGCGTGACGTTGCCGTCGAGCAGGGGCGCCGGGATGTCGAAGGCGATCGAGCGGATGGCGCCCGCCGTGTAGCGACCGACCCCCGGCAGCGCGAGAACTTGCTCCTCCTCGTGGGGAAACCGCCCCCCGTGCTCCGCGACGATGTGGCGCGCGGCGGCATGCAGGCTGCGCGCGCGGCTGTAGTACCCGAGACCCGCCCAGTGCCGCAGGACCTCGTCCGTCTCGGCCGCCGCCAGGTCCTCGACTGTCGGAAAGCGGGCGAGGAAGCGATCGTAGTAGGGGATCACCGTGGCGACCTGGGTCTGCTGGAGCATGATCTCCGAGATCCAGATCGCATAGGGATCCTTGGTTTCTCGCCAAGGCAGCTCACGCCGGTGGCGACGAAACCAATCGAGCAGGCGACGACGAAATGAACGGATGAAGCTCTGGTCGAGCGAGACGGCGTCAGGCTGGGACAGGACGACCTCCACGTCTTAGGTCCTGAAGTCGGGCCTCCGAGAGGTTTGACCGGGCGCGCCGAGCGTTACAGGATCTTCCGCCCCAGCGCTGAGCCAATCAAGCCGACGGCGACTTCGCCGGTCTGGTTGGCGGTGTCGAGGATCGGGTTGACCTCCACCAGCTCGAAGGAGCCCAGGCGCTCGGAGGCTGCGGCCAGCTCGAGTGCCAGGTGCGCCTCGCGGTAGGTGAGGCCACCGGGGACGGGTGTTCCGGTTCCGGGAGCCACGCGAGGGTCGAGGCTGTCGATATCGAAGCTGATGTGGAACTGGTCGCACTGACGCGTCACGTGCTCGATCGATTCCCGCATGATCGAGGCCATGCCGCGCTCATCGATGTCCTGCATGGTGTAGGCGTGCACGCCCGACTCTCGAATCGCTTGCCGCTCTCCTTGGTCGAGATCGCGGAGTCCGATCAAGACGACATCCTCGGGAAGGACCTTGGGCTGGAAGCCGCCAAGCGACGTCAAGGCGCCCGCGTTCATGCCGAGGTTCACTGAGAGCGGCATGCCGTGGATGTTGCCGCTGGGGCTGGTCGACGGCGTATTCATGTCTCCGTGGGCATCGACCCAGATCAGGCCGAGACGCTGTTCGCGCGCGCGATGGAACTCCGACAGCCCCGCGACGGTGCCGATGGCGATGCTGTGATCCCCGCCGATCACGAGCGGCAAGCCCCCTTCCTCGAGAGCCGCCAGCACGAGCTGGCGCAGCTCGTCACAGGCCTTTTGGATCAGCCCGGCAAACCGGTAGTGCGGATCACCCGAGACCTCGGTCTCGGGCGTCTTGATCACGATGTCGCCGCGGTCGACGAACGAGCGCCCGATCCGCTCGAGCGCCCGGTGCAGGCCCGCGATGCGAATGGCGGTCGGACCCATGCCGACGCCCCGGCGCCCCGCGCCATGGTCCATCGGCACTCCGATGATGTGAACCGTCCGATCACCCACGCCCCACTTCCTTTCCGGACTGACTCTCAGTCCTCGGTTTCGGTCGGATACGATGACGTGTGATCATGGATGACCTTCCAGCCATCCATCTGATGCTCGACGATCAGGCTGAAAATGCCGCCCGGCGAGTCGCTTTCGCGCATCAGCCGCCACTCGCCGATCACGAGGGCGGCGGACTTGGCCAAGGGCCTTACCTCGAAGAGGTCGAACTTCAGCTCACCCATGGCGGCGATATCGGGATAGCGACGTTGATACCGCGTCAGCAGATCCGCCCAGCCCCGGGTGACTCCATCGGCACCGGCGAAGGACAGCTGCGCGGAGCGCTCGTAGCCGTCGACGAAGCCCTCGATGTCGCCACGATTCCAGGCCGTCCGCTGCTCTTCGAGCAGTGCGCGCACAGCCTGCTCATCTCCAGCATCGAAGCGCTCGACGCTCGCACAGCTCATCGAAAGCATTCCCAGAAGAAACAGCCAGCGAAGGGACATCCGGGCTCCTCGTTCACGAAGGGTCGCCGGTTCGACCGGCACGCGGCCTCAATCTAAACCTGGCGCGCCAGGCCCGCCAGCGCGGATCGCCACATCGCCCCGAACGCTTCCCGGACGAGGAGACGAGACTCGTCGTCCGGTCGCCCGGCCGAGGACTCTTTCGGTCCCGGGTGATATGATCATTCTCCAGAGGATCAGGAGGTCTCGCCGATGATGGAACCGGCGAACTCCGCCTGCCGGGTTTCCTGCACTCGCCCCGGCAAACCGCATGAGAGGAGCCTGCGCATGTCGGGCAAGGGACTCGAAGGTATCACGGCCGCCGACTCGGCCATTTGCTCGATCGATGGTGAGAAGGGTGAGCTCCGGTACCGGGGCTACGACATCCACGAGCTCGCCGAAGCGTCGACCTTCGAGGAGGTCGTGTTCCTCCTGTTCGACGGTGAGCTCCCCAGCCGTGCCGGTCTCGCCGCCGACACCAAGCGCTTGGCTCGCGAGAGAGCGATCCCCGCCGCCCTCGTCGACCAGCTCCGCGCGATCCCACGGGACGCGCATCCGATGGCCAGCCTTCGCACCGCGGTCTCCCTGCTCGGACACCACGAGCCGGACGCCGAGTCCCACGACCCGATCGTACGCCGCCAGATCTCCGAGCGACTCGTCGCCTGTACTGGCACCCTCGTGGCCGCCCTCCACCGACTCTCCCTCGGCAAAGAGCCCCTCGCTCCAAAGCCCGAGCTCGGCCTGGCCGCCAATTTCCTCTACCTCGCCTCGGGTGAGGTCCCCAGCGACGCAGCCGCTCGCGCGATCGACGTGGCTCTCATCCTGCATGCCGACCACGGCTTCAACGCATCGACGTTCTCGGCACGCGTGACAGCGGCGACTCTCTCCGACGTCATCTCGGCAGCCACCTCCGCCATCGGCACCCTCAAGGGGCCACTGCACGGAGGCGCCAACGAGAAGGTCATCGAGATGCTCCTCCAGATCGACGAGGAAGGCATCGAGCCCGAGGCGTTCGTGCTCCGCTCATTGGAGCAGGGCGAGAAGATCATGGGGTTCGGACACCGGGTCTATCGCACCGAAGATCCTCGCGCCACTCACTTGCGACGCATGTCGAAGGCGCTCGCGGACTCCACGGGTGACCGAAAGTGGTTCGAGATGTCGCAGCAGATCGAGGACGCCATGCGTGAGGCCAAGGGCCTCAACTGCAACGTCGACTTCTACTCCGCCTCCACCTACCACCAGCTCGGACTGCCGACGCGACTGTTCACTCCGCTCTTCGCCGTCAGCCGCATGGCCGGCTGGACCGCACACGTGCTCGAACAGCTCGCCGACAACCGCCTGATTCGACCGCGTGCCAAGTACGTCGGTCCGGGACCTCGACCTTACGTTCCGACTACCGACCGGAGCTGAACGCAGACCCACGCTGCCGATGGGCCCTCCGCACAGGACTGTGCTCGATGAGCCACAGGATGCGCGCCCTGAAGGGCGCCAGAATGCGGGCGGGCCGCCCGCGGTCCCAGGGAAGACGCCCCCGAACGTGACTGGAGTGCGTCCGCGCAGCGGAGCCGACGTCGTCTCACGGAACTCGTACAGGTCGTCGCGGCGAAGCGAAGCTGACGCCCCGATAACAGCGAGCGGGCCGCCCGCGGTCCCAGGTTACTGACCGCCCGACGTTCCCTGGTTACTGGGCGCCCGGCGGTCCCTGGGGTGCCGTCGGTAGCGGGTCACCGACCGTGCTCCTTCAGGAATCGGTGGAGCTGATCCAAGACCTGCTGCTGGCGCGAGCGGAGTGCGTCCAACCACTGACGAATCTCGGGCTCACTCACCCGCAGTATGACGATCGCACTCCAATGGTCGTCGAGCGGCTGGAACACATAGCCCAGGACATCCTGGCCAAGAGTGATCTCTTCCCCTTGCGCCAGGACTTGGTACTCGCCGGTCTCGATTTGCCGTCGGGCGATCGCGAGCGCTGCTCGCTCGACCTGCTTGAAGGCGACATGGACCGAGGCCGCCAGCTCGCCGCGAAGATCGGCGAAGGCTTCTTGGTCGTCGTCCGACAGATCGAGGCCGTCGGGGTTGAGCTGTGGGTCCTCGAGCGGGTTGCCCTGACCCTGGACCCAGCTCAGCTCGGAGGTGACGAGGGGCGCGACCATCCGAGGGGATGGCAGCGGCTTGCTCGAATCGAGGAGCAGAGGAGACGGTGACGGGCGGATCCCCTCGTCATCGGAAGGCTCGACGTGGGCCTTCTCGTGCGTCGCCGGCGCTTCTTCGGACGCCAGCGGTGTGAGGCTGCTTGGGTGCGAACCCGAGCCCGGCGGCTCGACGGCGAGGGCCAAGTCTCGGTCGGTCGGCTGAGTTGGCTCGCTCCAGAAAGGGAAGAAGACGACGCCGAGCACGAGTGCCAGGCCGAGGAAGATCCCGAGGCGCTTCATGACATCGAGGCGGGCTCGCCACCGCTTCTCTGGCCCGTCACAGGACGTCCATGAAAGCGCTCACCGAGAAGACGGCGTTCCCGATGCCCGCCTCGCCGTAGCCGGGAGGAGGAGCCAGCCCATGGTGGCGAAGCGTGTCCCGATACCGCTCGAGGAGGCCCGCATGATAGGCGAGGGGAGCCGGTCCCTGATCTTTCCCGAGGACGCTGAGCGGCTCGGGGCACCAGACGGTGAAGCGAGGCGTGATCCCCCGACTCATGAAGAAATCGAGACCCTCGGTCGTGGAGTCGAGCGCGGCTTCGATCGTCTCGAACCCATGGGGCAGGGCGGTCTCGATGCCCGCGACGAAGTTCGGGATCACGTGCGAAGGCCGGAAGATCTCGGCCGCATCGAGGATGCGTCGGATCCATTCGTCTCGACCGACGTACGCTTCCTTGCCCGGACAGAGCTCGGCGAAGAGGCGCGGGTCCCAGACCTCGTAGTTGGGGTGGTAGATTTGGGCACCGGCGTCGTGAAAGCGACGCGCCTCCTCCACCGGCAACGCCTGGGCGACGACCTTACCGATCCAACGATTCGGGAACCGCTCCTCGATCGCACGCACATAGTCGGCGTAGAAGTCAGCTTCTTGCTGACCCTTCAGGTGCCGCGTGATGCTGCCGCCGGTGACCGTGTAGGCCTTCGCGTGGTTGTCGGAGCTCGCGATGATCTCGAGGGCCTCGAGGACTTGATCGATCGGCTTGACGGTCTGGTAGGGGCGGCCCGCTGCGACCTGCTGCCGAAAGTTCTCGTTGATGTCGCAGAAGCGGCACTCCTCCTGGAAGCCGAAGTACTGACACTTGCGGTAGACCGTCAGGTAGATGAGGTATCCCCACTCGATGGTGGGTGCGACCTGGGTGACGGGCTGACCGTTCTCGAGCGAGCGACGGTAGTACTCGGGGATCTCCTGAAGCTGCACGTCGCAGACAGACTCGCCCTCGAGCATGAGCGTCAGGCGCCCTTCGACGAGCTCGACCCGGTGAGGCGAAGCGGGATTGACCCGTACCGAAACGATCGTGCGTCGAAACCCTCGCGGGCCGCCGATGAGGCACATCTCCTCGGGAGCGCGCAGATTCTCGGCCTGCTCCATCTGATCGATCGGCGTGAGATCGAAGGAGAAGATGAAGTACGACTTCGGCTTGAATCCCGAAGCGATGCGCAGTGCGTCCTCACTGAACGCGACACCGCCCCGAAGCAGGTCCTCCTTGAAGATCGCCTCGGGCGGCAAGGAGGAGTGCTCGGCGAGCGCGGCATCGATCTCGGCGGTGCGCGAAGGCGCGGCGGTCGGCTGGGACATGAGCGGGCACTCTGGCGAGCGGCCGAGCACGAAGTCCGTCGATCCGGGCCGCGCGGCTCGACGAGCGCCGCCCTTTATAGGGCAATGCCTCGGCGCCGACCAGGCGGGTTTGCACCGAGCCCCCGCGACCGCGATGTCCGGGCGCGTGCCTGTTGGTCTCGGGGCACACCTGGCTATACTGCAGCCCGAAACAAATTGATTCGCCGCAGCGGATTCCCGGAGACCGCCTCATGGAGATGCGCGCTGCCGTGCTGGAGAAGTTCGGAGAGCCCCTCATCGTCCAGGATCTCGACATCGCGCCGCCGAAGGCCGGCGAGGTGCTGGTGAAGGTCAAGGCGTGCGGCGTCTGTCACACGGACCTCTACACCGCCAGCGGCGCGGATCCAAGCGGCTATGCCCCGTGCGTGCTCGGCCATGAGGGCGCGGGCGTGGTCGAGGAGGTCGGGACCGGCGTGACGTCGGTGAAGGTCGGCGACCACGTCGTGACGCTGTTCTCGCCCGAGTGCGGCGAGTGCATTCACTGTCGAAGCGGCAAGACGAACATCTGCCTGAAGATCCGCGAGCAGCAGGGCAAGGGATTCCTGCCCGACGGCACGCCGCGGCTGTCACGCAACGGCGAGCCGATTCGCCACTTCATGGGCACGAGCACCTTCGCCGAGTACACGGTGATGCCCGAGATCGCACTGGCGAAGATCGACCCGAGTGCATCCTTCGAAGCCACCTGCCTCCTCGCCTGCGGCCCCACGACCGGAATCGCTGCGGCGCTGTGGAAGGCGGAGGTCCAGAAGGGCTCGACCTGCGCCGTGTTCGGTGCCGGCATGGTCGGTCTCGGCGCACTGCTGGGCTGCAAGCTCCAAGGGGCCGAGCGCATCATCGCGGTCGATCTGTCTCCGCAGCGCCTCGAGCTGGCCAAGAAGTACGGCGCCACGCACACGCTGCTGGCGAGCGAGGATCCGGTGCAGCAGATCCTCGACCTGACCGAAGGCTTCGGCGCCGACTACACGTTCGAAGCGACGGGACGCGTCGACGTGATGGGGCAAGCGGTCGAGGCAGCCCGCATGGGCTGGGGTCTCTGCACGATGCTCGGAGTGGCTGGCAAAGGCGAGAAGCTGGAGATCATTCCCCGCTTCCTGATCACGGGACGCACGGTGCAAGGGGGAAGCTTTGGTGGCGCCAAGGGCCGTACCCACGTGCCGCAGCTCGTCGACATGTACGTGCAGGGCAAGCTCGACCTGGACGGATTCGTCTCGCATCGCATGCCTCTGGACGACGTCAACGACGCCTTCGAGCTGATGAAGAAGCAAGACGGCATCCGCTCGGTGATCCAGTTTTGAGCCCGCTATGATCATCACTTCATCACGTCATCCGGGTTGGCTCTCAAACACCTTTCTGTTGGCAGACCGCCCGGGTGGCCCGGCCGTGATGATCGACTCGGGCGGCCCCCTGGAGCCGATCGCCGCGCAGATCGAAGCGCACGATTTGACGCTGACGCACGTGCTCTGCACGCACCATCACTACGACCACATCGCCCACAACGGCGACTACCAACGCCGCTACGGGTGCCAGATCGGTGGCCATCCGCGGGAGCGATCCTTGTTCGGTGAGCTCGACGTCGAGCTCGAGGACGGCGACACGCTGAGCAGCGGTGGCCTGGAGATTCGCGCGCTGCACATCCCGGGTCACACCCTCGGCCAGCTCGGGTTCGTCGTGAACGACGAGCGCGTGTTCACGGGTGACACGCTGTTTCGCGGCAGCGTTGGCGGCACGCGCGGCCCGGGCCATACGACCTTCGAAGACCTGCGGCACTCGATCCTCGAGGTGCTGATGAAGCTGCCGGCCGAGACCATCGTGCATCCGGGGCACATGGACGACACCACCATCGGTGAAGAGTGGGAGAGCAATCCCTTCATCCGCAACTGGCGCGGCCTCGACGAGGCTGATGGACGAAGGTGCACCGCCTTCGGACGCCCGGCCGAGCTGATCGTCGACGCGCGTGACTACGACGACGGCCGCAAGTGCTTCGTGCGTTTTCTCGACGACGGCCAGCTCGACGTCGTGCCCGGCTCTCGAGTGCAGCGGGAAGGCTGACCACCCAGGAGACCGAGCACGCGATCCGGCCTTTCGACTCTCCAGTGAACGCCGAAGTCGTCGCAGCGCATTGCAGGAAGCGCGCGACCTTGCCATTCTTGCGCGGTTGACCCATTGGACTGCCGACGCCCCGAGGTCCACCCCTACGCAAACCGACGAACGGGAGACTCCCGATGCTCTCAGCCTTCTTCGCGACCGCCTTGCTCCTGCCCCTCGTCATCGAAGACGAGCAGCACGATTGGCGCCACTGGCGCGGGCCCTTGGCTACCGGCGAGGCGCCGGGTGCTCGACCGCCACTCGAGTGGAGTGAGACGAAGAACGTGCGCTGGAAGATCGAGCTCCCCGGGCTCGGACACTCCACGCCCGTCGTCGCCGACGGACGCATCTACTTGATGACGGCCGTGCCGACCGACACGCAAGACGCCGAGGAGCCCAAGGAGGAGCCGGCCGAAGGCGCCGCCGGCCTGGTGCGCGGTGGCCGAGGCCGAGGTCAGGGCCGCATGCAGAACACGACTCCGACCAAGCCCTACCAGTTCGTGGCGATGTGCCTCGACCTCGCTTCTGGCAAGGAGATCTGGCGCAAGACGATCGTGACCGAGACACCCCACGAGGGCGGGCACCCGACCGCCTCGCAAGCTTCCTCGTCGCCGGTGCTCATCGACGACCGCCTGTACGTCAACTTCGGATCGCGCGGGCTGCATTGCCTGAACCTCGATGGCGAGGTGCTCTGGAGTAAGAACCTCGGAAGGATGCAGACGCGCAACCAGTTCGGCGAGGGCAGCTCGCCAGCCGTCTACGGCGATCGCGTCGTCGTCAACTGGGACCACGAGGGCGACTCGTTCATCGCTTGCTTCAATCGCCAGACCGGCGAGGAGCAGTGGCGTCAGGCGCGCGACGAGGTGACGTCCTGGGCCACGCCGTTGATCCTGCCCGTCGGCGATCGGGTGCAAGTGATCGTGCCCGCCACCGCCTTCACGCGGGCCTACGATCTCAGCGACGGTCGCGAGATCTGGAAGTGCTCGGGCCTCACGACCAACGTCATCCCGTCTCCCATGTTCGGACACGGGCTCGTCTACGTGATGAGCGGCTACCGCGGAACCATGCTGCAGGCGATCGACCCGCGCCAGGCGAAAGGGGACATCACGGGGACCGAGAGCATCTCCTGGTCCTTCGATCGGCACACGCCCTACGTTCCCTCGCCCCTGCTCTACGGAGACGAAATCTACTTCCTGTCTCACTTCCGCGGCATGATCTCTTGCCATGACGCGAAGACGGGCGAGGTGCACTACGGCCCCGAGCGCCTCGAAGCACTGACGCAGGTCTACTCGTCGCCGCTCGGTGCTGCCGGACGCGTCTACGTCACTGGCCGAGACGGCGCCACCGTCGTTCTCGCCGCCGGGACCAAGCTCGACGTGCTCGCGGTCAACCATCTCGACGACGAGTTCGACGCCTCGCCGATCGCGATCGGCTCGGACCTGCTGCTCCGCGGACACAAGCGTTTGTACTGCCTCTCGGAGACCAAATGAGCGATTCGCGGGTGCGCCCTCGGCGGCGCGCCCACGCCTGGGAGGCACCTTGAAGGCTCTGTCTGCGATCCTTGCCCTCGCGCTCGTCAGTGTGGCTTGCAGCTCTGAGGAGAGCGGGACGTCCGACGGGAGCCTCGAGCCGGACGCCGATCAGCTCGTGGTCGTGATCCGCGTCTCGGGCCTGAGCGATGAATCCGGCGCGCAGGCCGTTCGCTCTCGGCTCGAGCCCGTGGCCGGCGTCGAGGCACTCGAGGTCGACGCCGAGACCGCGACCGTTCTGCTGGAGCAACGGTTCGATGGGTCGAACGTGGCCGAAGCCATGAAGGCTTTGGAGTCGGCCCTGACGTCGCCCTACGGCGTGGACGACTTCTCGATCGAGTCGCACGCGTCGACGACCATCCGCTTCGGACGCTGAGGAGTCGGGAGGGCGAGCATGACGTCGACGACCGCCTGCTCGTTCACGCTCCGCGTCCCGCAGCCCTTCGAGCTCCGGCTCGCCGCGCTCGGTCACGGCTGGTACGACCTGCCGCCTTTCGAATGGGACGCGAAACGGAGCCGCCTCGCGTGGACGTGCGATCTCGGTGAGAGGCCGGTCGGTGTTCGAGTGTGGAAACGCGGCCATCAGCTAGCGGGCACCTGCCTCTCTGCGGAGCCGTTGTCGACCGACCAGCGACGACGGCTCCGCTCGGTCGTGCGCTCCTGCCTACGTCTCGACGAGGACTTCGGCGCCTTCTACGAGATGGCCACTGCCGACGAGGCGCTCGCCTGGGCAGCGCGACGAGGAGCCGGCCGATTGCTGCGCTCGCCAACCGCCTTCGAAGACCTCGTCAAGGTGCTCTGCACGACGAACTGCTCGTGGTCGCTGACGAAGCAGATGGTCCAGCGGCTCGTCGACGAGCTCGGAGAGGACGTGCCCGGAGGAGGACGCACCTTTCCGCGCGCCCAATGCATCGCCGCCTGTGACGAGGCCTTTCTCCGCGAGCGCATTCGCTGCGGCTACCGCGCGCCGCATCTTCTCGAGCTGGCGCGCCGCGTGGCGCGGAAGGAGCTCGATCCCGAAGCCTGGCGGCACGAGTCGACCAACGTGGAGGCGCTGTATGGGGATCTGATCGAGCTGCCCGGCATCGGTCCCTACTCGGCCGGCCTGCTGCAACGGCTGCTCGGCCACTACGAGCATCCGGCGCTCGACTCGTGGTGCCGCGCTCGCTTCGCGAAGCTCTACGGCGCCCGACGCGCCAAGAAGGACGCTTCGATCGTCCGCCGCTATCGGGCCTTCGGCCCCTGGCTCGGCCTGGCGCTCTGGCTCGACCTCACCCGCGAGTGGCACGAAAACGAAGGCGTGCCGCTTTGAGACGGCGGTGTTGGTGCGACGGCGTTCGAGGGGAAGAACGCTCGTGGGAAGAACCCTCTCTCATCTTCGGCCCGACACTGTCGCACGGCCCTCCGTCGACCGACTCCACTCGATCGGTCGACTCGACGAGCTCCGTTCGAGTCTCTGTTTCTCTTCGGGAGCGAGACCGCTCTCTCGTCGACGGGAGGACAAGGCATCACTGCCTGCCAAGGCGCGTTGAAGCTCAACGTTCGACGTGACGAGATCCGTTCGGGTCTCTGTTCCTTACGTCCTCTGAACCGAGAACGTCACTCGTCGAATTGGAGATCGTGGAGCTCTCGATAGAGCCCACCTCGCGCCAGGAGCTCGTCGTGGGTGCCCGACTCGACGATGGCTCCGCGGTCCAGGACGAGGATGCGGTCGGCGGCTCGCACCGTTGAGAGGCGATGGGCGATCGCGAAGCAGGTCCGACCTTGGCGAAGCTGCTCCATGGCTTCACGGACCAGCGCCTCGCTCTCGGCGTCGAGGTTGGCGGTCGCCTCGTCGAGGATCAGCACTGGCGGATCGCGCAGTAGCTCTCTTGCGATCGCCAGCCGCTGCTTCTCGCCACCCGACAGGCGCACACCGCGCTCTCCGAGTCGCGTCTCCAGCCCCTTGGGCAAGCGCTCGATGAAGTCCCAGGCATGCGCTCCGCGGACCGCCTCCATCAGGCGCGCCTCCGAGGCGTGCGGCACGGCGTACAGGAGGTTCTCTCGCACCGTTCGGTCGAACAGGAAGATGTCCTGCGGCACGACGCCGATTCGCCGGCGCAGCCAATCGAGCGGGATCTCCCGAAGCGAGCGACCGTCGAGCGTGATCACCCCCTCGGTCGGGTCATAGAGGCGAGGCAGCAAGTGGACGAGCGTGGTCTTGCCGGCGCCGCTGCGCCCGACCAATGCGATGAGCTCGCCGGGAGCAGCCGAGAGCGTCACGCCGCGGAGCGCCCATTCGCCATCGTCCTCGTAACGAAAGGAGACGTTGCGAAACTCGAAGGCCCCCTGCGGCTCCTCGCCGGGCGGACGCTCGGTGCTGTCCTCTTCGGGCTCCTCGTCGAGTAAGCGGAACAGCCGCTGCAGAGCCGCCAGCGATTGTTGCAGAGCCGGCACCAGCCCGAAGACACTTCCCGCCGCTCCCATCAGCTGCATGAGGAACATCAGGAACGCCATCAGGCTGCCGATCGACGACGAGCCGAATGCGATGCGATAGGCACCGACCGCCAGGATCACGTACAGCCCGAGGTTCGCGACCAAGCTGAACACGGTTCCGGTCACGGCACCCAACACGTCGCGCCGCACCATCGCCCGGAGGGCGGTCCGTACCGACCGTAAGAACCTCCGTCGCTCGCTCGCCTCTTGGGCGCCGGTGCGCACGGTCGCCAAGCCCGCGATCGACTCGTGCAGCGCGGCACTGCTCTTGGCATCGGTCTCGCGCGCCACCTCGCTGCGCCGGCGCAATGCCGGCGAGACGGCGAACACCAAGCCCAAGATGATGGCCAGCAAGGTGGCTCCCGACAGCGCCAAGCCCACATCGACGAAGAAGAGCAGGCTCAAGAACACGGCCGCCCGCAGCACGTCGACACCGGCTCCCATCAGCTCGTCGATCATGAGCGAATCGAGGCCGTTCACGTCGTCGCGCACGCGCGACATCAGGTAGCCGGTCTCGCTGCCGTGGAAGTACCGGAGCGGTAGGCGCAGCAAGTGGGAGAAGACTCCACGGGTCAAGCGTTGTCGCACCCGCGCTCGAATGCCGATCGCGATCCGCTCCTGGAAGTAGCTCAACAGGCCACCGACGAGGGTGAACCCGATCATGGCGCCGCCGATGACGAGGATGCCTCGTGCGTCGCCCTGAGGCAGCACGTCGTCGAACAGCGAGCGCGTCAGGAACGGCGAAGCGACCGAGGCGGGCACGGCCAAGAGCGCTGCACCGGCCGCCCACAGGGCGGGCCGCAGCTCGGGCCGCAGCTGCGGCCACAAACGGCGAAAGAGAGCGAGAGCGTTCGGCCAGGCAACTCGCTCCGGCTCGGGTTGCTCTTCCGCGGGCGGCGATGGCTCGTTGTCGACGTCCGGGGGCAGAGGCTGCGCAGACATGGCGGGCTGTCGAGAGTGGGAAGGCGAGGATTTCAACGGGCGCTCAAACTGGACACCCATTCCGGCCGACGACGATTCTGTGGGTCGAGGATGCCCGAAAGCGACTCGGTCCGGATAAGCCTGATCAACACCCCGACAACTCGCTCGACGAAGCCGGAGTTCGCGATGCTAGCGCTTCTGAACCGGAAGGCCACCAAAACCCTCCGTCGGTTCCACCTCGACGTGCAGGATCCCCAATTCAACGAGGCGGCCGATCGGCTGCGCGGCCGCCTCAGGGACGCCGGGGAGTACGCTCACCTCGAGGCGCTCTGTCGCGCCTACTTGGATCTGCGCGGCGCCGAGGCCATCTGGCTGCAGGATCTCGGCCTCGCCCAGCTCTTCTTGGGCAACTTCGGCTCGGCAGCTCGCAAGCTGCGCCGGGCTCGCGAGCTGGCTCCGGATCATCCGGCTGCGACGGGCTATCTCGCGCTCTGCCATCTTCTGGCGGGCCGCGAGGCCGAGGCGAGCGACGAGCTCCTGCGGGCTCGAAAGCTGGCCGAGTCGCAGGGACGAGATCTCCCGCCGCTGGCCGATGGATTTGCCTGGGCCTTGATCGACGAGGACTTCGAGTCCGCCGGCGAGCGATTGCGCCCGTATTTGAAGCTGCGCGTTTGGCGACGCCTGTTCGATCAGGTGGCATTCGCGCCGACGGACTGAGCGCCGGATCCTCCCGGTGCCGCAAAGAACGGAGTGCACAATGGTGCGTTGATGCGGTAAACCGAGTGTTCATGAACCGGGCGTCGATCGGTGCGCGGGCCGTAGGCGTGGCCCCTCGACGAATCCGGTGTCGGTGGGCATTCGGGGAGGCAGCGAGGTGACGACGGGAACCGGCTCCGCGATCTCGGTCCGCGGAGTCTCGAAGCAGTACGGCAGCGGAGTGCGCGGGGTCCACGCGCTGCAACCGACCGATCTCGAGATCGCGAACGGCGAGATCTTCGGGCTCCTGGGTCAGAACGGCGCCGGCAAGACGACTCTGGTCAAGATCCTGCTCGACATCGTCCGCCCGACGACCGGCGAGACGTCGATCTTGGGCAAGTCGTCACGCCACACGCAGGCCCGCTCCTCGGTCGGCTATCTGCCCGAGGACCATCGATTCCCCGAGTATCGCACGGCGGCCGGGATGATGGACTTCTATGCGGCGCTGTCGGGATCGCCCAAGCACGAGCGCCGAGTGCGATCGGGCGAGCTGCTCGAGCAGGTCGGCTTGGCAGACGCGGGCAAGAAGAAGATCCGGGGCTTCTCGAAGGGCATGAAGCAGCGTCTGGGCCTCGCGCAAGCGCTCGTCCATGACCCACAGGTCATCTTCCTCGACGAGCCGACCGACGGCGTCGATCCGAAAGGGCGCGCCGAGATTCGCGAGGTCCTGACGGGACTGAAGCGACAAGGCAAGACGATCTTCCTGAACTCGCACCTCCTCAGCGAGGTCGAGCAGGTCTGCGACCGAGTCGGGATCTTGCATCGGGGCACGCTGGTTCGCTGCGGGGCGACCTCCGAGCTGACGCGCAGCGAAGGCATGTTCTCGCTGACGACCCAGCCCGAGCCCGACGAGGCAACCGTGGCCGCCGTCCGCGAGCTCGTGGTCGAGGTCAACGTCACGGGCACCGAGCTCGAGGTCCAGATCGCCCGCGAGGACGACATCGACGGCGTCGTCGATCTGCTCCGCAGCCGCGGAATCGGATTGCGCGCTCTGAGCAAGAAGCGACTCACGCTCGAGCAGGTCTTCTTGCAAGTGATCGACGAGAAGGTGGAGGGCAAGTCATGAAGACCTTCTTCGTGATCCTCGAAGACTCGATCCGCGAGTCGATCGACCGTCGCTCGCTCATCATCCTGCTCTTCCTCTCGATCGTCGCGATCGTGTTCTGCTTGGGGATATCGTACCAGTCCGAAAACCCGGAGACGCTGCTCGCACGCAACTTCAGCCAGTTGGACCGGCTGGAGTACACGCGCTCGGCCGGGCTCAGCTCGTTCAACATGAGCAACAGCATCGGATTCGAGGCCGAGATCGACGGTATCCGACCCGTGACGCCCGAGGACGGTTTTCCGAAAGACGTCGCCCACGGTTACCGCATCGATCTCACGACGACGCAGTCCCACCTCAATGGTCTCGTGCGCGGCTGGCGCAGCTTCCAGGAAGACATCGAGCGACATGGGCTCGACGACGACGAACAAGAAGAGGTCGAAGTTCCCACGACCTATCCGCCCGAGGATTGGCAGCAGGCGCTGCGCGAACGGATCGCGCACGACCTCTTTCCTCACGTGCATGTCGGCAAAGCGCAGATCGGGGCCGAGAACGAGGTGAAGATCGCGACCGCCGTCGCTGTGAACGACTGGGCGGACATTCCGGGTGCCCACAAGCAGAGTCTCTTCTTCGGCCTGGTCGAGCAAAAGGTCATCGACACCAGTCTGTCGGAGGCGGTCGTCAACATGCAGAGAGTGCTCGCGAATACCTTCGGGGGCTTCATCGGCATACTCATCGCCCTCGGCGTCTGCTCTTCATTCGTGCCGTCGATGCTCCAGAAGGGAACGCTCGACCTCGTGCTCGCGCGGCCGGTCGGCCGCGTGCCGCTCCTGCTCTGGAAGTACCTCGGCGGTCTGAGCTTCATCTTCGTCTTCGGCAGCTTCTTGATCGGGGGCTGCTGGGTCGCTTTGGGCTTGCGCACGGGCTACTGGGATCCGATGTTCCTGCTCTCGGTCGGCGTGCTCATGCTGGGCTTCTCGTTTCTCTACGCGGTGTCCGTCACGGTCGGCGTCTGGTCGCGCTCGACGAACATGGCCTTCATGGTCTCGGTCGGCGTCTGGGGCATCAGTAGCTCGGCCACCGGGCTGTACCGGTCGAGGGACGTGCTGCTCAAATCGTCACCGGAGTGGGTGAAGACGCTGATCGAGGTCCTGTACACGATCTTGCCCAAGATCACGGACCTCGACACGTTGAACACCTGGCTCTTCTCCAAGGCCACGCTCGACCCCATGGCCTACGACCGCATCATGAAGGAGCTCCCCGAGGTCGACTGGTTCTTCTCCCTCGGCACCTCGTTCGCCTTTGCCGCTGTCGTGCTCGCCCTCGGTTGCCGACTCTTCTACAAGCGCGACTACTGAGGACCGGCTGAGCCGCTCGGCGAGCTCGCCTCAGCGCGACTCGCCGGGACCGCTGCGCAGAGAGAGCAGTGCCAACCGAAGCGTGCCAACGATCTCGGTGCGCCCATCGGCCTGAGCCTGGTCGGCCATACCTTGGAAGAGTAGCTGCAGGTAGCGCTCGTCGTCGAACTTGCTCGACGTGCGACGTCCTCCCATCCGGTAGGAGTCGTCGAAGGCCGTCGGGTGCGCCGTCTCGATCAGCGAGGCGTAGTACTCCTCGTTGCCGGCGTAGTCGGGAAGCTGCGAAACGACCTCGGCAGCCTGACCCTTGACGTCGGCGTCGGCCTCGCCCTGGTCGCAGTACTTCATTCCAATCAGGCCACCCGCCACCACGACGAACCCGATCACGGTCCAGAGGCGGCTCCGCTTCTTGGTCTCGGTAGCGGTCGGCGTCGGCACCTCACGCGGAGATGCGCCTTCATTCTCACTCATGCTCGCTCTCCATGGCTGACCCGTATTCGTTCCCCAATGGGACTTTACAGACGACGAGCTCGACCCGCAACGGCGCTCCTGAAGCGAAGGTCTCCGCCCGACCTCTCGACCCGGCTCCCGAATTCGGAGGGAACCCGCCGACCGTTCGGGTCCGTCTCAACGAGAGCGCCTCGACGGCCCACTCTCTTGGGCTGCTTTACCCTGCCCTCGGCATGCGGCAGGATGAAGCCTCAGCCCGGGCCTCGGTCCCGCCCGCGCTCAGCCGCGCTCCCACACCTCCTCGCGCTCTCATTGAACCCTCTCGCCATGCACCTGCCGTCTTCGAGAATCCTCGCCGGCCTCCTGCTGATCGGAGCTGCGCTCCCCTCGTGCGAGGATGCCCTTCAGGAAGACGACGAATCCCCGAGCGCGGAGGCTTCGCGCCCACCGCACGTCGTCGTGATGCTGGTCGACACCGTGCGCGCGGATCGCCTCTCGGTCTACGGCTACTCGAAGCCGACGACGCCGCACCTCGACGCGCTGGCGGAGGAGGCCGTGGTGTTCGAGGCGGCACATTCGGCCGCCCCTTGGACACTCCCCTCCGTGGTCTCGCTGATGCTCTCGTCGTTCGTCGGCGAGCACGGGGTGATCCGCGACGGGCATCGGATCGCCCCGGACGCCCGGCCGCTCGCCGTCCGCTTGGCCGAGGCCGGCTACCGCACCGGCAGCTTCCATCGCAACCCGTACGCCGGCGAGCTGTCCGGCCTCGACGTGGGCTTCGAGACGGCATCGCTGGTCGACGAGGAGGTCGACGGCGAGCAGGTCTCGCGCTGGCTGCATGCAGCCGAAAGCGATCGCCCGTTCTTTCTCTACCTCCACAACACGGGCGCGCACGATCCTTACGATCCGCCCGCCAAGCATCTGGCGCCATTCGGTGAAGTCGATCGCGTGACGATCGATCGGATCACCGAGCTGTGCCATGAGTATCGCAACCTCACACGCGAGAACATCGGAGCGCTTCTGTCGCCCGAGATCGCGGACAACTCGGCCCGCCAAGCCGAGCTCATGCGCGAGCTCGACGAGCTCCAGCCCGTGATCAGCACTCTCTACGATGGCGAGCTGCGCTGGACGGACGCGTTGATCGGTAGCGTGATCGAGAGCTTGAAGAAGGAAGGCATCTGGGACGAGACCCTCTTCATCGTGCTGTCCGATCATGGCGAAGAGCTCGGCGAGCACGCGGGCTGGCAGCACGATCAATCGGTCTACGAAGAGCTGGTGCGCGTGCCCTTGATGGTCAAGCTGCCGGGCGGAACGAGCGCGGGTCGGCGTATCGAAGCGCCGGTGAGCTTGATCGACGTCATGCCGACGATCCTCGATGCAACCGGGTTGCCCCACACGGAGTCGGTGAGTGGACGGACTCTGCTCCCGTGGCTTCGGGACGCGGAGGAGCCCAGCAACGACGTGCGCGTGACCGCCATGCGACTGAACCGCAAGAAGTTCTTCGCACCCTTCAAGGCGCTGCGCGGAGATGAGAACATCGTCTTGCGACAGGGCGGCTACAAGGCCATCTGGAACGTCGACATCGACACCTTCGAGCTGTATGACCTCACAGCCGATCCGCTCGAGCGCCGAGATCTGAGTGGCGAGCAAGAGATCCGGGTTGAGAAGCTCAAGACCTTCGCGAAGCAGTGGCGGCAACGCACGACCATTCGCCGCGAGCTCGGCTTCGATCCGACGAACCCCGCCGACCTGACACCCGAGCAACGCCGCCACCTCGAGCGCTTGGGCTACCTCAAGGGCAAGTGATCCGAGAGGGAAGCGGGCGGGCCGCCCGCGGTCCCAGGGGGGCGATCAAAGCGCGGCCGGATGTCCGCGTAGCCTTCGACACAGACCCACGGCGAGCTCGTCGACGCAGGAGCTGACCGTTGCGAGGCCTGAAGGGCCGGCAATCATCCAGCCCGAGCTCAAGGCGGAGCGCAGCGAGGCCTTGGCCTGGGGCTGGCAATCGCGTCGGCAATCGCGTCGGCAACGACGTCTCACGAACGCCCATGCGTATCCCGAGCCGCGAGCCTCAGCTCTTCGCCGCCTTCTTGCGCCGCCGAGCGCGCACCAGGTAGGGCAGCAGCCACAGGTACAGACCGGTTCCCCACAGCCCGAGCAGGATGAGGGCCGCCGGAAGAAACACCCACAGCTTCACACGATCGTGGAAGAACGTACCGTCGTGGATGCTCTCGATGAGATCCGAGCGTCGAAACGCGACATTCAGCACGGCTCCGGTTTGGGCGTCGAGCTGTACCTCCCAACGATTCTTGCCGCGTACCTTGATGACACCCTTACCGGGTCGGATGTCCAGCCGGTCGATGTCCTCCCAGGTCTGGATGCCAGCCTGGGGCTCACCGCGAGCGGCATTGAGGATCCGCTCGAAGGGCAACGATGGCGCATCGCCACTGCCTTGCAGAGTCGATGGCTGGATCCAATCGACGTCCTTCTTCAGGAGCAGAAAGAGGCCCGACCCGATCACGATCATGACGGGAAGAGCGGTGAGGATGGCTCCCCATCGATGCAGCTTGCGATTCCAAAGCGCGGCTGCGCTCAAAGGTGATCTCCCGGGCCATCCGGCGACGTTGTTCGGTTCCAAGTGCTCGCGTCGGATTCTAGCGGCAGCCTCTGCTGGCGCAAAGCATGGGCGGAGCGATCGTCGCACGCGCTGGTGCAGAAGAGCGCAAACCATCCGGCGCTTCCGACCGACGCGGCTTGCGGCCCGATCCTGAATCCGGTATCGCTTATCCGTTCACTCTCGTCGCCCTGGCCCGGCGGCTTCGACCCAGCTTGCGAAGGAGCTCCGACCATGAGAACCGTGTGGCGCGCCGCCTGCCTGATGACTCTCTGCATTCTCAGCAGCTGCGGCGAGGACGGCCCGAAGAAGACGAGAGTGGCCTATGTGACGAACGGGTTGGCGTCGTTCTGGAACATCGCGGCAGCGGGTGCGCGAGCGGCGGGCAAGGAGCTGGACGTCCAGGTCGACATTCGCATGCCCACCGGAGGCGTCACCGAACAGAAGCGTATCGTCGAGGACCTGATCAGCAACGGGATCGATGGAATCGCGATCAGCCCGATCGACGGAGACAACCAGATCGAGCTCCTCAACAAGGCCGCCGCCCAGACTCTCCTCATCACTCACGACGCTGACTCTCCGAAATCGAATCGCCTCTGCTACATCGGCATGGACAACTACGACGCCGGACGCGCCTGCGGTCGCCTCGTCAAGGAAGCCTTGCCGGAAGGTGGCTCGGTCATCCTGTTCATCGGGCGAGTCGCGCAGATCAACGGCCGGCTCCGCCGGCAAGGCGTCATCGACGAGCTGATGGACTGGAAGCGCGACGACTCCCGCTTCACGCTCCCAGGCGAGGAGCCGAAGAACGACAAGTACCAGATCGTCGACACACGCCTGGACGAGCTCGATCCGGCGCGCGCCAAGGCCAACGCCCAGGATGCGCTGAGCAAGTATCCGAACCTCGGATGCATGGTCGGGCTGTTCGCCGACAACCCACCGGCCTGCATCGAAGCCCTGCGCCAGGCCGATCGACTCGGCAAGGTGAAAGTTGTCGGTTTCGACGAAGCCGATGGAACGCTGCAAGGCATCATCGATGGGCACGTCCACGGTACCGTGACGCAGCAGCCTTACGAGTACGGCTATCAATCGGTGAAGATGCTGGCGGCGCTGGTGAACGGCGATCGCTCGGGCATCCCCGAAAGCAAGTACGTGGACGTCCCCGTCACGCTGGTCCGACGGGACAACGTGCAAGAGTTCTGGAAGCAGCTCAAGGCGATGATCGCGCAGGGCGCCCAGTGAGCTCCTCGGTCCGACCATGACCGAGCCGCTGCTCGAGGCACACGGCATCGGCAAGCGGTTTCCCGGCGTGCGGGCACTCCACCGCGTCGACCTGCACGTGGCTCCCGGCGAGGTGCTCGGCCTGGTCGGAGAGAACGGCGCTGGGAAGAGCACGCTCATGAAGATCCTCGCCGGCATCGAGCGGCCAGACGAGGGTGAGCTGCGCTGGCGCGGCGAGTCGACCCCCATCGAATCACCCCGGGCCGCGAGCTCGCTCGGCATCGCCCTCATTCACCAAGAGCTCAACCTCGCCGACAACCTCGACGTGGCCGGCAACCTCTACCTCGGACGCGAGCCCCGACGCTTCGGCCTGCTCGATCGTCAACGCCTCGAGGCCGATGCCCGTCGGGTCCTCACGCGCATCGGTGTGCCATTCGGTCCGGGCACTCCGATCACGGAGCTCTCGGTCGGCCAACGCCAGCTGGTCGAGATCGCGCGCGCCTTGGCGGCCGACGCCCAAGTGCTGATCATGGACGAGCCGACCTCGAGCCTCTCCACCAACGAGAGCGAGCGACTGTTCGAGGTCATTCGTGAGCTGAGCAACCGAGGCGTGAGCATCGTCTACATCTCGCATCGCCTCGGTGAGGTCATCGATCTGGCCGATCGGGTCACGGTGCTGCGTGACGGCGAGCGGGTCGCGGAGCTCGTCGGAGACGAGATCGAGCGCGGTCGCATGATCCATTGCATGGTCGGAAGGGAGCTCGACAGCTTCTATGCCTCGCGCCCACACGCACTCGGCCAGGTCGCACTCGAGGTCGAGGAGCTCCGCACCGAAGCTCATCCGCAACATGCGGTCAGCTTCACCGTGCGCGCCGGGGAGCGAGTCGGGCTGGCCGGCCTGGTAGGCGCAGGTCGGTCGGAGGTGCTCCGTGCGCTGTTCGGCATCGATGCGCCCCGAAGCGGAAGCGTCCGCGTGACGGGTCGTGAGCTCTCGCTCGGCAAGCCCCGGAACGCGATCGCGGCCGGTCTGGCCCTCGTGCCCGAGGATCGCCAGGGGCAAGGTCTGATCCTCACTGCGAACCTGCGCGACAATATCGGACTCGCCTCTCTCGCTCGCCGCAGCCGACTCGGTTTCGTGCGTCGCCCGCTCGAGGATGCCTTGGCTCGCCGTCAGCAGACTTCCCTTCGCATCAAGGCGCCCGGACCGGATCAGCTGGCGGGGAACCTCTCGGGCGGCAACCAGCAGAAGGTCGTCGTCGCCAAATGGCTCGCCCTCGAGCCGCGCGTGCTGCTGCTCGACGAGCCGACGCGAGGCGTCGACGTCGGCGCCAAGCACGAGATCTACGAGATGATCTCTCGCCTGGCCGAGAACGGCGTCGCGATCCTCTTCGTCTCTTCCGAGATGGAGGAGATCCTCGGTCTCGCCGACCGAGTGCTCGTCATGCACGAAGGCCGACTCACCGGCGAGCTCGGTCGCGAAGAGCTCGCCGAAAGCGCCGTTCTCCAGCTCGCAACCGGCGGACAGGAGGCCGCCACGCGATGAAGAAGATCCTGGGTATTCTCGGTCTGTTGCTGGTGATCTGCTTCGTGACCGCGCTCAACAGCGACTCGTTCATGAAGCCGGGCAACATCTCCAACCTCGCGAGCCGGACCGGGCTTTACGGGATCTTGGGGATCGGTGTCGCGTTCGTGATCATCACGGGTGGCATCGACCTGTCGGTCGGATCCATCGTCGGCTTGACCGGGACGATGCTGCCGTGGCTGCTCGTCAAGAAGGGCTGGTCGCTGACCAGCGTCCTCGGTTTGATCGCGCTCGTCTCGGTGTGCATCGGGCTCCTGCACGGGCTGCTCGTCACGCGGTTGAAGCTCCAGCCGTTCTTGGTCACCCTGTGTGGCCTGCTGATCTACCGCGGCGCGGCGCGCTACTTGACCGACGACCTCAACCAAGGCTTTGGGACCGGGCACACCGAGCTCCGAGAGCTGACGACCGGGCCGATGGGCTCGATGTCCTCGCTCCTCACCGTGGTGGGAGCCGTGCTGACGATGTGGCTGCTGGCGCGTTGGCTGCGGACGCGGACGGGACCCTTCATGGCAGGAGGCCTCCGGGCAGTCTCGAGGTCGTGGATCGCGACGTTGCGCGGGCTCCGATCCCGCGCCGGATTCGTCGCCGGGCTGAAGCGCTGCCCCGCCTGGCTCCAAAGCCGGGCGCTGCTGGTCGGGCTCGTGTCGAGCACGCTCGTGCTGGTCGTCGGCGGTGTGACTTGGCTGACCGGTCGCACGCTGCTGGCCGAGGTTCCGGTGCCGATGCCGTTCTGGGTCCTGGTCGCGCTGGCGCTGGTCAGCGGACTGCTCTTGAACGAGACGGTGTTCGGGCGGCACCTACTCGCCACCGGACGCAACGAGCAAGCGGCGCGGTTCAGTGGCGTCCGAACGGGCCTGATCATCACGGTCGCCTACGTCCTGTGTGCGGTGCTGGCGGGCCTCGGCGGTGTGCTCTTCACGCTGGATGCGAACGGTGTCCAGCCTTCGCAGCTCGGTCAGTTCTACGAGCTGTATGCGATCGCGGCGGCCGTCCTCGGAGGCTGCAGCCTGCGCGGCGGTGAGGGCTCGATCCTCGGAATCGTGATCGGGACTGCCGTCCTCCGTCTTCTCTATAATGCCTTCAACCTCCTCGGAATCCCTTACTCGGTCGAGTACGCCGTGATGGGCACGGTCATCTTGCTCGGTGTATTGGCCGATGAAGTGATTCGGCGAATCGTCGCGAAGAGGCGGAGAGCGAGTGGATGATGGCAGATCGGCGCAGAGGGCGAGTGGGAGGTCTCCTCGCGGGAGCGCTGCTCCTCTTCGCCGCCTGTGACGATGCTCACCGAGACGAGCTGCCGCCCCTGACCGCGCACCGATCGGTCACGAGTAAGCGCACCGTCATCACGCCGCCGGCTTCGAACACGCCGCGCGCCTACGCGCTTCCCTATCGCACGCAGCGTGGCAGCGTCTACTACGGCAGCGATACGTTGCGCGCTCTCGGCGACCTCGCCACGACGATCGATCGCGTCGACGAGCGCTTGTCGAACTGGGCGACGGGACGATCGCCCGAGACGGACCTGCCCGCCTCCTTCGTCTACCTCTGCCGAGATATCGAGACGCTCCTCGCGATCGAGCGACACCACGACTTCAAAAGCGTCTACGGCCACGCCGACTCGGCGAGCACTCCGGATCGCACCTTCGAGCCGCGCGGTGGCTACTACCAGCAGCTCGGTGTGATCGCGCTCCTCGACCAACCCGGCGTCGACGTGCCCTGGAACATCGCTCATGAGACGAGTCACGCGGCGCTGGCGCGCTGGACGTCGTTCGTGCCGGACGTCCTCAATGAAGGGCTGGCCGAGATCGTCACCGCCTGGGTGCTCTACTCCAACGCGGAGATGCCGTCGGACGATCTCCCACTCGACCTCAACGTCGTGAACACTTGTCGATCAGCGACCCGTCGCGACCGACGCGCGTTTCGCCTCGCCTGGCTCTTTGGTCTCGACTACTGGCAGTTCCGAGACGATCGCAGCGACGATCTGAACTTCTCACTCGCAACCAGCCTCTGTCACTTTCTCCTCAGCGACGGTCATCCGAGCGTGGCGGGCCGCTTTCCGGCACTGATTCAGCGCCTTGGCGCTGACCGCTCACCCTGGTTCGCCTTTCAGCGCACGTACCCGGTTGGCCTCGTCGAGCGCCGCTGGCGGGATCATCTCGATCGCTGGAATGACCTGCCTTGGCGAGTCGGATTCGGACGCCGCTGGATTCAACACGGCTCGCACCTGAGTGCTCGTCGGCCCGCACGCGGCTCGACGGCCTTGATCTGGCAAGGCGACCTCCAGCCGCCGTCCCGGGTCGAGTTCTCGCTCGCCCAGCTTCCCACGGCCTCCACCGTCGCCTTCCTGACGAGCTATCGGTCACCGCGTCATTTCACGGTGCTGGGCGCCCGACGCCGAGGCCGGGAGCTCATTCGAGTCGACTATCGCGAGGGAAGCTGGGACACGCCGGCTCTTTGGCAGCTTCCGGATCACCTCGACCCCACGGGCGTGTGGCGCCTCGAGCGATCGCCCGCGACCGGTGAGATGAGCTGGTCCATCGACGGCGAGACCGTGTGGTCGGCCCCCGGGAGTGCCGTCGACCCCGGCCGCTGGGGACTCTACTTCGAGTCCCGCCAGGCCTCGGATCGGACAGGTACCTCCTCCGTTACGTTCGAGAACGTCACGGTCGAGTGAGCTGCGGGCTCTTGCCCCGGCGATCGGGCGAGCCCGAGAGCCCGTCGGGGAAGGTGGAGGCGACGGTTCAGGTTTCAGAGCCGACCGGCCGATACGGAAACCAGGTACTTGGCTCCGAATCCGGAGGTCCTGATGGACACGTCACCCCGTCGCATCCTCATCGTCGAAGACTCGCTGGTGGTCGCTCGCTTCCTCGAGCACTACCTCACCAAGGCGGGCTTCGAGCTGCGGATCGTTGAGTCCAGCCAACAAGCTCTCGAGCTCCTCCCGGAGTTCCGGCCTCGAGCGATGATCACCGACGTGGTCCTCTGCGCCGGTCAGTCGGGGCTCGAGCTCTGCCGGCAAGTTCGCCAGCTCGCCGACTTCGATGACATGACGATCATCGTGATGACCTCGCACTCCTTCGACGACGAGGGAGAAGCGACGGCCGAGACGGCCGAGCAGGCGGGCGCAAATGCCTTCCTGACGAAGCCGATCAGTCCGGTCGACCTCTTCCGCACGCTCGAGCGACTCGGGCTGGCCTCCAAGTCCTCCGGGACTCGCCCCTCGCCGAGGGGCCTCGTGTGATCCCGGCCGCCTCGTCGACCGCAGATCGCCTCATCTCGACTCTTCACCAGCTGATCCACCCTCCGGAGAACTGGCAGGGCGTCCGGGTCTGGGTTCGGTCTCCTGAGGGGCAACGACCGGCCTTCGGGGCCTCCGAAGTCGAGCAGCCGAGCGAGGCCGCTTGTGAGATCGCGCTCGACTTCCGAGACGGAACGCGGTCGACGGTCGTCTTCGATGGGCTGGAAAGCGGCTCGTCCGGACGCCGCCTCGCCGAGTCGATGACGCAGGCCGCCCAATGCCTGGTGGAGCGCGAGGTCGAGATCGAGAACCTCTTCGAGGAGCTCGGCTTCAGCTACGAAGGGCTCGCCTCGATCCACGACTTCGGCTCGGATCCGACGGTCTTCTTGACGCCCAGCCGCGCCTTCTCCAAGGTCCTCGAGCGACTGATTGCGATCACTCCCGGCCTCGAAGCCGCGATCTGGACGGTCGGGGAGAACGGGATCGAGATTGCCAACTGCTCCCTCGATTCGGTGCCCGAGCCTCGAGCCGCCGACATCGGCCTGGTCGGCAAGGCGATTCAAGAGAAGCGCGGCATCATTTGGCGTCGACGCGAGCGCGTGGAAGCTCGCCTCGACCCCGAGCTCGACTCGGCCCGAAGTGCCCTCGTGTCGCCCGTCGTGGCGCACGGCATCGTGCACGCCGTGGTGGAGGTCTGGAACGAGCACGAAGATTCCTTCGACTCACACTTCATGCGCCTGGTGGAGATCCTCTCCTTTCAGCTCTCGCGTGTGATCGAGGCGAGCCGGCTGCACGAGGAGCGGCTGGAGTCGCAGCGACTGCGCCACGATCTCGAGATCGGAGCGCACATCCAGGAGCATCTGCTCCTCGGGCAGCTACCGAGCGGCCTGGAAGGGCTCGACGTCGGGGCGCTGTCGATTCCCTCGCAGCACGTGGACGGCGACTTTTTCGACTTCTTGCCTCAGTCGCCGACTTGCCTCGACGTGGTCATGGGCGACGTCATGGGAAAGGGCGTTCCCGCCGCGCTCGTCGGAGCAGCGGTCAAGAGCGAGTTCCTCCGATCGGGAAGCGGCTCACCCGGTGGCGAGAGTCGTCCCAACGCCGCTCGACCCGAGCGGATCGTGCTCGACGTCCACCAAGCGATCACCAATCGCCTGATCGAGCTCGAGCGCTTCGTCACGATCTGCTACGCACGCTTCGACACCCGACGACGCATCGTGACATACGTCGACTGTGGGCATACCAGCACGCTGCGCCTGCGCGCGAGCACGGGCCGAGTCGATGCCCTGCGTGACGAGTGCGAGCGCCGGGTCAACCTGCCGCTCGGAATGCATCCCGACTCCGTGTACCGCCAATTCCAGAGCACGGCCGAGCCGGGCGACATCTTCGTGATCTACTCCGACGGTGTAACCGAAGCGGTCGGCCCCGGCGGCGAGCTGTACGAGCAGAGACGACTCGAGCAGACCCTCCTCGAGCATCGGGATCTCTCGGCGAGCGATCTCACGATCGCGATCCGCGAGTCGGTCGTCGCCTTCGCCGGTGCCGACGGCGTCCGAGACGACCTGTCGTGCGTGGTGATCAAGATCGAGCCGCTGGTCGAACGCGAGGAGATCGTCCTCGAGGACCGACTCAGCGTACCCAGCAGCACGAGCCAGCTGCGCAAGCTGCGCAGCTTCACTTCGAGCATCGCCGAGCGTGAGCCCACCATGCCGGTCGAGATTCTCGACGAGCTACTGCTGGCTCTGACCGAGGCCGCCAGCAACATCATGCGCCACGGCTACGACGAAGATCAGGATCAGGGAATCCTCGAGCTGACCGTCCGTCGCCAATCCGATCGATTCGTGATGATCCTCCGAGACTGGGGACGCTCGTTCGATCCTGCCAGTGTGCAGCCCCCCGATTGGGACGACCTGTCCCCGGGCGGGATGGGGGTCTACTTCATTCACGAGCTTATGGACGACGTCGAATACATCCGGGGACCCGAAGGCGAGAACCGCCTGACGCTGACCCGATTCCTTTCTCGGAGAGACGGCTGATGGACATCCAGATTGATTCGGGTGACCACGTGGACGTGGTTCGACCGCGAGTCTCGGCCCTCGATGCCGACAACGCGAAGGCATTCTCGCAAGGCGTCGCGAGCCAGCTTCAGGGCGACCGATCGCTGATCGTCGATCTGAGTGAGATCGACTTCATCGACAGTGCCGGGCTTGGGGTCATCCTCTCGTGCCTCCGACGCAAGAACGCGGACGGCGGCACCTTTGCCTTGTGCTCCATGTCGAGACAGGTCGCTTCGACCTTCCGTCTCGTACGCATGGACCGGATCATCGACGTCTTCGACACTCGGGACGATGCCGTTCAGATCTTGGGCGGTTGAACCGAAAGCGGTCGTCGGCGTCGATCGAGGGGGGGGCCCGAGCCGAGGCTTGACCACTGCAGAATCCCTGTTATCTTCGTGATGACAAGTGGTTAGAACCTTCGCCCGACTCTCCCACCCCCTTTGACCACCGGCATGCTTGCTCTTCACCGCATCGGCCTGCTCCTGGCCCTTCTCACCATTCCCGCCGCCGCTCAGCCCCGAGCTCCGGGCAGTGCGAGCGACTCCGAGCGAATTCGCCATGGAGACCTCGAGCTCACTCTGAGCCGGTCGCCGTTCTCGGGAAACCTCTCGCTGGCTCGGTTGGTCGACCACGAGCGCGAGATCGCGTTCTCGTTCGCCGACGCGTCGCTCTGGCGGGTTCATTGGCTCGACCTGACGAGCGGCGAGACGATCGAGTCCGATGCGACGAGCACGACGCGGCCGGCGGAAGTGCGACGGCGCCCAGAGGGCGACACGTTGGTGGTGACGCTCATCTGGCGGCAGTGTCGAGTCGGCGGGGAGCGCTTCTCGGTTCACGTCGAGATCCGCCTTCCCGCGAACGGATCGCAGACCGAATGGCGCCTGGCCGTCGATGCGCGAGCCATGAACGTGTTCACCGTCCAGCTGGCCGAGCTCCATCTGGCGATCTCGCCTCCGGCGGACGGCACGACGCTGAGAGCGATCGTGCCCTACCGGGGCGCGCTGGAGGTGGCCGATCCCCAGCGGACGCTGAAGCACAACGGCGCCGCGACCTTCATCGGCAACAAGCTCAACGCACAGCTCTTCCCCGTGTACACCGACGGAGGGGCCGGGCTCTACCTCGCCGCTCACGATCCGAACTGGTACTACAAGCGCCTGAGCTTGGAAGGGGATGGCGAGTCCTATCATCTCGGCTTGCAGGCTTTCACCGAGGATCAGGTCACGCCCGGTCGCTCATTCTTGATGAGCTTCCCGTGGGTGATCGGACTCTTCGAAGGCGACTGGTACGACGCCGGTCAGATCTATCGCGAGTTTGCCAAGGATCAAGCCTGGCTGCGACACGGCAAGCTGGCCGAACGCACGGACGTGCCTAGCTGGTGGAAAGAGCTCGATCTGCTGGAGCTTCATACCTTCGAAGTCTCCGACGACGTGAACCACACAGTCGCCGGATTCAAGGCGGTGCGCGAGTTCTACAACATTCCACCGGGTGGCCTGGCCGTCGCTCACTGGGCCTGGTTCGACACCTTCGGCGCCTACGGCTCCTCGCCCGGGTTCCAGGCGACGCTCGACGGCCTCGCCTCCGAAGGCGTGCGCGGCATCCCGTACGTGTGGTCATACGCCTACGACGCCAGTCATCCGAGCTATGGGCAAGACAACGTCTACGCCTGGACGAAGAAGGACTTCCATGGGGCGACGATCTTCGATCCGTTCGCGCCCTGGACGGTCGTCGTCCTCGATCCGGGAGTGTCGTCATGGCACGACCACGTGAACGCCATCCTTCGGCGAGTGGGCACGGACGGTGTCTACCTCGACAACCCGTACGAGGTCCATCCCGACTTCGATGCGTTCCGCAACCGTCGCGGACATGGCTCCCACACGATCGCGGGCTTTCATGCCCTGATGACGGCCGTCCGAAACGGGCGACGCGCCGAGAACGCCGACTTCGTGATCACCTACGAGTCGATGTTCGAAGGCTTCATCGGCGTAGCCGACATGATCGCGCCCGAGAATCCCTATGAGTACAACCCGGTCTCGAGAGACGGCTCGGCGCAATACGTACCGCTGTACGACAGCGTCTACCACGACTACACGGTCACCCTGATCGCCAACTCGAAGATGGACTTCTTCCGCGCGCACCACTTCGTGCACCTCGACGACGCGGTCTACACGTTGGCGCACGGCTTCAGCCTGGGCAAGATGCTCAGCTCGATCGAGTCTCTGTTCGAGCTCGGAGGCGTTCCGAATCACTGGATCTACTACGCGTCGGTGCAACGTTACGTCGGTGCACTCAAGCGCTTCATCGTGGCGCGGCGTCGATACCGGGACTTCCTCTTGTTGGGGCAGCTCCTGAGACCACTCGAGACGTCGGCCCCCTCGCAGACCATGACACTCATCGAGCCGCGTTCGGATGAGCCCTACACCATTCGGGCTCCCGGCGTCCTGACATCGGTGTGGAAAGCTCCAGACGGACGCTTGGGCATCCTGCTCGTGAACTACGAGAAGCTCGACACGAACGTCTCGTTCCAGTTCGACTTCGAGTCCTACGACCTCGTGCCTGGTCAAGAGTATCGGCTTCTCGACGGCCGCACGAACGGCGTCCTCGCGACGGTGACCGACGACTTCACCCACACCATGGCACTCCCGGCCGTCGACCTCCGCTTCTTGATCCTCGAGCGCTGATCGAGGAGCAAGGAGGAGTGCGCCCCCTAAGGGCGGGGAGTGCGTTCGTGGAGCGGCCGCTCATCGACGAACGAATCAAGCACCGCAATCGAGGCCGCGGTGCTGACGCACGCAATGCACAATCGCGTCAAGTACTGCGGAACCGAACGCCGCGCCTGGCTCCTCGCAAACAAGCGATCGTCCGCGATGCGCTCTTCCGCACCGTGCGTCAGCGATCACCGAGAAGCCGTGCCTCGAGGTATGCCACGGTATGGTCGGCCAGGTGGTCCCACTCCGGGTCACGCCCGGCCGCGACGTAGAGCGTCGCTGTCCGTGCGGCGCGACCGGCCTCGAGGTCGAATCGGAAGTCGCCGACCATGACGGCGTCGTCAGGCTCGGCGTTCCATTTCTCGAGAAGAGCACGAATACCGGCCGGGCTGGGCTTGGGATCGGCGGCCTCTCGTCCCAGCACATCGCTCGGGTCGAAGTAGCGGTCTAGCCGGCAACAGGACAACGTGACCCACGCATTCTCATGGGTGTTGCGCGTCAGAATGCCGATCCGATCGCCGCGCGCATGCAATGCACCGACGAACTCGACCGCTCCTTGCGCAGGCTGAGCTCGGCGGGCCAGCTCGAGCTCGATGGCATCGAGTCGCCGATGGATCTCACTCGCCTCCGCTTCCGGGAGCTCATCGAGGGCCTCGAGGATTGGCCGACCCGCCGGGAGACCGAGCTCGGCGCGGATCGCGTCGAAGTCGTGGATGGCGACCGTGAGCGTGCCATCCATGTCGAAGATCCAATGGCGGCGGTTGAACACGTCCTTCATTCCATCCACGCGAGAGCGCTCAAGCCTCGGGCTCCCACAGCTGCGCCTCCATGTCCTCGAGCCGTTCCTGGAGGTAGGCTTGGGCGTCGCGAATGGCGAGGTTGTAGATGGTTGGCGCAATCTTGGGGAGGAGAAAGTCCAGGAAGAGGCGAGCTCCGAGCTCACCGAGCTCTTGATCGAAGTGCTCGTTCAGGTAGGCGCGGATCTGGGCGATGAGCTGGTCGCGGGCATCGGGAGAAAGCTCGATCGTCATGTCGCAAGGCCCATCGAGAAGGCTCGGTCAGGGAGTGGAGGACCCACTCGCCGGCGATGGCGAGGAGACATCCCTCTGATAGCGAGGGCCTTGAAGAAGGAGCCACACACCGGCTGCGACGGGCAGGATGCTGAGCCACTGGCCGACGCTGAGCTGCGCATGGGTGGCGTACTCCGCTTGGCGCTCCTTGACGAACTCGATCAGGAAGCGAGCCGAGAAGATCACCGTGAGCAGCAGCCCTGTCAGTAGGCCCGGACGGATGCTCGCCCCCCGGCGCCGGTACAGCAGGATCAGCACCGCGAACAGGATCAGGTACGACAGCGACTCGTAGACCTGCGCGGGATGGCGGCTGATCGACTCGTTGTTGCGGGCAAACACGACCGCCCACGGCAGGTCGCTCGGCACGCCGACGATCTCGGAGTTGAAGAGGTTGCCGAGGCGAATGAGCCCGGCCGTCAACGCAGCCGGCACGCAGAGGCGATCGACCAGCCAGAGATAGGGCTGATCCTTGTGCTTTCGGCAGTACCAGACCAAGCCGATGAGGATGCCGACCACGCCACCGTGACTCGCCAAACCGCCCTCCCAGACCTTGAGGATCTGGATCGGGTCACTCAGGTAGCGATCGGGCTCGTAGATCAGGCAGTGAGCCAGGCGCGCACCGATGACGGTCGAGAGCATCATGGTGATGAGCAGCGAATCGAGATCGCGGACCGGCTTGTCTTCTCGACGGAAGATCCTCGTCATGATGACGAAGCCGAGCATGAAGCCCGAGGCGAAGAGGAGACCGTACCAACGGATCGTGATCGGACCGAGCTCCACGAGCTCGGGGCTCACGTCCCAGTGGATCGCCGCGATGCTCAACTCGTTTCTCCTGGAGGCTCTCGGTGCGCCAATCGAAGCGGTGAAGGTAACGCTGGCCGGCCGAGAAAACTACCCCGGAGTCGCCGTCAGGAGCCCTTCGCGGTACGGCCGCCGGGCAGCGCCTTCTGGTACCAAGCGACGCTCCAGTATCGGTCCCCCTTGTGTCCGATCTCGTCGAACGTGCCCAGGTGCCGGAATCCGAATCGCTCGTGCAACGCGATGGAGCCGGGATTCGGCAGCGTGATGCCGGCGAAGGCGCGGTGCAGATCGAGACCCTCTAGCTCCTCGAAGAGCGCCTGGTAGAGCGCGGTTCCGACCCCTTGCCGCTCCGCGCCGTGCTTCACGTACACCGTCGTCTCGACCGACGTATCGTAACCGGCCTTGGGACGATGGCGCTTCGAGTGTGCGAATCCGACGACCGCTTCTGCGCGCATCGCGACGAGCAGGCGCCAGGGCCCTCGCTCGTCGAATTGCGCGAACCACTCCAGCGTCTCTTCACGGGCTCGGGGAGTGAAGTCGAACGTGACGGGCGTCTCCTCGACGTAGTAGCGGTAGATATCGTCGATCGCATCGAGATCGCTCGAGCGCGCGGAGCGAACCGGCAGAGTCTCGGTCATGGGCCTTTCCTGAGTGCGTGCGAGGTCAACGATCCACGACGATCCACGGCCGGTAGAGCCGAGTCGACAAGGAGGAAGTTCGAGTGCTCATCGTACCTGAGGAATCCGACGCTCGCTCTCCTCGGCTGGACCACTTGGACTGCCGTAATCGATCATGACGTCGGTTCCGGTTCGGCTCTCGGCGTGCATAGATCCGAGTGCGTCAACGCACGGAGCGCGGGCGGCTCGCCCGCCTGGACCAGCCGGTCGGTGCGTGTCGACTCCGCATCCTCTCGCCCGCCGATCGAAAAAAGACACGCCCTCCGAAGTTTTCGGTGTCACAGCTCCTCGCGCTTTTCGCTTGGAGTGCATGACCACCCGGCATTGGCCGAGTGAAGCAATAAAGCTCTCCACGAAACTTCAAAGGAATCCACGATGAGATCGCGGAACACCCTCCTGTTGATCGCCGGCCTCGTGCTGGCCACGCCCGCCTTCGCCCAGTCGTCCCAGAAGAACACCGACCGCTCCGACAAGAGCACCGTCGACGCCATCCCGCAGCCCGGCAAGGTGCAGCCGGCTCGCCCCGGCGAGGAAGGCGCGAAGCGCTACGCCGACGAGGCGATTCTGTTTCCCGAGCCCCTCCCGATGCCCGAAGAGTTCGCGAGCGACGAGCAGAAGCTCGTCCTTCCCAGCGACTCGATCACTCGCGACGGCGACCGAGCCGCCTCGACAGCGCTCCGCTTCGGCGAGGAGTTCCTCGAAGGCGCCGTCGGTGACCTGACGATCGGTGGCGAGGATCACGAGCATCCTCCGATGACGGCCAACTTCGGCAGCCTCAACTACGTCTCGTGCCCCGAGTGCTTCCCGAATCGCATGAACGTCCACCTTTCCATCCAGTGGCCCAACGGTAACTGGTCGGGTGCTTCGGGCGCGCTCATCGACTCGCGACACGTCATCACGGCCGGTCACTGCGTCTTCAGCCACGACAACGGTGGCTGGGCCAGCCGCATCATCGTCACGCCCGGTCGCGACGGTGGCAGCGCTCCTTACGGCACCTCCGAGATGGAGACCGTCATGAGCTGGACCGGTTGGACCAACAACGAAGACAGTGAGCACGACATTGCCCTGGTGCGCCTCGCCCGTCCCGTCGGCGCCCTGACCGGCTGGTTCGGCTACGGCTACACCTCCAGCAGCAGCTGGTTCGAGAGCCCGTGGTGGTATAACAACTCCTACCCCGGCTCTCCCTACTCGCAGGTCGACATGTACCAAGAGGCTGGCGACTTCGACACGCTGCCGAACAGCTACGAGGCGCGTCGTCGCAAGGCCGGCATCCCGGGTCAGAGCGGGAGCGGCAGCTACAAGTTCATCGGCAGCAGCCGGTACGTCTACGCCGTCACCTCGCACAACTTCTGGAACTGGTTCTACGGCACCGACATGGACTCGGTCCGACTCACCTCCAGCAAGTACGGACACGTCGTCGACTTCATCAACGCTCGCACCCACAACTCGCCGGACCTCGTCCCGCTCGACGTCAACGCCGGCGGCACCTACTTCCCCCGCGGCGGCTACGTCACGGGCGTCAACTACCTGACGCACAACTACTCCAGCGCGGGACGCAACGGCAACGTCCCCGTCAAAGTGTACCTCTCCACGAACGACAACATCTCCCAGTACGACACCCTGCTCCAGTCCCACTCCTTCAACTGGAACTTCGGCAGCAAGTCGTCGGTCCGCGTCAACGTCGGCTCGGTCTACCTCCCGAGCAACCTGACGCCGGGCTGGTACTACCTCGGCGTGATCACGCAGCCGAGCGATGCCGAGAACAGCAACAACGACACGGACGGTCAGGACGCGGTGCGGATCTACGTCTACTGATCCACGCCGCCACTCCGACCCCGAGTCGGAGTGAGCTCTTCGATCGATCCCGAGCCCGGGCGAGCCATCGCCCGGGCTCTTTCTCTTGGTTTCCGGAGGCTTCCGGAGACGTCGCGCGAGCGACTTTTTTCTGGGACATCCGACGGAATGCGAGGTCATTCTCTTCGTGCGGCGATCCCTGACGAACAGACCCTGGGGTAGACTGTCGGGCGACCCGTCCCTCCTTGTCCTTTTCGAGAGAATCGAGCCATGCTTGTCGAGGCGCTCGACGTCCTGCAGTCACTGCTCTTGATCGCGCTGCTCCTGAGTGGCGTGATCTTCGCGTTCCACCTGACGCGCCTGCTGGCGAAGTCGTCGTTGGATACCGAAGACTTCAAGCCGGAGCGCGATCCTCACACGGGCCTGTGGCGATACCATCGTCACACGCGCTTTCAGGAGAAGCCCGTCCTGGCGGTCACGTTGCCGGGGCCGGCGCCCAGGGGGACGCGCCTCGGGTGGATCCCGAGACTCCTGATCGCAGTCCTCCAGTTCCTCAAGCTGGTCGTCTTTCTAGCCTTCGTGCGGCCTGCGCCGACCGAGAGATCCGCCGCACCGACGGGTGAGACCTCCGAGCCGCCGGAAGACGAGGGGAACACGAACGAGAATGGGCAGGCGCCTCGCGATCCTTCCGTTGAGGCCGGCCTTCCCGGCCCCCCGCCGCGTTTGGCCGTGCTGCGCTTTCAGGGCCTGCGCGACCTCAACGCGTCGGGAGACCAGCGTCTATCCGAAGCGATCGACGAGGTGCTGGTGAACCGAGACCACTTCGAGGAAGCCGTCGTCATCATCGACTCGCCCGGCGGCACGACCCACGGCTATGGTCACGCCTATGCGCTTCTCGAGCGGCTGAGTGCCTCCGGCCTGAAGGTGACGGCCTGCATCGATCGCATCGGCGCCTCGGGGGGCTACCTGATGGCGCTGCCGGCTGATCGCATCCTGGCGGGCCCGTTCGCGATCGTCGGCTCGGTGGGTGTCGTGGCCGGCATCCCGAACGTGAAGCGCCTGCTCGAAGAGAAGGGCGTATCGTATCGCTTGTTCGTGGCCGGCGACAAGAAGCGGGTCGTGCACTTCGCCGACGACGACGGGCCTGAGGTGCGAGAATACATGGATGAGAAGCTGGCCGGCATCCACACTCAATTCCTCCAGGCCGTGGAGAAGCATCGAGGCGACCGCGTCAAGCTCGACGAGGTACGCTCGGGCGATCACTGGTCGGCGGAGGAGTCGGTGGAGAAGGGCCTCGGCCTGGTTGATGAGCTTCAGACCTCGGCTGAATACCTCCTCGAGCGCAACCGCGAGGTCGCGCTGGTCATGATCGAGCGCCGCGTCGACATCACCGAGCGCTTCGCCGGCTACCTCGCCGCTCGCCTGAGCGCCCGAGTCGCGTCGCTCTTCACGCGCTGGCTGCGCGTGTGAGGGAGTGCAGGCTCCATGACGGAGAGCCGCTGACGGCAGTCGGCGCGTAAGACCGATCGCCACCCAGGTCGCCATCGCGCGCCAAGGCAGTGAGCGGCTTTCAGTGAGTCCACGTGGCTCAGGATCAACGCGTCCGCTCTCTCGTCCTCGTCATTCGAAGGCGAAACGGCCCGCCGGATGGCGACGACCGTGGACCGCCGACTCGGCGGACTCCGTTCGCGTCTCTGTCATTCGTGCTTTGGAGGCGTCACGCGCTGGCCTGAGTGGAGGCCTTGTGCTTTCTTGATGAGTAATGATTCCACTCCCTTGAAGGCAGGTACGGTTCATGAACCTACTCCAAGAAGTCATCGCACACGTCTTGTGGGTCTCCGTCCTCGCCGCTCCCATCGCGTTCTCACAGCCCGCGGAGACGCCGAAGTCGCCGACCTGGCCCAACATCGTCATCCTCTATGCCGATGACATGGGCTACGGCGACCTCGCCATCCAGAACCAGGAATCGAAGATCCCGACGCCCCACCTCGACCGGCTCGCCCGCGAAGGCATGCGCTTCACGGACGCCCACAGCTCGTCAGGCATCTGCACACCGAGTCGCTATGCACTACTCACGGGTCGTTACCACTGGCGCAAGTTTCACGGCATCGTCAACGCGTTCGGCGACTCCGTCTTCGCGCCCGAGCGACTCACCTTGCCGGAGATGATGCAGGGACAGGGCTACCGAACGGCCTGCATCGGCAAGTGGCACCTCGGCTGGGATTGGAAGGCGATTCAGAAGCCCGAAGCGAAGCAGATCGAGATCAACGGCAAGAAGCGCGGCTCCGCCGCCGATGCCTTCGATTGGTCGCGGCCCATTCCGAACGGCCCGCTCGCCCACGGATTCGATCACTACTTCGGCGACGACGTCCCGAACTTTCCACCCTACACGTGGATCGAGAACGACCGCGTCTTGCAGGTCCCGACCGTGCCCTATGTTCCGGATCCGAAGCCGGCGGAAGGCGCCCCGGAAGGGCGGCCGGGACCGATGGTCGCCGGCTGGAAGCAGGACGCCGTGATGCCCGAGCTCACACGGCGCGCGGTTCAGTGGATCTCGGAGCAGAAGAGCAGCGACACGCCGTTCTTTCTCTACTTTCCCTGGACGTCCCCCCACGCGCCGATCGTGCCGGCGAAGGCCTATCACGGCAAGACGCGGGCCGGTGGCTATGGTGACTTCGTCCATCAAAGTGACGCGCATGCGGGTCAGATCCTCGAGGCACTCGACGCGCACGGCTTCCGCGAGAACACTCTCGTCATCTTCACGTCCGACAACGGCCCCGAGCATTACGCCTATCCGCGCGTCCGCGACTTCGGGCATCGAAGTGCGGGCGAGCTCCGCGGTCTGAAGCGCGACATCTGGGAGGGCGGACATCGCGTGCCGTTCGTCATCCGTTGGCCGGGTGTCGTGAAGCCCGGCACGGTCTCGAAGGCGCTGATCGGACAGATCGACCTGATGGCGACGATCGCTGAGATCGTCGGACATGAGCTGCCGGATACGGCCGCGGAAGACAGCCAGAGCTTCTTGCCGATCTTGAAGGGAGCTGCCAATGCGACGCGCGACACGCTGGTGCACAACACCTATGCCGACAAGTTCGCCATCCGGCACGGCAGCTGGGTGCTCATCGAGGCGCCGAACGGACAGCACTCGCGCGTGCCGAAGTGGGTCATGGAAGCCGAGAGCTACGAGACGAACGCACATCCCGCGGCGCTCTTCGACCTGAATGACGATCTCGGGCAGCGGGAGAATCGATTCGCCGAGCAGCCGGACAAGGTGCTCGCCTTGCGGGCGCGCTTGAAAGAGATCCGAGAACGCGGCTTCAGCGCGCCGCGTCTGCTCGAGAAGCGGTGAGTCGAGCCGTACAGAAACCGTCTGAAGAGTTAGTCCGCGGCCGCTTTCTCTTCGATGTGAGTCGAAGGCATCGCAGCCCGCCAGGACGCGTAGAACGTCAAGGTTCGACGCGACGGACTCCGTTCGGGTCTCTGTTCCTTCGAACCGCCTCGTCCCAGACCGGTCCAGGAAGCGATCGAGATCGTCTGCTCTCGTACCTCTTCGGACCACCGGCTTCAGCCGGCGCGTTACGCCTCGTGGATCGTGGACTCTCCGGGCGACGTCTCGTCTCAGGTTGAGACTGCGGAGAGTTCACGTGTTGCCGACCACGTAACGATCCCGGCTGAAGCCGGCGGTCCAAGATGGCGGGCGGGCGGGGTCACTTGCCGATCTCGACCGTCTTCTTTTGGGCGCGGAACAGGCGGGCCGCTTCTTCGAGCGTCTTGAAGGCAATCCGCCCGTCATCGGCGAAGTGCTCGAGGCACTCGCGGACGCGCGGGCCGTAGCGCGCGGCGGTCTCGTGATGGAATCCGATGTGGGCGAAGCGCAGTCCGTTCAGTTTCTCGGCCGCCAACACCGTTTCGAGGTGTGCGATCATCTCTTCGCCGGTGACGTAATCGGCGAGGGCGCCCGTGTCCGGCATCTCCAAGATCTCACCGCTCGTTGTCTCGATCGGGTAAGGCTGCGACAGAGGCGAGATCTCCGGCCAGAGTGCTCGAATGCGGGCGTGGATCGGAAGCCCGTCGAGCTCTTGGTCGTGCCAGGCCGCGTCGGTTGCGGACGAGTCGATGAGAAAGCCTTCGGCCCGAACGGCGTGCAGGATTTTCGCGCTCGCGCACCAGCCGGGACAACGAAAGCTCTTCGAGAGCTCGAAGCCCTGCTCCTTCAGCTTCTCCTTCGAGAAGCGCGTCACCTTGCGGATCTCTTCCAGGTCATACGCATCGAGCTCGACCTCATGTCCGGGCTCTCGGCCACCGCGCCGGCTCGCCGGACGACCCCAGAAGGTTGGCTGGTCGCGAAAGGTCACGCCGGACGCAACCATGAGCGATTCCCAACAGTGAATGTGGAGACCGATCTCGTCGCTGGCGAGCAGCGTCTTGCGGATCTCGCGCCCGATGACCTCCGCATCGACATCAGCATGCGTGTAGTAGGCCGCGTTCAGGAAGTGCGTGTACGGCACCTTGGGAAAGCGCTCTCGTAGATCGACCATCGCCGCGACGTTGGCTGCGTCGAGGGAGCGTCCTTCCCAATCGACGCTGACCGTGACGATCAGCTCGACGGTCGGCTGAGTCGTCGGCTCCTGTGCCTGAAGCGGACACGCCAGCAAGAGGAGCAGTGCCAGTGATCGCAGATTCATGACGGATCCTCTCCGAGTTGATGCCGGACCTCGAACTCTGCCAGTAGGCGATTCGGCCTTGCGAAAGGCCAGGAGAATTCCCACACACTCAGCGGGATGCAGCGCCTCCCGTGGCGTCCCGCTCGGCCCGATGTGCCGACTCCATTCTGCATCAGGTCAGCGCCGGCGAAGCCCGGCCGCAGCCTGGGGTCACTGGACACCGACATCATCCGTCCATGCGGGCGGGCCGCCCGCGCTCCCAGCGAAGAAGGCCCCCGCCGATCCGCTGCCGGGTCCTTCGACGATGATCGAATGGCGGTTGCTCGGCTTGAAGGGACGACATCATCCGTCCATGCGGGCGGGCCGCCCGCGCTGCCAGCGAAGACAGCTCCCACCGATCCGCTGCCGGGTCTTTCGACGATGATCGAACGGCGGTTGCTCGGCTTGAGAGGCCGACATCATCCAGCCCCAGGTCAGCGCCGGCGAAGCCGGCGCGCAACCTGGGGTGAGGGCGCGCAACCTGGGGGTGACGGATACCGAACCGACCCAGGGTGTGACGCCGTTCCGAAGCCACGTTGCACGTCCTTCTCCTCTCTGCGAGGATTCGGGCTGGCTTGCGACTCGTTCGTCTCTCGGTCTCTCGCGCCGTGCGGGTGGAGAAGGGAGCGGCACGCAACAGCACGAGGTCGAAATGGTCTCCGGTTCCAACACCACGTCGTTCCTGCTCCTCGATTTCGTGGAGAGCGGCCGACCGGAGAGCTTCCAACAGATCGACGAGCGCTACCGACCGATCGTGGAGGGCCTCGCGCGCCGCGCCGGCTTGCAAGCCGAAGAGGCCGAGGACGTCGCTCAGATCGCCATGATGCGGCTCGCCCAGACCGCCCCTAACTTCGATCGAGAGCGAGCCAAGCTCAAGACGTGGATGTTCGCGATCGCCCGTCGTTGCGTGGCAGATGCCTTTCGAAAGCTCCAAAAGAATCGAGGCTGGCGCGGCGACTCGGTCGTCCAGAAGCTCGCGCAGGAGCCCGTCGTCGCGACCTGGTGGGAGCGCGAGTGCGAGGCCGAGATCCTACGTCGTGCCCTCGATGAGCTACGCAAAAAGACGCGCACCGACAAGCGCACGTTGGAGGCCTTCGAACGCTTCGCGCTTCGCAACGAGTCGGCCGAAGACATCGCGCGCGCGCTCGACATGCCCGTCGACCACGTCTACGTCGCCAAATCCCGTTGCCTCGTGAAGCTCCGACCGATCGTCAAGCGACTGCGCGGGCTCTACGACTGAAACGGACGACGGGTCCTCAGCGGTTCCAAGCTTCGTCGATCCAGGCGCGCAGCTCTGAGACGCGCTCGGCATCGATGTCGCGGCCGGCTCGTAGCTCGGCCTCGAGGACGCCGGCCAGGTTGCCGGCGATGTGACGCTCATAATAACGCAAGTCCCAGACACCGCTCTCGACTCCGTTCTCGAATGCAGCGGCGAGATGACGGCCGTCGGGCGTGAAGGCCAGCTTGAAGCATGGGTCTCCATTCCGTCCGCGCAGCGTCTCGAGAAACTCGATCTGACCCGTGTCGAGAACGAGCCAGAGCAAGACTTGACCATCGCGGCCGCCGCTGGCGAGAAGTCCCGTTTTCGGACTATGCGCTAACGTGAAGATCGGTCCCAGATGGCGCCCCGATTCAGGCCCCGGAAGCCAGCGGCCCGTCTCGAGCTCGAAGATGCGGGGCCGATCTCTTGTCCCGACGGCGAGCCAGCGATCTCCCACGAAGCACGGGGTGCGGGCGTCGAGCACGATCGCCTTCCAAAGCACCGCACCCGGACCCTCGGCGAGGCACTCGCGGACGATCAGCTCCCGGGTCCGGGGACACGTCGATGCGATCCATCGAGCCCTCGGATGGATCGTGACCCCGGACACCCGATGGTCGTGCGCCGGCACCAGTCGGCGCGGCATCGCATCGGTTTGGCTCCGGACGTCCCAAACGACAAGCTCTCCCTGATAGCCGCCGCCGAGCAGCAGGGGTTGGCTCGGATGAAAGCTCAAGCTCGTGACCTGGTTCTCGCGCTGGTCCAGATATCGGCCTCGGGCAATCACCCGCCAGGTCTCGGTCTCGAGAACTCGCACGACCCCGGCGTAGTCGGAGACCGCCAGCCAGGCGCTGTCAGCTGAGAACGCGACGCCCCCGATCTGTCGAGGAAGCGTTTCCTCGCTCAGCTCCGTCTTCAAGAGCTCCGTGCTTTTGACGCGCTGAACGCTCAAAAAGCCCTGGTCGAGCTCGCCCCCGCCGGCCGCGATGAAGCGATTGTCGGGACTGATGGCCAGGCCGTGAATCGAGAATCCCGGACCGTATCGAGCTTTGTCGACAAGATCACCGCGGTCGCTCTCAGAGTAGAGGCGCTGGTAGTCGAGCCCCACTTCGGTCTCCCAGACGCGGACCGTGCCATCCCCGTGCTTGCTGACGAGCCGTTGACCTTGGGAGTCGAACTGCAGTTCGTCGGCTGGTGCTTCGAATCCGTCGAAAGACGCCCGCAAGCGATAGTCGATCTCGCCCGGACCGGACCGCTGTGCGATGCGAACGAGTTCACCCCTGTCCGAGGCCGCCAGGAGGTCGTCTGAGCTGGTCAACCCGATGATCAGGCCGACCAATGGAATAGCCCCCAGCTGTCGCCTGGCCTTCCCATCCGCACCCAGGGTCAGCACCTCCAGGCTTCCAGTCTCGATCGAAAACAGGAGTCGGCTGGGATCACCGTTCAGCCATTGGAACTGAGCGGTTTTGCGGCCGGGACGGTCAGGCGGGAGGATGATGGGATGATCGACTTGGGCCAACTCCTTCCAGACGCCGTCGCGCCGGGTCAGGAACTCGAAGCCGGCCGCATCCCCGAGCGTGGCGACCGTCGGATCCCCGGAGGCGTTGAACACGACCCTCGGCATGATGAGATCGGGTGCTCGGACCCGAGTCAGCGGCTGCGATTCGACGTTCTCGCTTATCCAGTAGCTCTCGTTATCCGCGAACAGGAGACCGCGGCGAGGGGGGATGATCTTGAAGCTCGCCGTTGCCCCCAGGTCATTCGAAAAGCCGACCCCCCAAACGGTCTGCGGCGGGCGAAGGGGCTGGGCCTCGCCCACTCGTTGAATAGAGAGCTGGTCACCCTCCAGCCAGCCGAAGATCTCTCCATCCGGGCTGAGGGCTATCCGGTCAGCGCGGCTGAGGTCCGCCGCGAGGTCGACGGAAGCGAGCGCGAGCATCTCGAAATCCCAATCGAAGAGTCCCTCTTTGTGGAGGACGCGCAGTCGCAGCGGGAAGCCGGAACGCACGACGGCGGTGGCACCCTCGACTCCGAACGGGATCGAAGCCAGACACGGATTGAGCCGGTACATCTCACTCAGCAGGCCGATCAAGATCGGATCCGGAGGGATCGACGACTGCTCGAGGATCTCGGCGAGCGCCCAGCGCTCCCCGGCCGGTGCCCTTTCATCACGCGCGCGTCGCACGCCGCGGCGAAACTCCGCCTCCGCTGCGCGCTCGCTGGCCAGGCGGGCTCGTTCGCCCTCCGCCTGCTTCTCGCCTTGAACCCAATCCAAGACGGCGACAGTCACGATACCACCGGCGAGCAGCAGCACCAGCATGGCTGCCCCGAAGACGCTCGCCGTGCGATGGCGGCGCACGAGCTTGCGAAGCCGGTAGGTCAAGCTCGGGGGCCGCGCCACCACCGGCTCGTTCGCGAGGAAGTGCGTCAGGTCGTCGGCCAAGTCTTTCGCGCTGGCGTAGCGCCGCGTCCGATCCTTCTCGAGGCACTTCATGATGATCCAGTCGAGATCGCCCCGAACCTTCTCCAGGAGAGCGCGCGAGTCGCTCCGGAGCCCTGTCGCCCAGTCCGGTCCGACGTCGCCGCCCGTGCCCAGTCGCTGTGACGGCCGAGCCGGCTCGACGTCCCAGATCTGCCGATAGAGATCGAGACCGGTCGCATCGTCCACGAACTGGATCGGCAGCACTCCGGTCAGGAGCTCGTACAGGATGACGCCCAGCGAGTAGACGTCGCTGCGCTGATCGATCTCGGACGTCGTCTGGCGAGCCTGCTCGGGCGACATGTAGGCGGGCGTTCCGATGACGAGTCGGGCCTGCGTGAACAGCGTCTTGTCGGTCAGCTTGCGATCGAGCGCCTTGGCGATTCCGAAGTCGATCACCTTGGGAACCGGTCGGTCTTCGATTGACCGCACCAGGATGTTCATCGGCTTGAGGTCGCGGTGCACGATGCCTTTGCGATGTGCATGCTCGACAGCGCGGCAGACTCGAATGAACAGCTCCAGCCGTGCCCGGACAGTCAGACGCTCCTCGTCGCAGAACTGCGTCAGCGGTCGACCCGGCACGAGCTCCATCACGAAGTAGGGTCGCCCCAATTCGGTCTCACCGGCGTCGATGACCCGTGCGATGTTCGGGTGGTCCATCAAGGCGAGCGCGTGACGCTCGGCGTCGAAGCGCGCGAGGACCTCTCGGCTGTCCATGCCGGGCTTGAGCACCTTGAGCGCCACCTCGCGGCGGAGCGGCTCCCGCTGAAGCGCCCGGTAGACGATACCGAAGGCGCCTTCGCCGAGCGTCTCGATCACTTCGTAGGGGCCGAAGGAAAGGCCCTCGATGGAATCGGGCTCCTCTTTCACCTCCTCAGCCAGCTCCACATCGATCAGAGGGCGGATCAGCTCGGCGAGGTCGGCGTGCCGGTCCAGGAACTCGTCGACGGTCGGCCGCGGGGTGAGCTCCTCGTACTCGTCGGCCAGGCGCAACGCACTGGCGAGACGTTCGTGGTACTCCAAGCTCATGAGGGACCTCTTTGCTGCGCGGCCCCGCCGTGGGCCCGGGGACTATCGACTGGTACAGGTCACCAGCATCGGCGCGACGAATCCCCAGGTCAATGCTCGGGGGTGCGAGAGGCTTCGCGCCCGTGGCCGCAACGAATTCACGCTGGCGCCAACCATCAAAGAAAGCCGCGTGCGACCCGAGGGTGGCACGCGGCGGTTGGCGGAGGTCGCCGGAACCGGACGGGAGGGTCTCCGCTCGGAGAGACCTCCCGTCGTGGTCATCGTCGCCCGACTCATTTGAGTCTCGGATCACTCTCCTTCGGGAGATTGCCTCCACGCGCGCAGCAGATCAGGTGGACGCCATTTCCCATCACCTCGGACCCGTAGAGCATGGCTCGCGCCTGATCGCGGCAGCCGCCATTCGGACAGACCGCGAGCTGCGGCGTCAGGAAGTCGAAGGTGGCAGAGCTGTAACTGATCGGCCAGGCACCCTCGAAGGCCGCAAAGCTCGCCGGAGCATTCGCACGACTCTTGAGCAGGTCGTAGTTGCCGTCCTTGTCCTTCCAGAACATGCCGAACGCGATGCCGTCGAGGCCGCCGTTGGGGACGACGCCACTGATCCGGCAGCGGCAGGTCGGCACCCAGTCACAGATGTCGAACTCGAAGGTGTTGATGCGAGTGCTGCGGTCGAACAGAGCCGGCATGACGACCCAGGTCTTCTGGCCGGACGGCACATGGCGAAACTCGATCTCGAGGAGCTGGCCACCCGAAACGCCGTCGTAGGTCGCCGTCAGCTGAAGCGTGTTGTTCGGCAGACCATTGAAGCGGTTCGAGGTCAACTGATCGGTCAGGTAGACCGGCGCCATCGGAGTGATCTGAACGCGACCACTGAAGATGACACCGCTCACGACGCGTGCCTTGTCCCGATTGTAGAAGTAGAGCGTGTTCTCACCGGGCTGAAGAAGCCCCGTGACGTCGTAGACGCCCAGAGTCGTTTCGGTGTTGAAGCTGCCACCGTTCGAGCCGGCCAAGGGCTGCTCGTTGAGAAAGAGGCCGAGCTCGTTCGATCCTCCCGACAGGTCCCCGAGCTGGTCGTCGGTCGCGAACGAGAACTGGAGCGATGCCGCTTCCCAGCAAACATTGTCGACGTGGAACTTGATGGCGTAGAGCGCCGACTTTGGGGTGCGGTTGGTGTCGACGGCGACCCAACGCGCCTTCGAGTCCGTGATGCTCGGCAGCCATCCGGCGTACTCCGTCACGATCGTCGCGGCCGGGCCGTTCTCGGCGTCCGAGAAGTCCTGCGCCACGAAGGCACTCGAACGGAGCTCCGACTCGGACGCACCGGCCAGGAACGTGATGCGGCTATCGGGATCCCCCACGCTCCCGTTGCCCGAGCGGAACACGATCGTTTGAGCGGAAGCGGACGCGAGAGGAAAGGCGAGGGACAGCAGCAGTGCCGTGGTGAAGCGTTTCATGATTCTGATCTCCCAATGAAGGTTTGATTGTCTGACTGCTGCGTATTCGCGCCACCGGGACGATCCTTACACTTCAATCCGAATTGTTTCTTCGAGGGCCGAAAACTGCCAAAGCCTCCGCCCTGGCACACCAATCCCCTCTCCCCTCGAGCCCGAGCGGAGACCTCGCGTTGCGTGCGGTGCCGAACTCTGACACTCTGCGTGCCGTTCCAAACCGCGCCCGAGGTCTCGCCCCCCTTGCTCCGCGCCGATGATCAAGAGGCGGCTCACCCACACCGAAGGGTCTCCAAGTCGAGATGCCATCGCCCGCCGACACCACATCTCTCCTCTTGCTCGACTTCGTGGCGAGCGGTCGCCCCGAGAGCTTCCGGCAGATCGATGAGCGCTACCGACCGATCTTGGAAGGCTTGGGTCGCCGAGCCGGACTGCAAGCCGATGGTGCCGAGGACCTCGCCCAAGAGACGCTGATTCGGCTGGCTCAGAACGCCACGCGCTTCGACCCCGAGCGCGCCAAGCTCAAGACGTGGATGTTCGGCATCGCCCGCCGCTGCCTCAACGAGGCCTTTCGCACACGCCAGAAGCAGGCCGGTTGGAGAGGAGACTCGATCGTCCAGGAGCTGGCCGAAGAGCCGGTCGTCTCGACGATGTGGGAGCGAGCCTGCGAAGCCGAGATCCTGCGTCGCGCCATCGAAGAGCTGCGCACGACGCGGACCGACGCCCGCACCGTCGACGCCTTCGAGCGGTTCGCGGTCAAAGGCGAGACCGCCGAAGACATCGCGCGCTCGCTCGAGATGACCGTCGAGCAGGTCTACGTCGCGAAGTCCCGCTGCCTGGTCAAGCTCCGCCCGATCGTCGAGACGCTGCGCTCCCTCTACGAGCTCGATTGAGCTTGCGGCTACGGTGGATGCAGTTCCCGGCGAGCTGCCGCGGTTTGAGAGCAACGGGACCTTCCGCAGCGCAATTGCGCCCGCAGCCAATCGAGCGCGACGGAACAGGCCGCGGCGCAGCGAACCACCAAGGGAGCCTGCGGTGCGATAATGCGACCCCGGCCGCGGTGAGCAGGGCGACCGATTCGCCCGAAGCATTCCTGCTGGCGAACGCGAGGCCCGAAGTGCCGGAGATCTCATGGCCCTGGATGAGGCGAACGCAGGGCGGCGCCCTGAAGGGGCGACATCCTCGGACGCGGTGCTAACGATCGCACCGAGATCCGGGCGAGCTTCGGAGTCAGCGGAATCGAGCTTCGATCGCTCTCCCAACCAAGAAGAAAGCCGCGTGCCACCCGAAAGCAGCACTCGGCTCGTGAGAGTGATGGAGCCCGCTCCCCACGGGCTCCTGTGAGCGTTCACGAGTAGCACTTGGTCAGTTGGTACGTCCCCGTCAGCCCGGGAAGGCCCTTGCCCGCACAACCGGCGTTGAAGATGTCCTGGATTTCCGTATCGAGCAGGGCTCTCCGATAGAACGTGAGCTCGCCGTTCAGTCCGTTCGTGGCCGTGGGTCGGTGGCGAAGGAGAAAGAGAGGGGCGATGTTGTCGAGGTCTCCGGTCACGGCGCCGGTGAGAAGCTCAGACACTCCATCATTGTAGAAGGTCACGTTCCCGGAACTCTGGTCGAAGACGATCGCGAAATGATGCCACTCCTCGTCCGCGATCATCAGTTGGGATTCCAAGTTCTTGGGGACTCCAGCGGCCACTGTCTGGAAGCACAGGCGTCCGTCGTGGAGATAAGCATGGTAGCCACTGTCCGCGCCCGAAATGGGATGCTGACCACGCTTCTCGATGAAGGGCTGGACTCCCAATTCATCTTCTCGGGCGCGAATCCAACCCTCGATCGTCAGGCTGTCGGTACCGAAGTCGATACTCTCGTGATCGGGCACTTCGACCCAATCGTTGCCGTCCTTGGAACCGATGGCGGTTCGAACGACGCCTTCCACGGTTGGGGGAAGGGGGGCTCCCTTGGCCGACTTCCTCTTTCCATTCGCGCCAGAGTTGAGCCGGTTGGCCACGACATTCTTATCCGGCCAAACGTGGTCGTCGAACGACCACCAGGCGACGGCGCCCGGAGGACGCGGGCAGGAGGTCATGGTGTCCTCGAGGACGGGGGAGGATCACTACCGCACTCCACAGCGGCAGCTCGCGGTGCTCGCGGCCGCACTCCGGAAGAAGCTGTCCGCCAGCGGAATCTCGCTACCTTGCTACCGCACTCCACAGCGGCAGCTCGCGGTGCTCGCGGCCGCACTCCGGAAGAAGTTGTCCGCCGGCGGAATCTCGTTCGCACTCCACGGCGGAATCTCGTGACCTTGCTACCGCACTTCGCCGCGGCAGCTCGCGGTGCTCGCGACCGCACTCCGGAATGAAACGCCCGATGGCGAACGAGCTCCGCTCCGGGTTCTCAGTGGTTCCACTTCTCCTCGATCCACGCGCGCGCCTTGTGCACGCGTGGATCGGCGTCGGCCATTCGCCCGGCGCCGAGCTCCTCACCTAGAAGCCCGGCCAGGTTGCCGGCGATGTGGCGCTCGTAGTAGTGCAGGTCCCAGATGCCGCTCTCGACGCCCTTCTGGAAGCCAGCGGCGAGGTACCGGCCGTTCGGCGTGAAAGCCAGCTCAAGGCAGGAGGCGTTCGAAGCCTTAGCTCGCAAGGTCTCGAGGAACTCGATCCGACCATCCTCGACCTGCCAGAGCAAGACTCGACCGTCTTCTCCACCACTGGCGAGGAAGCCCGTCTTCGGATCCACGGCCAGCGAGTAGACCTCGCCTTTATGGCGAGGGTCGGTCACGACCTTTTGACGGGTCTCGACATTGAAGAGTATCAGCCGATCGTACGAGCCGACGGCGAGCCAGCGATCGTCCAGGAAGCGCGGAGCGCGCACCTGGGGCACCTTCTCTTCCCAAAGCACGTCGCCCGGTCCCGTGTCGAGACACTTCCAGACGACGAGCTTTCCACTCTCGGAAGGATCGGTCGATGCGATCCATTGAGCGTTGGGATGCACCGCGACACCCGACACTCGGCCCTCATGCATCGGCACTCGGCGGCGGTGGAGCGTCGCATCGCCTCCGGTGGGGATGTCCCAGGCCAAGAGATCCCCCTGAGAGCTGCCGCCGAGCAGAAGTGGGCGGCTCGGGTGCCAGCACAGGCTCGCGACCTTCTCCGCAGTCTGCGTCGACTCTGAGTGCTCCACGGCGATCACTCGCCAGCTCTCCGTTTCGAGCACCCGAATCGTGCCCGCGTAGTCCGAGACGGCGAGCCAGGCACCGTCGGGAGAGAACGCCACGGAGCCGACCACCTTAGGCAGAATCTGCTCTTTCAGCTCCGTCTTCGGACGCCCCGTCGCCAGACGCCCCGTGCTGTCCATCTGCTGAACACTCAGGAAGCCATTCCCGTGGTCTCCTCCGCTGGAAACGAGGAATCGCTCGTTGATGGCCAGACCGTTTATTGAGAAGCGAGCGCCGTAGCGGTCGAGCAGGCCCTGACGTTCGCTCTCAGAATACAGGCGTTGGTAGTCGAGCCCCGACTTGGTCTCCCAAACGCGCACGTTTCCCGGTCCCTTGTGATGGCTGACGAGCTCTTGCTCCGCCTCACTGAAGACGAGCTGATTGGCCGGCCTCTCGATGCCGCCGAAATCCGCTCGCTGATCAAAGCCGGCTATGCCGGAACCGGATCGATTCCAAACCTGGATTCGCCTTTCCTCGCTCGCGGCCGCCAGGAAGTCGCCCGAGCTGGCCAAGGCCTGGACCTGACCGGCGCCCAGACTCGGTTCGAGCCGCGACCGCTGCTCATCTTCTTCGGCGTCGGTCGCCAAGATCTCCACGTACTCCGTCCCGAACCAGCCAAAGATGTGTGCCGAATCACCATCGATCCAGGTGAACTTGAGGGAGCTTCTCGCAACCTCCGGAGAATACGGGGTTCGCTCTTGCAGGCTGGCCAACGGAGACCATTCGCCTTCCCGACGGATCAAGAGCTCAAAGGCATCCCGATCACCCAAGGTCGCGACGGTCGCCTCACCCGACGGCGAGAACGCCACGCGGAACGCCACGGGAGGCGTTTCAAAGCGCGTCAGAGGCTGAAACTCGATGTTCGGACTCAGCCAGACAGTCTCGCTGTCCCGCACCACCGCAGCTCGATGAGCGGAATCGACCCGGACGAACGCCCCGCTTGTTCCACTCTTGAAAGGAATCCTCTCGGTTCGGATCGAGCCAGACTCACCGGCTCGTCCCACAGTCATCTCGTCTCCCCTCCACCAGGTGAGGAGCTCTCCGTCCGCACTCAGCTGAAACGACTCAGAGCCAGCAACACCCGCGGGCATCTCGACCGGCTCGAGCGCCAGCGATTCGAGATTCCAATCGAACAACCCCTCTCGGCTGAGGACCCGCACGCGAAGAGACTCACCGGGGCGGACGGCAATCCCGCTGCTTTCCCTGAGCCGGATCGTGGCGAGACAGGGGTTCTCCCGATACATCTTGGTCAGGACCCGTATCAACGCCGGATGGGGCGGGAACTTCGAGCGCTCGAGGATCTCCTCGAGTGCCCAGCGCTCTCCTTCGGGGGCGCCGTCGTCGCGCGCTTCTTGCACACCCAGGAGGAAGGTGGCCCTCGCTTCAGCCTCCGCCGCAACGCTCGCCCGCTCCGTCTCGGTCTGCTTCTCCGTCTGCGCCCAATCCAGCAGACCGGCCGTCAGGACGCTGCCGACGATCACGAGCACCAGCACCACGGTCGCGGCGACGGACGCCGGGCGGTTGCGGCGGGCGAGCTTGCGGAGGCGATAGGCGAGGCTGGGAGGGCGCGCGACGACGGGCTCGTTCGCGAGGATGTGCGCCAGATCGGCGGCCAGATCCTTGGCGGTCGGGTAGCGCCGGGTCCGATCCTTCTCGAGACACTTCATGACGACCCAGTCGAGATCACCCCGGATCGCATCGTGCAGGGACCGTGTGTCGCTGTGCAGCCGCGCGGGCCAATCGGGAGCGGCGTCGCCCCCGGAGCTGCGCAGTCGGTGCGAGGGACGTGGCGGGTCCACCTCCCAGATCTGCCGATAGAGATCGCACCCGGTCGTGTCGTCGCCGAACGCGATCGGGAGCACGCCGGTGAGCAGCTCGTACAGCAGCACGCCGAGCGCGTAGATGTCGCTTCGATGATCGATGTCCAGATTGGTTTGGCGAGCTTGCTCGGGGGACATGTAGGAGGGCGTGCCGAGGACCAGTCGGGCCTGAGTGAACAGCGTCTTGTCGGTGAGCTTGCGACCGATCGCCTTGGCGATCCCGAAGTCGATGACCTTGGGAACGGGGCGGTCCTCGACTGTCGTCACCAAGATGTTCATCGGCTTGAGGTCACGGTGCACGACGCCCTTTCGGTGCGCGTGCTCCACCGCGAGGCAGACCTGGCGGAACAGCTCGAGCCGCTCCTCGACCGTCAACCGCTCTTCGTCGCAGAACTGAGTCAGCGGACGACCGTGCACCAGCTCCATCACGAAGTAGGATTGCCCCGTGTCCGTCTCGCCGGCATCGATCACGCGCGCAATGCTCGGATGATTCATCAACGCCAGCGCGTGACGCTCGGCATCGAAGCGCGCGATGATCTCCTGGGTCTCCATTCCCGGCTTGAGGACCTTGAGAGCCACCTCTCGCCGCAGCGGCTCGCGCTGGAGCGCCCGGTAGACCACACCGAAGGAGCCCTCGCCCAGGGTCTCGATCACCTGGTAGGGGCCGAAGAACACGGCCTCACCTGAGACGCGCGCTGGCTCCGGTTCGTCTACGCGCTCCGCGGCAATCAGAGGGCGAATCAGATCCGCGAGGCTTGCGTGCGTTTCGAGGAACTCGTCCACCGTCGGCCGAGGATCGAGAGACTCGTACTCCTTGACCAGGCGAAACGCATTGGCGAGGCGGTCATGGGGCTCCGGATCCATCGCGGCCTCTCCGGGACACGGCCCCGCCGTGGCCCGGGGAATGGCGATCTGCACGCCCCTGCAGCATCCGCGCGCGAGCGCCTGCGGTCAACGCTCTTCGTGTCGACGTGCGTTCAATGTCCGCCTCATCGGGCTTCGAGCGGCGTTCCCAACAAAGAAGAAGCCATGCGCAACCCGAAAAGACCTCACTGGCGGTCGCCGCTCTGAAAGGGCGGCGCAGGAGAGACCTCTATCTCGGTTCGTGCCTGAAGCGCCGAATTACGCAGTGAGGCGCCGAGAGAGCAGTTGACCTGCCCTCTCGGCGCCTCTTCTATGGCCGATCCGTCGATCAGGCCAGTCTCAGACGAATCGCACCCCTACTGACCCCTCGCCCCCCGATAGGGCCGGTTCTTGCCCGCACAGCCTGCGGCGTGAATGGGCTTGATATCCTCATCCCTGTCCAACGCTCGGCGGTAGAGAGTGAGCTCATCGAGATGGCCGGACAGCCCGTCCGAGAAATCGGGTCGGTGGCGAAGGATATAGAGAGGGCTGAGGTTGTCCAGGTCGCCGGTATGCTCGACGGACCACTTGTTGTTGATGGGTTCGGTGTCCTCTCCGTCGACGAAGAACTCCACTGTACCGGGACCGGGAGATGTGTTTTCGAAGACGATTGCGAAGTGATGCCACTTCTCGTCATCGATCTTCGCAGAGGACGTCACGCTGGAGTACTCTCCGGCGGCCCCATCGACCAGCGACTGGAAGGAGAGGAATCCGCCGTGGAGGTAAGCAGCGTAGCCGGCGTCCTTGCCGCTCGAGTTCAAGCCGCGTTTGTCGAGGATGACTCCGATTCCCCATGAAGGGCGGGCTCGGATCCAGCCTTCGATGGTCATGTCGTCTGTCCCGAAGTTGACGCTGGGGTGATCCGGCACTTCGACCCACTCGTCGTTGCTCTTGGAACCGAGGGCAGTCTTGACGACCCCTTCCACGGTCGGGGGAAGAGGAATCAAAGCGTTGTTGGACTTCAACACTCCATTCGCGTCCCGATTGATCCGGTTCTTCATCATGTTGAGTTTGGGAGAAACAGCTCCCGACCCTCGGTACGCTCGCCAGTCATCGAATGGCCACCAAGCGACGGCGTCGTCCGGCAGAGGACAGGATTCCATGGGGGAATCCTTGAGGACGGTGACGTTTGCATTCGTGAACCTGTCATTGCAAACGAAGAGACTCGGCTGGCAGAGCACGGTCGTCGGCAGTTGGAAGGGCCCAGACGACGAGTACTTGAAGCCCCACGTTCGGGCATGCTCGAGACCGAGGGATCCCGGATCGGAAGAACCCTGTTCCAGAATGTTGAGGCCACCCGCCGTGAATTCGAGACTTTGGACATTGTTGGGACCTCGCCGTTCCACCTTGCCAAACTTGCAGGCCGGCGGACCGTCCACCCGTACCGAGTTCCACACTCTGCCGCAGAGATCCCCAGCGAGATCCCGGGCGCAAACACCTTGGATCTCTTGGGAGCACTGACTCCACTCGGTCCCCGGGCTCGCCGAGTCGATGAAGGTGCCGTTGTTCTGGAATCGGTACACCTTGGTGGTGCTCGCGATCGTGACGATCTTGTCAAAGGAGCTCACACTCACGTCTCGAGCGCTGTCGCCATTGGGAAGGACATACATCCGTTCCTCCGGGGCGTAGAACCCGCCATACTTGCTCACGTCTTCGCCATGAAACTTGAGCACGACGCTTGCTGACTTCGAATCGTCATAAGTGGTCACATAAACGTCGCCGTCGGAATCCACGGCGAGCCCCTTGGGCTGGAAGAGGCTATCAGTGGGGGACCTCCCAAAGAAGTCGGTCACCACTTCGAGCTTTTGGTAGGTGCTGGTTTGGAAGCGGTTGTTGTCCATCTTGTAGACTCGAATGCGCCAAAACGGGGCCCCATTGAATTGTTCGAAGCCACCAATGACATAGATATGGCCGAAGTTGTCATCGCTGGGATTGTCGTTCACCGCGACGCCGTAGGGACCATCTCTGAAGTCGAAAGGAAACCCCAGCGCGTTCTCGTCGTAGGTCGCGAGCCACCTCCCATCGACCTGATACTGATGGAGCTTTCCGCCTGCCAATTCTCGAACGGGGTCAGAAACGAACGCCAGCGAGGTCCCTCCAAGGTAAAACTGGGGGAAGCTGTCGTAGACCCGGGTGTTGGGATCGAAGAGCGCGACGTCGTACGGATGGTCGAGATCTGTGTTCAGATCAAAGTCCTCGTGGTCCTGATACTGTGCGAGGGCGAGCGTCGAGAGGCTCACCGCCGCCATCGCGACCAGAGTCAGTCGCTGCAGTCTGCCGGGTCGCCGAGTGCGACGAGACGATCGAGTGCCTGCGGTCGAAAGCGCTGCCGAAAGAGAGTCGCTGTGAGTGTTCATGGCCTTTTCCTTCTCGTAGGAAGCGCCTTCGTCCCGACTCGGAACAAGTGCGCGGGGTCTTCGTGGTCTTCGGTTCCCGACCCGCGGCTCACCGTGTGAGACTCACGGATCGACTGATCGATGCTGCGTATTGACCTCGGAGCGGCAGACCTTGCACCTCGCACAGATTTTCTTTCGCCGCGTTGGACCGACTCATGCGACACGAGCATCGCCAGCCGGTCACCGCCGTTGATGGAACAGAGACGCGAACATAGTCCGACACTCGGGTCGAAGAACCGCGTCTCACGCCGACGCCGCTCCTACAGGGCTTACGCGGCACATTCAATGTCGCTTTGAACAAATGAACATACCGACTCCCAGGGCTTCGCCCCGGGGCTTTCACAAGGCCGGCCTTGCAGGCCTCGACTCTCGACGGACAGCGCCTTGATGGAGCAGAGGCGCGAACGGAGTCCGCCGCTCGGGTCCAGGAACCGCGTCCCACGAAGTCGGGCCGAGACGCCACAGAGGAACCGAGGTGAGAGAGCGGCTTTCCATCGAGCGTCGCAACGCCCGACTTTCAGTCGGGAGGTCGAAGACATCGCACCGACACCCGACTTCCTTTCGAGTTTCTCCGGTGGGGTGGCAGCTGGTTACACTCTCGTTGCCTGAGACCGCATTGACGGCGACGCCGTGTTGGGCGCCGCTCGCTTCATTCGTCCTGCTAGGATGGAAGCGTGAGGCCGCGGTTTCGTCTTTCGTGGGGCATGGCTCCATCGTCGTCTCCCGACTTCCCCGAGCGGGGAGCCGGAGACCCACCTCAAGGAGATCTCTCGTGTACGCTCTGTTCCCTTTGGTTCTCGCGCGCTTCGCGCGACCTTCTGTCGTGAGAACCCAGTCGTGGCTCGTTGATGCAGCGATCAAGCCGCTCGCCATCCTCCTGGTCGCCATGAGCCTCGTGGTCGGAACGGCGACGGCCGACGAGCTCTTCAGCATCGACCCGGCAACCGATGAGCTGGTGAGGATCGATGCGCCGACCGGCATCGTCACGGTCGTTGGGACGATCACCCACGACATGTCGAACACGATGGACCTCACCTTTCACGAAGGATTCGTCTACGCGGTGATCGCCAGGACGCCGTTTCCCGCCACGGCCTGGGACCTGGTCCAGATCGATCCGGTGACTGGGTTAAAGGTCAACGCCTCACCCGTCACGGGAGTCCCGATGGACGTCGTCGAGTCGCTGACCAGCCTCGGCGGCGACCTCATGATCGGCTTCGGCAACACGGGAACCTCCTTCACGAGCGACCAGATCGCCATCATCGACACTGCGGGCAACGTGGACCCACTCAGCGTGGCCAGCTATCCCGGAACCGACACGGACGGGATGGCGACCAGCCCCCAGCATCAGCTCATCGGGGTCGACTACGAGAACGGCGCCAACAGCTTCTCGGGCTTTCGCCAGGTTCCGGCAACCCCGGCACCGATCGGCGGCTACAATTCGGGTCACGCTCTGAACGACCTCGAGTTCTGCGGCTCGCACCTCTACGGCATCTCGGCCAACGGCCAGGCGATTCACCGGATCGACCCGACCGACGGCAGCCTGCTGAAGACCCGGGCTCTTCAACCCTCCAACGGCTTGGTCGGACTCGCCAAGACGCCGCCTTCCTGTGGTCGCGTCTTCAGTGTCGATACGGACAGCAACAGGCTCGTGACCATCGATCAAGCCTCCGGATTCGTCTCCGACGTTGGAGGGATCGGCTTCATCATGGCGGAGAAGACCGACTTGGCCTTTCACCAAGGCAAGCTCTACGCGGTGACCGAATCCGTGCCCCTCTCCGACTATCGGCTGCTGGAGATCGACTGCCAGACGGGCGCGATGGTCGGATCGGCGCTTCCGATCACCTGGGGCGGCGGCTTGGTGGTCAACGTCGAGTCGCTGACCAGCGTCGGCGACGAGCTGATCGTCGGCTTCGGAGACCTCCCTCCCCTCGAGTACATCGCCAACCGCTTGGGCGTGATCGTTCCGAGCACCGGCCTCATCATCAGCTCGATCGACTACACGAGCTTCAACGCCGATTTCGACGCCCTCGCCACGGACCGGTATGGCCAGATCTTCTCCAGCCAGCAGTGGTTCACGAACACCTCGATCGACCTCTACGAGACCGATCGTATCCCTGTCAACCACACGCTGCTCGGTAAAGAGCCCCACTCCTCGGACGCGTGGGAGGCGAACGACATGACCTTCTGCCACGACCAGCTCCTGGGCATCGATCGCGACGCCACCAACGGGCCGATGCTCCACCGCATCGACTCGACCAACGGGGCGTTTCTCAGCTCGACCAAGCTGACCCCCCCCCTGGAACTCTCGGGACTGGCCGTCTGCAGGCCCGTGTGCGGTCCGCTCTACAGCGTCAACCCCGCCACCGATGAGCTCATTCGGCTCGAGCCCGAGACCGGCGACCATCTCGTCATTGGTCAAATCATCGGACACAACATGTCCCAGATGACCGACCTCGCGTTCCACCGTGGATCCTTCTACGCGCTGACCGCGACCACCGAGACCGGACCCTATACCGCTTGGGATCTCGTCGAGATCAACCCGGATACCGGCGCGATGATCTCGGCCGTCCCCGTCACGGCGACTCCTCCGGTCACGGTCGCGGAAGGCCTGACCAGCGTGGGTGACGATCTCGTCATCGGGTTTGGGACGTCCACCACTCCCAATCTGGGCGAGAAGCTGGGCATCCTCGGCCTCGACGGCGTGATCGATCCCGCCAGCGTAGTCGATCATCTCAGCTTCACCGCGGACTACGATGGCTTGGGCACGGATCCAAGCGGTCAGATCTTCGGCATGAACGCCTTTGCGTCATCCAACATCAACGAGTCCGATCGCTTGCCCTCGAGCTACACGCCCAAGGGTGGGGACAGCGCCTACGACTTGGCGACCGACATCGAGTTCTGCGGCTCGTCGCTCTTCGCCATCGACGCGGCCCCGAAAAGCCTCTACCGAGTCGACGAGCGCGACGGATCCGTCATCGGCTCAGCCGCGTACGACTCGAGCCTCGCGCTCTACGGCCTCGCCGCGAGGGTGCCCTATCACAACGATCTGGTGCTGATCCAAGATCCCCTCGTCGCCGGTCAGTCCGCCACCTTCCGGGTGTACGGAGGTGAGCCAGGTGAGTCCGTGTACCTCTTGCTCAGCCTGGCCGGTATCGGCAATGGGCCGTGCTTCTTCGGCAACACCTTTTGCCTGGACCTGCTACCGGCCATCAACCTCTTCGGCCCCTTCAAGACCAACTGCTGCGGCTTCGCCGAGTGGACGGTGCAGATACCGGGCAACACCCAGAACATCCCGATCTACAGTCAGGTGATCATCCTTCGACCGCCGGGCGCCAACTCGGTCAAGTCGAACGCGGTGTGCATGATCATCAAGTAACGCGTTCGCTCGAAGGTCTGGCTCCCCGATCGACAGCCCGCCCGCTCGAACCGCGATGAAATCGTGGATCGGGCGGGCGGTTTCCGTCGACATCGACGAGTGCGCCCGAGAGCTCGAGGGGCTCAACGACCCCAAGAGCCCACTGCGCTTGAGTGCGTGCTGACTCTTACGACCAGACGCAGCATCTCGTTGTGCGCCGAGAGAAAGTCTGCGACGATCGGTGAGTCGCTTTCGACAGCCGATGCTCCTGTGCCTTCCGCACGCGATGCGGAGGGCACCTCGAGGCGAATTCCCATCCGCGAAAAGGGCTCCCAGGTCCCGATGGTCTCCGGCACCCACACCACCTCGTTCTTGTTGCTCGAGTTCGTCGAGAGCGGTCGGCCGGAGAGCTTCCAGCAGATCGACCAGCGCTACCGGCCGATCATCCAAGGCCTGGCTCGACGCGCCGGCCTCCGCTCCGACGAGGCCGAGGACGTGGCTCAGGAGACGCTGATGCGCCTCGCCCAGAACGCGGCGCGCTTCGATCCCGCGCGAGCCAAGCTCAAGACCTGGATGTTCGCGATCGCGCGCCGATGCCTGGTGGATGCCCATCGCAAACGCCAACGGGTCGAGGGTTGGCGAGGCGACTCGGTCGTGCAGGAGCTCGCCCACGAGCCGATCGTCTCGACCTGGTGGGACCGGGAGTGCGAGACCGAGATCCTGCGTCGTGCCGTCGACGAGCTCAGCGCGACGACGCGCATGGAGAAACGAACCGTGGAGGCCTTCCGCCGCTTCGCGCTCCGCGACCAACCGGCCGAAGAGATCTCGCGCGACCTCGAGATGACCATCGACCAGGTCTACGTCGCCAAATCGCGCTGCCTGATGAAGCTCCGGCCCATCGTCGAGCGTTTGCGCTCGCTCTACGAGCTGGACTGACGGCAAGCCAACGGCACCGCGGACTCACCGGAAGCCGCTCCAGGCGTTGCGGCCTTTCGGCAAACCTCGTGGCACCGCATCTCACGCGACAAATGCCGTCAGCGGCTCTGCGGCATTCGAACGACGCTTCGGCTCTTCAGCGCTTCCAAGTCTCGGCGATCCAGGCGCGGATCTGCTGGACACGGTCGGAGTCGATCTCCCGTCCGGCGCGGAGTTCCGCGTCCAGCACCCCGGCGAGGTTACCGGCGATGTGCTTCTCGTAGTAGCGCAGGTCCCAGACGCCACTCTCGGTACCCTTCTCGAACGCGCCGGCGAGGTAGCGCCCGTCTGGGGAGAACGCGAGGTGGAAACAGTAGTCACTCGGCGTCTTTCCACGCAAGGTTTCGAGAAACTCGACCTGGCCCCCGTCTCCGACGTGCCAGAGCAGCACCTGGCCGTCTCGTCCGCCACTTGCGAGCAGACTCTGCTCCGCGTTGTAGGCCAATGCGTAGATCAGTCCTTCATGCCCAGCACTGCCAATTGGCTGGGTCCTTTGTCCGCTTCGGACATCGAAGATCCAAGGCAAATGCTCCGAGGCGGCCGCCAACCAACGATCGCTCAAGAAGCGAGGTGCCCGTGCCTGATCGAGCTCCTGCTGCCACAAGATTCCTCCCGCGAGGTCATCAGAGAGCCACTCCCGCACGACCAACTGCGAATGGTCAGGGTTGGTCGTCGCCACCCACCGCGCGGAGGGGTCGATCGAGAGACCTGACAACCGTCCGTCATGTGTCGGGATATCATGGTGGACCATCGGATCGCCTCCCTCGATCACCTCCCAGACGAGGAGCGATCCGGGCAGGCTGCCACTCAGCAACAGAGGCTGGGTGGGATGAAAACCGAGGCTCGTGATTCTCCCTTCGCGACTCCCGCGAGCGATCACTCGCCAACTCCGAGTGTCGAGGACCCAGACGGAACCTTGGTAGCCCGAGGCCGCCAGCCAGCGACCGTCCGGCGAGAACGCAACGGCTCCAATCTGTTGGGAAGGAGGGCTCTCACTCAACTCGGTGGAGAGCAGCTCCGACCTCCCGATCTTTTGAACGCTCAAGAACCCTCGTCCCAATTCTCCACCGCCGGCCGCCAAGAATCGACCATCCGGACTCATGGCCAGACCATGCAGTGAAAACCCCTTTCCATAACGGGCCGCCAGCTCCCCCGCGTCTTCCTCGGTGTAGAGGCGTCGAAAGTCCAACCCGGCCTTGGTCTCCCAGGTACGCAGCACCCCAAAACCGTGATTGCTGACGAGCCGTCGGCCATCCTGAGTGAGCCCGACCTGGGCGGCGGCACGGTGAAAGCCGCCGATACCGGCCTGGAAGGCATAGTCGTCCTCTCCGGCACCAGATCGAGCCCAGATTCGAATCCGCTTGTCTTGGCTCGCGACGATCAGATTGTCGCGAGTACTCGACAAGACGGTTACTCGGTCGGTGGGAGCCGGCTCGAGGGCGCGACGCCTTACCCCGCCCTCCTCGACGGTCAGGACTTCCAGCCGCCCGATGTCTACCGTGATCAAGAGCCGACTGGGTTCGTTCTCGATCCACACGAACCTGACGTAGGAACGCGCAGAGTTCTCCGGCCAGGTGGGAATCGGATCCGGCACCTCCGCAAACGGCGACCATGCACCGTTCTGAAGGGTCATGAGCTCGAAGCCCTCTCGATCTCCGAGCGTAGCGATGCTCGCCTCTCCCGATGGCGACATCGCGACAAACCCGGCGATACGGCCGGGGGTGCGAACCATGGTCAGGGGCTGGGACGCGAGATCCGGACTCAGCCAGATGCTCTCTTGGTCTATGAGCACTACGGTTCGAAGTCCGTTCTCGATCCGAACGCTCGTCGAGAACCCGGCCTCCTCTCGGAACCCTCGTTGGAGGAGCTGTGTCCGTAGGGGCTCGGGTTCACCCACTCTCTGAATTGAGACCTCCTCCCCGGACATCCAGGCGAAGTGTTCCCCGTCCGGGCCGAGGCAGAGCAGCGTCTGGGACCCGAGGTTCGCGATCTGCCCGACCGGCTCGACCTCGAGTCGACCGAGATCCCAATCGAACAATCCTTCGCGATGAACGGCGCGCACTCGCAACGGCAAACCGGGCAAGAGCACGAACGCGCTGGCCTTCCCCAGATCGATCGAAGCGAGGCAAGGGTTCTTTCGATACATCTCGGTCAGCAGCCGCATCAGGAACCGATCCGGCGGACCTTGGAAACCTTCGAGGATCGCCTGAAGTGCCCACCGCTCACCAACCGGAGCGCCCTGCTCCCGCGCTCTCCTCAGTTCCAGGCGAAACGCGACCTGTGCTTCGCGCTCTCTGGCCACGCGGGCACGCTCGGCCTCGGCCTGCTTTTCACCGCGAGCCCAGTCCACCAGACCTGCCGTCAGAGCGCCTCCGACGATGAGAAGTCCCAGCAAGATCACGGATGCAACCGTCGCCGTTCGATGGCGGCGAACGAGCTTGCGAATGCGATAGACGTAGCTCGGTGGACGGGCGATGACCGGCTCGTTGCCGAGGAAACGCTCCAGGTCGTCGGCCAGCTCCTTGGCCGAGGCGTAGCGGCGCATTCGGTCCTTCTCGAGGCACTTCATGACCACGCGATCGAGATCGCCGCGGACTCTCTCTCGAAGCGCTCGGAGATCCATGCGGAGCCGCGCGGGCCACTCGGGCGAGGCATCGCCGACGGTGCTGAGACGTAGCGAGGGCCGCGGCGGATCGACCTCCCAGATCTGCCGGTACAGATCGAAGCCGGTCGTGTCGTCTTGGAACGCGATCGGGAGCACGCCGGTCAGCAGCTCGTACAGCACCACGCCGAGCGAGTAGAGGTCGCTGCGATGGTCGATGTCCATCGTCGTCTGACGGGCCTGCTCAGGCGACATGTAGGCCGGCGTGCCGATGACGAGCCGCGCCTGGGTGAACAAGGTCTTGTCGGTCAGCTTCCGATCGAGCGCCTTGGCGATCCCGAAGTCGATCACCTTGGGTACGGGTCGATCTTCGATCGTCGTCACCAAGACGTTCATCGGCTTCAGGTCTCGGTGCACGATTCCCTTGCGATGCGCGTGCTCGACGGCGCGGCAGACCCGGATGAACAGCCGCAGCCGCTCTTCGACGGTCAATCGCTCCTCGTCGCAGAACTGCGTCAACGGGCGACCGCGCACCAGCTCCATCACGAAGTAGGAGCGCCCCGTGTCCGACTCGCCGGCGTCGATCACACGCGCAATGTTGGGATGATCCATCAAGGCGAGCGCCCGGCGCTCCGCGTCGAAGCGCGCGATGATCTCGCGACTGTCCATGCCCGGCTTGAGGATCTTGAGCGCCACCTCGCGCCGCAGTGGCTCCCGTTGCAGCGCGCGGTACACGACGCCGAACGACCCCTCCCCGAGCACCTCGATCACCTCGTAGGGACCAAAGCACTTGTCGGCCGGGAGCTCGGTCTTCGGCGCTGCCGCCGGCGGCGCCTCCCCTCCCTCCGCGGGAGCGATCAGCGGCCGAATCAGCTCGGCCAGGCTCGGGTGACGGGCCAGGAACTCCTCGAGGCTCGGACGAGGATCGAGCCGTTCATACTCGCCAGCCAGGCGAAACGCACTCGCCAAGCGCTCATGGGACTCGGGACGCATTGCCACTCTCCGCACGCAGCCCGGCCGCCGGGGGAAGTCGGTCGGCACGGCACAACAGCATCCGCTCGCAAGAACTGTCGGTCAATGGGCCGCGTACTCGAAGCCTTCGGAAACGAACCGGCGCGTTCTTCCGACGCTTCCCAACCAAGCAGAACGCCGTGCGCCCCCCGTAGGGAAACACACGGCGCGAGAGAGAAGGCCGATTCGATGAGGAGACGCTGCGGACTACTTCTTGGAACCCGGCGGAATCGTGTTCGGCGCTTTCTTGTTGCCGGACCCGAGCCCGACGCCACCCGGTGTGATCGTCCGCTCGCATTCGTCAGGTATACCGTTGGCGTTGGTGTCTCGACTACGACCCGTCAGGATGTCGGTGAGGTCGCTCCAGCCGTTGCGGTTGCAGTCGACATAGGCGAACGGAAGATACTCGATCGTCGGATTGAAGCTGCAGGCCGGCAACGCCAAGTCGACCATGCAGCTGGCGGGCCCACCATCGGGGCCCACGTAGAGAGTGAAGGAAGTGTTGCCCCCGACTCGGATGGTCAGGGTCGCCGGGAGCACCGGAGGAACTCCCGCGCTCGCGACTGCCATCAACTGCTCTTCGGCACAACCATTGGCAGCGGCGTAGTCATTGATACTTGTGGCGAACTGCTTCGCCACGTCAAACGTGCTGCCCACCACTCCAGGAACGCTCAGCTCGACCGCCTCGGGGAAGGCCGCTGAGACGATGCGCCATGACCAACCGGTGCCGCTGCCCGACCCGGTGAGGTTGTACACGTTTTCCTTGAAGTCGCCCGGTCCGCCCATGGGCGGACAAAGATCGAGCGGGGAGCAGTCGATCGAGAGTAGCCCGGCACCCGAAGCTCCGTTCTTGCCGCCAACTCGAATGAAGTAGGTTCGACCAAAGGCCACCGGAACCGAGAGCTCAGAGGAAGTACCGCAGCCAGCAGTATCGTCGGCACAAGCGATCAGCTGCGACTGCCCGAAGGGACAGGAGGTCCCGTCGTAGACCGCGATCATTGTGTCGAAGCTCGAGCCGCACGTAGAAACGTGCAGATACTCGTCACAGGTCGCGACGTAGCGGTACCAGATGTCCTTGCCGATCATGCCGCCGCAACTCGGGTGGTTCGCACCGTCGTCGGTCGCGCCGTTCGAGTTGAAGGCGATTGTTCCCGAGAAGACGTCGATCGCACCCGCGCAGCAGTCGTTCGGCACCAGGGGCGGCGTGACCGAGCCCACCATGGTGTCACGCAGGAATTGGCTAATGCAGAACTGGCCCGCAACGACGACATGCTCTTCCCGAATGCCATCGTAGACCATCTGATGACCAGACCGGCCGGTGCCATCTGAAACCGAGGCTGCCAGGCTCCACTCGAAAGTGCCGCAGGTCTGAGCCCGGCCACTTGGCACCCACGAACCGAGAAGGAGCGCCAATGTCAGCAGCCGCCTGCTCCAGAAGGCTATCCACTGATCGCCTCGATGCGTCCATGAGCTCTGGTTTGGACAATTCCTCGTCACCATCTTTAGGCCTCCTTACCTCGTTTTGAGAGACGTTTACTGGGTAGGACTACGGTGACGGTCCAGATTCCTATCACGTCAAAAACAAGAAAGCACTTCCGCGCAGGCTACGGACCAATGTGATGCGATCAGCGTCGACGCGCCTTCTTCGGCCGCTCGCCAGAATCCTCGTAATGCTACGGCTTCTTCCGGGTTCCGCAGCGCAAGACTCATCCTCTCCCATTCAGACCTCACCCCCCCCGGAGGAGCCCCCTCATGCTTGCTCGCCCCCTCGCTCTCACCGTGTGTCTTCTCTGCTTCGTTCTCACAGTGCCCGCCCTCGCCCAGCCTCAGGGCAACCTCGACATGAAGGTGCTCGGCACGACGATCTCGAAGCCCGGCCGAATCGACGTCGACGGCGACCCGTCGCAACCCTACGTGATCCTGATCGCCGCCCGACAGCAGGACTGGGTCTACAAGGGCACCACCCTCAACGTGCCGCCGGACTTCTTGGCCATCACGTCGTCACTTCCCGGGTTCGTCGGATCGCTCGATGGTGCGGGTCAGGCGAGCGCGGCCTACGTAGTCCCGAACAACTCGGCCTGGGACGATCTGGTGCTGTACGCACAGACGATCACGCTGTCCGGCAATGGCCAGGTGGCAGCCGTGTCCGAGGTCTCAGTGGCTCCACTCAACTTACCGGGCACCTTCCTCGCGACACTCGGGAGCCTCAACCGCGATCGCGCGCTGCAGACCGCCAACCCGCTCGATGACGCCTGCCGTGTCCTCTTCATCGGAGGCGGCTCCGGCAATCTGAGCGGTGCGAGCTCGCTGCGATCAATGGAGGTCTTCGATCTGCGCGACCAACGCTTCACGCACGTCGGTGATCTCTTGCGCGCCCGGGCGATCCATACGAGCACGACGCTCGATGACGGTCGGGTGCTGGTGGTCGGCGGCATCGACACGTCCTGGAACGTGGAGAGCACCTGTGAGCTCGTCGCCCCCGGGTCGAGCTTTGGAGTGAGCTTCACGGGATCGATGAGCCGCGCCCGCACCGGTCACGCCGCTGCCAAGCTGGCCGACGGTCGTGTGCTCGTGACGGGCGGCACGGACACGTTCGCCAGCGTCACTCAGCTGATCCAAGGGATCACCTCACTCTCCGAGATCCATGATCCCGCCAGCGGCGCTTGGTCTCCTGGCCCGTCACTCGGTGAGCCGCGCTTCGCGCACACGATGACGCGCCTCGCCGATGGCCGCTGGCTCATCGCGGGCGGTCTCACCTGGGTGCCCGTGGCGGGTGTCCCCATTCCGGTCATCTCGGGAACCGCCGAGATCCTCGACCCGAGCACGATGACGATCGGCGCGACCGGCAACCTCAACACCCCTCGCCTCGCCCATCGGACCGCGCGGCTCCCCGACGGCCGCGTGCTGCTGGTGGGCGGTGCCGGAGGCAACGCAGCGAATCCGACAGCAATCACCGACTGCGAGATCTTCGATCCCTCGAGCAACTCATTCCAGGTCACCGGCTCACTGATCGGCGCGAGTGCCTACGCGCGGCCGGTGGCTGTGTCCGGCGGTCGCTACCTGGTCGCGGGAGGCGTGCAGGGCGCGCTCTTCACACCGAGCGCCCAGACGATCGCGCAGCTGTACGATCCGGCCACCGGCACCTGGTCACCGACCGCCGGCCCCTTGCAAGTCGGACGCGGCTTCCACACGACCACGCCGATGCCGGACGGCTCGATTCTGATCACAGGCGGAGGCGACACGACCCTCAACACGACCTCGACCGCGGAGCGCTATACCGATTAACGCGAGGGAGAAGCCGTGGAGCTCGACGACGATCTCGTTCGCAACCGGTCTTCCGCGAGGAATGCCGTCCGCGGCTCGGCATCTGCCACCGACGAAAGCGCGGGAGGATCGCTGACTGGCGACCCTCCCGCATCGATCTTCTTCCCCAGCCGCGCGTGGGAGTCCTCTTCCGACTACTTCTTCGGCAAGCTGTTGAAGTTCTGACAGCACAGCGTGTAGACGCCGTCCAAGAGCAGCTCGGAGCCGTAGAGCATGATGCGCGCCTGCTGGCGGCAGGTATCGTTGACACAGCCCGCGAGCTGAGGGGTCAAGAAAGCCCAGGTCGCATCCGTGTAGGTGATCGGCCACGCGCCCTCGAAGGGCGAGATGCTCGCGAGCCCATCGGAGCGGCTATGTCGGAGGTCGTAGTAGCCGTCCTTGTCCTTCCAATACATGCCGAAGGCGATGCCATCGACGCTGCCGTTGGGAACGACTCCGCTGATTCGACAACGGCAGCTCGGGACCCAGTCGCACAGGTCGAACTCGAAGGTGTTGATCACGATGCTTCGGTCGAGGATGGGGGGCATCGTCACCCAGATCGTCTGACCGGTCAACGCATGGCGGAACTCGAGGTCGAGCTGCTGGCTGCCCGGGATGCCATCGTAGGAAGCCGTCACCTGAAGCGTGTTGTTGGGCATTCCGTTGAAGCGGTTCGAGGTGAGCGCATTCGTGAGGAAGGCCGGGGGCATGGGCGTGATCTGAACACGGCCGCTGAAGATCACGCCACTCACAATGGCTCCGTTGTCGCGATCGTAGACGTGAATGGTGTTCTCACCGGGCTGCAAGATGCCCGACACGTCGAAGCTCCAAGTCGTCTCGGAGCCGATTCCACCGCCACTGGTACCGGCCAACGCGGTCTGGTTGAGATACAGGCCGAGCTGATTCGCTCCTCCGGAGGGGTCGCCCAGCTGATCGTCGACGGCGAACGAGAACTGGAGCGATGCCGACTGCCAGCACGTGTTGCCGACGTTGAACTTGATGGCGTAGAGTGCCGACTTCGGCGTCCGCGACGAATTGACCGCCACCCAGCTGGCGGAGGCGTCACTGATGCCGCTGATCCAGCCCGGATAGCTGCTCACGACCGTCGCATTGGGACCATTGAGGGCGTCCGAGAAGTCTTGAGCGACGAAGGCTTGCGGCCTCAGCTCCGATGAGGACGAGCCCGCGAGGAGTGTGACCTTACTATCGGGTTGGCCGTGTTGACCATTGCCCGACCGAAAGACGATCGTCTGAGCGGATGCAGACGCGATCGGAAGAGCACTACAGAGCAGTAAGGTAGCAGAGATTCGATTCATGGCTCATTCTCCAATGATTGAGTTTGTCGATCACTGCTGGGAGTAACGAGGATCTCGAGGTAACCTTGCAGAAGGCGGCGGATTTATTTTGTTCGCCTTCCGTGGAGTACTCGCGCCTCTCCTCAGACCGCGAGCTTTGATCCTGCTCTGCAGGACCATGTGCTCCAGCCCGTCCCCTCGGAGGCCCGACTTTCAGTCGGGTGGGATGTCGCGCACCTCGAATCGGTTCGCTGGACGGCGACCGCGCCTTCGGCTGGAAGTGGAACGTTGTTCCCGGCCTGGCAGGCCTCGTCTCACGGAGCCTGCCAGAAGAGTCGGCTCCCGGCGCTCCGTCCTGAGCGTTCGCTACCTCGGCTTGCTGGGCCTCTTCTCCGAACGGGTGCCCGTGTAGCCCAGGCTTTGCAGTGCGCGCTCGAGGGCGTGGTTCGTGGCTCCTGGCTGTGGCTTCAAGTCGTGATAGCGTTGCTTGCGCTGGTTCTGGTAGAGCGTGCGCAACGTCTCGAGATCGACTCTGGCTTCTCGCGCCAGGTTCCTCAGCTCAGCCGGGTCCTCATCCAGGTCGTAGACCTCTTCTCGTCCGGCCACGAACTGGTAGCCGCGAAACTCGGCATCCAGATCGACCTCGCTTCGAAGGTACTTTCGGTTGCCGCGCCGAAAGCCGCTCTGCCAGAAGTCGGAGTGCTCGAAGATCACGTCTCGTGACGGGGCCGTGGGAGCGCCGAATGACGAAACCAAGCTCAGCCCCCGGGCGCGGTCGAGACCCGGCAGCTTGGCCAGCTCCAGCAAAGTCGGCGCGATGTCGACCGTCGAGGAGACGCCTCCGACGCGACGCTCTTCCGGCACGCCCGGGCCGGACCAGATCAGCGGCACGCGCGTCACCGGGTCGTGCAGGCCCAAGTGCTCCACGAAGATCCCTCGCTCACCGAGCGACTCGCCATGGTCGGCGGTCACGACGAACACCGGCTCGATTCCGTCTCGGTTCAACCGCTCGTACAACACGCGCAGCTGGGCGTCCGTGTAGGTGATCTCGGCCGCGTACTGCGCGCGGACGAACTCGGGGTCGCGGATCTCGGCCAACCATCGCCAGTAATCCAAGCTACCCGGATCGTCGGGGACACCGAGGCCTTGGAGACCCGGCCCCGTTCGTGTTGGATCGCCCTGGTAGTACATGCGATCGTAACCCTCGGGCGGCAGGTAGGGCGCATGCGGATCGAAGTAGTGCACCCAGAGAAACAAGGGCTGATCGGCGAGCTCTTCTTCCAGCAGGGCGAAAAGGCGCTCGTTCGTCTCACCGGCCGTGGGAGCACCGTCGCCGAGCGCCGGCGCGATGAAGTGGTCGAATCCCTGAGCGAAGCCCGAGTTCGCATGGTCGAGATGAAAGATGCTCACGGCCGCCGCTGTGCGATAGCCCGCGGCCCGAAAGTGCTCGGCGACCGTCTGAGCCTCTTCCGAGAGGCGGACGCCGTTGTTCTCGACCCGGTGGTCTTGGACGTGCAGCGAGGTGAGGATCGAAGCATGCGACGGGCTGGTCGAGTTGGCGGTCGCGTAACACGCCTCGAACAGCGTCCCTCGCCGCGCGAGCTCGTCGAGGAAAGGCGTCTCGACCTCGGTGTTGCCGTAGGGCCCCAGGAAGTCGGGGCGGGTCGTGTCGAGTGTGACGAGCACGACCCGACGAGGGCGCGCCCGCTCCGCCCGAACCGTTCCCCGATGCTGCAGCCGAGGCTCGATCCAGATGCCACCGCGCGCGGCACGACCTTCACTCGGGCTGCCGAGATGAAAACGCAGGTGGATCTTTTCGCCCTCCCACTGCGCCAGGCTCGCCTCATGCGAGAAGCGTGACACACCCTGCCCTTCCCAGAGCGTCGCGACGCGCTCCGCGACGACGCCGAGCCTGCGCTCTCCTTGCCAGGCCTCGACGAGAAACTCGAGGCGCGAGTGGACCGACGCCATCATGCGCGGCAAGGCCCCCTCGAAGACAAGCCGGGTCTCTTCATCGGGCACGAACTCCTCCGAGCGCCAATCGTGATCCGCCGGCGCCGGGAAGGCGAGTCGAGTATCGCGATCGTAGGTCAGGCGAGGGTCACCCGAGGACCAGCCGGTCTCGGCGAGGAGGCGGCCGGCGGGTACATGAAGGAGCTCGATGCTCTCGATCACGACCGTGTCCGGTTGGTCGGGGTAGTCGAAGAAGAGGGGCACGAAGCCGAAGCGGAAGATGCGGTGGAAGCCCCAGTTCCCGTGCTGGCCCAGCATGAGCTCGATCTCTTGGACACCGTCGGTGCCGAGCTGGGCACCCGCTTCGCGATACACCTGCACGTCGCCGCGAATGTCCTCACCCCAGTTCCAGCTCGCGCCGACCCGGTAGAGCCCGGCCTGGGTCCGGTCGCCGATGAGCATGCGGACGCGCAGGGCGTTGAAGTCATCGAAGTCGACGTCTTGCTTCAGCCAAAGAAGCGGGTATCCCGGGCTGACGACGACCTCGAGGCCGGCTTCGGTCGGACGCATCGAGACGACGTCCGGCTCGGCGGTCCAACCGACGAGCTCCCGGCTGCCTCGCAGATCCCAGCGCTCGACGACGCGCTCCTCTCCGGCCTGCAGTGCTTCCAACAGCTCGTCGAGCTTGGCCGCGGTTGGCTGCAGCCCCTGGACGGCCAACACCTGCACCGTGGCCGGTTGATTCTGCTTCATGAGCAAGAACACCACGACGGCCACGACCGAGAGGGCACCGGTCAGCCCGAGCAGCAGGGAGGACTTTCGAGACATGGAGAGCAGCCCCAGTGAGAGTATGGCGAGCGGGGGCTCGTCATCTCGCCGCGAGTCGACCGCCCCTCATTCGACATCGGTCGATCAAGGCTCCATCGTGAGCCCGGCCCCATATCGCCTCGTGTCTTCAAAGACTCGAAGGCGAATCGACCCACTGATACCAGCTTTTGTCGGCATACAATACCCTCGCGGCTCCGAGATCCGCACGACCTCGAAACGCTCCCCTGTCTGCGGAGACTCCCCATGACCTTTCGCGTGAATCTCACCTCCTGGCTCGGGCTCGAGCTCGATGACGATGCGCTCGCAGCACTGACCTGGAAGGACTTCGGCAACGGCTCCTCGATGGCGAAGCTGCACCGTGACGGAGACACCGGTCTCGTGCTCTATCGCATCGCGGCCGACGCCGACACCGACTCTTTCGAGCCCCATGAGCACGTCGAAGGCGAGATGTACCTCGTGCTCCGGGGTGCGATCGAGGACGAGACCGGCCGCTCCGAAAGAGGTGAGCTGGTCTACCTCCCGCCGGGCTCGAAGCACTGCCCGCGCGGTGCTGGTGAGACCCTGGTGCTCGTGCTTTGGCCAGGTGGCGTTCGGGTGTGACGCCTCAGACCGCTCACTTCCGCTTGGGAATGGGTGCGGCCTCTCGAAAGGCCTTCAGCGCTTCGCGAGTTCCGAGCACGATCAAGTCTTCGCCGCGCTCAAAGCGCTTCCCGGCTTCGGCCGAACGTCTCGTCTCGTTGCCCTCGGTGTCGGTACGCACGACCGCGACCACGTTCACTCCAAAGCGTCGACGAATGTCGAGCTCCCGAATCGTGCGCCCGGCCATCCAACCCGGAACCGAGACGCGGCTGATCTGCTGCCCTGCGGGCAGCTCGACGTAATCGGTGTGCTGCTCACCCTGCGCATCGTGCCAGCCAAAGCGGGCCACCAACAAGTCACGCCGCAGGATCTCTCGGTCGATCGCGCCCAGGAGGTCGCGCCGCGTCACCACGCCGAGGAAGCGTCCATGGTCCACGACGGGGAGCTCACCATTGTCGATCAACCAGAGCCGTTCGTTGAGGAGAGCCAAGGTGGCATCAGACTCGACGACCGGAGTCGGCTGGGCAAGCTCCGACGCGATCAGGAGCTGCCCCAGCTCACTGGCCTCGAGTATCCCCTTCACCGCGTGAAGATCGATAGCGCCCAAGTACATTCCGGCTGAGTCGACGACGTACAGTACGCGCACGCGCGTGCTCGAGAACTGATCGACCAGTGCTTGGAAGGGAGCATTCGCCGACAACGGCTCGACGTCGCCCCGCATGATGTCCGTCGCTTTCAGCGTCTGCAGCAGTCGCTGCTCCGGGCTCCCCTCCCAGGCGACGCCTCGTCGCCGGAGCTCGGCAGTGTAGATCGAGTCCGGGCGCAGGCGACGTGCGACGAGGGTCGCGATCCCGCAGGAGAGTAGAAGCGGCAGCACCACCTCGTAATCGCCGGTGAGCTCCATGACCAGCACCGCCCCGGTGAGCGGCGCGTGAGTCGTGGCCCCGATCAAGGCCGCCATCCCGACCAACGCGTAGGCGCCCGTGGTCGCCGACAGATCTCCGAGCCAAACGTTCGACAGCAAACCGACGCTGGCACCCAGCGCAGCGCCGAGCACCATCGTGGGGGTGAAGACGCCTCCGGGGCTGCCCGAGGAGACGGTGAAGACGGTGGCGAGCATCTTGCCGAGGAGCAGGATGAGCAGGCCACCGAGCGCCGGGCTCGGGTCATTGAGGATGCGATCGACGACCGGATACCCGTTGCCCCAGACCTCGGGCAACACGAGAGCGATCGCGCCGACGGCCAAACCGCCCAAGGCCGTCCGAGCGGGAATCGGCAGTGGGGTGCGGTCCGAAAAGCGCGCCCCGTGTGACAGGCAGGCCAGGAAGAACGGTCCGACCAACCCCGCGGCCAAGCCGAGACCGGCGTAGAAGACGAGCTCCCACGACGAGACGAAATGGAAAACCGGCACGGCATAGAGCGGGCCCGACCAGATCGCGGTCACGACCACCGAGGCTGCGACCGACGCGATGATGAGGGGTCCCAGCATCTCGACGGCGAGCACACCCGCCACGATCTCGAGCACGAAGAGCACGGCCGCGATCGGAGTTCGATAGGCGCCCGCCAGACCAGCGGCCACGCCGCAGGCTACGAGGATCCTCACTCGGAACTCGCTCAGCCGGCGCAGCTGGCCGAGCTTCGACCCGATGGCGGCGGAGAGCTGTACTATCGGTCCTTCGCGACCGACCGAGCCACCCGTGGCAATGGCGCATAGCGAAGCGCCCGCTTTCAACACCGTGTTGCTCAGGCTGAGCAAGCCCTTGCGGAGCGTCACCGCCTCCATGATGGTCGCCATGGTGACCTGGCTGCGGGCCCGCCGACGGGTCCAGGCCATGAGCAGCCCGGCTCCGAGCCCGCCGAGCGCCGGAGCCGTGAGCGTGGCCCAAGCCGGCAGCGATCTCGCGATGGAGATGATCGAGCCCTCGCGCTGGAACACGAGGTGAGAGAACTGCTCGGTCAGAGTCGTGAAGCCCATGGCGATCAGGCCGCCCCCGATCCCGACGGCGAGAGCGAAGAGCAGGAAGAGCGTCTGCTCGCTGCGGAGGTAGCCCAAGAATGGGTGCGGCGACGGCTGAGCTGGAGGAGGAGTTGTCGGGTTCTCCATCGCGGAGTCGGCCATCGAGTTCGCAGGTCGGCGGGAATCGCCCGGTCGGGAGGCCGAGCATCGCCTCGGCCCTGCGTCTCGGCACGCGGTGAATCACCGCAGCTCGGGGAGCCTCTTCGTCACCGACACGGAAGGGTGAGCATATCATGCTGGCCGAGTCTTTTCCCCGGTGGCGCTTCGAGGCATCATGCCCGGCACCTCCGAGACCGGACCTGAACCTCGAGCAACCCGGATCGCGACGTTCATGAAGGCGCACACCGAGTACCTGTTCTTCGAGACCGCCGAGCGCTTCGAGCTCCTCCGCATCACCGATCGGGTGGCCGAGATCGTCGCGCGGAGCGGCATCGCCGACGGCTTCGCGCTCGTCTCGGCCATGCACATCACGGCCTCGGTCTTCGTCAATGACGACGAGTCCGGCCTGCATCACGACCTGCGCGAGTGGCTCGAGAAGCTGGCGCCCTTCCGCCCCGACTACCGGCATCACCTCACGGGCGAAGACAATGGCGACGCGCACTTGAAGCGCTCGATCCTCGGGCAGCAGGTCACGTTGCCGGTCACGAACGGCGCGCTCGACCTCGGCACCTGGGAGCAGGTCTTCTATGGCGAGTTCGACGGACGGCGTCGCAAGCGCGTGATCGTCAAGGTGCTCGGGCTGACCGCCGACGAGCTCTCGGGCTGAGGGAAGCATGGGCGAGGACAACACGAAGTCGGAGCGTTACCGCCGGATCTTCGAGGTCGTGCGGCGGATCCCCAAGGGCCGTGTGGCCACCTACGGGCAGGTGGCGGACCTGGCAGGGCTTCCGCGTCACGCACGTCTCGTCGGCTACGCGTTGAACTCGCTCAAAGCCGGTGCCCGATTGCCCTGGCATCGCGTGGTCGGCTCACCCGGGCGCATCTCCCTACCCGAAGGGAGCGAGTCCCACTACGAGCAGCGCGCTCGCCTCGCCATGGAAGGTGTTGAGGTCGACGTCGACGGACGCCTCAGCTTGAGGCGTCATCAATGGCGACCGCGCTCGCGTTGACGGCGCGGGTCGCGATTCGCCCACGGATCGCTACCCGCGCCCTGACGGGGCGCCACCGGCCTTGCGGCCGGATGCGGGCGGGCCTCCTGGCGGGCCGCCTGGCGGGCCGCCCGCGGTCCCAGGGGGGGTGGGTCTTTCGCTCAGAAGCTCACCGCACGATCAACACTGGCTCGACATCCCGCACCACGTCCACCGCGCTGCTCGGGTGGAGCTGACCGGGCGGGGCGATCCCCAAACGCCCTCCGGTGACCGGCAGGGCCTCGATCGTGAAGCGGCCGTCGGCGTCCGTGGCGATGGCCGTGCTCCTGAGAAGCCAGCTTCCGGAGACGACGCACACCGTCACGCCCTCGACCGGGCTCTGCTCGGCATCGACGACGCGCCCGGATACGCGGGTCCCGGCGTCGAGCCGCACCTGGACCTCGCGGGTGCCTCGGTCCTCGGGACGTACTTCGACCTGCGTGCGCTGCGGCGCGTGACCGGGCGCTCCGGTCACGATCGCATACTCACCCGGCACCACCGCCATCTCCCGAACACCCTGTCCATCGACACGCCCAAAGCTGGTCGACAGGCCACCTTGAATGAAGGCGTCCGCGTGCGCGACGGCCTCGTCGTCTCGAAACGACGTCACATGGATCCGCAGGGTGACCTGGGCGACCGGGGTGCGCAGCTCGACATCCGTACTACCCGCCTGGAAGACGGAGCTCTCGGATTGGGCAAAGCCGTCCCCACTCACCGCAAGCGCCCACGAACCCGGCGTCAGCCCGAAGAGATCGAACTTCCCTTCGCCGTCCGCGAAAGCCGTTCGCGAGAGACCAGGGCCGGGCTCCGCGCCATTGGGTTGAGCGGAGACGTGAGCGTGCCGCACTGGTTCTCCGAGGTCGTTCACGACCCGGCCCGTGATCGAGAGGCCCGGCTCCTGGAAGCGAATCTCGATCTCCTCGAGACCTTCCGCGCCAACTTCCACATCTCGAAGGTGCACGGGCTCGTAGGCCTTCAGCTGCGCCGTCACCGTGTACGACTCGGGTGCGATGTCCTCGAAGACGAAGCGGCCCTGCTCATCGGCTTCGACGGACTCGGGCGAGGAGACAGGCGCGTTGTAGGCGCTGATGCGGGCACCGACCGCCGGGGAGCCGTCCGGCAGGATGGCGCGACCGCGCAGCGCTGTCGCTGGCTCGAGAACGATCGCGACCTGCGCTCGTCCCTCCGAGTCGAAGGAGATCGGGTTCGTCAGTCGGGCCGAGTGCCCGGGCGATGAACCGAACAGCACGACCGGCTTGAGCGGCAGGCGCACGAAGCGAAAGCGACCTTCACCATCCGACTCCGTCGTCAGCGTCTGCTGCACCGACACACGCCTCTTGCGCGAGATGTAGGGTGAGCTCGCCAGAACGACTGCGACGCGAGCCCCAGCCACGGGACGATCGAGAGGATCGGCGACGCGGCCTTCCAGCACTCCCGACCAAGGGTGCACCAACGTAACGTCATCGGCCGGCTCGGCCCCGACGAGGACTCGCCCGACCTCCAGATACTGATCGGTCGGTGGCTCGAGCAGGCCTGATTTGATGAAGGTTTTCAGGATGGCGTGACCGGGGGGCAGCGAGCGCTGAGCGCGAAACCGACCCTCGGCATCCGTGCTCGCCAAGCCGACCAAGCCCGCGGTTTCGTGCTCGGCAATGAGGGAAGCGTCGGGAACGGGCTGGCTCGTGTGCTCCGTGATCAATCGCCCGGAGAGGCGGTAGCGCACCTCGACTGCGAGCGTCGCAGTGCCTCCCGACGCCGGTCGGGCGGTGAGGCTGTCCTCGACGCCGACGAGGACCGTGTCCGTCGAGAGGGCCCGAAAGTGCCACGGGACTTGCGGCATCGCTTCGAAGACGATCCGGCCTTCCTGGTCGGACTCGCGGCGCTGCGCTCCGTGATCGCCTTCGACGGGCCTTGCCTCGACCGGGGTATTGGCCAGCGGCTTTCCGGACGCTCGACTGACGATCGTCAACGTCCAGACGGCGCTGGCGCTCTTCGAAGCGGCGGTTGCTCTTGGTTCGAGGGTGGACGCAGACGCGAGCTCGGATGACGAGGTCTCCACAGGAGAGCCGAGCGAAGCATCGACACTTCGAGGGTGGAGCGCAGTCTCCGTCGACGCTCTCGAGACGTCCATCGGCTCGTCGATCGTTACCAGAAGATCGTCGACGAAGATCCAGCTCAGCAGTGCGAGCGCGGCGAGCACGATGCCGAGAGTGGCGGTCGACTTGAGAGTCACGATCAATCCTCCAACGAAGGTCGCACCCACACTCGCGGGAGCCACGGACGAGCTCGAGGGGACGGGGGGAGAGACCGGCGGGAGCTTTGCCAGAACGCGGGCGGTCAAGTCGGGAGAAGGACGCAAGGCCGCGATCGCCGGCGTCCAGGTCGGCAACCGCTCGCGCAGCCGCCGCCGTGCTCGCTCGAGCCGCTTGCGGATTGCGGCCGGGCTCTGCCCCAACCGCGAGGCGACAGCTTCCGTCGACTCACCCTCGTAGTAGAAGAGCACCAACGGCAATCGCAGATCGATCGGCAACGAGCCGATTGCACGACGAACGACATCGGCAGCTTCCTGTCGCTCCACGGCGAGCTCTCCGGATGAACGGTCAGGCGATTCACTCCGGAGTGCTCCGGAGGTTGAGCGGCTCCCGTCGAGTGATTCCGGTCCTCCGAACCTCGTAGCTCGCCCCATGAGCCGGCGACGATCTCGCCGTCGATCGCGCAGCAGCCTCGCCGCCCGGCGGCGGAGAATCCCGGTCAACCAAGGCTGAAAGCGGCTGGCGTCTGCCAGCTTGGCGAGGTCGCGCCACGCTACCAGGAACACGTCCTGAACGAGGTCGTCCGCATCGACGGTGGCGGGAGTCGAAGCCACGGCCAGTGTGTAGAGCGCGCCGCCATGGCGCCCGACGAGCTCGCCGAAGGCGACGCGATCACCGCGCTGCGCACGAGCGACTTGCCGGACATCGAGCTGTCGTGAGGATTGAGACATCGAGACTCCAGACGGGAACCGTTTGAGAAGAGAGTTCCCGCTCGGGACCGATTGTGACCGGAAATCTTCGAGGGAGCGAATGGAGACCGCTTGGGGTGATCGGCTTCCTCGGGCGTCAGCTCCGCGGACTCCGTCGCGTCACTTCAACTCATCCGTCCACGAGAGTCCGCTCCACGGACGCACTCCGGGTCTCGTGCCTCAGTCGCCCTCGCAGTACTCTTGGTACTCGGTCTCGGTGACATCGAGGCGGGCGCCGCAGCGGCGGCACTGGAGCTCGACGGTCTCGTCGCTTTCGAAGAGCGCGCTCGAATCTGGACCGTAGGCGGCCTTCAGCATGCCCAACATGCGACCGCGGTCGCATCCGCAACGGAAGTGAAAGTGGCGCTCGGCCAGGAACTGGAGGCGAGATTCGTTCAGCCGCTGCTCGATCTCTTCGCGGGTCACGTTCTGGAGCCAGGCGACGTCCGAGTCGGGCAGGCTCTGAAGCAAGATGACATCGCGACCCTCGGCGGTGAGGAAGCGTCCGTGTCGTTGCTCCGACTGCGAGTAGTAGTGCTCGACCATTCCGAACACGTCGATGCCATCCACCTCGACGAACGACTCGTGGGTCTCGGCCGACGGGCGCCTCGACTGCGACACGAAGAGGTTGTGGTCGCGCAATCGAACCTCGGCTTCGTCGAGAAACGCTCGCCCGGCGAGGGCTTCGTCTTGGGTGCTTCCGGTGAAGAACAGGTTCATCGCCGGCTCCTGCACGCTGACGGTCCAGCCGACGTACTCGTCGACGGGCCGCGCCGCCAGATGCATCCCGAGCGCGATCAGCCCGTCGCAGAGCACTTGCCGAACGAAGGCGTCGTAGCTCAACCCGTTCGAGAGGGCATGGAGCTCGAGCTCGGCAGCGATCGGGTCGAAGTTTCCGACCAGCACGAGGACGTTCTCGTCACGGGCGAGGAAGCTTCGGGTCTGGCAGTGGGACTCGGACATGGGCTCTGAAGGATGAGGACGAGAAGGGGCGGCATCGAGGCGATGGCGCAATCCCTATCCTAGCGCACGTGCCGCACCCGTTGCTCGCCTTCCTCCAAAACGAGCGCGACACCGACGAGCTCCAGCTCGAGCCGGCAAGGGCCCGGCGCCAGATGGCTAGCAGGCCAGCACTCATCGTTTCACAAAGCCCGGTGCTTGCAAGCGACGACACGCGATACCCCCTCAGTCGGCGCTCGGTGCTTCCCCGAGATGGCGCGCGAAGGTCTCGATGTCGATGTTGGACCCACAGAGGATCAGGGCGACCCGCTTTCCTACCAGACGCTCGCGCAGCGGACCGAGAAGTGCCGCCGTGGTCGCGGCCCCGGCCGGCTCGGCAACGAGCTTCAGCTCGCGAAACAGCATCGCCATCGCAGAGCGCAGCGCGTCATCGTCGACCTTGACGAGCTCGGTCACGAATCGTCGGCAAAGGGCGAAGCTGTAGGGTGCCGCATGCGGCGCACCCAAGCTGTCGGCGATCGTTCGCACGGCGTCGATCGACTCGGGTCTTCCTGAGGCGAAGCTACGATGCATCGAGTCGGCTCCCACCGGCTCGACACCAAAGACCTCGCACCGTGGCTGGAGCTGACCGACCGCCGCCGCCACACCGGCGCACAGACCGCCTCCCCCGATGGGCACGATCACGGCATCGAGATCCTCGATCTGCTCGCAGAGCTCTCCTCCGAGGGTGGCCGTTCCGAGCGCCGTCAAGGGCCCTTCGAAGGGATGCACGAACGTGCGTCCCTCCTCGGTGGCGATCCGCTGGGCCTCCTCGAAGGCCTGATGGACATCGTCCTTCAGCACGACCTCGGCCCCATATCGGCGCGACCCGGTCACGCGAAAGGCATTGGCGGTTCGCGGCATGACGACCTTGGCCGTCGTGCCGAGCGCTCGCGCCGCATAGGCGACGGCCATCGCATGGTTGCCGGCACTGACGGCCGTGACGCCGCGCGCCAGCACTTCGGGTGCGAGCGACTGCATCACGCACAGCGCGCCGCGTGGCTTGAAGCTGCCCGTGTACTGGAGCAGCTCGAGCTTGGTCCACACCTCGGTGTCGGTGCCGACCGCCTCGGCGATCTCACGCCCCTGCCACCGCCACACGGGCGTCCGTCGCACGCGCTCACCGAGACGAGCGCGTGCCTCCCGTATTTCCTCGGGCGTCGGAGCCTTCGGGTCCGTCGTTGATTCAGCTGCCATGGCCTCGAAGCTACCTCTGGAAGGCGCCTCCTTCACTCGCGAAATCCGCTGGCAGACGTCGAGTTGTGCTCGAGCGCGACGACCGGTAGTCTCGGCGCTTTCCACGGATCCGAAGGAGCACCGCGTGACCCCTCTGTCGATCTCCGAACTCACCACCCAAGACGAGCGATGGACCGCGACCATCGAGATTCCCGCGGACACGGCTTACGTCACGGGACACTTCCCCGGGGAGCCGATCCTGCCCGGCATCGCCGAGATCGGCCTGGTGCTGCAGGTTCTCGAGCGCGGTGGCGCGCCCGCCGTTCTGACCGGACTCAAGAGTTTTCGATTTCGGAACCCGGTCCGTCCTGGTGACGTGCTCCAGCTCGAGCTGCGACCGCCGGGCGAGCAGGCGTCGGTCACGTTCGACCTGCGACGAGGCGATGACCGCATCGCGAACGGTACGCTCTTTCTCGAGGCTCGAGGGGAGTCCGCCTGATGTCCTCGCTGACACAACCATTCCCGGATCTCGATCGGATCTTGCCCCATCGAGGACCGAGCCGCCTCGTGCATACGGCGGTCGAGGCCGATCGGGAGCGAGCGCTCTGCCGCGCGCGGGTGCCCTCGGACAACGCCTTCTGCCACGCGGGTCGAGTCCCGGCGTTCGTCGCGATCGAGATGGCTGCCCAAGCGGCTGCCGTGCACGCCGGCCTCGTGCGCGTCGAGGACGGCGAGATCGCTTCGCCGCGCGTCGGATATCTGACCGGCGTCCGTGAAGCCCAGTGTCCCGAGCGGAGCTTTCCTGCCGACACCGACCTCGACGTCATCGTCGAGATCACGCACTTCGCCGTGCCGATCAGCCTGCACCGCTTCGAGGTGCGACACGACGGTCGCAGCATCGCGACCGGCTCGATCAGCACCTACGTCCCCTGAGAAACGTTCGAAGAGATCCCTTCTTACTGGGGGCGGAAGAGCTGATCGAAGTGGAGCCAGAGGACGCGGGCGTAGCGGAAGAGGAGCGGCGAGAGGAGGACGAGCTCGGCGGCGGTGACCCAGGCAATCGTAAACAGCGTCGCGTCGTTCTCGATCAGCAGCCACGTGACGGGGGCGACCGCAACGACGCCGAAGCCGTAGCTGAAGTACATCGCACCGAGGTAATAGCCCGGCTCCCTCTGGAGCTCGAGCTCACAGACCGCGCACTCTCGGTTCACTCTGAAGAGCCCTCGGAAGAGCTTGCCCTTCAGGCAACGGGGACACCGCTGGAACAGGATCGCCAGGAGTCGTCTCATCGGTCTTTCTTCTCGAAGCAATGGGGATGGAGGATCGCCGCCAGCTCCTCGAGGCCATCGATCAGCCGGGGCGATGGGCGGCAGTAGAGCCCTTCCTCGAGCACGAGCAACCGATCGCACTGCAGCGCTTCGAGTCGATCCCAGCCCGGGCGCTTCTTCACGACGTCGGGCCGCACTTTCTCACGCGCCACGCCGGTCCACACCAAGAGCACGAAATCGGGAGCGAGCGCGAGCACCTCGTCGGGCGTCGGCTGAACCGCATCGCCCGGCAGGTGCGCCGTGATGCTCACACCGCCCGCAAGGCTCGACAGCTCCGTCAGCCAGTTGCGCTCGCCCGGTGCGAACAAGGGCTTGGGCCACCACTCCCAGTACAGGCGAGGACGACGGGTGACCGCGGCGACCCGCGTCTGGACATGGGCGACCCGTTGGCGCAGCTCGGCGATGACGTCTCTCGCCCGACTGGACGTTCCCGTGACGGCGCCGACTCGCGCGATGTCCAGCCAGAGATCGTCGAGCGAGTGCGGGTCCAGCACGAGATGTGGTAATCCTCGGCGCTCCAGCTCCGCGACGTTCGTCTCCATGCCGGGAACGGAGAGCGACGCCAGAACGAGATCCGGAGTCAGGCCTTCGATGGCGTCGACATCGATGTCGAGATCGGGTCCGAGGCGAGGGAGTCGATCGACGAGTGCGGGCGGCCAGTCGCTCCAATCATCCACACCCACCAGGCTCGGTCCCAGCCCGAGAGCCTCGGCGATCTCGGTGTTGCTCGGGCAAAGCGAGATCAGCCTCAGCGGATGCGTCACCCGTGCGTGGGCGTCGAAGCCGTAGGGACAGTTACGGCAGCCGCTCTCACAGCAGTGACCGCGCGCGAGCAGGAACTCCCGGGTGAGGGCGCCTTGCCCGTCGAAGTGGGGAGGACTCGCATCGGGCTGGGCGGACCCCATGACCGCTCACTCAGCGCGGGGGCGCCAGGGAAGCTCCGGGACACCCTCGCGGCGATTGACCCAACGGGCGAGGACGAAGAAGAGATCGGAGAGCCGATTGAAGTAGACCTGAACCAGCGGTGAGACCTCTTCCAGCGAGGCCAGGTGTACGACCGCTCGCTCCGCGCGTCGCGATATCGTGCGGCACAAGTGGAGGGCTGCTCCGCCGCGCGAGCCACCGGGCAAGATGAACGTCGTGAGCGGCTCGCACTCGGCATCGAATCGATCGATCCATTGCTCGAGGCGAGTCACGTCCTCGGGGGTCACGCGAACAGTCTTCGATCGTGCGGAGGCGGAGGCCTGTGGGCTGGTAGCCAAGTCGGAGCCGGCGACGTGGAGATCCGCTTGAATCTGTCGGAGCAGCTCACCGAGCTCGGGTTGACGGATACCGGTGCTCGCCCAGCCGACGAAGGCATTCAGCTCGTCGACCTCGCCGTACGCGGCGACTCGCGGGTTGTCCTTGGGCACTCGACCGCCACCGAACAAGCCGGTATCGCCGCCGTCCCCCGTCTTGGTGTAGATCTTCATCGACTCCGCACTCCTGGATCGGCCGGTCTGAGCGACGCGTTCTAACGGTCGCCTGCGCGGGCGTCAAGAACCGTCCGAGGTGCGATGCTTGACGTTCGGCGCATTGAGTTGCATCGTGCAACCAACTGATTGCACTCTTCAACCAAGTGAGCTCCCCGCAGATGGCCGATCTCGAACGCGATGTCGCCGGCGTCCGTGCGCTCTCGCGACAGCTGGTTCGCGAGCTGGACTTCCTGCGAGGTCGCTGCCTGCCGACTCGTCATAGCCCCTCGGAATGTCACGTCCTGGTGGAGCTCGATCGGGAGCGACTGCTGACCATCGCCGAGCTCGCCGATCGGCTGCGTCTCGACAAATCGACGACGAGCCGTGTGGTCTGCGCGTTGGCGGAACGAGGTCACGTCCGAGTTCAGCCGGATCCTCAAGACCAGCGTCGCAAGCCCGTTTGTCTGACGGCGAACGGTCGCCGTCAGGTCGCCAAGATCCACCAAGCCGCCAATGCGACCGTCGCGGCCGCACTCGATCAGCTGACCGATTCCGAGCGCTCGACGGTCCTGAACGGCATCGCCCTCTACGTGAAATCCCTGCAGAGGTCTCGCGCCATGCAACCCATCGAGATTCGTCCCATCCGACCGAGTGACGATCCCCGCGTCACGCGCATCATCCGCGACGTCATGACGGAGTTCGGGGCCACGGGGCCGGGCTACTCATTCGTCGATCCCGAGGTCGAAGCGATGTCGCAAGCGTATCCCGGTGACGGTGCGCACTACTTCGTCGCTGTCGAGGCAGGGCGCCTGCTCGGTGGGGCTGGTGTCGCGCCTCTGGAAGGCGGCACTCCCAAGCAGTGCGAGCTCCGGAAGATGTACGTCGTGACCGAAGGCCGCGGCAAGGGAATCGGGAAAGCCCTGCTCGAGGCCTGCCTCGAAGCGGCGACCGAGTTCGGCTACCGGACCTGCTACCTCGAGACCCTGGACCACATGTCGCAAGCCCAGAAGCTCTACGAGTCGTTCGGATTCGAACGGCTGGAGGCAGCGCTCGGCCAGACCGGTCACACCGGCTGCAATCGGTTCTACGCGAAGACGCTCTGAGGCGAGGCGGCCGCCGCAGCGGCCGCCGTCGACTCAGATCAGTTGATGACGGTGACGGCGATCGGACCGGTGATGGTGCGGAACCCACCGACACCGATCGTCGTGCCCACGGCTCGCAGGACGGTCCCGACGGCCAGGGGCGGGAAGGGCACCAACGGCGTATTGGCCTGACCGGTCCCGTCGACGAGCGCCGACAGCAGATTGCTCACCTGAAGGCCAAACACGGTGCAGGCGTCGAAGGTCAGGGGGATGATGCGTCCGTTGGGCAGCGCGAAGCCGTCGTTGCCCGAGCACGAGACCAGCACGAGCAACAGATTGCCCGTGTCGCCAATGGCGTTGTCGAGCTCGAAGCGCGAGTTCTCACCCGCTCGAGGCGTTCCGGAAAACGACAGCTCGATGCGATCGCGCAGGAAGATGTCGCGGAAGCGATTGGTGTCGTTCGGCACCAAGTTGCTGGCGGCGCTGGCGAACACCGACCAACGACCATCCTCGGAGAGCCGGATCGAGAGCGTGTCACTGTCCGACGCATCACCCGCCGAGTTGACGCCCACGTGCTGCGTCACGCCGACGGCGATCGTGTGCAAGTACACCGCCTGCTGACCGAAAGGGACACCGACGGCCAGGTTCGAGGCAAAGCTCTCGAAGCCGACCACCAAGCCGTTGCGAGAAAGGCTCGGCGAGTGGCTGCCCGCATCGGCTTGCCCACCGCCGGTCGCGACGCTCACTCGGGTCGTTGTCGTGGCCACCCGATCGCGCACGAAGATGTCACTCTCCAAGTTGGTGTCACCCGCGACGAGATTCGGCGCCGTGCTCTCGAAGGCGATCTGGCTGCCGTTACCGGAGAGCGACGGGTTCTTGCTGTCTCCCAAGCCTTCGGTGCCGTCGGTGTGGACGCTCACGCGAGCGGTCGTTCCATTGCCCTCGTCGAATATGCTGTTCCCGTCAGGATCACGGTCATGCACGAACACGTCGGACTTGCCGTTCGTGTCGCCACTCACCAGATTGTTGGCGTCGCTGTGAAACGCCAGGTGACGGCCCGTCGTCGTGAGTGACGGCATGTAGCTGTCGCCGAGGAGGGCTTGGGCACCCGCCGACGACACGTTCACGCGGGTTGTGATTCCCGTCAACAGGTCGTGCACGAATACGTCCGCTCGCCCGTTCGTGTCGAGAAGCACCAAGTTCTGGGCTTCGCTGAAGAACGCCACGAAGCGACCATTGCCCGAGATGCTGGGCTGACCGCTCGCTCCCACCGATTGAATGCCACCCGTCGCGACGCTCACTCGCCGAGTCGTATTCAGAAGCAGGTCGACGACAAAGACGTCCGTGACGTCGTTCGTATCGCCTGCCACCAGGTTGGTGGCATCACTCTCGAAGGCCACGTAGCGACCCGAGGCGTCCAACGCGGCCCGACGGCTGGCTCCGTTCGACTGTGCACCACCAACACCGATGCTCGCGCGAACCGTCTGCGCCGTCGCTAGAAGTCGGACAAAGATGTCGCGAACACCGTTCGTGTCGCTCGCAACCAAGTTCGAAGCGTCACTCTCGAAGACGATCACCTGGCCATCGTTCGATAGCACGCCTCGGTAACTCGCGTCCGCGCTCTGGGCGCCGCCGTTGGCGACGCTCACGCGATTGAGAACCTGGGAGTCAGCCTCCGAGGTCACCAGCATCATCACCGTGGCCAACGCCCCGCTGAATCGAATAGCTTTCCAGTTGCGGATCATGGCCTCTCCTCATGCGCAAGGCTCCCCCTCCCGCACCCTTCGTTCATAGCTACAAATATCAATCATAAAGGGACTTATGCCACATTACCAGAGTGATGGCCGATTCCGCAAGAGTCGCTAAGCCATTCCACATTCACCTGTTACGTCTCCGGCGACCCCGCCGATGCGCTCACGAGACCCGACCCGTCGACGAAAATCGCCATTGCATGAGGGATTACCGCTGACCCGATACCTCCACGAAGCGTGGGATCCGCCGTGTCTCTCGTGACCGAGGCCAGTAGCGAATCTCCTCCTGCCGCCCTTCGCGCTCGATCACGAACTTCACCTCGCGCTCGACATCACCGAAGTGGACGCTCATCCCCTTCAACGAAAGCCCGTCGCGCAGTCCCGCCTCCTCCGCCAGAGAGCCGGCCCGAACGCCTCGAACCACGCCTTCTTCGCGAGAACGATCGAGGTCGAACCCGAGCTCGAAGGTCGAACGCTCCTCCCAAGTCAGAGCAGCGCCATCGCCGGCGAGGTCCTTGGGAAGCTCGGGCAGGCGACCCTCAAGAAGGGCCGCTTCGAGGCGAGCTCGATACTCGGAGCTCGTCGCGGCGGCGAACCGCTCTAGGAGCCACTCGGTGTGAATCCGCGGCTCGCCGTCACCCGCGTCTCGCCAAATCGCCCGCATGACGTCGTCGAGTGAGCGCTCATTCTTCGAGGCGCGCCGTATCTCGTGATTCAAGCACCAGGCCAAGAGATGGCCTCTCAGGTACGGCAGGCGCTGAACGTCCCGCACATTCCAAAACGCCTCCTGGATGCGCTCATTCGGCGCCTCGCGCTCTGGGTTCATCCACAGCTCGACGAGGAGCTCGTTGAGGGACTCCAAGCGCTCGGCCTCGCTGATCAGGCCGGACCGATGCAGAAGCGCTCGGGCGAAGTAGTCGGTGAAGCCCTCGGAGAACCAGTAGGCCAGCGTCGCATCTTTCCCGAGACGAACGTCTCCACCGTTCCAATGATGAAAGAGCTCATGGGCCAGCAGTACGCGAACGCCTTTCTGGGACCGCGAGCCGGGCAAGAGGTCGACCTCGGGCGACAGGAAGGTTGTGAAGGACTGCGTCAGCCCCGTGCCTCCCATCCCACCGCTCTCGTCGAAGGGTGAGAGCGTGATGAGATAGTAGGGGTCCGACTCGTCCTCGAAGAACGCGCGTTCGGCCGAGACCACGGCGGCGGCCAGATCGGCGAACTGTGCTGCCGTGAACTTCCAGTCGCCCTGGGTGGCGACGATCAGCTCTCCCCCAGGCACCTCACGAGGCTCGATGGTGATCTTGCCGCCGAAGTAGATCGCTCGCAGGATGTCCGAAAGGGGTCGCGTGAACGTCGTCGTCTCGGTCCCGCGCACGAATGAGCAGACCGCTTGCCAGCCGGCTTCTGCGAAGCCTTCCCATGCCAGCGTCACCGGTCTCGCCTCCTCGAGCTCCAAATGTGCCGGTCGGATCAGACCGACGTGGCCGATCAGCTCGAAGCGGCCGGGTCGAATGGTCGGCCGATACCGCTTCTCACGATCGACCGCCCCTCCGTCGACGAGGCGGTACCGAAGCGTGAGAGTCTCTCGAGGCTCGTGGCGCACCACCCAGGAGGTCGGTGATTCGGCCTCCAGGTTCAAGGGACCCCCGTCCGCTCCACGACAGGAGACATCCGTGAAGCACTCGGTGGTCTGCGCCACCGGCCCCCAAGAGGGCTCGATCACGAGGCGAGTTCGGCCTCTCGCCTCGCCGCGGACCTCGAGCTCGACGAAGACCGCCAGTGGCTCGGCGGATCGGACGAATCGATAGGTGACCGGTACCGCTTCGTTTGGCGCGGCGGTTCCGGGCTGGCACAATGCGAGGACGATGAGCGCAGCGAGGCCGACAAGCATGAGGAGGCTCCTCTCCGAAGGTAGGGAATCCGGGGATACATACCCGCGTCACTCGAAAGAGGTGCGAGTGATTCCGAGGCATGGGATTCGGCTTGTTGCGCGTGGGCTCGAGTCGGTGGCGGCCCGCTCCTGGCGAGCCGCGGGGTCTCGAATGATACTGCGAGGTGGCGCAGAGCGTTGGATGCATCGCGGCCAGCCTTCTGGAGTGGCCCTCGCGTGAACTTCTTCGCACACCTGGTCGTCGCGGCCAGTCGATCTCGGGAAGAGCCGTTCGTTTTTGGCGCGATGCTGCCGGACCTCGGCTCGATGGGGCGATTCCGGTGGACGGGCATTCACGACGATCTCACCCGATCCGGCTTGGATCATCATCACGAGACCGATCGTGTGTTTCACGCCCTACCGGTGTTCCGCGATCTCACGAAGCTTGGCCAGTCCGCGCTCTCTCCGCTCGAGCTTCGACCCACGCTGGTGCGCGGCCTCGCCCATATCGCGGTGGAGCTGCTTCTCGACGGCGAGCTGTCCGGCCGCACGCCCGACATCTCGTTGTTTCGCCGCGCCATCACCGGGGATGCGCAGGCGCCTCGATCACCATGGGGCGTCGAGCTCGAGACCGAGTCCGCGCAGCGCTGGCATCGACTGCGCGACCGTCTGCTCGGCGGAGCGCTCCCCGGCGCCTATCAAGATCCGAGCTTCGTGGCCGAGCGCATCATCGGCATCTGCCGAGCCCGTCCTCGTCTTGTCCTCCCCGACGGCATCGCGCCCGAGCTCTCGCGTTGGACGGCAGCGCTACAGAAGGACGTGAAGCCAAAGACCGATGAGCTGCTCGAAGGAGTGCTCGCGCACCTCGGATGAAGGTCCGCCGACGGAGCTCACCTTCAGCGATGATCACCGTTCGCCGAAGGCGTCCCTTCAGTTCTCCCGCCGCCCCGAACACCGGGCCGTCGCGCTCCCGCTGCCCCGAAGGGGCAACATCATCCAGCCCCAGGTATGCCCGGCGTGCAACGCCGGGCATACCTGGGGTATCCGGCAAACGGGTGAGCTCCGGCGGTCAGTCATGCCTGGGGTGTCCGTCGTCCGCGCCCTGAAGCGGCGCCACGGGCTGCGACGCGAGCGCACGCCCGGCGCTACTTGCTTCTCAAGAGCTTGGCCAACCGGGCGAGGGCTCGGGAGAGCAAGACGCGCGCGTGGGCGTTCGTGATCCCGAGCTCGGCTGCGATCTCGTCGTGGGAGCGGTGCTCGAGATAGGCGCGGCGGATCACGGTCTGGTAGTTGTCCGGCAGATTCGGAAAGACCTCTGCCAGCCGAGCGACCTCTTCCTGACGCGCCGCGTGTTGGGAGGGCGATCCGAAGCTCTCGTAGACGAGCTCGAGCCAACCGCCGCCGGCCTCGGTGTCGGCCCGCGGCTCGATGGGAACCTCACGCTGGGCGTTTCGCTTGGCGGCAAGGTAGAAGCGGTGCTTGTCCTTGATCTTTCGGATCGCGGTCGCGTAGAGCCATTGCCGAAAGCCGTCCTCGCCGTCGTACTGGAAGCGATCGATGTGCTTCAGAACTTCGCGACAAGCGGATTGCACGAGATCGGAGGACGACTCCTTGGCCTGAACGAGCTGGCCGACGTTGCGACGCACATAGGCTTGCAAGCCGGGCAGGTAACGCTCGAGAAGCTCATCGACGGCGGGCCCATCACCCTGCGTGGCTCGTACGACCAGCTTCTCGGCGTCGTCCATCTTCTCTCCGTCACTCCATGGCCAGAGTGCCTTTCTTTCGAGGTCAGCGGCCCTTCTCGGGGGTGGAGCTCTTGGCGAGCCCCTCGAGATCGAAGCCTTTCCAAATGGTCTCGACGCCGCTGTTCTCGTCCCCGTTCACGGTGACGAGGCAGTTGTTGCAGAACGCCGTCACCGTGCCCTGCTTCTCTTTCTCGATGATCTTCCAGCCGAACCATTCGCCCTCTTCGACGAGCTCGACCTTCCGGTTTGGGTCGGCCTGCATGCTCTTGAGGAACTGCGGGTTCTTGTAGACGGCGGAGGCCGCCTTCTGAGCCTGGACCATCATGGGCGCGTTGGTGATCGTGACGTTGACGCGCGGACCCTTCGAGCCATCGCTCTCGACCGGCCAGTAGTCTCGGCGAATCTGCAGGAATTGGCTGCCGCTCTGGCCGCCTGCGGCGAACGACATGCTCTGCGAATCGACCTCACCGGCGTCCCAACCCTTCGGCACGGGCGGCAGGTGCGAGGCCAAGCCGATCTTCTGAGATTGCTCGATCCGGGCGATGGCCTCGTGTAAGCGCTCGACCGCCTGCTGTGCTTCTCCGGCACGGTAGCTGGCGAGAGCGTCCTGGATGATCTTCTCGATCGCGGCATCGTCGGCCGCACCGGTGTCCTGCCCTTTGGCAAACGAGGGAGCCAAGCAGAGCAGGCAAAGAGCCAGAGCTGGAGTCTTCAAGGGGGGCGTCCTCCTGGAGGGATGAACAGGTTCCATCTAACGCACCGAGACGAGCTCGGAGAAGTCGTCCTCGGCAAGATGATAGATACTGCCATCGGCGCACAAGATGAAGCGTCCTCCATGACGATTCCGATTGGACTCGTACAGGATGATCCTCTTCTTGGGCTGCGGCGGCTTCTCTCCTTCGGTCTCGGCCGAGAGCTCGAACGGGATGTTTCCTAACGCGTTGTCGAACAGCCCGGCCCCTTCGAAGTCGTACAAGCGGTCTTGATCGACCTCGAGCTTGGACTTCGGCAGATACTTGAACGAGCTCTCGAGCGTCTCGATCTCGCCGTCGAAGTTCTCGTACTCGATGTCTCCCGGCTCTTCATCCGAGGGGACCAGGAACAGATCGAGATCCTCGACCAGACCACGTTCGACGAGCTGACCGAGTGAGTCCGGCAGGTTCTCTCCGCCGCCGAAAGAGGCTCGATAGGCTTCCAGAGCACCGTGAATCGTGGTGAGCTGGTGACGACAGATCTTCCGCTCCTTGGAGGAGCGCGACTCCTCGAGTCCCATCCCGGCGATCCAGCTGCCAAAAACGCCATAGATCGAGCCCATGATCGCGGTCTGCGGTCCTCCCAGGGACGACTCCGAGATCGTCGTCATGGCCCCGTCTCCGACCCGGCTGACCGACCAACCGCGTCCCAAGAAGGGAGCGATCACATCGGAGCCGGGAAGCAGATCGATGTCGACCAGCGCGGTCGAGTCCATGTCGACCATCTGCCCCATGCCCAACCGCACCAACGGAAAGTAGCGATCGTAGAAGAGGCGATACGCCTCGCCGACGTCGTAGCTCACGCGCACGGTCGCGCCGGCGCTCTGGTCTGCCGGTACCTGGAGGCGAGCGTCGTCGCTCGGACCGGCACTCCGCTCCTTCACGATCGCCTTGAAGGTGTTGGGCGACTCGGTGATGACGAGCTGACCGTCGACGAACGCGAAGGTCGGAATCAGCGGCACCGGGCTGTTGGGTACTTTGATGGTCGTGTAGGTGACGTCCTTGTACTCGGCGTTCTCGAAGATCAGCCCTTCGATGGCCTTCGCCTTCTCGAGCAGCTCGTAGAAGCGCTCGGGGTTGGCGATCGAGACCGAAAAGGCCAGGCGCGGAATGGACATGCCGAGAGGCGGCGAGGCGAGACCGAAGGCGTAGCTGCCCTCGAAGGTGTCCATCAGCTCGGCCCAACCGAGACCGACGGCCGCCTGCAACGACTCTTCCAGATTGGCGAACGAGACATCCTCGTCGTCCGGAGCGATCTCGTCGAGGACGCCCGGCAGCCAGGTCTTCAAGTGGGCGAGGTCGAAGCGTCCTTCGACTTCCATGACGCGTGGAGCAGGGAGTGCCAGGGCCTCGAGCGCAGCGCTGCGCTCGGTGGGCAGCTTGCCGAACATCTTCCAGAGCCCGCCGCCTGCCCCTTCGACCTCCATCCGCACGACCTCTCGAAGGTTGCGACCCGCGATGTCGAAGCTGTAGACGCCAGAGCCGAAATCCTCGAGGCCGAGCAAGCCGAAGACGCGCTGGAGCTCTTCGAGGTCCCGGTCTTCATCGGCCTCCTCGGCGACGATCTTCGACACGAAGGAGCCCAGGTCGAAATGTAGTGCGGCGATTTGCACGCCGCTCCGGGTCTGTTGGAATCCCTCGAGGATCTTCGGATCCGGCTCGGTCCGCAAGATGGGCAGCATGTCCTCGGCATTGAGGCCGAGGTAGACGGTGCTTCCTTCGAGGAAGTACCAGAAGTGATCGGGACCTTCCGTGTCTTCATTGGAAGAGCGGCGGAAGCCCACGACCTCGACTCCTTCCGGCGCGTCGAGCTCTTCGTCGCCCACGAAGTCGTCCTCGAGACCCTTGCGGCAGGCTTCCGTGAGCAGCTTGCCCAACCCTTCACTCTCGACGCCGCGGAAGGAGATGGCCGCGATCAAGGCGGCTCCTTCCGTGCCCTTGCTCAAGGTCTCGCCAGGCACGTAGACACTGACGTGCGCCGCCGCGATGCCGAACAAGTCCTCGTCGATCAGATCCATGAAGGAATCGATCAGCTCATCGGCCAGATCCGATTCCGTGTCGACCTCGAGCTCGGCCAGGCGCTCGTCGAGTTCCTCGAGCTCGGCGGTGCGCTCCTTGAAGACGCGCTCGACCTCTTCGAGGAACGCCTTCATCTCTTCGTCCGCCGCCAGCTCACCGAGTGCGGTGCCGCTCCAGCTCGCCTCCATCGCCGCCGTGTCGCCGACGACCAGAGTCATCAGCGCTCCCTCGGGTGGGAAGAATCGGAGCGCCGGGCTCAGCGACTCCGTGTCGGGCACCGGCTGCAACAACTCCGGAGGCAGCTCTTGAGCCGCCAACCCGCCCGCCAAGAGGAGCACTGCCGCGATCACATTGAGCCAACGACACTGGGACACCTGCACGGGAATGGCCATGGACTCGGATTCCTTCTCATGGAAAGAGGGCTCGTCGCGTCCCGCGGACGCGAGAGCGTTCCGCCCCTCGTATCGGGAGCGGGCGTGATTACTTGTCGTCCTGCGCGATCTCGGAGAGGTCACGTCCCACGCGCTTCGCGATCTCCTCCACCGCTCGCTGAAGTACGCGATCCTCTTCGAGGTCCAGGCTGATCTTCTCGAACGTCTCGTCGTCGACCAGCTCCACCAGGCGCCGACGGAGCTCGCGCCGGATCGTCCGACGCACGTGGTCCTCCGACAGGTCGGTCCGAAGCTTGCCCATCAAGTCCGCGAAGTCGGGATACCGCGTCGTGTCCTTCTTGTCCTCGATGACCAGCTGCACTGCGAGGTCTCGCTGGTTCTCCACCAGGTCGCTCAGGTACCGCTCGAACCGCTTCGAGCCGCGAACTCGCTGGATCCGCTCCATGAGCGTGCGCTTGAGCAGCGCCTCCTTCACCGGGATGTCCGGCTCCACGCCTACGAGGTGGATACTCGTCCGTCCGGGCGGCAAGTAGTAGCGCATCATGGTCAGGTAGATCATGTACTGCGAGCGCGTATCACCGAGTGCCGACTCACCCGCGAAGCCGGCGATCGCCGTGGCGCTTTGACCAATGCCCTTGCCATAGGACGTCTCGCCGATGACCACCGCGCGCTCGTTGCCCTGCAAGCTCCCCGAAGTCATCTCGGAGGCACTGGCGCTGGATCGGTTCACGAGCACCACCAGCGGGTAGTCGCGATCGGAGGACGCCTTCTTCGACATCATCTCCTCGCGCTCCTGTTGTCCGATCGTCTCAGTGATCGTGATCACCTTGCCGGCCGGCAGGAACTTGTCGACGATCTCGACCGCATCGATCACGGTTCCGCCGGGGTTGTTGCGCAGGTCGAGGATCAGTCCCACGATGCCTTGCTTCTCGAGCCCGCGGAGCGACTGCTCGATCTTGACCGAGCAACCGGCTTCGAACTGCTTCAAGCGCAGGTAACCGATGTCACCGGGCAGCACCGTCGCCGAGACAGTTCGCCGGGCGAGGATCACCGGGACGAGCTGGAATTCGTAGGGTCGGTCCCAGCCTTCGCGCAGAATCGACACCTTCACCTCGTCGCCGATTCGCTTGCGGATCTCGTCGCTCTCCAGCTCCGAGACGAAGTCGCCGCCGACCTTGAGCACCTGGTCTCCCACTCGAAGGCCCTGCCAGTAGGCGGGCGTATCGAACAGGATGAACTCGATCTCCCAAGATTCGCCCTTTTGACCGATCATCAAGCCGTTGGTCTTGTCGGAGCCATCGAGCAAGCCCGGTAGCCAGTCCGGGATCACCTTCCCTTCCGGATCGTTCGAGACGATCATGCGCGAGAAGCGATCACCGAGGCTTCGGACCAGGCTGCCGGCCGCGGCATTCGTCAGACGCACCATGTCGCTCGATGCCGCGTCGAGCTCGAGCGACCCGATGGCCGCCAGTAGCTCGGCGGGATCCTTGCCTCGACCGGTGCGAATCATTCGCTCGAGCAGCCGTCGATCCAGCCCCTCGACCTTCAGACCGCTCTCTTTTCGCTCGAGAAGCTGCGTCAGCCCGACAATCGCCTGTTGATTCAGGCGACCTTCTTCCACGAGCTCCGGCTTGTCGAAGTAGAAGAAGCGCTCTTGTACGTCCTCGCGGACACTGCGCACGATCCGCTCGGCGTCGACCCCAGCCTGCCACCAGGCGGACGGCTCTTCGCCATCCTCACGGCGTCTCAGCCAGCTGCGCCATTCATTCGCGGCCCGGTCCAAGGCACCCGCTTCGCCCCAAGCCGCACCCTGCTCCACCAGCGACACCGTCGGGCCGCTCGGAATCAAGTCCTGCAGCACCGCCAAGGCCCGACGACGCACCGAGGTGTCGTCGTCCGCACCCAGCGCATACACCAACGCCGGCGCCGCGGTCTCATCACCGACGGTCGACAAGATGTCCGTCGCCAGCAGTCGAACCTCGAGCGCGTCGTCGAAGAGACCCGCGCGCACGCAGACGCGCGCCGACTTGTCGTCCCAGGAGCCACGCAACGCCGACAGCGCCGCCGACCGAACGGACGCGTGCTCGTCCTCGGAGTACACCTCGGTCAGCTTCCGGCGCGCCTTGTCGTTCAGGTGCTCGCCGAGAGCCATCACCATCGCCTCGCGCACGCTCGAACGACGCTCTCGACCGAGACGCTTCGCCAGATGATCGACCGCCTTGTCCGAGCGACGCAGCCCGAGAGCGCTCGCGGCCAAGCTCGCCGTCGCGGCGTCCGTCTTCTCGAGGTACTTCTCGAGATCCGATTCGTTCAGCCGCCGAGCCACGGCACCGGCCAGCAGCTCCCGCTCGGGACCGAAGGTGTCGCCGGCCGCTTCGGCCAGAACCGCGAAGTCCTCAGCGTCGACCGCCTCGATCGCGGCTAGCAGCGCTTCACGACGAATCACGGGATCGCTGTCGCGCACGAAAGGCGCGAGACCCGCGACTCGCTCCTCGGTCGAGAGCTGGGAGTAGAGCCACAAGGCATGAACGCGTCGGGTTCGGCGGTCGCGCGTCTGGGACAGCTCATCGAGAAGTGCCGGAGCCGCGAGAGCGCCCAGCGCCAGGACGTCCTCGTAGGCCGAGTCCCCGTGATTATCGCCTCGCTCGAGGCGTTCGAGCGCATCGAAGACCGTCAGACGGGCCAAGAGATGCTGCGTCGCCTCATCGCTCTGCCCGCGGTCGAGCAGAAGGCGTCGTGCACATCGCCAGGCCACCGGCCCTTGCTCGACGAGGCGATTTGCCGCGTCCTCGGGCGCCAGTCGGTCCTGTCGGACGGCTGAGAGCGTCGACTCGACGACTTCCACGTCTTCCGGGTTGGCACCGTGGATCGCCTCGAAGATCCGCCGAGCCCGAAGGGCCACCATCGGATCGCCCCATTGCAACAGTCGGCGGACCTTCTGATCCGCCTTGTCGCCCAGCTGGATCAGCTCGCGCGTCGCCGCCTCCCGGCGAGTAGTGCTCGGGTGGGCCAGCTCACGAGCCCAGTCGACGAGCGACCGGTCGCGATCTCCCCGACGCTCGGCCGCATTCCGCAGGGCTTCTTGGATTCGAGCGCGTGCGCTTTCCTCCTCCTGAGCGAATGACGGGGCCGCCGTCGAGAAGAGGATGACGATCGCCGCCAAGCCGCGGAAACGGCTCCACAGGGCGACACGATGCTCCAAGCGCCTGGTCATGGGCAGGTCCTATCCGTGATTCGCAGTCTGCTGGGTGACAGCGTCGATCGGTCCCCGCCTGGCACTCGCCCCCCCGATACGACGTGATGGAGAGCCATATCTTAGGCGGTGCTTCGGGTCTCTTCAAACTTCGGCGAAATGCCCGCAACACCCGTAGGCGCTCATCCCTGAATGTCCCCTCCGGAGGCGGAGACGAGCGAGAAGGCCCCCCTCTACAGAGGACGCATCGCGACGTTTCTCGGCCGGCTCGAGCGGTGGCGAAGCACGCTCACGTCAGTGCCGAGACGGCCGGGAAGGATGGCGTGATCCGGACACGAAAAAAGCCACCGATCTTCATCGGTGACTTCTCGTAATTGGTGCCCGGAACAGGACTTGAACCTGCACCCAGTATAACCTGGACTAGGCCCTCAACCTAGCGCGTCTGCCAATTCCGCCATCCGGGCGCATTGTCAAGATGCTCCGCTCTGGCGAGCGAAGACGCGACATTCTATCGGCGGTCTCAGGGGAGATCCATCACTTATTTCCTGGGGCGCGAAGGCGATTCGGTCACCGCGGACTCACGCGGGGATTCCGATCGCGAGAGCCCGCAGACACTCGACATCGGTCACCGCGTTCGCCTTCGAAGGCCATCAGCGGCCTGGAATCGCTCCGTCCGGATCCGGGGCTTCCACTCGGATGCTCGCTGGCTCGGAGTAGAGAGTCTCTCCTGCCGCCGTGACCTTCAACACGGTCCACGACGCGCCGCAGATCGTGTTCTCGGGAAGCTCGATGTCGAGCTCGAGCGATCGGCTCGCACCCGATGCCAGCGTGACTCGTTGCTGACGGGGGCCAACGTGCTCCCAGAGATCGAAAGGCGCGATGGTCTCGGCGATGACCTCGAGCTCGATTCCCGTGTGATTCTCGAGCTCGCCGACGAGCGTCGTCGCCTGTCCCGGGGCGAGCTCGACGCTCGGCGTCAGCCAACGAAACGCAATGGGCGACTCCTCGGCAGGAGCGGCACCGATCAGGAAGCGCGCCATGGACTCGACGGGCCCCCCATCGGCATCCGGAATCCACCGGGCACGCAGCCAGCTCAGCCCCTCATCCCGCACCGGCTCGAATCGGATTCGCCAGGAGCGCTCGGCTCCGGCTTCCAGGAGGATCTCCTTGCGGGGCACCCCTCGAAGCTTCCATCCGGGCGGACCGAGGATCTCCAGCCGACCGGACGACCCTCCAACGACCCGATTGCTGACGAGCTGCACGACGAGCTCGCCCGGATCCGGAGAGTCGGCCATCCACACGGCCGGGTGCACGAGGAGGCTGACGGGTGAGAAGCTCTCGGGCTCGGCGCCGGGATGACTCCGCCACCAGGTCGTCGTCTCGGGATCCCGTGTCGCTTCGGCCGGGCCACCGGATCGCTTGGTGTCTCCCAAGCCGCGAGTGAGCTTCACGTGCAGAGTCGCAATCTCGTGCGGCGTCAGCGGGACGGCGAGCAGCCGCTTTCCCGCGGCCGCTTCGAGTGGCGATCGCTCGGTGGGGTCGGTCCACGTCGCCGAGTCCGCCCCGGCCGGCAGCTTCAGCCGCGCCTCCTCGCCGCGGCCATGATGCTCGGCGATCCGCACGACGATCTCGGACCGACGCCGCAGGGGGCGACCCAGGAGACGATCGACGCCGGCATGGCCGGGTCGCTTGACCGCTGTCACGATGGCGTGACGCGACTCCAGCTCGAGGTAGGCCTCACGGCGCGGGATCGCTCCGGGGCTGGCTTCGACGGGCACGACGACCGGAGGGCAGTGGGCTTCGAGCGCGGCCCGTGGCAAATCCGCCTCGCGCCAATCGCCGGAGCCCGTGAGCAGGCTGACCTCGAGAGCACGCGGCTCGGGACCAAGACCGAGGGGCACCCCGTTGGGATCACGGCGTGCCGGCGACTCCGGCCATCGCCCGACCGGACCTTCCTCGGCCAGATGACACAGCACGAGCGCCATCGTGCCGTCCGCACCGAATCGATTCCGAGCACGCCCGTCGTTCGCGAGGGCGATCGAGTGGGCGGCCGGTGGCGTCCGGTCGAAAGAGGGGTCGACGATCTCGACCTCCAACCGTCCATGCTCCTCGAGGTAACGCACCTGCTTCGCGACGAGCTGCTCGAGCGGCTTCCCGTTCGCCCACAACAAAAGAGCCGCCTGCTCGCCAGGTGGATCGATCCAGGCCGCCACGTTGCGACGATCGGCCAGCTGAGGAGGGATCGAAGGATGCGCCTTCTCGATGAGTCGGCCGGCCTCCGGGTTGGTTCGGGTGGCCCCGAGGACGATGCGCAGATCGAAGGTCTCTGCGGGTGGCGGCCGGTCGGGCTGCTGGATCGAGCTGGTCACGCCGTGCGGACGGAGAGCCTGCACGAGTGACTCGGCCATCGAGATCAGCTCGGGAGTCGCGACGATCAGCACGCGCGCGACCACGCGCTCGCGCACCTTGGTGCCCTCGGCATGCCGCACGACGATCGGCGCCGACCATCCGGCCCATCGTTGAGTCTCGGCCTCGAGCCAGGGCCCGCCCGTCGTGCTGATCGGAACGCCCTCGGCCCCCAAGGCTCTCCCGACGACCGGCACTCGACCACTCGACTCGAAGGGAAACTCGATCGTCACCGTCCGCCCCAGCTTGTCGAAGCCGTAGAGCTCGGTGCGGAAGTCGAGGCGCGCGACACCTTCGTAGAGGCGAACCTCCTGCCGCCGCCAGCCGCGCTCGAAGGCTCCGATGGCCGTCAGCGTCGTTCCGAGAGGAGAGCGGCGCCGATACACTCTCGCCGGATAGGCTCGGCTACCCGGACCGTCGCGACGCGCACTGCCGCTCGGGTACACGACGAGCTCATTGCCCGGCTGCCGCCCGGACAGCAGCTCGATCCCGAGCGCTCGATCACGGATCGATCGCAGCCCGCCGCCCCACGTCGGATCCATGACGACGCGATGATGAGCCGTCTGCGCGGTGACCGGCTCGACCGCGCTCTCCTCGATCTCGATCTCCGCTCGCTTCTCTCCGGGAACGAGGTACACGCAGGCGTGACCCATCGGAGGCAGCTCGGGCGTGAGGAACCGCAGCCGACAGGTGCTCGCCGTGTCGGGCAGGACCTCGAACGGGAGCTCTTCGCCGTCGTCGCTCCGCAGGGCCATCCCTTCGGCGGGAACCCAGGCCACCGGGATCCGATGCTCGGCGATGGCGCGGCGCGACCAGGACAGCATGTTGAAGACGACGCACGGCACACCGGACTTTCCCACCACCCTCGGGAGGCGAGTGTCGATCTTCTGCGCGAGCGCCTTGCCGGCTCGCCGCGTGACCGATTCCGCCAAGTCGCGCACCGTGCGCCAGCCCGCGAGCAGATCGAGGCGTTGCTGATCATTCACCTGCCCGGTCAAGGCCTCTCGACGGGCGCTCGCCATCAGCAGGCGCCAGCCATGATCGAGTTGCGCGGCCGGATAGGGATCTCCGGTGAGGCTCGCCCAGGTCGCGAGCGACTCCGCGCGAGACAGGGCGTCGGAGGCTGCGTGATGGGCGCGTCCGCCGTCGGGCAGAACGGTCTCGGGCGACGGAGTCCGAGCCCCCGGGAAGGCCGAAGTGAGCGGGGCCTCCGGCTCGCTGGCTTCCGGCACCAGGGACGCCGGCAGGCTCATGCGGACCTCGGGGTCCTCGGGCTCGAGGGCGCCCAGCATCCCTTCCAACTTCGGGAAGGGCGGCGCCCAGGGCGCGACCAAGGGAACCAGTCTTCGGTGCGAGTCGGTCGCGTCGCCTGGAACTTGCTCGAGCAAGAGTCGGGCACGCTTGACCGGTGAGCGTTGACGCTGAAGGGCCAGGTAGGAGCGCCCGACCTGCTCCGCGTGCCAGATCGGGAGAATGGATCCATCCGGCGCGAGCCAGCGCTGAGCTCTCGGGGCCTTCGCGGATCCATTGGAGGATACTGAAGCGGCCACGAGTCCCGCCTCGATGCCGCACGCGGCCAGCACGGACAAGAGAGCCGGGTCGAATGGCCCGTCGATCTCGTGCCAGAACGTGTGCTGGGGGATTCCGAGGTAGTCCTCAAGATAGACCAGACCGTGGCTGGCGGTCCGAATCATCAGCTCGAGAGAAGCGCAGGCGGAGTCGATGGGTCGATAGAGCCCGCAGGCGAACCCCAGGCGACCGGAATCGCGCAGCTCGACGAGGCGAGGCCGCTCCTCGGGATGAGTGTCCCAGAAGGGCTTCATGTGGGCCGGATGATCGAGAAAGAAGCGGAAGTCGGCGTCGCGGCGCGCTCGGCCCAGGAACGCCCGAATGAGCTGGAACAGGCTGGGCGCCCGCTGCTTACCACTCCGGCCCCATTCCACGAGCTGCCCCTGTGATCGCAGGGGATCTCCCGCGGCCGCGATACCCGCGACGAGATGGATCGGAGGGCGAGTCTTCGCCATTCAATGGCCCGGATTCGATCGTGGAATCGGTGGGAGGACCGCCCTCGGGCGGCTGCGTGCTGGCGCACGCGAGGGGTTCATTGTGCCGCCGGGCCTCGGACTGTCAACGAGGGGCACGGATCCGCGACCTCATTCGGCTGGAGGGCCCAAGCCGGAGGGCGGACTTCAGTCCGCCAGAAGGTCGGGCGCCGGGCCTCCGTGGACCCGAATCGGAGGGCGGACTTCAGTCCGCTGGGAGGTCTTTCGGCGAGACGCGGCTGGAAGTCGCGGTCCGCCGGCGGCGTCGAAGCCGCTCGGCCGCTCTGTGCCGGCGCGGGTTGCGCAGGTGGCGGGAGGCTCTGCTATCATGCGCGCGACCTGCGTGACCTGTGTCGAATTGGGAGATCGAGGGGACGATGAACAAGAAAACGCGGCCGGGCAAGGCGAAGCGCCCGCTCTGGATGAAGCTGACGATCGTCGGAGGCGTTCTGTTCGCCCTCTTCTTCATCCTCTTCTGGGTGTTCCTGTACTCGCCGTTCGAAGGGGAGTACGAGGGCGACCTGGTCGCGCTGATCCCGCCGGACATCCAGTTCCTCATTCGAAAGACGAACATCCGAAACGACTTCGAGGACTTCCCGGAACCGATGTTCTGGGAGCGGTGGAAAGAATCGGCCGCCTGGAAAGAGATCCTCCGATCTCCTGAGTGGGCGAACTTCGAACGGCTCCACACGCCGGAGCAGCAGATCGCCGACATTCGGGCCCAGGTCAATGCGATCCCGCTGGTCTCTTTCGACCGGGACGTGCTCGGTCAAGACGCGGTCATCTCGGGATTCTTCCACGGCAAGGACCTCGAGCAGACGCGGTTCTTGATCGCGACGCGCGTCTCCGCCTCGATGAAGATCATGTTCGAGCTGCTCGGCTACGGCACCATCCGAAGCCTGCTTTCGCTCCCCTCGCAAGACCTCGGCGCCTTCATGGAGATCCAGCCTCCGCTGGCGCCGACGCCCTACTACCTCCACCGCGATCAAGACCTGGTCTTGCTGACGAACGACCGCGGCCTGATGGAGCGCAGCCTCGAGATCAAAGCGGCGGGCCCTCAAGAGTCGATGGCCGAGACGGTGCTCTACAACAAGCGATTCACCGTGCGCGGTGGCAAGCCCGACAACTACGCCGACTTCTTCGCGCTCGCCCCCAACTTGATCGACACTTTCGAGCTGCTCGGCGATCCGCGCGAGCGCGAGCTGCATCCGATCCGCGAGTTCTTCTTCAAGATGCTCAACCCGGAGAGCTTCGAGTACGCGCGCGGCTTCATCGCCTTCGACAATCCGGCCGTCTTCCAAGGCGTGGTCAGCATCGACGAGCGGCGAATCACTCCGGCGCAGCGTCAGCTCGGCGGCGGCGAACGTCTGGTGCTCGACAAGGTCGACCGCGGCGTCCTCGATGCGGCGAGCTGGTTCCCACAGCGGACGGCTGTCTTCTCGGCGCTCAGCTTCCCGCCATCCGACTTCCTGCAGCTCCTCTTCAACAACATGCATCCCGACACCCAGAAGCTGCTTCGGGACGTCACGCGTGACGCCAAGATGTATCAGCGCCCGGAAGACCTCTTCAGCGCGATCGCCCGTCACCTCGATGACAACATCTTCTTCGGGCTGTTTCCCCAAGAAGAGGAGCTACCCGCTTTCGCCGAGCCCCAGCCGCACCTCCTGGCCGTGATCGACTCGAAGCCGGGACAAGCCGACCAGGCCACGCAAATCCTCAACGACTTCCTGACGGCGAATCAGGATGCCTTCGAGAACGACCGCCCGACGCCTTACGAGCTGGCGGGCGTCCGCTACTACCGCGTGAACTTCTCCGGCGCTCAAGAAGGCTTGCTCGTCTGCTACGGCGCCATCGGCGACCGGTTCGTGCTCTCGACCCATCCCGCCGTCATGGACGAATGCATCAAGCTGAGTCGCAAGGGCGAGAAGCAGCTTCCGCTGGCGCGCACCGACGCCTTCGAGCGGGGCATCGGCCGCATCTCGGGTGAAGCGAACTTCTTTCTCTTCATGAACGGCCGCCCTTTCATGAAGCTGGCGCGACAGAACGCGCGCTTCCTCGCCTGGCTCGAAGCGACCAACTACGACCAGGTCGCCGTGCGCGCTGAAGAGGTGAGCAAGCTTCGAAAGATCGCTCCCTACAACCAGCACCGCCAGCTTCCCCGCGATCTCAGGGCACAGTTCGACGCCGAGATCGAGGCGCGCATGACCGAGCGACTGGACAAGGCCAAGAGCGAGGGCTTCGGTCAGGCCAACGCAATCCAGCAGGCCAATCTGACACCCTGGGACATGATGCGCGGCACGACGATCGCCGCTCGCGTCAGCGAGAACGACACGATCCTCCAGATCGCGCTCGATCTGAAGTTCTGAGTGGCCGTTGACGGCCTGGATCAGAGACGCGAACGGAGTTCGACTCGTGGGTCCAGCTTTGGCGTCTCACAAGGTCGGGCCGAGACGCAACCGAGGAACCGAGGTGAGAGAGAGGTCTTCACTCACTCAAAACGCCGAGTCCGGCAGCAGCGCACCCGCTCTCTCCTCCACGTCATTCGAAGGCGAATCTGCCCGCCGACAAACGACGAGTGACGACTGCCCACGTGGCGGACTCCGTTCACGTCTCGGATTCTCTCTTTGGAGGAGTCCTACGACTCGCTCGTCGTGGACAGGCCGTTCTGCAGGACGCAGCCGACGAGGTGGCGCAGTCGTTCGAAGCCTTCGCTGTGGGCGACGTAGTCCGTGGCGCCCACAGCGATCGCAGCGGGGTCTCCTCCGCCCGGATCGCGTGCGAAGAGCAGCACGGGAGTCGACGCGGTCTCGGGGCTGGCGCTCAGCGCGCGGACGAGCTCCAAGGCTCGCCGGTCCGGGGACAGCACGTCGAGGATGACCAGGTCGGGCTGCTGCTTGAGCGCTTCGACATAACCGGTATCCATGGCCGTGGTCGTGACCTCATAGCCCTCCGCGCGAAACTCCTCGACCAGTCGATCCCCTTCGGCGTTGGCACCGCGGACGAGCAACAGTCGGCTGCACTTGTCCGGATCATCGAGGTAGCGGTTCACGACCTCACACACCGCGCTCGATCGGGTCGGCTTCGCCACGAACTCCCGCGCACCCAGCCGCAGACCGGCCTCGGCCACGAACGGGAAGGCTGACAAGATGATGACGGGAATGCGCCGATACTCATGGCTCTGCTGCATGGCGGCCAGGAACTCGAGCCCGCCCATCTTCGGCATCATCACGTCGAGCAAGATGAGATCGGGGAGCTCCTCTTCGAGCCGCTCGAGTCCCTCTCGTCCATCGCCGGCTTCGATGACGTGGTAGCCCTCACAGCCGAGCGTGAATCCGAGCGCACGACGGGTGTTCGCATCGTCATCGACGACGAGCACCGTGCCGCGGGAGCGCTGGCTCTTCTTGGACGGTCGCTTGATCGGCCGGCCGGACGAGTCTCGGGCCTCGGCCGCCCCGTCGTCCGATCCCTCGCCCTCGTCGTCCTCGAACGGAGGTAAGATGAACACGAAGTGGCTCCCGCCGCCTTCCGCCTCCTGCACCCAGATTCGCCCCCCGAGGAACTCGATGATGCCTCGACAGATCGGAAGACCCAGCCCCGTCCCCTGCGGCTTGTCACGGAGCGTGTCGCCAATCTGCTTGAAGCGCTTGAAGATGTTCTCGCGCTCCGCCTCGGGAATGCCCGGTCCCTGATCGATCACCTCGATGCGATGGCCGGCCTCGGTGACGGTACCCCGCAAGGTGACGACGCCCCCGTCGGGAGAGAACTTCACGGCGTTCGACAACAGGTTGACGAAGACCTGCTGCAGCTTGTCACGGTCTCCGCGCACCAGCAGTGCATGGTCAGGTAGATCGATCTCGAGCTCGACCCGGCGAGACTCGAACAGCGGGCGCATCGGTTGGCTCGACATGCGCGCGATCTCGATCAGATCCACGGAGGAAAGGAGCCACTCCAGCTTACCGGACTCGATCTTGGCCAGATCGAGCACGTCGTTGATCAGGCGAGTGAGACGCTCGCTCTCGGTGTTGATGATCGTGAGGAACTCGTGCGTCGTCTCGCGATCCTGGCTCCATTGATCAGGCGGGCAAGAGAGCAAGATCTCGGAGAACGAGCGGATCGAGGTCAGCGGCGTTCGCAGCTCGTGCGAGACGTTCGAGATGAACTGGTCCTTGAGCGTGTCGACCTCACGCAGCCGGTCATACGCCTCCCGCAGCGCATCCTCGGCTTTTCGACGACTGGTCACGTCACGAAACACCACGAACGAGCCGTTCAACGAACCGCTCTCATGCAGCACGGGTGTAAAGCTCGCCTCGAGCTTGATCGCGTGGCCCTTGAGGTGGTGACCCGTCAGGTCGACTCCCTTATGGTGCTCGTCCAGTGCCAGCAGCTTCTGCCTACCATTCTCCGGTGTCGCGTATCGCTCGAAGGGCTGCTCCTCCGTCTCGCTGGCCTCGTAGCCGAGGATTGCCTGGGCGCCCTGATTCCACGTCCTCACGTTGCCATCGGGCGTCAGCGTTACGATGCCGTCGGCCGCGTTCGCGATCAGGTCTTCCAAGTAGCTGCGGGTCGCCGCCAGCTCGAAGGTGCGCGCGCGCACCTTCTCCTCGAGGCGCTTGTGCTGCTCCTCGATCGTGCGCTGATTCGTGCGCAGGGCCCACGCCATCTGGTTGAAGGCCATCGCCAGCTCGCCCGACTCGTCCGAGCTACGAACCGGCACCGAGACATCGAAGTTGCCGCGCTTGATCGCGCGCGCTTCCATCGCCAGCTCACGCAACGGACGCACCCAGCGCCGCATGAGCAGCACGACCGTACAGGCAGAGAACAGGAGGATTGCGATCGCGACCGTCGCCACGCGCCAGCGAATCCGCTCCAGATCCTGAGTCGTGAGCACCGCGATCTCGTCGCCCGCGATCGGCATCTGCAGCACGAGACGCACTTCGCCCAGCTTCTTGGGGAGCTCTCGCGTGAACTGCTGGCTCGGTCGCGGATCGCTCTTGGCAGAGCTTCGACCGGTGTCGGCTCGCGCGAGACTGGCGAAGACTCGACCCGAGGCATCGAGGATGTCGGCGCGCAGGGCGCCGGCCTGGATGAACTTCTGAACCGCCGCCCGGCCTCCGTGCGGATCCCCTTGCGAGAGATAGCGCTCGCCGTCCTGGACCAGCTGCTCGAGCATCGCGCCCGCCTCGGCCGGCATCGTGCGCTGGCGCCCTTGGCCGAGAGCATGGATGAAGAGAAAGCTCAGCAACGCCAAGGCCGCCGCCACCACGGTCACCATGGAGGCTGCTGCTTTGACGGTCAAACTTCTCCGCGGCCTCCTCATCAGGATCCGCTCCTCACTCGTCTGGGCTCTACTTGACAGAACTTTCGCGAACCGGCGGTCTCGCTCGATTGGTTTCGGCATCCGACCGCAGTCGAGTTGATCTCTTTCTCGCCCCAGACCGCCGCAACCTACTCGGCAGCAAAAAACCACGAAGGCTCGACATGCCCCGATGCCGATGTCATGAGTAGAGTCCGCGCAGAGCGGCTGCGCTTTTCGTTTTCGTGGAGAGCAGGACGATGACCGGACGCGTGATGACCCAACGCTTGACCGATCGCACTCGGCGAGTCGCCGAGTCCTTGACCCTGGCCGTGACCGCGCGCGCACTCGAGCTCAAGCGCCAAGGCATCGACGTCATCAGCTTCGGCGCTGGCGAGCCCGACTTTCCAACGCCTCCCCACGTCATCGAAGCCGTCACCGCCTTCCTGGCCAAGGGGCAGGTCAAGTACACCGCCGCCTCCGGGACGCCCGAGCTCAAGAACGCGATCCTCCAACGCGCGGCCACCGACGACGGATTGTCTCAGTACGAGCCCGGCAACGTGCTCGTCTCCTGCGGCGGAAAGCATTCGCTCTATCTCGCGCTCCAAGCCCTGTGCGAAGCCGGCGACGAGGTGTTGATCCTCGCGCCCTACTGGGTCTCCTACCCCGACATGGCCCAGCTCGCCGACGCCAAGCCCGTCATCGTCGAGACCTCCCCGAGCGACGGTTTTCGTCCGGATCTCGAGCGCCTCGAGGCTGCCATTACCGAGCGCACGCGCGTGCTCATCCTCAACAGCCCGGGGAACCCGACCGGCGCCGTGTACGATCGCACGACTCTCGAAGGCATCGCTCGACTCGCCGAGCAACACGATCTGATCGTCTTCTCCGACGAGATCTACGCCAAGCTGGTCTACGGGGACGCTCAGCACACGTGCTTCCCAACGCTTCCGGGCATGCAGGAGCGCACGCTGCTGTTCGAAGGCGTCTCGAAGGCCTACTCGATGACGGGATGGCGCATCGGGTGGACCCTGGGACCGAAGCCTATCATCCAGGCCATGGCAAAGATCCAGGGTCAGATGACCTCCAATCCCGCCACGCCTTCGCAGGTAGCCGCCGTGGCCGCCTTGAATGGATCGCAAGACGTGGTCGAGGATATGCGCACCGAGTTCGATGCTCGTCGACAGATCATCGTCGACGGCCTCCGGTCACTACCCGGCGTCTCCTGCCCCGAGCCGCAAGGCGCCTTCTACGTGCTGCCGGACGTCTCCAAGCTCTACGGCAAGACGCTCGGCGGACACGCGGTGACGGACTCTTTGACCTTCAGCGCCGCCTGCCTCGAGTCGGCCAACGTCGCGCTGGTGGCCGGCATCGCCTTCGGCGACGATCGCTGCGTGCGCCTCTCCTACGCCAACTCCCGCGAGCAGATCCAAGAGGGTCTCGCCCGCCTGAAGAAGCTCATCGAAGGCTAGAGGGCTGGTGCAGACGGAGTGCGTCCGCGTAGCGAAGCAGGCGAGCGCGCCGGAGCTCGCGCTCGTCGTCGCTGCGAAGCGGAGCTGACGCCGAGACCAAAGCCGGCGGGCCGCCCGCGTTCCCAGGGAAGACGCTCCCGACGTCCCAGGGGGGACGACCCCGACCGATCCGCCGTCGGGTCTTTCGACGAGGATCGAACCGCGGTTGCTCGGCCTGAAGGGCCGCCCGCGGTCCCAGGGGGGAGGCGGCGCTGCGGACGCGCTCCCGCTTTCCTCGAGAGGCACTCTCTACCAGACCTGCCACCAGGGCCGTGAGACCGCCACCCCTTGCTCGACCATCGAGGGTTCCCAGATGGCGACAAAGCAGGCGAGCTCGTCCTCGAAGCCGACCTCGACACCGATCGACTCGATCGTCACGTCCAGCTGGGGCCGACTGCTCCAGGCGAGGCGCTGAGTCGTGAGCTCGTCGATCAGGGAGGCGCGTGTCCAGCTTTCGAGCGGCTTCTCGAAGAGGCGAATGCCGGGACGGTGGAAGGCATGGATCTCTTGCAGGCGTGCGGTCTTCGAGGGTCCCTTGCGGCCGAACTCGTCGAAGCCGAACAGTAGGCCCGAGTAGGTCAGCGCGAAGTTGAGGTTGTCTCCCATCCAATCCTCGAACACCTCGGCCTCGGCCTTCATCTCTTTGCGAATCTCGGCTGGGGTTTGTCCGAAGCGGATACGGCCCAGGCCGGTCAGAGGAATCATCTCGAGCTGCTTCATCGAATCGCCTTCCTGGGTCGAGGACGCGAGCCGACCGCGTCCCTGGCGATCGCCTCAGATGTACTGTTGCGCTGCAGCCACGCTCGGTTCTGTCCAGAAATCGTCATCCGGGGCGGGTTTCCTGGACAAGGTTGCGCCACTCGCCAGAAGTCAGTGAGTAGCAAGGGTGATCGCGGCCCGTCGGCGGATACGTCTCGACGTGGCTCGCACGGAAATCGAGCTTCACCAGCAGGTGATGCGAGGCCTCGTTCTCGGGGTGACGACCTGCAAAGAGAGCATCGGCTTTCAGGGCGTCGAAAGCGTAGGCGATGACTGCACGCGCGGCCTCGGAGGCGAATCCCTTCCGCCAGTAGGATGGGCAGATATGGAAGCCGATCTCGTAGACGCCGAGCTCGCGCAGCCGTAGCCCACAGCAGCCCACCAGGTCTCCGCTCCGCTCGAAGATCGGCCAATACTGGACGGCATGTTGCTCGTGACTCTCGACCTCGGCCGCCAGTCGCTGCCGGACGTCGTCCTCCGACAGCCGGGGCCGCGCCTCGATCCACCGAGTCACTCGAGGGTCACCCCACAGAGCCTGCGCAAGCTCGAGATCCTCTGTCTTCCAGCGCCGAAAAATGAGGCACTCGGTGCGCAGGAAGGAATCATCGTCTCGAGTCATCTGCCGCCTCTATGGGAAGAGGCCTGGCCGAGCGTGAGGCCAAATCGACCGCACGCTCGACAGTCATGAGCTAGACGCGCTCGAGGATCATCGCGATGCCCTGGCCGCCGCCGATGCAGGCCGACGCGCAGCCGTAGCGCTTTCCGGATCGTTGCAGCTGGAGCATGAGCGTGAGCAGCAAGCGGGATCCGGTCGCGCCCAACGGGTGCCCGATGCCGATCGCTCCGCCGTTGACGTTGACTTTGTCGCGATCGAGCTCGAGCTCCTTCTCGCAGGCCAAGTACTGGGCGCTGAAGGCCTCGTTGATCTCGAAGAAGTCGATGTCGTCTTGCCGGAGACCCGCGCGCTGGAGGGCGGCGCGAATGGCCGGTGCGGGACCGATGCCCATGATCTCGGGCGGCACCCCGGTCGTGGCCCACGAGACGATGCGGGCGCTCGGCTTCAGGCTCTTGTCCTGATCGAGCTGCTCCTGAGTGGTGATGACCAACGCGGCCGCCCCGTCGACGATACCGCTCGCGTTGCCGGCCGTGACTGTGCCATCCTTGCCGAACGCGGCCCGAAGGCTGGCGAGCGCCTCCAGCGAGGTGTCCGGTTTGATGTGGTCATCGGTGTCGACGACCAGCTCCTTGCGGCCGAGCTTGACGGTCACCGGAGCGATCTCGTCGGCGAAGCGTCCCTCTTGCACCGCCGCCGTACCGAGGCGATGGCTGCGGTAGGCGAACTCGTCTTGGGCCTCGCGCGGGATCTCGTACTTCTTGGCGAGGTTCTCGGCCGTCTGAGCCATGAAGAAGCCGCAGTAGGGATCCTTCAAGGACTCGAACAGCAGGTCCTCGAACTCGACGGGTGACCCGAAGCGAAAGCCCGTGCGCCCGCCACGCACCACGTGCGGCGCTTGGCTCATGTTCTCCATGCCGCCGGCGAGGACGATCTTCGCCTCGTCGAGCTGAAGCAGGTGGGCGGCCTGAATGACGGACTCGATGCCCGAGCCGCAGAGACGATTGACCGTGAGCGCCGGCTTCTCTTGCGGTACCCCGGCCTTGAGCGCCACGTGCCGAGCGCCGTAGATGGCGTCGGCGCTGGTTTGCAACGCGTTGCCGATGACGGTGTGATCGATGCGCTCGGCGGCGACGCCGCTGCGCTCGAGAGCCGCGCGCGCGGCGTGCGCGCCCAGCTCGATCGCACTCAGATCCTTGAACTTCCCGAAGCCGGGCGTTCCCGCGTACTCCGCCATCGGCGTGCGGGCCCCGCTCAGGATGAAGATGTCCTTGCTCACGAGTCGACTCCTCCGTGGCGACCGATTCGTCGTGAATCAGCAGCCCTTGAAGTTCGGTTTGCGTTTCTCCAAGAAGGCCTGCATGCCTTCGTGCATGTCGTCACTGGCCGAGATCAGGCCAAAGAGGGTCGCTTCATAGCGCAATCCGTCCGCCTGCGTCATCTCGCTGCCGTGCACGACCGCCTCCTGGGCCATGCGAATCGCGATCGGCCCGTTGCGCAGGATCTTCTGGATGATCTCGCGCGACTTCGGAATCAGCTCCTCCTGCGAGAAGACGTGATTCACCAGCCCGATGCGATGCGCCTCCGCCGCCGGAATGCGCTGGCCCGTCAGGACCAGCTCGGCCGCGATGCCCCGCCCCACGATGCGCGGCAGCCGCTGCGTGCCACCATAGCCCGGCAAGATGCCCAAGCCGACCTCGGGAAGGCCGATCTGAGCGTTCTCCGACGCCGTGCGGAAAGTGCAGGCGAGGGCGAGCTCGCAGCCGCCCCCGAGAGCGAAGCCGTTGATGGCCGCGATGACGGGCTTGCCGAGATACTCGATCTTATCGAAGGTCTCTTGCCCCTTGCGCGAGCTCTGCTCGGCGTCGAGGGCCGTCATCTTCACCAGCTCCGAGATGTCGGCACCGGCGATGAACGCCTTCTCGCCCGACCCGGTCACCAGCACGGCGCGCGTGCCTTCATCGGTGCGGGCCCAGTCGAAGAATCGACCCAGCTCGGCAATCGTCTGGTCGTTCAGTGCATTGAGCTTGTCAGGTCGGTGGATCGTCAGCTCGGTCCAGCCGTCACCGGGCTCGACGAGCAGGTTTTGGTATTCGGACATGTCTGGAGGCTCTTCCTGGGTCACTGCTGGGGAGACGGAAACACTTCGACCTTCTGGAGACGGACCTCATCGAGCGGACGGTTGGGTCGCGTGACACCGGGACCGCTGCCGGTCGTCTCGACGTCGCCGATCCGCTGCAGCACATCGAGACCGTCGATCACTTGACCGAAGGCCGTGTAGCTGCCGCTCAGCTGCTCCTGCGGGCTGAGGCAGAAGAAGAACTGGCTCGCCCCGGAGTTGAGGTACGTCTCGCGCTCCTCGAGGATCGCGCCCTGCTGGCGCAGCTCGAGCGCTTGGGGAGAGCCCAGGAGCGGATCGCTGGTGCGCGCGATGCCGACGGTGCCGGTCACGAAGGGGAGGTCGCTGAACTCGGGAGGCAGCGTGAAGTCGACGCCGTGGCCTTCGCCCGTCCCCGACGGATCGCCGCCTTGGATCACGAAGCCCTTGATGACGCGGTGGAAGACGGTGTTGTCATAGAAGCCGCTCCGAACGTTCTCGACGAACTTGGCGACCGTCTGCGGCGCTTGCTGGGGGAAGAGCTCCATGACCACGTCACCGAGAGAGGTCTGGAAGCGCACGCGCAAGTTCGACAGATTCTCACCCAGGTCGAGGGCGAGCGGGTCGGAGACGAGTCGATCGTTACTCCAGCGCACCTCGAGGCGGCCCGGCTTGAGGTTGCCGAAGAACTGAGCGAGGTTGAACTCGCGCTCGACGGTCATGCCGGGAAAGAGCGTGACGGGACCGTAGCCGAGGCGATCGTCCGTCCGGTACGAGCCCGAAGCCGCGTCCCCCGACAGGCGAAGATGACGCGTGTGAAGATCGTTCGTGTCGAGCGAGACCTTGCGGTTGCCCGTGTTCTCGACGATCAGACGCGACGGGAGAGCTTGTCCCACGGCCGGCGATGGACCGCCTTCGTAGACGAGTCGCGCGACCAGTCCGGAGTCGATGCCGACCGGACGGTCGAGGTCGCCTCTGTTCGAGGTCGGGTCGGTCACCGGATCCTTGGGGTCGAACGATTGACAGGACATCAGAATCAGAGCGACGGCACCGATCCCCAGCAGCGTGGACTTCATCATTTCACCCCTCCATCAGCATCGTACTCGTAAAAGCCGCGTCCGCTCTTGCGTCCATGGAAGCCCGCCAAGACGAGCCTCTTGAGCAAGGGAGGCGCGGCGTAGCGTGGATCTTTGAACTCTTCGAACATGATCTGGGCGATCGAATAGGTCGTGTCCAGCCCGACGAAGTCGAGCAGCGTGAGCGGCCCCATCGGATGCCCGCATCCGAGCTTCATGCCTTGATCGATGTCCTCTCGTGACGCGACCCCTTGCTCCAGCGCTCGAACGGCATCGAGCAGGAACGGGATCAGCAGTCGATTGACGACGAAACCGGGCGCGTCCTGAGCCGTGATCACCACCTTGCCCAACGCTTCGCCGAAGGATCGCATGATCTCGAGCACATTGTCGGAGGTTGCCACGCCTCGCACCAGCTCGACCAGTGGCATCACCGGCACCGGGTTGAAGAAGTGGAGCCCTACCAGGCGCGCCGGCCGATCGGTGGCGGCGGCCAGCTCCGTGATCGAGAGCGACGAGGTGTTGCTCGCGAAGATCGTCTCCTTCGGACAGAGCGTCGAGAGCTCGCCGAAGAGCGCTTGCTTCGCGACCCGATCCTCGACGATCGCCTCGATGACGACCTGACAGTCGGCAAGCGATGCGAGCTCGGCGGTACCCCGCAGGCGGCCGAGCACCTCGTCCTTCGTCGACGCGTCGAGCTTGCCGCGCGTCACGGCCTTGTCGAGGGAACGACGGATGCTCGCCATCCCGCGCTCGAGGATCGTGGGATCCAGCTCGCACACGGTCGTCTGAAAGCCTTGCCGGGCACAGACCTCGGCGATTCCGGACCCCATCAGCCCGCAACCGACCACTCCCACCTTCTCGATCCGTGTCGCCATCGTGTTCTCGTTCGAACCTGCGGCCCGCCCGAGGCACCGCCCCGGCGCCCCTCCGGCAGCCCGCTCGCCGCCGAGTATCCCACGCGGAACGCCCGCTTTCGAGGGTCTGGTGCGAAGCGCGGAGTGTGTGGAGCGCAAGAAACCCCGAAGCCGATGACGGGCCTATGGAATCGACCACGGGCCTGGAGTAAGGTCGAAAGACCAAAGGGAACTCCACTCATGAAGACCTTCATCGCCTCCACTCTTGGCCTGGCAGTCCTCCTCTCCGTCGGCTTGATCCTACCCGGTGGCGCGAGTCCCGAACCGGGGAACAGGACTCCCCCGTCAACTTGGGTCGAGGTTCGCCTGCTGGAACAACCGTCGGTGACGCTCCAAGGCACCTGGTTGAGCCACGAAGAGTGGGAGTGGCCCGAGGAGACCACTACGTACGACGAGAACGGTGTGTTCCAATCCGCCGAAGGCATCCAGATCGCCGAAGACGTCCTCGTCGTGGACGCGGCGTCGGTGCGGGCCCTCTTCGAATCGGGAGCGGCCACCGGACTTCCCGTTCCCGACGATTGCCGGATCGCGCTGCACTGGAAGGCCGCGGACTCCACGATCTGGTGGCAGAACCCCGAGAGCAGCCCGAGCTGCAGCCTGCAGATCTTCACGCCCCAAGACGGATCCGCCCGGCTCGCGAGCACGGTGACTCGCACCGAAGATCAAAGAACGCTCCCGGCCGAGATCGGCCGTGTGCTCATCGAAGACTCGGGCCACATCGAGATCGGCTGCCTCGACCACGAGCTCGGCGCCGCGAGCTGCGCCCAGGACTCCGGCGGTCAGGCGACCGCGATTCTCATGGCTGAGCACGAGAACGGCGACATCACCTTCTGGGTCATCGTTCCGTAGCGGGAAAGGCCCGACCCTGTAGCGCCCAGGAATTGAGTGCGTCAGCGGAGTGGGGCCTCTCGCACGCAGTCCCACGCTCGGCAGCTTCGCACGCTCCATTGACGCATCCCGCGTCACAAAAAACAGAATGCGGGCCGGCCGCCTGGCCGGCCGCCCGCGATCCCAGGTAAGACGCCCTCGCCGGTACCTCGCTCCGGCTTTACCCTAGCTTTGCAAAACGAAGTGCTTCCAGACCGTCCCCTCGGAGGCCCGAATTCATTCGGGTGGGAGGTCTCTCGATGGATCCACGCGCCTCGACGCGGCTTCGGTCGTCCGCTGAGGCGAGGCGAGCCCGCAAGAGCATCCAGCGCTTCGTTCGTCATCGCATCGTCGAACGACCCTCCAGCGGACTGAAGTCCGCCCTCCGATTCGGAGGCCCGACTTCATTTACTCGCGCACGAACGAGATTGAGACGCCCATGCCGCCGCTGACGCAGAGGGTGGCGAGGCCTCGCTTGGCGCCGCGACGCTTCAGCTCGTGGAGCAGCGTCGTGACGATGCGGGCGCCGGTGGCGCCGATCGGGTGGCCCAAGGCAATCGCGCCGCCGTTGACGTTCAGGCGGTCCGCCGGGATCGGCAGCTCCGCCAGCACGGCCAATACCTGGGCGGCGAAGGCTTCGTTGAGCTCGACCAGGTCGAAGTCGGTGAGGGCGAGGCCGCTGCGCTCCATGAGCTTCTGGGTCGAGGGCACCGGGCCGATGCCCATGATCTTGGGATCGACGCCCGCCGTCGCGTAGCCTTCGATACGCGCCAGCGGCTCGAGGCCTAGCCCCTTCAGGCGCTCTTCACTGACCAGCAGAGTCACGGCGGCGCCGTCGGTGATGCCCGAGGAGTTGCCGGCGTGGACGGTGCCGTCCTTCTTGAAGACGGGAGGCAGCTTGGCGAGCGACTCCATCTTCACGCCGTCGCGCGCGTGCTCGTCGCGATCGAAGATCGTCACGTCGCCCTTGCGACCCGTCACCTCGACCGGCACGAGCTCGTCGGCGAATCGGTCAGCTTTCCGCGCGGCTTCGCAGCGGTGCTGCGTCTCCATCGCATAGCGATCCTGCTGCTCGCGCGTGAGCTGGTATTGCTCGGCGAGGTTCTCGGCCGTGCGACCCATGAGCTGATCGGCGAGAGGGCAGTGGAATCCGTCGCGGTACATGCCGTCCTCGAGCGTGGCATGGCCGAGGCGAAGGCCCGTGCGCATGCCGTCGAGCAGGAACGGCAGCCGGCTCATGCTCTCGGTGCCGCCGGCGACGACGACGTCGGCATCGCCGAGGGCGATCGCCTGATACCCCATCAGGATCGCCTTGAGGCTCGAGGCACACGCCTTGTTGATCGTGCAGGCGGGCACGGTCTCGGGCAGCCCGCTGCGGTAGCCGATCTGCCGGGCGACGTTCGGGCCCCCGCCTGCCTGGCGGCCGTTGCCGAAGATCACCTCGTCGACGAGATCACTTGCCCCACTCGGAAGCTTGGCGAGGAGCGCCTTCGTGACAGCGGTGCCGAGGTCGGCGGCCGTCAGGCTCGAGAGCGAGCCGAGGAAGGCTCCGATGGGTGTGCGAAGGGCGTGCGTGACGTAGACGGGGCGCATGATCGTTTCTCGGGAGGGACCACGGAGGGCACGAAGAACGCAGAGATAATAACCACGGAGCACACAGAGAGCACGGAGGTGGTTTTACCACGGAGCCACGGCTCGTAGAGCGGTGAGGTGACTCCATCCCTCCGTGCCCTCCGCGGTTCCATCTTTGGTAGCCTTGGGACAGCCGCACTCTGCCGCCGAGGAGACATCATGAAGCTCTCGCGTTCGATCGCGCTCGCCACCGGCTTGCTGCTCCTCAACGTCAACACGATCCTGGCTCAGCCAGGAGCCCACGGGCTCGGCGGTCGTCAGGTCGTCCAGCACGGCGAGCTTCGATACGAGCTCGTGTATGGATCGCGGCTCCGGGACATCCAGCTCGACTCTCTCGAGAATCTCGTGACCGGTCGAACTTTTCGATTCGCCCACGAGCCAATGTGGGAGGTGGTCTGGTTCGATCTCCAGACGGGCGAGCTCGTGCACACCGACTCCGGTGCGAGCGACGGTCTGGCGACGCTCGCGCGTCGCATGAGTGGCTCCGACCTGCTCGTCGACCTCGAGTGGCGACGCTGTCGGCTCGCGAGTCAGACCTTCACGGTTCAGCTGACGCTGCGGATCCCGGCGAGCGGCTCGCTCTCGGAATGGACGATCGCGGTCGATGCTGCGAACGTGACAACGCATGCGGTTCAGGCCGCGGAGATCGCGCTCGGCATCCTGCCGACGACGACCGGCACGACCTATGGGATGGCGCCCTATCGGGGCACCTTGCTGATCGAGGATCCGCACGAGCTCCTCGTCGGAGCCAATACCGCTCCCTTGAGCGCCAAGCTGGCGATGCAGCTTTTCCCTTACTACACCGCCGAAGGCTCGGGTCTCTACCTGGCCGTGCACGACCCGGCCTGGGACACCAAGTCGCTCCATCTCGAGGGCGACGGTCGGCGGTATCACATCGGCGTGCGCTTTCATGCCGCGGACCTTCGGACGCCCGGTCAGCGCTTCGTCGCGACCGCGCCGCTGGTCGTGGGCACGTTCGAGGGCGACTGGTTCGACGCGGGACAGATCTACCGCGCTTTCGCCCTGGGCCAGAGCTGGCTCGCCCGCGGGCCCTTGAAGACGCGGACGGACGTCCCCCTCTGGTGGAAGGAGCTCGAGCTCTACGAGAGCCACACCTTCGATCCCACCGACGACGTCCAGAACACCGTCGCGACCTTCGAGGACGTGCGCGCCTTCTACGGCGTGACCCCCGGACGCATGGCGATCCAGACCTGGGCCTGGTTCGACAACTTCGGTCCGTATCAACCGCTGCCCGGCTTCCTCGCGACCGCGCAGGGGCTGGCCGCGCACGGAATCCGCGCCATGCCCTACGTGTGGTCGTACGGCTACGATCCCCTCGACCCGTCCTACGTCACGAACGGCATCGAGCCCCTGGCCAAGAAAGACCTCTTCGGGCAGACCTACACGGACACGAGCTTCCCGTGGCGGCCGGTGGTGATCGTCGATCCCACGCCGACGGCCTGGCACGATCACGTCACAGCGGTCGCGCAGTCGCTCGGCGTGGACGCGATCTACTTCGACAACCCGTTCGAGGTGAACCCGTGCTTTGCCGCCTCGCATGGGCACCGCGGCTACGGTCCCGACATCTATGGCGGCTTCCATGAACTGATGCAGGCCGTGCGCTCGCAGATGCGAGTCGCAAACCCCGACTTCGTCATCGGGTCGGAGGCGGCCTTCGAGGGATACATTGACGCGAGCGAGTGGATCGAGCCCGATGCGCCGTTCATGCCCAACCCGATCGAGACCGACGGTCGGGCCCATTACGTGCCGCTCCTCGAGTCGATCTATCACGACTTCGCGCCGGTCTTCTATGCCAACGAGAAGGCCGACTACTTCCGCGCGATCCAGTTCCGCAAGCTGCGCGACATCTTGTACACGCTGGCCGAGGGATTCACGCTCGGGCGCGTCGTCAACAGCGTCGAGGCGTACTTCGAAGAAGGCGGGTACCCCAACCACCGCTCGACGCTGCCCGCCGCCCAGGACTACGTGAACACGCTGCGCCTGTACATCGACACTCGGCGCACGCAGAAGGAATTCCTGATCTACGGCCGCTTCCTACGCCCGATGCAGACATCGGCGACGATCGAGCCGAAGGAGCTGCACGACCCGCTGCGACGGCGCTTCTATCGCGTACCGGTCCGGTCGATCCTCTCATCCAGCTGGAAGGCCGACGATGGACGGGTCGGGATTCTCCTGACGAACTACCGCCAGACGTCGGACACGTTGACGTACACGCTCCGATTCGCAGACGCCGATCTCGTGCCCGGGACGGCCTACGATCTCGTAGACGCGTCGAACGGTCAGGTGCTGCGTCAGGTGACGGACGACTTCACGATGACTGCGAGTGTGCCCGCTCTCGGCCTTCGCTTCTTTATCGTGAAGAAGCAGCCGTAGGGTCCACAGCGCGTCACCGCTGGAGCTTGAACTTCTCCATGCGGTAGCGGATCTGGTCGCGGTTGATGCCGAGGAGCTTGGCGGCTTGGGTCTGGTTGCCGCGGGTTTGCTCGAGGGCTTGCACGATCAGATCGCGCTCGAGCTCTTCGAGTACGACGCCTTCGTCGGGTAGGTTCAACAGCCGACCGCCGTCGCTGCCGACCTGCCCTTTGCGCAGCTCGAGGGGGAGATCCGCCATGTCGAGGCGATCGCCCACCGAGAGCAGCACGGCGCGCTCGACGGTGTTGCGCAGCTCGCGGATGTTGCCGGGCCAAGGGTAGGCTTGGAGCGTCGCGAAGGCTTCGGACGTGAAGCCCGAGACGTTCTTCTTGAAGTCTCGGTTGAACGATTCGACGAAGTGCTCGATCAGGGCCGGCACGTCGGCCCGTCGCTCGCGCAACGGCGGGATGTCGATGGGAATGACCTTCAGGCGATAGAAGAGGTCTCCGCGGAAGCTGCCCTCGTCGACGGCGCGTCCGAGGTCCTTGTTGGTGGCGGCGACGATGCGCACGTCGACGGTGATGTCGCGCGTTCCCCCGACTCGCTTGAAGGAGCGATCCTCGAGAAAGCGCAGCAGCTTGCCTTGGAGGTTGAGCGGCATGTCCCCGATCTCGTCGAGGAAGACCGTGCCGCCGTTGGCGAGCTCGAACAGGCCCTTCTTCTGCTGCTTGGCGTCGGTGAAGGCGCCCTTCTCGTGCCCGAAGAGCTCGCTCTCCATGATGGTCTCGGCGAGGGCGGTGCAGGTGATGTTCATGAACGGCTTGTCGGCCTTGGCGCCCTCGTAGTGGAGGGCGCGCGCGACGAGGCCCTTGCCGGTTCCGCTCTCGCCCTGGACCAGAATCGTCTGGGCTTCGCTGACGGCGACGCGGTGCACCAGATCGACGATCTCGTGCATGAGGCGGCTCTGGAAAACGATGTTGTGGAGACCGAACCGTCGCTTGTTCTGCTCGCGGAAGGCGGTCACCTCCTGCAGCAGCTCGGCCGTGTCGAGCGCCTTGCGCACGGTGTGCGCCATCGCATCCATGTCGAACGGCTTGATCATGTAATCGTGGGCGCCGAGCTTCATCGCGTCGACTGCGTTCTGCACAGTGCCGTAGGCCGTCATGAAGATGACATTCAGCTCGGGATCGATCGACTTGAGCTTCTCCAGGAGCTGCAGGCCGTTCATGTCCGGCAAGCGGAAGTCGAGCACGGCCAGCGCGAACTCGCCGGGCGCGAAGCATTCGAGCGCGGCGCGTCCCTCTTCGGCCTCGGTGACCTCGAAGCCTTCCTGCTTGAATCGCTCCATGAGCGACCAGCGGATGAGCTTCTCGTCATCGACGATGAGGATGCGCTGTGTCGTGGCGCGGTGTCGAGTCAGTGTGGTCTCGGTCATCGGTGATCCTTCGGCCACCTGCTCTCGTTAAAGAGCGGCCTACAATTCAATACATTCCCAGCTCGAGTCGGGCGGCTTCGGACATCATCTCGGGATTCCAGGGCGGCTCCCAGACGAGCTCGACTTCGGCGTTCGTGACGTTACCGACCGACTGCACCTTCTGCTGGACTTCGCCCGGGAGCGTGCCGGCCACCGGGCAGTTCGGCGAGGTGAGCGTCATCTTCACGTGCACGTTCGAGTCGGCGTCGACATCGATGTGGTAGATCATGCCGAGCTCGTAGATGTTGACCGGGATCTCGGGATCGAAGACGGTGCGCAGCATCGCCACGACCTCGTCGTACAGCTCTCCGCCGCCTTCGGCGGGAGCGTTCGTCGGGCGATCCGCCGCCGGTGGGGCGGGCGCCGCCGACTCCGGCAGCCCCGGCGATTGCTCTTCGCTGTGATCGGTCATGACTGATTCACTCCGTAGTGACGGTTTTGTTTTGATTCTCAAGAGCCGCTCGAACGGTATGCCAGACGAGCGAGGCACACTTAACGCGCGCCGGGTAATCGTGCACGCCCGAGAAGACGGCGAGCTTGCCGAGGTCGATGTCGTCGGGAAGCGCGAGCGGCCCTTCGGTGACGAGCTTGTGAAAGCTCTGGAAGAGCGCTTCGGCCTCAGCGAGCGTCATTCCCCGAAGTGCTTCGGTCATGACCGAAGCCGACGCGGTCGATATCGCGCAGCCCGCTCCTTGAAAGCTGACGTCGACGATCCGGTCGCCCTCGAGATTCACGTAGACGGCCACCTTGTCCCCGCACAGCGGGTTGTAGCCCTTGGCTTCACGGTCGGGCGTCTCGATGGTCCGGAAGTTTCGCGGACGCTTGTTGTGATCGAGAATGACCTCTTGATAGAGATCGCTCAGCTCGGACATCAGCCAAATACCTTCACGACTTCTTGGAGACCCGCGACCAGGGCCTCGATGTCTTCGGACGTGTTGTAGAGGCCAAACGACGCACGCACGGTCGCGGGCACGCCGAAGAACTCCATGACGGGTTGTGCGCAGTGATGACCGGCTCGCACCGCCACGCCGCGCTGATCGAGGATGGTCCCGATGTCGTGCGGATGGGCGGCGGCGAGGGTGAAGGACAGCACGCCAGCCTTGTGAGGCGCGGTGCCCTTGAGCTCAATGCCCGGGAGCGCCCCGACCGCCGCGGTGGCCTGCTGGAGCAGCTCGTCCTCGTGGGCCGCGATGCGGTCGAGCCCGATCGCCGAGACGTACTCGAGCGCGGCACCCAGGCCGATGGCGCCCGCGATGTTCGGCGTCCCCGCCTCGAACTTGTGCGGGATCGTGTTGTAGATCGTCTCCTCGAAGGTTACCGAACGGATCATCTCGCCGCCGCCTTGGTAGGGCGGCATGGACTCGAGATGCTCGGCCTTGCCCCAGAGTGCGCCGATGCCGGTCGGTCCGTAGACCTTGTGACCCGAGAAGGCGTAGAAGTCACAGCCGAGCGCCGCGACGTCGATCTTCAGATGCGGAGCGGCTTGCGCGCCATCGATCACGACCGGAATGCCGCGCTCGCGCGCCAGGGCCGTGAACTGCTCGGCGGGGTTGATGGTGCCGAGTGCATTCGAGACGTGCGAGAAGGCCACCAGCTTCGTCTTCTCGGTCAGAGCAGCCGCGAACGCTTCGGGCGTCACGACACCGCGCTGATCGATGGGCGCGACGGTCAGCTTGGCGCCACGCGCCCGACACAGCATCTGCCAGGGGACGATGTTCGAGTGATGCTCGAGCCCCGTGATGAGCACCTCGTCACCGGTGTCGACGCGCTCGTGCCCGAAGGTCGAGGCGACGAGGTTGATGGCTTCGCTGGTGCCGCGCGTGAAGATGATCTCCTTGACGCTCGGAGCGCCCAGGAAGGCCTGAACGCGCGCGCGCGCCGTCTCGTAGCCGTGCGTCGCTCGCTCGCTCAACGTATGTACGCCGCGGTGCACGTTCGCATTGTCATGCTCGTAGTACCGCGTGATGGCCTCGATGACCGCGCGCGGCTTCTGGCTGGTCGCGGCGTTGTCGAGATAGACGAGCCGATGACCATGAATCTCTTGGTTGAGGATCGGGAAGTCGCGGGCGCGGAGCGTCGCCGCATCGAACGGCTCGGAGCGGCTCGGCCGCACGATCTCCCGGTTGCTGGTCGTCATTGGTCCCCCTCCAGGTCCAGGGCTCCAGGGAGCCGCTCGAGCAAACGCCGCTCGAGCGCGGCGCGGAGCGGCTCCGACGCGATCGCGGTCAAGACGTCGGTGGCGAAGCCGCGCATCAGAAGGCTCCGCGCTTTCGCTTCGGCGATTCCGCGAGAGCGGAGATAGTAGAGTGCGTCCGCATCGAGCTGTCCGATCGTCGCACCGTGTGCGCAGCGCACGTCGTCCGCGTAGATCTCGAGCTGGGGCTTAGTGTCGATGATCGCGTCCCGCGACAAGATCAGGTTTCTGTTGGTCTGGGAGGAGTCGGTCTTCTGCGCTTGCTCGCGCACCCAAACCTTGCCGTCGAACACGCCGTGCCCGCGCTCGTCCAGGATGCCCTTGTAGAGCTCTCGGCTGGTGCAGTGTGGAACGCGATGATCGACGACGGTGTGATGGTCGACGAGCTGCTCGCCCGTGGCGAAGAACAGCCCGTTGAGCGTCGTGTCACCACCCTCGGCCTCGAAGCGCACGCGAATGTCGTTGCGCGCGATGGCGGCGCCGAGGGAGATCGAGTGCGACGCATAGCGGGCGTCGCGCTCGAGGCGGGCGAGGATCGCAGCCACGTGCCAGGCTCGTGAGCTCTCGACCTGAAGCTTGACGTGCTGAACCGAGGCATTCGCACCGACGAAGATCTCACTCACAGCATCGGTGAGCTGGCTCTCGCCGGAGCCGCCGTAGGTCTCGATCAGCTCGAGCTGGCTGCCCGACTCGGCGACGACGACCAGGCGGGGCGTCGCCAGCAGCGCGCGATCATCGGCCGTTCGCCAATGCTGCACGTGGACGGGACGATCGAGGACGACGTTCTTGGGAACGCGGATGAAGACACCGTCCTGGAAAAAGGCGGTGTTGAGCGCCGCGAACGCGAGATCCTCGCGATCCGGATGTTGCTCGAGCCACGACTCGAGATCGCCGTTCGTCAACGCACTCGCCAGCGAGCCGACGACCACGCCATCCGGCAGTGCTGTCGAGGAGGCCGGGGCGAGGTCGCTCCGAAAGCGGCCGTCGACGATCACGACTTCGTGGGCGTCCAGGTCGGGCACGCGAAGCGACTCGAGGTCCTCGGCCGCCACCGGAGCATCCGCCGGTGCCAGTGCGAAGGTCTCCTTGGCGATCGCGGCGACGTTGGTGTACTTCCAGGCTTCGTGGCGCGTGGTCGGCAATCCGAGCTCGGCGAAGCGATCGATCGCCGTTTGGCGACAGGACTGTAGCCAGGCGGGCTCTTGGGATCGCGTGCGCTCGAGCGTCGTGAAGCGTTCGACCCAGGGGTCGTTTCGAGTCAGGGCAGGGCTCATCGGGTTCTCCTCGGGTCTCAGGCGCTCGCGGCCGATTCGAAGGCCGCGTACCCGTTCTTCTCGAGCTCGATGGCGAGCTCCTTGCCACCCGATTGCACGATGCGTCCGCCGGCAAAGACGTGGACGACATCGGGCACGACGTAGTCGAGCAAGCGCTGGTAGTGCGTGATCAGCACGATGCTGTGCTCGGGGCTGCGGAGGGACTCGATGCCCTTCGAGACCACACGGAGAGCGTCGATGTCGAGGCCGGAGTCGGTCTCGTCCAGGACGGCGAGCTTCGGCTCGAGGACGGCCATCTGCAGGATCTCGTTGCGCTTCTTCTCGCCACCCGAGAAGCCGACGTTGACGGGTCGCGTGAGGAACTTGGGGTCCATCTCGACCAGCGCGGCCTTCTTCTTGAGCAGCCCGAGGAAGTCCATCGCGTCGAGCTCCTCCTCGCCACGCGCCTTGCGGATCGCGTTGAGCGAGGCGCGGAGGAAGTAGTTGTTGGCGACGCCGGGAATCTCGACCGGGTACTGGAAGCCGAGGAACAAGCCGGCGCAGGCGCGCTCTTCGACGCTGAGATCGAGGAGGTTCTGGCCGTCGAAGGTCACATGACCCTCGGTGACGTCGTAGCCTTCGCGCCCGGCTAGCACATGGGCGAGGGTGCTCTTGCCGGAGCCGTTGGGGCCCATGATGGCGTGCACTTCGCCGGACTTCACTTCCAGGTCGAGCGCCTTGAGGATCTCGGCGCCGCCTGCGCTCGCGTGCAGGTTCTTGATGGTCAACATCGGTCGATTCATTCCTTCGTCAATTCCGGTCGAAAGCGTGTTGGTTGTGGATGGGGCTCGGTCTCGGACGCGGCTCGGAGTCGCGTCTCAGCCCACGCTGCCCTCGAGCGTGACCCCGAGAAGCTTCTGGGCTTCGACGGCGAACTCCATCGGGAGCTCGCGGAAGACCTCTTTGCAGAAGCCGTTCACGATCAGCGAGACGGCGTCCTCGGCGGACAGGCCGCGCTGCTGGCAGTAGTAGACCTGGTCCTCGCTGATCTTGGAGGTCGAGGCCTCGTGCTCGACGTGCGCCGAGGGATTCTTGACCTCGAGATAGGGCACGGTGTGCGCGCCACACTGATCGCCGAGGAGCAGCGAGTCACATTGCGAGTAGTTGCGCGCGTTCTCCGCGCCCTTGAGCACCTTGACCAATCCGCGGTAGGTCTGCTGGCCGTGCCCGGCCGAGATGCCCTTGGAGATGATCGTGCTCTTGGTGTTCTTGCCGATGTGGATCATCTTGGTGCCGGTGTCGGCCTGCTGGTAGTTGTTCGTGACCGCCACCGAGTAGAACTCGCCGACCGATCCGTCGCCCTGCAGGAGGCAGCTCGGGTACTTCCAGGTGATCGCCGAGCCGGTCTCGACCTGCGTCCACGAGATCTTCGAGTTGCGGCCCGCGCACTTGCCTCGCTTGGTCACGAAGTTGTAGATGCCGCCCTTGCCGTTCTTGTCGCCCGGGTACCAGTTCTGGACGGTCGAGTACTTGATGTTCGACTCTTCCAAGGCGACGAGCTCGACGACGGCGGCGTGGAGCTGGTTCTCGTCCCGCTGGGGCGCGGTGCAGCCTTCGAGGTAGCTGACGGTCGCGCCGTCGTCGGCCACGATCAGCGTGCGCTCGAACTGCCCCGTGTTGGCGGCATTGATTCGGAAGTAGGTCGACAGCTCCATCGGGCACCGCACCCCCTTGGGGATGTAGCAAAACGAGCCGTCCGAGAAGACCGCCGAGTTGAGCGCGGCGTAGAAGTTGTCCGTGATCGGGACCACGGAGCCGAGGTATTGACGCACCAGCTCGGGATGCTCCTGCACCGCTTCGGAGAACGAGCAGAAGATGATGCCGAGATCGTTCAGCTTGCCCTTGAAGGTCGTCGCGACCGACACGCTGTCGAAGACCGCGTCGACGGCGACGCCCGCCAACATCTCTTGCTCGTGCAGCGGGATGCCGAGCTTCTTGTAGGTCTCGAGCAGCTCGGGATCGACCTCGTCCAAGCTCTTCGGGCCGTCCGTCTTCGACTTGGGCGCCGAGTAGTAAGAGATCGACTGGAAGTCGATGGGCGGGTAGCTGACCGCCGCCCACTTCGGCTCCGTCATCTCCAGCCAAGACCGGTAGGCCTTGAGGCGCCAATCGAGTAGCCACTCGGGCTCGTTCTTCTTGGCCGAGATGAACCGAACGATGTCCTCGCTCAAGCCGGGAGGCGCCGAGTCGGATTCGATGTCGGTCACGAAGCCGTACTGATAGTCGCGGCGCGTCAGGTCCTTGATCTCTCGAGTCGACATGGCTTCTTTCCTGGGGGCTGCCTGCTAGAGCAGGTCGGTGCCCGTTCGGTGGGGTGAGCTGGAGCGCGGTGCCGGCACCAGCGACTCATCTTGTTTCCGGGTCGCGGTCGGGCCGATCAGGTCGCTCAGGCTGACGCTTTCGAGCGCCGACCGAATCACGCGATTGATCTTCTGCCACGGCCCTTGGAGCGGACAGGCATCCTCTTGCTCGCAGTCTCCCGAGACATCGGTGCTGCATTCGGTGATCGCGATCGGCCCTTCGAGCACGCTGATCACTTCGGCGATCGTGACCTCGTCGGGTCGGCGCACCAGCCGATAGCCTCCCTTCACTCCGCGAGTCGACTCGAGCAGCCCGCCCTTGGCGAGCGACTTGAGGATTTGACTGACCATCGGGACCGGCAAGAGCGAGCGCTCCGCCAGCTCGCGCGCAGTCTGCGGCTCGCCCCCATCGTGGCGAGCGAGCGTCGTCAGGAGCACGAGGCCGTAGTCGGTGTGCTTGGTGATGCGAATCATTTCGGAGACCGATCAGGGAAGACCGTGGGGGCCGGGCCCGGTGAAATCTGGAGCATTCTAATCCTGTTTCGGCAACCTCGCAAATCGACGGGGTTTAAATGTGGATCTTTTTGATCCTCATTGCAATTGAGACCCATTCTCAAATGAGCCGTCAGAGGCCCTTCCCCCATCGGCCTCTCCCCGAGGTTTTGCCTTGGATCGATTCGACTCGGCCGCGACCATGGCTCTTCGCTTCCAACCCACCGACTCGAGAGGTCCATTCATGAGCCCGTTCGTCTTGCTATTGGCGCTGATCGTCTCCCCGGATCCCGAAGGGATCCTCGTCGAGGCGGAAGAGTTCGCCGACCTCGGTGGCTGGACGATCGACACCCAGTTCGTCGAGACGATGGGCTCGCCGTACCTGATCGCCCACGGTCTGGGTCATCCCGTGGCGCCGGCTCGGACGACGATCCGGCTGCCCAAGCCGGGCAAGTACCGCGTCTGGGTGCGCACCTTCGACTGGGTGGCGCGCTGGAAGGCACCCGGCGCACCGGGTCGGTTTCGCGTCGCGGTGGCGGGCCGGGAGCTCGAGACAGAGCTGGGGACTCGCGGCGCCGACTGGGAATGGCGAGACGCGGGCGTCGTGGAGGCCGACACGGCGAGCGTTCGGGTCGAGCTGCGCGACCAGACCGGGTTCGATGGACGATGCGATGCCTTGATCCTGACCCGCGACCTCGAGTGGCGCCCGCCCGCCGCGGCGAACGATCCCGATTGGCGCTGGATCATCCGTGACCGAGCCGAGCCCGAAGACGGCGGCGAGTACGATCTGGTCGTCGTCGGAGGCGGTGTCTCGGGAACCGCGGCCGCCGTCTCCGCAGCGCGATTGGGATGTCGGGTGGCGCTGATCCAGAATCGCCCGGTGTTGGGCGGCAACGGGAGCAGCGAGATCCGAGTCTGGATGAAAGGCGGCACACGTCGCGGTCCCTACCCTCGCCTGGGCGAGATCGTCGATGAGCTGTCCGACGCCGCGACCCGCTCTCCGGGCCAAGGCGAGGAGTTCGTCGACGACAAGAAAGAAGCCATCGTCCGCGCTGAGAAGAACCTCGATCTGTTCTTGCTCCATCATGCGACGGGTCTGGAGCGGGAAGACGAGCGGATCACGTCCATCATCGCTCTCGACATTCGAGCCGGCCAGCGCAAGCGCTTCCGCGCGGCGGTCTTCGCCGACTGCACCGGACACGGTGTGCTGGGTTCCTTGGCCGGCGCCGACTTGACGGTCCGTGAGCAGGACCACATGGGCATGAGCAACATGTGGCGTTGGGAGAACGCCGAGTCGTCGCAGGAGTTCCCGGCGGTGCCGTGGGCGCTCGACCTCGAGATGGACGACTTCCCCTACCCCAAGAACTTCCACGCCGAGTGGTTCTGGGAAGGCGGCTTCGACCACCATCCGATCGAAGACCTCGAGGCCATTCGCGACTGGAACCTGCGGGCGGCGTTTGGCGCGTTTCACGCGATGAAGAACAAGGGCGGGCGCGAGCAGCACCGGAACGCGCGGCTGACCTGGCTGGCGGTGATCGGCGGCAATCGCGAGTCGCGCCAGCTCCTGGGTGATGTCGTGCTGACGCGCGACGACATCGTCGCGAAGCGTGCCTTCGAGGACGGATGCGTGCCGACGACCTGGAGCATCGACCTGCACGTGCCGAACGAGCAATACTCGGGTGAGTATTTGAAGAACAGCCCTTTCATCTCGCGAGCCATCTTCGATGAGGTGGTGGATCGCGAGAATGGCTACCCGGTCCCCTACCGCTGTCTATACTCCCGCAACGTACCCAACCTGTTCATGGCCGGCCGCTGCGTGAGCGTCACGCACGAGGCTCTCGGAACGGTACGCGTCATGAAGACGGGTGGCATGATGGGTGAAGTCGTCGGCAAGGCCGCCTCGATCTGTGCCAAGCGTGGCGTCGACCCACGCGCGATCTACCGCGATCACTTCGGCGAGCTCCAGGAGCTGATGCGGTTGCCGGGCGGCTCCCGTCGATCGACCGTCGACGCCGAACTCGTGGTGGCCGAATCGCCGCGCTGGACGTCGGAAGGGCTGGCTCGCGTGCGAGGCATCCCCGTCGAGCAGATCGCGGGCATCGTCGTCGACAACCACCGCGCCCGCTTGGTGGGCGACTGGAAAACGAGCACGCACGAGACCGGTTTCGTCGGCTCGGAGTACCTGCACGACGATCGCAGCGGCAAGGGCGAGAAGTCGGCGACCTTCGTGGTCCGGGTGCCGAAGAGTGGCCGGTACCGACTGGATCTCTCCTACCGCGCCAGCGCCTCGCGCGACCGGCGCGTTCCGGTGTCGATTCGAACTCGGGAGCGCACGAATCAGATCACGATCGATCAAACGCGTCCCCCCGAGCTCGCCCACGGATTCACGTCCCTCGGCGAGGTCGAGCTCCAGGCCGGTGTCCCGGTGCAGGTGACGATCGGGACGCGCGGAACAACCGGGCACGTGATCGTCGACGCGGTGCGGGCGGTTCCGGCTGGAGCCGCGTCGGGCTCGGGTGAGTCGCGCTAACGCGGTTCCCGAACAGAGCTCGGCGGGGGCACGGATGGCGAGGAGAGTTCGACGGCCAAGAGGGAGCACGCGCGTCCTCGGGTTGCGCGTCTATCGCGCCGCCGTGCTGATCGGAATCTTCGCCGGCATTTACTCGATGCTCCAGGCAGAGCGCACCCGCACCGATCGCCCGATCACGCTTCGCGAGGTTCGGCAGCACGCCCCGGCGGCCTCACGCCTGACCCGCGATGCGAGGCATCCAGGCTCGTGGCAGATTCTCGCCGAGGACGACGCGCTGTTGGGTCGAGCGCTGCGGACGTCCCCACTCGCCGACGACGTGATCGGATACGCGGGCCCGACCGACACGCTCGTGATCCTCGATGGTCAGGACCGGATCGAGATCCTCGCGCTGCGCCGCAGCGAGGACACACCGGGCCATGTCGCAGACGTCGTGGCCGACGCCGCGTTCTGGAGCCAGTGGACGGGGCGAGCGGTCGACGAGGTCGTCGAGGAATCGCTGCGCTTCGATGCGGTCTCCGGCGCGAGCAAGACGAGCCGCGGAATCCTGCGCGGCGTGCAGCGTCGTCTCGCTCTGGAGGCACGAGGAGACGACGATGTCAGCCAAGGACTGAGCTGGACGGCTTGGGACATCGTGCTCGTGGCGTTGGCCATCGTCGGTGGCGTCCTCCGCTGGCTCGAGCGACGACTGGGACGGTGGGCTCGCTGGGTCTATCGCGCCCTGTCCTTCCTGGTTTTGGCGATGATCACGGGTGACGTCCTTGCCCTCTCGCTGTTCGGCGCTTGGGCCGAGAACGGGCTGCCCTGGCGAGAGACGTTGGGCGTCGTGGTCCTCGCCGCGAGTGCGCTCCTGTGGCCGCTGTGGACGGGACGCTCGGTCTACTGCTCCGACGTGTGCCCGCTCGGCATCGCGCAGGACGCGGCCGGCCACGTGCATCGTCGCTTGGGCTGGATCCCGCGCTGGCAGCTCCGACCCGAGAGCGGACTCGGCTGGATGCTCGGGATGCTGCCGGGGTTCCTCTTGGTCACGGCCGGCATCGCCGTGTGCCTCGCCTTGTCCTTGGACCTCGCCAACCTCGAAGCCTTCGACGTGGTCGCTTGGCCGAATGCGCGAGCGATCGCCGTCGGGTTGGCGGTGGTCGGTGTCGCCGCAAGCCTCTTCGTTCCCAAAGCCTATTGCCGCTTCGGCTGCCCGACCGGCTCGCTGTTGGAGCTCGTGCGGACGCCACACCGCGGGGCTCGCCTGCGCTGGCGCGATGGAGTGGCGACGCTCTTCCTCATTCTCGTCTGGACGCTGGGTGAGCAGCGCGCCCTTCTCGAGTCCTGGCTTCGGGAGGGACCCTGGTGAACGCTGCCGAGAAGATCGAGCGACGGCGACCCCGGCTGGCCATCCGTCTCGTCGCCGTGTTGATGCTCACGGGTCTCGGTCTGGCGATCTTGTGGCCGTCGCTCCGGGACGCCAAGCGTCGCGTGCTGCTCGACGCAACGCTGCGCGAGCTCGAGCTCGGACTGGAGCGACATCGAGGGCTCGAAGGCACCTTGCCGAGCGATCCGTTGCTCCCGGCCAGCGAGCTGATCTGGTTGCTGAGGCAGTCGGGCGCCCTCGAGGCGGCGCCGATCAACCCGTACACGGGAGCGCGCTACGGCGAAGATCCCTTCGAGCTGGATCAGATCTGGTACTCCCCCAACGAGAGCGGCGAGACCTGGACGCTCGAAGCGCTGTCGGAAGACGGCGAGCGGGTCGTGACGTCACGACGGTCATCGACCGGCGAATGATCTTTCGTCAACTCGGGACGTTGAAGATCGAGCGGGTTTCTTGGGAGCCGACAACGCGTCGAAGGAGACGGCCATGCCGAAACGGTTTCAGGCCTTCCTCGTGCCACTCACCGGGCTCGCACTGTTCGCGATCAGCTCCGCGGGGATGAGACGGTTCAGCCTTCCCATCGACGTCGAGCGGGCGAGCTACTTTCCCGACCAACGCCTCTCGGAGATCGACGCTCCGTCGAGCTCTCTGTATCACCAAGGTTCGTTCGAAGGCCGGGCGAGTCTCGAGGAATGCGTCCTGGAACGGGGCGAGAATCTCATCCTCTTCTACTCACGATTCTCCAATCTCGGCCATGCTCGGATCGTTAGAATCTGGCCATCGAGCTGAGCAGCCCGGACTCGTTTCCAACGACCATCGAAGTCACCGAAGCCACGTCGGTTCACTATGAAGTCGTCTCGGTGTTTGGCGATCGACTCCTCGATTGCACTGGGCGTGTGCATCTCGGCGAGGCTGCTTTGGGTCGGATCAAGGCAGAGATCGACCTGAGAATGCGGATCGAGCCCGGTTTCTCGGACTCCGATGTCGCACGGTCGGAGCTTCACTGGCACCGAACCATGGAGCTGAGTCGAAACGAGTCGACCAAGCTCGCCCATGGCTTCTCGTTGGGCACCTGGCTCCGCGCCAAGCCGCGAAGAAACGTGCCGGGAGCCATCGCTCTCTGCGGGATGCTCCTCGTTGGCATCGGCATGCGAATCCAGAGGATGAGGAGAAGCTCGCCGCGCAGAGGATCGCAGTAGATCGATCACGTCCCGGATTCCGAAGTCACGCTTCGAAGCCGAGCATCTCGACCGTTTCCCCCGAGAGTCTCCGCGTCACAAACGGTTAAAACCAAGCGCATTAAGAATCAGCACCTGAAGCTGGGGCAATCTTTTGCATCTCCTAATCGAGCAGGTTCGGGACGCTGGATGGGATCAGTTTGCGGTGATTGCTGCTCGAAAGCCCTTCGGCTTGTCGTGAACTTCGAAGCGATCGCTCCGGCCTCGGGGATCGGTGATCGACCCTCTCTCCCCGGGCTGCTTCTGTGGTGCCTCACGGTCACTCCCCCGGGAAGGCCGCGTGGCTCCCCTCGGAGGGGCGGCCTCCAGAGGTTAAAGTGCGCCCCGTCCATGGGCGAGCCGTGTCTGTCGAATCGGTGTATCGTTGTCCTTCGGCAGAGTCTTCAAGTCATGCCGCGCGGATTCTGCCTCCCGATCCCCACGAAACCGTCAGCCTGCTCAGGATCGAATTACGGGCCTGGCTTCACCGATTGGAATATCAAAGTTTGGAGGGAGACTTGGAAGGGATGCCTCACTTCAATCCTTTGTGTAAGCCCCAGAACGGAGGATCCGCGCTTTGACGATGGCAGCGGTGCGGAGGGGGACGGCCCTCCCCCCGGCGCGGAAAAGAACAGAGACCAGAAGAACAGACACAAGGAAGGAAGAGGCTCAAACAGGTGCTCGCCTCGTCGTGACCGGCAAGGTCGAGCTCGTCAAATGAACCAAGGGGGGTGGGTCAGTTTTCGACGAGCAGGGTGGGTCAATTCTCGCTTGGCGTTTCCAGATGCGTAGTGACATCGGCACTCCGCGCAGAAGTGGCAGGCGTACCGATCGTTGCGTTGGATCTCCTAGACAGAACGGGGCCGCGCTGAGCGGCGAGACAGCGAGGAGGCAGGCACTGGCCACGTGACCCGAGTTCGCGGCGGCTGCCGTTTCCTGGCAGCCGAATCTGCTTGATGATGCGTTACGGGCGCAGGCACTGGTCCGCCTGTCGGGCGGCGCCGGCTTCCGTGGAAGCGCTTCGGTTTGGCCGGTCCGATCTCAGAATCCTCTCTTTTGCTGTCACGCGAGCATTTCCCTTGGGCGGCGGGGGTTGCTGAAGTCGTAGCCGCGACGCTGGGCGATCGCTTGTATCACCAGCTCGCCTCATCGGCTTTTCGCCAACCGCGGTAGCCACCTCCGCAGGAGCGCGATCAGGTGATCTGTATCCACTGGCTTCGACATGTAGTCGCTGGCACCGGCCGCCATGCACTCTTCCCGATCCTTGGGCATCGCTTTCGCGGTCAGCGCGATGATCGGAAGGTCCTGGAACTTCGCGCCTCCTCTGATGCGTCGGATGGCTTCGAAGCCGTCCATCACGGGCATCATGACGTCCATCAGGATGAGGTCGAAGTCATTCATGGCCTCCAGCTTTTCGATGGCCATCTTGCCGTTGGTGGCTGCCTCCACGACCAAATCAACGTCCGACAGCACCTTGCTAAGGGCGAAGAGGTTCCGGGCATCGTCATCGACTAGTAGCACCTTGCGCCCTCCGAGGACGCTCGATGGATCATGCAACGATCGGATCGTCTCGCGATGCTCGGCCGCCACGGTCCCGCTTCCAGGGCAAGGCACATGACTACGTTTCGGCGTCGGAGCATTAGATGGCAAGTAGAGCGTGAACGTGCTTCCGGATTCGGAGCTCGACTCCAGGCGGAGTTCGCCTCCTAGCAACGCCGCGAGTTCGCGCGAGATGGTCAGGCCCAGGCCAGTCCCCCCATAGGAGCGGCTGGTCGATCCATCGACCTGTTGAAACGCCTCGAAGATCGCGCTCCGTCTTTCTGCGGGGATGCCGATGCCCGTATCGATCACGGAGAAAGCAACGACTTCCTTGGCGCCCGCCAGTGCCGGGGGCCGGGCGGCATGAGCGGCCCGGCTCACGTGCAGGGTGACCTCCCCCTTCCCGGTGAACTTGATGGCATTGGAGAGCAGGTTCTTGAGAATCTGGCGAAGTCTCTGACCGTCGGTCTCGATCTCTTCGGGAGTGGCGTCCGCAACCGTCGCGGTAAAGCGGATCGACCTGTCTTCCGCAAGGGGGGCGAACTGCTTGGTCAGCGACTCGACAGTAGTCCCTACGTCGAGACTCTCGACCAAGACGTCCATCCTTCCGGCTTCGATTTTCGACAGATCGAGAATCTCGTTGATGAGCGCGAGAAGCTCGTTCCCTCCGCTGTGAACGATCTTGGCCGCCTCCACCTGGGATTCGGTGAGATTGCCGTCCTCGTTCTTTGCTAGGGAGTTGGAGAGGATGAGCATGCTGTTGAGTGGGGTCCTCAACTCATGGGACATGTTCGACAGGAACTCGGACTTATATTTGTTGCTTAGGGCGAGTTCGGCGTTGGTCCGCGAAAGTTCCCGTATCAAGCGCTCGTTCTCTTCCACCACCTTCGCGTCCAGCAAGCGCAAGACCTCCGACCTGCCCCCATTACTCAGGATCGCATCTACTTGCCCGCTCCTGATCGCTTCCACAAACTCCGCGAGCTCTCTGCGCTCTTGCCCCAGCTCCTGCAGCAGTTTCTGCCGTTCTATGGCATAGCACAGGCTGCGCTTCAGGACGTCATCGCCCGCGTTACCTTTGCTGATGCAGTCCTGAACGCCGGACTCCAAGAGCACATCCGCCAGGGCCGTTTGGTCCCGTCCAATCCAGATGACGATCGGTGTCTCCGGGCTTGCTTCCTGGACCTTCTCAATGCTGCCCACACCGTCCGCATCGGGCAGTGACAGATCGAGCAAAACAACGTCGGCCCCTCCACCTGTTAGGTGAGCCACAGCCTCGTCGAGACGCGTTACGTGCGTTACGTCAAAACGCTCTGACATCGGGTGGCCCAGTTCCCGGAGGGCCAATTGGGCGTCGACCAGGTCGTCCTCAACCAGAAGCACCCGTACCGTTTCCCTCACAGAGCCGCTCGGCAAAGCTTCACCTCATAGTGTGCACGGGTCGAACGGCCACCCCCAGCACGCACCGTGCGGCGACCAGGTCGTCTTTCGACCAGCAGTACGCGCAACTGCTCCATCATCGATCTGCTCCAGTGACAGTTACGCCGTCTCGGGGCCCTTCAAACATGCCGTCCAGCTTCTCAATCTCGCCGCCGACAACCTGCACCGGGGTTCCGGCCAGGATGCCGCCCACGTTGTGGAAGGGCTTGCCGATGTGCATGCCTTTGTCGTCGATGTCGTATTGCCGGATGGCCTTGTCGTGCCACGAGCCGCGCATCTTCAGCACCGTGATGCCGCGCTGCATCTCACCCATCAGTTCCACGTAGCGCATCAGGATGATCGAATCGGTGATGATCGAGATGTTCTCCTCGGTCACCGACGTGCCCCCCATCAGCGACGCGGTCGTAGTCGTGAAAAGTCCGGCGGTCTCGCGCTCCTTGATGAAGGACGTCAACCCGATGACGAACTCGCGGAACGACTTGCCGGTCGAAACCCGTTCCATGGCCGAAAGACTGTCTACCGCAACACGCCGGGCGCCAAACGCCTCGATCTCCCGCTTCATGCGCAGCAGGTGATCATCCAGGCCGAGGGTCTCGGGGTAGGCACAGACGATCTTCAAGAGCCCCTCGTCCTCCCACTTGCGGAAGTCCTTTCCCCAGCCGATGGCATTGCGCAGGAGCTGCTCTCGGGATTCCTCAAAGGCAAACACCAACGTCTTCTCGCCGCGCTTGCTGCCGTCATCCAGGAACGTCGTGACACTCAGGGTCTTACCGCACCCGGTAGCCCCACTGATCAGGATGATCGAGTCGCGGTAGAACCCGCCCCCGCACATCCCATCCAGCACCTCGTTACCGGAGCTGAGGCGCACGTTGGAGGACTTCTGCGTCAACTCCATGGCCGAGAGCGGCAAAACCTCGATGCCCCGATCGGAAACCGTGAAGGGGAACTCGCCCTTCTGGTGCGGCGCCCCGCGGTACTTGAGCACTTCCAGGGTCCGGCGCCGTTTCTCTTCCTGCAGGATGTTGCGCAGGATGATCACGTTGTCCGCCACGAACTCCTCGATGCCGTGGCGGGCGATGTCGCCGTATTCGGCGACCCGCTCGGCCGTGATCAGGGCGGTGACGTCCATCTTCTTCAGTCCGGCCGAGAGCCGGAACAACTCGCGGCGGACCATCCCGGCGTCGGCAAACTGCGAGAACAGGGCGCTGATCGAGTCGACGCTGACCCGCCGTGCGTTGACCTTCTTGACGGCGGCCTCGATCCGCGCCAGCAGCCCCGAAAAGTCGTAACCGCCGGCCTCGACGACCACACCACCCGGCTCAGGCGAGACGTCAACTATCGCGAACTGGCCCTGCTTCTGGAACGCAGCGAGATCCCAGCCGAACGCCATCACGTTCCGCGCAATATCATCCGGGGTCTCCTCGAAGGTAACAAAGACGCCGCCCTCGTCGTCGTTCTGGATGCCGTTGACCAGGAACTGCACGGCCAGAATCGTCTTGGCGCTCCCGGACGTCCCGGACACCAGCGTGGAGCGCCCCTTGGGCAGTCCGCCATCGGTGACCAGGTCGAACCCCGGAATGCCCGTCGCCACCTTCGGAAAGGGCCCGGTATTGTTCGTTTCCGTCGCCATTACTTGGTCTCCTCGTTCGCCGGGCTCGACTCGGGCCGCGGGTTGTCGTTGCGCTTCGCGCCGACCAGGTCCAGCCCCAGGAGCACCTTGTCAATGTCGGACAGATCGCCGATGACCTTTCGCAGTGGCGGCGGCAGTTCTTTAACCAGCGTCGGCGTGGCGATGATCTTGTCCTGCTCGGCCAAGTGCGGCTCCTTGAGAACATCGATGACCTTGAGGTCGTACTCGCCGAGCAACTGCTCTTCGCAGATGCGCCTGAGGTTCTCAATCGCTCGCGTCGAGTTGGGCGTTTGCCCGACCACGTAGAGTCGTAATTGGTGTTGTTGCATGGTTACCTTTCCACTGGACCCGGTCTTTTCGCGCGAAAGTAGTCAACCAGATTGCCCATCACCTCCAGGGCCAGCAGCCGGCCGTTCGCCGTGTAGGCGCGGGCTCGGTTGGGATGGGCATCGGCGCATTTGTCGGTCACTACGTGAATGTGCAAGTCGATCAGGTCGCGTGGACCGGCGCCCTGATCACCCAGGCGCTCCGCCAGGGCATTGATGTCCCGGCGTGGCGGCGGCTGCTCAACGCCGAGCGCTTCCAGGTAGCGGTCCAGCAACAGCCCGTACTCCGCGTGCAGGCTGGCAAAGACCTCCGCGGACCTTTCGCGCAGGGGGCCCACGCCGGCGACACTGGCCGTAACGGCGCTCTGGTCCCACCCGGTCATCGCTTTCTGCGTGGCCAGCGCCTCCCGCAGCTCCTGAACTTCCCTCTCCTTTTCCCGCTCCCGCTCCCGCTCCCGCTCCCGCTCATTGTTGAACAGGTCGACAAACACCTCGACCTTGGCGCGCACGATCTCCGGCATGATCGGCTTGAACATGTAGTCCACGGCGCCCAAGGAGTAGGCCTGCGACACGTGTGTTTCCTCGTTGCTGATGCCGGTGATAAAGATAATCGGCGTCCGCCGCGACTTCTCCCGCTTGCGGATCAGGTCCGCTGCCTCGAAGCCATCCATCTCGGGCATCCGCACGTCGAGCAGAATCACGGCGCACTCGTTGTGGAGTAACCACCTCAAGGCCTCCTTCCCCGAACGGGCCTTCGCCAGGTTCTGATCCAGGTCGGCCAGGGCCGCTTCCAGGGCGAGGAGGCCCTCGGGAGCATCGTCCACCAGCAGAATGTTGACCTTCGACTCGTCCATGCGGCTTATGTCCCTTCGCGCACTGGGCGCACGCCTTCACAAACGCGGACCAGAAACGGCGCGATCCCCTCGAGCGGTAGGATCTCGTCGGGTTTGGCCGCGGCAATCGCGGCATTCGGCATCGCGCTACTCTCCGCCGTGGCCGGGTCCTGAACCACCGCGATGCCGCCGCACCGCCTGACAGCCGCGAGGCCACGGGCGCCGTCCTCGTTGGACCCGGACAACACCACGCCGATGACCTGCGCCCCGCGTGCCTCCGCGGCCGACTCGAACAGAACATCGATTGCAGGGCGGGCGAACCACACCGGCGGCTCGGTCGATAAGGCGAAGTGTCCGTTCTCGACGAGCAGGTGATAATCGGCCGGCGCCAGATAGACCCGCCCGGGGGCGATGGCTTCCTTATCTTCCGCTTCTCCAACCGGCAAAGCTGCGTGCCCCTGGAGCAGGTCGCTCAGCCGGTCATCGGACCCGGCCTCGCGGTGTTGGATGATCGCCACTGGCAGCGGGAAACCGGCGGGCAGACCACCCAGCAGTGTCTCCACCGCACGCAACCCGCCCAACGAAGCCCCGATGACAACGATTCCGGTTTGGCTCACTTGACCCTCCGGTACAGTCTCTCGCCGGTGTCCAGCGGTTCGAAGAACTCCTCGTGTGTCGATGCTCGCAGCGACTCCTTGCGTCCCAATGCCAGGATGCCAAAGTTCACCAGGCTCTCGCGGAAGAGGGTCTGGGCCCGCTCCTGCAGAACTTGGTTGAAGTAGATCATCACGTTACGGCAGAGAATCACGTTGAACTCGTTGAACGAGCCGTCGGTCGCCAGATTGTGCGCTGAGAACACCACGTTCCTCCTGAGCTCCGGCCGCAGAATCGCACTGTCGTACTGCGCCGTGTAATACTCGGAGAAGGGCCGTGTCCCGCCGGCTTCCTGATAGTTCGCCGTGTACTCCTTCATGCTCTTCATCGGGAAGATGCCGGCCTGGGCTTTCTTCACCACGGCCTCGTTCATGTCCGTGGCGTAGATTCGGGCCCGCTCGTACAGCCCCTCTTCTTCCAACAGAATGGCCATGGAGTACACCTCCTCACCAGTCGCACAGCCCGCGTGCCAGATGCGGATGAAGGGGTAGGTTCGCATCACCGGGACGGCCTTCTGCCGGAACGCGATGTAGAAGCTCGGGTCGCGGAAAAGCTTGGTCACGTTGATCGACAGCGTGAGTACGAGGCGCTCCATGCAGTCGGGATCGTGCAGCACCTTGTTCTGCAACTCCGAAATGGTCGCCAACCCCTCGGCCTGAATGGCGGTCGAGATCCGGCGCCTGAGCGATGCCAGGGCATACTTCCGGAAGTCGAACCCGTACTGGCGAAACACCCCCTCCAGGAGCAGTTCCAGCTCGATGTGTTCCAGCGGCTTGTTCTTGACGTAAGTGGGCATCGGGTTCCTAGCGGTACGTCCAAACGCGCAGCAGCGAGAGCAGTTGCTCGGTGTCCACGGGTTTCGTGATGTAGTCCGACGCGCCCGCCTCGATGCATTTCTCACGATCGCCCTTCATGGCCTTGGCCGTGACGGCGATGACCGGCAGTTTCTTGAACTGCGGCATCTTGCGGATCGCCCGCGTCGCGGCGTAACCGTCCATGCCAGGCATCATCACGTCCATCAAGACGGCGTCGATGTCCACCGTGTCCTTGAGCATCTGAAGCCCCGCTTGGCCGGTCTCGGCGTGAACGACCTCCATTCCCTGGCCTTCGAGCACGGCGGTGAGGGCGAAGATGTTGCGCACGTCGTCGTCCACAACCAGGACCCTCTTGCCCGCCAGGGCCGGGTCCTGTTGATGGACCTGCTGCAGCATCTTGCGCTTGCGCTCCGGCAGGTTCTCCTCGATCCGGTGCAGGAACAGGGTGGTCTCGTCGAGCAGGCGCTCCGGTGACTTGACGCCCTTGATGATGACGCTTTCCGCGACGCGCCTGAGCTCGGTCTCCTGCTCTTCGGTCAGCTCCATACCGGTATAGACGATGATCGGAATCTCGCGGATGTCTGGGGCACGCTGGATCGCCTCGATCAGCTCGAACCCGCTCATGTCGGGCAGCCCCAGATCTAGGATCAGGCAATCGAACACCTCGGATTTCATGGCCTCGAGGGCCTCCTGTCCGGAGCTGACCACCGTGGTTTTTACGTCGCTGTTTCCGATCAACTCCACAATCGCCTGGCGCTGCGTCTCGTTGTCCTCCACGACCAACAGCTTCTTGACCCGCTGCTTCGCAAACTCCCCGATGTCGTTGAAAACTTTGGTCAGCGTAGATTCGTCAGCGGGCTTTTCCAGGAACGCTATGGCACCCTGCTCCATCGCCCGCTGCCGGCCGTCCTCGCAGGAGATAACGTGGACGGGGATGTGCCGAGTAGCCGGGTCGTGCTTGAGCTGGTCCAGCACGCGCCAACCGTCCATCTCTGGCAGGCGGATATCGAGCGTGATCGCGTCGGGCCTGTACTTCCGGGCCAGCGCCAGGCCGGCGTCGCCGCGTGTCGCTACCAGGCGTTTGAACCCCTTGTCGTGCGCCACATCCATCAGGATCTTGGCGAATCTGACGTCGTCCTCCACGATGAGCACCATGTGATCACCGGGCTGGATGTCGTCGCGGTCGTCCCGGAGCCCGCTCGGCACGATCGCGGTCAGATCGCTCTCGGCGGAAGGGATTCCGCCGTCGGCCGACTTCGGACGACGAGTCTTGGGTTGCGACGGGCCTTCGACCGGATTCTGAGGCAACGGTGCCGTTTTCGGCGGCGGCGTGTAGTTCTGCGGCAGGTAGAGCGTGAACGTAGAGCCCTTGCCCGGCGTGCTCTCGACCCGGATCTCGCCACCCAGCAAACGCGCGATCTCCCGGCTGATCGACAGGCCCAGGCCGGTGCCGCCGTACTTGCGGCTGGTCCCACCATCGGCCTGCTGGAAAGCTTCGAAGATCACCCTCTGCTTATCCCTCGGGATGCCAACGCCAGTGTCGGCGACGGCGAACGCGATCACCTGAGTGGCGCGTTCGAGCGTTTCGTGGTCGCGACTCCAGCCCTCTCGTGCCGGGGAGATCCGCAGATCCACCTGGCCCTTCTCGGTGAACTTCAACGCATTGGAGAGCAGGTTCTTGAGGACCTGCTGCAACCGTTTTACATCCGTATGGACGGTCGCGGGCAGGCTCGATTCGAGACCCACGGCAAAGTCGAGCTCCTTATCTTCCGCCACCTGCCGGAAGGTCCGTTCGACGAACACCCGCAGGTCGCTGACCGGGACGTCGGCCAGTTCGACAGCCATGGTGCCCGATTCGATCTTGGACAGATCCAGGATCTCGTTGATCAGCTCCAGCAGGTCGATGCCCGACGTGTGAATCGTGCTGGCGAATTCGACCTGCTTGTCCGTCAGGTTGCCGCCGCCGTTGTCGGACAGCGTCTTGGACAGGATCATCAGGCTGTTGAGCGGCGTGCGCAGCTCGTGTGACATGTTGGCGAGGAACTCGGACTTGTACTTCGAGGTCAGCGCGAGCTGCTCGGCCTTATCCTGCAGCGATTGCTTGGCCTCTTCCACCTCGCGGTTCTTCTCCTCGACTTCCACATTCTGCTCGCTGAGCTGCTTGGCCTTTTCTTCCAGCTCCTCGTTGCTCTGTTGCAGCTCTTCCTGCTGGGTCTGCAGCTCCTCCGACATGGACTGCGATTCCAAAAGCAAATGCTCGGTGCGGACGCTGGTCGCGATGTTCGATAGTACGATTCCCAGTGTCTCCGCAAGCTGTTCGAGGAATGTGAGTTGGATCTCACTGAACCGGTTGAACGAAGCGAGTTCGATGATCGCCTGGAGTTCGTCCTCGAAGAGGACAGGCACGACCGCGACGTTGAGCGGCGTGGCTTTCCCCAGCCCTGAACTGATCTGCACGTAGTCGCTCGGCACGTCGGTGAGCAGAATCCGCTTCTTCTCCAGGGCGGCCTGGCCGATCAGACCTTCGCCCAGTTTAAAGCGATTGGCCAGTTGTTTGCGCTCCTTGAGCCCGTACGTACCCAGGCACTTGAGCTCCTTCTCAGCCTGGTCCTCCGATCCGTCCAAGCCGTAGAAGACGCTGTGTTGGGCCGACACGAGCGAAGCCAATTCGGACAGAATCCTGTTCGCGACGCTCGTCAGGTCGCGCTGGCCCTGGAGCATGTTGGTGAACTTGCCTAGGTTGGTCTTCAGCCAGTCCTGCTCTTCATTGGTCGTGGTGGTCTCCTGCAGGGCCCTGATCATCTCGTTGACGTTATCCTTGAGCAGCGCCACCTCGCCCGCCGCATCGACTGTGATGTTGCGGCTGAGATCACCCTGGGCAACCGCCGTGGCCACCTCGCCGATCGCACGCACTTGCGTGGTCAGGTTGTTGGCCAGATCGTTGACGTTATCTGTCAGATCCTTCCAGGTCCCGGCGGCGCCGGGCACGCTCGCCTGGCCGCCGAGTTTTCCTTCCACTCCCACTTCCCGAGCGACCCGAGTGACCTCGTCAGCGAAGGACCCCAGCGTGCCGGTCATCTGATTGATTGTCTCGACCAAGGCTGCGATCTCTCCCCGCGCCTGGATGGTCAGCGTCTTCTTCAGATCCCCTTCGGCAATGCCCGTCACCACTTTCACGATGCCACGCACCTGATCCGTGAGGTTGCTGGCCATCAGGTTCACGTTCTCGGTCAGGTCACGCCACGTGCCCGCGACACCCGTCACTTCCGCTTGGCCACCCAATTCCCCTTCGACTCCGACCTGTCGTGCGACTCGCGTGACCTCCGCCGCAAAAATGCTGAGTTGGTCCACCATCGTGTTGATGGTGTTCTTGAGCTGCAGAATCTCGCCTTTGGCATCGACCGTGATCTTGGTGGTCAGATCACCTTTGGCTACGGCCGTCGTCACTTCGGCGATGTTGCGAACCTGGCCGGTCAGATTGTTCGCCATGGCGTTGACGTTGTCGGTCAGCTCGCGCCAGGTGCCGGACACTCCTTCCACGGCGGCCTGTCCACCGAGCTGACCTTCCGTGCCGACCTCCCGAGCCACACGCGTCACTTCCGACGCGAAGCTCGTCAGCTGGTCCACCATCGTGTTGATGGTGTCCTTGAGCTGCAGGATCTCGCCCTTGGCCTCGACCGTGATCTTCTTGGTCAGGTCGCCATTGGCTACCGCCGTCGTCACTTCGGCAACGTTGCGAACCTGGCCGGTCAGATTGTCCGCCATGGCGTTGACGTTGTCGGTCAGCTCGCGCCAGGTGCCGGAAGCGCCTTCCACATCGGCTTCTCCGCCGAGCTGACCCTCCGTGCCGACCTCGCGAGCCACACGCGTCACCTCCGACGCGAAGCTCGTCAGCTGGTCCACCATCGTGTTGATGGTGTCCTTGAGCTGCCGGATCTCGCCCTGGGCATCGACCGTGATCTTGGTGGTCAGATCACCGTTGGCTACCGCCGTCGTCACTTCGGCGATGTTGCGAACCTGGCCGGTCAGATTGTCCGCCATGGCGTTGACGTTGTCGGTCAGCTCGCGCCAGGTGCCGGAAGCGCCTTCCACGTCGGCTTGTCCGCCGAGCTGACCTTCCGTGCCGACCTCGCGGGCCACACGCGTCACTTCCGACGCTAAGCTCGTCAGCTGGTCCACCATCCCGTTGATGGTGTCCTTGAGCTGCCGGATCTCGCCCTGGGCATCGACCGTGATCTTCTTGGTCAGATCACCTTTGGCTACGGCCGTCGTCACTTCGGCGATGTTGCGAACCTGGCCGGTCAGATTGTTCGCCATGGCGTTGACGTTGTCGGTCAGCTCGCGCCAGGTGCCGGAAGCGCCTTCCACATCGGCTTCTCCTCCGAGCTGACCCTCCGTGCCGACCTCGCGGGCCACACGCGTCACTTCCGACGCGAAGCTCGTCAGCTGGTCCACCATCCCGTTGATGGTGTTCTTGAGCTGCCGGATCTCACCCTGGGCATCGACCGTGATTTTCTTCTCTAGCCCGAGTTTACCGCATTGCCTTCTTAAAATATGATTTAGTAGCGATTTATGCACTGCTTTCCGTATGACCTACGCGCTGCGGTAGCGGGAGAGCTCCAAGGCCTCGTAGAGTTCGCGCTGTTCCTCAGACATTGC
>JAJDCO010000086.1 GCA_029260795.1 Planctomycetota bacterium | reverse complement strand
CGACCGACGCGAGGGTCGCGCCATGCGCTTCTCGCTCGATCCGGGCCGACCGCTCGGCATACTCTCTTTCGATCTTGCCGTAGTCGATGGCAGCTCCGCCGGCTGCCCCTTCCATACTTCGCTCGACGGAAGTGATCAGGTCTTGAAACGCGTCAGCGATTCCCTTGAGCTCCGCCGGAATCTCGATCAAGATCGTCGTCTCGGACATCGGGTCGCCCTCCCTTGGCTTGTTTGGGTACTACCAAGGTTCTACGGGGCGGCCCCTGTCTTCTCAAGCCGAGAAAACCCTTCAAAGTTGTCCACGAAGATATCCACACCCGTCGTGTGTCGTGCGTGCCCGCAGCGACATGAATCGTGTGACCCGTTCCGGCGATCTGCGAGAGCGTGTGGCTCAACGTATTCCACGGGTTGCCGATCGAGCCGTCGTTGAGGTCGCTCGCGCTGACCGCATCGACATAGGAATCAGCCGGAGTGGCTACCACGGCCAACGCCAAGATCAACACCAGCGACGAGGTCCAAGATCGTTGACGCAACACGGCCTACCTTCGACGGTCGTCCCAGGAGTCAGTGCTCAAAGCGTTCGCGAGATGTCGAGGTCGGCGGCCACGGCGATATTCCGGGCGGTCTCGCTCCGCGTCAACGCGACGGAGGCTCGACTACCAGTGAGCGCCACGACGCGGGGCCGTGGGCGTTTCGCCCACCTGGAGAAAGCTCATCCGCCACCGAGGGTGGTGTCCTCATGACGCGAGCCGGTATGATCAGAGCGCGAACATCGTCTTGACGGTTGCCCCGGTCGAGAGCATCCAGGCGATGAAGACCGAGGTGAAGGCGTGCGGGCGTCGCGCGCCATCGCGGTCTGAAGAGATCGACAGCATACTCCTGACGGAACGGGCATGGGATCCGCTGGCTCGAGTGCGTCGTTCGATGACCTGGCAGGTCGCGTTGGCCCCACGCTGTTTCCCTGTATTCAGCTTCGGTCGGTCGAAGGTGAATCCACGTCCTTTCTCGGCGGCTTGCCGCCGCGCAGTGTTGACGAGCTCGAGTGGCCGCGTCGTCAGGGACGACCGCTGTCTCTTCTCGCCTGCCTCGATCTGCGCGATGTGCCGGAGTCGGTCGAGTTGCGGTGGCTGCCGCGATCGGGATCGCTGCTCTTCTTCTGCGACCTCGAGGAGCTGCCCTGCGGTCTCGGAGGCGAGGACGGGGCTTGGCGAGTGCTCCATGTCCAGTCCGATGGGCGCTCGGGGCTCGAAGAGGCGCCCGCCGAGCTGGATCCGAAGCGGGTGCTACCACGGAAGCCAGTGGAGCTCGCCGTCGTCCAGCTCCCGCCTCCCGACATCGATGCTCTCGCCGATCGGCTCGACGTCGAGGACGACCGCGTGGTGGATCGCTACTCCGAGTACCGAGAGTCGCTTCTGGGCGCTCGCCCTTGGCACCAGCTGGGTGGAATCGCGGAGTCTATTCAGGACGCGGACCTGAGAGAGGAGTGCGAGTACGGGCGGCTTCGGCAGGAGCGCCTCGGCCGTGAGCCGCCGCGCGTTCCGAGCAGGTGGGAGCGCCTCGTGAGCTTCTTCCGCACGCCCCAGGAAGATCCCGTTCTCCGGGCTCGAGCCGGAGGGCTGGAGAAGGAGCGATGGCAGCTGCTCCTGCAGCTCGACTCGGACGACGAGCTCGGCGTGCAATGGCTCGACGCGGGTCGAGGGTCCTTCTTCGTGCGCTTGTCCGAGTCGGGCTCGGTCGACTTCGAAGAGACGTGGTTCATCCTCGAGACGCACTGATCGGCTCGACTCGCCCCTACTGCAGTACCAAGCGCTCGCGGCCGACCAGGCCTTCGAGGTCGCGGCAGAAGTCCTCGGTGGGTGAGACGTAGAGCTTGCGGCCGACGCGCACGAGCTCGTGGCCTCCTTCGGTGTCGATGCGCAGGTAGACGGGCGTATCGCCGCCGTGGGCTTCGAAGGCGGTCCGGAGCTTCGGCAGCAGCACGTCGCTCTCCCGGAGCTCGGCATCGATCCTCAGGACGACGCGGTGCACCTCGGTGCGCATCGCATCCTCGACCGGCAGGATCTCGGTCACCTTGAGGGACGGCTCCTCGCGATTGCGATCGACCGTGCCGCGCAGCACGACGATGCGCTCGTCCTGGATCAGGTCTTTGTACTGCGCGTATCCGGCCGTGAAGATCACTGAGCTGACGGAGCCGTCCAGTCCTTCGAGCTGGAACAGCGCCATCTTTTCGCCCTGATGCTTGCCCTTCTTGACCAGCACCGGCCGGACGCTGGTGATCATGCCGCCGAGCTGTACGGTCTCGCCGTCGTCGAACTCGACCAGCTCAGGAATGCGCGCGCTGCTCGCCGCGCGCAGCGCCGCTTGATAGCGCTGGAGGGGATGGCCCGAGACGTAGAGGCCGAGCGTCTCCTTCTCGAAGCCGAGTCGCTCACTCTCGTCCCACGCGGGGATGTCGGGGAGCGGCGCGTCGAGCTCGGGCTCGTCGTCTTCGGCCGGCGCGTCGAACAGGTTGCCCTGGCCCGCGAGGCGGTCCTTCTGCCGCGCGGCACCCATCTTCATCGCGTCCTCGATCACGGCGTGCACGGCGGCGCGATTCGGGTGCACCGAGTCGAACGCGCCACATTTGGCGAGCGCTTCGAGGCTCGCCTTGTTGACCTGGCGCGTGTCGACCTCTTCGCAGACGTGGAACAGGCTGCGGAAGCCGCCTTCGATCTTCTCGCGCAGCTCGATCATGAGCTCGACTGCCTTGAGCCCGACGCCCTTCACGGCGGCGAGGCCGAAACGCACGCCCTCGGAGTGCACGCTGAACTCGGCCACCGATTGATTGATGTCGGGTGGCAGCAGCGCGAAGCCGAGGCGCTTGATCTCGGCCACGTACTCCTTGACCTTGTCCGAGTTGTCCATGTCGCAGGTGAGGACGGCGGTCATGAACTCGGCCGGATAGTGCGCCTTCAGAAAGGCGGTCTGATACGTGATGAGGGCATAGGCGGTGGAGTGCGACTTGTTGAAGCCGTAGCCCGCGAAGTACTCCATCATCTCCCAGATCTCGGTGGCGACTTTCTTGTCGACATCGTTGGCGGCCGAGCCATCGATGAACTGCTGGCGGAACTTGGCCAAGAGCTCGGGCTTCTTCTTGCCCATCGCCTTGCGCAACGAGTCCGCCTCGTTGAGCGAGAAGCCGCCCATGACGTTGGCGATGCGCATCACCTGCTCTTGGTAGATGAGAACGCCCATCGACTCGGAGAGCACTTGCTCGAGGATCGGGTGCTGGTACTGCACCTCTTCTTCGCCGTGCTTGCGACGCACGTAGAGGTCGTCCATGCCGCTGCCGAGCGGGCCGGGACGATAGAGTGCCAAGAGCGCGATCAAGTCCTCGAAGCGGTCGGGCTTCATGCGCGTCAGCAGCTCGCGCATGCCGCGGGACTCGAGCTGGAACACCGCGATCCCGTCGCCCTCAGACAGCATGCGGTAGGTCTTCTCGTCGTCGAGCGGCAGGGCGTCGATGTCGAGATCGACGTTCCGGGACTCGCGGATGATCTTGCGAGCCTTGTCGATGATCGTCAGTGTCTTGAGGCCCAGGAAGTCCATCTTGAGCAGACCGATGTCCTCGAGGATGTTCATCGGGTACTGCGTGGCGAGGTCGTCGCCGTTCTTGTAGAGCGGGACGTACTCCATGAGCGGCTTGTCGGCGATCACGACGCCCGCGGCGTGCGTCGACGCGTGGCGGCAGAGGCCCTCGAGCTTCAAGGCGATGTCGATGAGCTGACCGTGCTGGTCAGACGAGTCCCGAACCTCCTGCAGCTCCTTGTCGGATTCGAGCACCTTGGGCAGCTTCGTGCCCGGCGTGCCCGGGATCTTCTTCACGATGCGATCGACCTCGGCCAGCGGGATATCGAGCACGCGGCCGACATCCCGGATGACCGCGCGCGCCGCCATCGTTCCGAAGGTGATGATCTGCGAAACGTTGTCGTGCCCGTAGCGGTCACGCACATACTCGATCACGCGCTCTCGCCCGTCGCGGCAGAAGTCGATGTCGATGTCCGGCATCGAGATGCGCTCGGAGTTCAAGAAGCGCTCGAACAGTAGGTCGTACTTGAGCGGATCGATCTGGGTGATGCCGAGCGCGTACGCGACCAGGCTGCCGGCCGCCGAGCCGCGGCCCGGGCCGACCGGGATGCAGTTCTCGCGGGCAAAGCGGATGAAGTCGCTCGTGATGAGGAAGTAGCCCTCGAATCCCATCTTCGAGATGACGCCCATCTCGTAGTCGAGGCGCTTCTGCACCGCATCGCCGTACTGACCATAGATCGCGACGCAGCCCTCGTGGCACATGCGCCGGAAGTAGACATTGAGCGACTCGTCGGTCGGCACCTCGAAGGTCGGGAGGTGATGCTGGTCGAGATCGAGCTGGATGTCGCTCAGCTCGGCGACCCGCAGCGTGTTCGTGACCGCCTCGGGCTTGTGACGGAAGACCTGGAGCATCTCCTCCGTCGTCTTGAAGTAGAACTGCTCCGTCTCGAGCTTCAGGCGGTTCGTATCGTTGAAGACCTTGCCGGTCGCAATCGCGATGCGCACCTCTTGCGACGTCGCATCGTCGGGGCTCAGGTAGTGGATGTCATTCGTGGCCACCGCATGGGCGCCGATGTGATCCGCCAACCGCTCCAGGCCGCCGAGCACTTTCTTCTGCTGCTCGAGCCCGTTGTCCATCAGCTCGATGAAGTAGTTCTCTTGCCCCAGGATGTCGCGGTAGGCTCCGGCGACCTCGACCGCCTGGTCGAACTTGTCGCGGTTGATGTTCCGCACGATCTCGCCGCTCAGGCAGCCCGAGAGCCCGATCAAGCCTTCGCTGTGCTGGGCCAAGAGCTCCCGGTCGATGCGCGGCCGTCGGTAGAAGCCGTCGATGTAGGCCAGCGAGGAGAGCTTGACGAGGTTGTGGTAGCCGGTCGCGTTCTGGCAGAGCAGCGTGAGGTGAAAGGTCGAGTTACCCGGCTCGTTGCCCTTGGCCTTGTGGTCGCGCTCGGCGACGTACGCCTCCATGCCCAGGATCGGCTTGAGGCCCTTCGCCTTCGCCTTCTGGTAGAACTCCATCGCTCCGAACATGTTCCCATGATCGGTGACCGCCAGAGCCGGCATCTCCGCGGCCAAAGCCGCATCGACGAGCTTGCCGATCGTCGGCGTCCCGTCGATCAGGCTGTAGTGGCTGTGCACGTGCAGATGAACGAAGTCGGACATGGGTCTCGAGTTCTCGTCGTGGGGAAAGAGGGAGTGCTCGTCGAGCGGGCGCCCAGTTTACCACGCCAGAAAACGAGGGGGAGATGGGATGAGGAGTGCGTCCGCGGAGCTCGTGCGGGGGCTCGTGCGACATGCTCGCTTCGCGCGCGGTTCGTTCAGTGCGATTTCGTTCGGTTGCGCGATGACATCGGCGGTAGCGGGGGGCGACCTCCTCCTTCGTGTGCGGGACCCGCTTGCTTCGCGCGCGGCACTCACCTTCGCGTAGATGATGTGGCTCGCCGTTCTCGCCTCAATCCGGATCGCCGCTCAGCACCCAGCCTGCCCAGTCGCGGACCGAAAAAACGGGCTTCCCGTCTTCGTAGAGCTGCTCGCGGAGGGCCTTCTTCGCGTTCCAAAGCGCTTTGGCCTTCGGTTCCTTCAAGACCCACAGCCGGCGATAGAACTCGGTCATCAGCTCGCGCGTCGCCTCATCGGGCACCTTCCACAAAGACGTGATGGCAGTGCGGACACCGGCGGCATGAAGCGCCGACTGCAGCGATGCGATTCCCTGGCCGCCGCGCCTCAGGCCGACGTTCGTCTCGCACGCCGACAAGACACACAGCTCGACACCAGTCAGGTCCATCGCGCTGATCTCTTCGGCCGTCATGACGCCACGTACCCGGCCATACATGTCCGCCTCGCCGTTCGCGCCGGCGAAGGCGAGACCGCAGAGAAGGGAGGGGGCGAGGCCGCGCACCTGGTCACGAAGGGAGGAGCCCATCACGCCCGTTTCCGCATCGATGACGCGGTCGTCGCCAGTCGAAACCACCGACTCGGGCGCAAACCAACCGTGGGTCGCGAGGTGGACGAAGCGGTGCTTTGGGGCGAGGGTCTCGAAGGCGTCGCGAGACGCCTTCCCCCGCGTCAGGATCATCAGTTCCGGCGCTCGCGTGTCCTCGAAGGCATCGAGGAAGTACTTCCCCACCATCTCCACCTCGCCGCGCGTACCGGGGAGGCGACCGAACTTCCAGTCAAACGCCTCGTGGGTCCGGCGACGCATCGAGGCTCGGCTGGCGCCTCTCGAGGCGGCCAGAGGCTTCGATTCAGTAGAACGAGCCTCGGAGGCCTTGCTCGGCTCGTTGATCGATAATGGGTCGGGCTCACCGTCGTAGCGGATTCCGCCCAAGGCGAGAATCGCCGGGGTGCGCAGTGGCGTGGCCTGATCGATCGTCAGCTCAGAGAGGGCTCCAAGCTGCACGATCTCGAAGCGATCCCCGAGTGCGCTCTCATACGCGGGCAGCGCATCGAATGGCACCAACGTCATCGCTTCCGCCGACGCTATCCAGAGACGCTTCGCCTCGCCGACGTGCTCCAGGACCGGATCAAGGATTAGGTCGCGGAGTGCATGCCCCCGCTCCTCGAGGTACTGGGGGAGCGGCTCTCGAGACGGACCGCGTGTCGGTGCGCCCAAGGCCTGCCGCCACCTCGTGATGGCCCGCTCTATCGTGCGGGCCGATCCCAACTCGATGCGCCGCAACGACTGTCCGGGAACAAGTACCCAGGCAAGGTAGCTCACCTCGTTCGACGGCTCGGAGGTCTCAGTATCGACGTGCCAGCGATCGTAACGCCAATAGCCGATGGCCGCCTCACTAGGCTCGAGCCGGGCGCGAATCGTATCGGCGTTGAGGTCGGGTAAGAACCGATCCGCCCCCGTCTCCTCGAAGCGGCTCAGCAGCTCACGCCGCAGCTGGTCCCGTTTTCGAACGAGGTCCGCAAACGTCAAGCTCTGCTCCGAAGTGCTGTCGGCGCGCGCATTCAGCTCGCGGCTCGAGCGGGCGATCTCCTTTCGAAGCGCCCGAGCTTCGGGATCGGCTCGAAGACTCCGCGCAAGGCGTGCGGCGGTGGCCTCCGCTCCTCGGATCGCTTCGCACATCGAGAAGCCCAGCCGCTCGCCGGTCGCATCGCTCTCGAACACGCCCGCCCCCGAAGCGATCGAGAGAACGGTATTCACGACCATCTCGCTCGCGAGTTCGCGCCTTGAGAGGGAATCCAACAATCGACCCGCTCGAATCGTTGCGCTCGCCAGGACGCGAGCGAGCTGTTGGCTCTTCCTCGCCTCTCCCATCGCGGCTCGCGTCCTGGCGAGGTTCGATCGCGCTGTCTGGAGGAGGGGGTGATCGCCCGGCAGCGTCCGGGAGAGGACTTCGAGCACCTGCTCGAGTATGGCGTTCCCCTCCTCGAGATCCCCGAGGGCGACGATCGTCCCGGCGAGGTTCATTCGAGTCCCCTGGAGGTCGGGGTGATCGCCCGGCAGCGTCCGGGATCGTACCTCGAGAGCCAGCTCTTGGAGGGCGCGCGCGCCCTCGAGATCCCCGAGGTCGGAGATCGTCGCAGCGAGGTTCTGTCGCGCCGCCTGGAGGTCGGGGTGATCGCTCGACAGCGTCCGGGAAAAGGCCTCGAGCACCAGCCCTTGCAGCGCTCGCGCACCCTCGAGATCCCCGAGGGCGAAGACCGTGTTGGCGAGGTTTCCTCGCGCCGCCTGGAGGTGGGGGTGATCGCCCGGTAGCGTCCGGGAGAGGACCTCGAGCGCCTGCTCGTCGAGGGCGCGCGCGCCCTCGAGATCCCCGAGTGCGAGGAGTGTCGTGGCGAGGCTCGATCGCGTCCCCTGGAGGTGGGGATGATCGCTCGGCAGTGTCCGGGAGAAGACTTCGAGTGCCTGCTCGTCGAGCGCGCGCGCGCACTGTAGATCTCCGAGGGCGCGGATCGTCCTGGCAAGGTACACTCGTGCCAACTGGAGGTGGGGGTGATCGCTCGGCAGCGTCCGGGATCGTACCTCGAGCACCTGCTTTTGGAGCGCGCACGCGCCCTCGAGATTCCCGAGGGCGAAAAGCGTCGATGCGAGGTCCGATCGCGCCTGCTGGAGTTGGTGGTGTTCGCCTGGAAGTGTCCGCGAGAAGACCTCGAGCACCTGCTCTTGGAGCACGCGCGCGCCCTCGACATCACCGAGTACGAAGATTGCCGCGGCCAGGCCCAATCGCGCCGCCTGGAGGTGGGGGTGATCGCTCGGCAGCGACCGCGAGAAGACCTCGAGCACTTGCTCTAGCCCGAGTTTACCGCATTGCCTTCTTAAAATATGATTTAGTAGCGATTTATGCACTGCTTTCCGTATGACCTACGCGCTGCGGTAGCGGGAGAGCTCCAAGGCCTCGTAGAGTTCGCGCTGTTCCTCAGACATTGC
>JAJDCO010000085.1 GCA_029260795.1 Planctomycetota bacterium | reverse complement strand
GCAATGTCTGAGGAACAGCGCGAACTCTACGAGGCCTTGGAGCTCTCCCGCTACCGCAGCGCGTAGGTCATACGGAAAGCAGTGCATAAATCGCTACTAAATCATATTTTAAGAAGGCAATGCGGTAAACTCGGGCTAGGACCGAAACAACGCGCTGACGATCCAGGTGCCTGACTGCCGTGAAGCGCGCATGGCCATCTGGTAGGCTCACGTCCCTCCGGTGATCCGTTGGGAACGAGAGTGAATCAGGGAGATCGTCTGTATGGCCGACGTGGGTCAGGGTCGTCAGTTCCAGTCCTTCTCTGAGGCCAGCAACTTCATCTGGTCGATCGCCGACCTCTTGCGCGGCGACTACAAGCAGCACGACTACGGGAAGGTCGTGTTGCCCTTCACGGTGCTGCGGCGCCTCGACGGGGTGCTGGCGGACACCAAGGACCAGGTGCTGGCCAAGCACGCGGAGCTCGAGAAGGGGACGATCCAGAACATCGACCCGCTGCTCGAGCGCATCACGGGCGTCAAGTTCCACAACGTCTCGCGCCTCGACTTCCGCAAGCTGCTCGATGACCCGAACCACATCGGGCAAAACCTGATCGGCTACGTGAACGGGTTCAGCGAGAACGTTCGGGACATCTTCATCGAGCGCTTCAAGCTGCCCGAGCAGATCCAGCGGCTCGAGGAGGCCGACGTCCTCTACCTCGTCGTCAAGCGCTTCGCCGAGGTCGACCTGCATCCCGACGTCGTGCCCAACTCGATGATGGGCTCGATCTTCGAGGACCTCATCCGGCGCTTCGCCGAACAGTCGAACGAGACGGCCGGAGAGCACTTCACGCCCCGCGAGGTCATCCGGCTGATGGTGAACCTCCTGTTCGTCGAGGACGACGACGTGCTCCGCCGGCCGGGCGTCGTCAAGACGCTCTTCGACCCCGCCTGCGGGACGGGCGGCATGCTCTCGGTCGCCGAGGACTACCTGCGTGAGCTCAACCCCGACGCCCACCTCGAGGTCTTCGGCCAGGAGCTCAACGACGAGTCCTTCGCCATCTGCAAGGCGGACATGCTCCTCAAGGCCGAGAACCCGGGCAACATCGCGCGCGGGAACAGCTTCTCGAGCGACGGCCACGAGGGCGAGACCTTCGACTACATGCTGAGCAACCCGCCTTTCGGCGTGGAGTGGAAGAAGGTCGAGAAGGCCATCCGCGACGAGCACGAGACCCTGGGCTTCAAGGGCCGCTTCGGGCCTGGCCTGCCGCGCATCAACGACGGCTCGTTCCTCTTCCTCCTCCACATGATCTCGAAGATGAAGCGTGCCGAGGAAGGCGGCTCCCGCATCGCTATCGTCTTCAACGGCTCGCCGCTCTTCACGGGCGACGCCGGCTCGGGCGAGAGCGAGATCCGGCGCTGGATCATCGAGAACGACTGGCTCGAGGCGATCGTCGGCCTGCCCGACCAGCTCTTCTTCAACACCGGCATCCACACCTACATCTGGGTCGTCAGCAACCGCAAGCCGAAGCACCGCCGCGGAAAGGTCCAGCTCATCAACGCCGTCGACCTCTTCCAGAAGATGCGCAAGTCGCTCGGCAACAAGCGCAACGAGCTCGGCGAAGAGCACGTCGGCGAGATCACCCGCATCTTCGGCGAGTTCGAAGAAGGCGAGCGCTCGAAGATCTTTCCGAACGAGGCGTTCGGCTTCCGCAAGATCACGGTCGAGCGGCCGATGCGCCGCGCGTATCAGGCTGCGCCCGAGCGGCTCGAGCTCCTCCGGGAGGAGCGCGGCTTCCAGAATCTCACCAAGAGCAAGAAGAAGGGCGAGGCCGGAGCCGCCGACATCGCGGCCGGCAAGCAGCTCCAGGAGCAGGTCCTGACGGCGCTCTCGAGCCTCGACGGGGACAAGGTCTGGAACGACCGCACCGCGTTCGACACGGAGCTGCGCAGGCTCTGGAAGCAGGCTGGCATCAAGGTGCCGGCGCCGCTCAAGAAGGCGATGCTGAACGCCCTCGGCGAGCCGGACGAGGAGGCCGAGATCTGCCAGGGGAAGGACGGCAGCTCCGAGCCCGATCCCGACCTGCGCGACACCGAGAGCGTGCCGCTCGTCGAGAGGATCGAGGACTACTTCGAACGCGAGGTGCGGCCCCACGTCGCCGACGCCTGGGTCGATCAAGAGAAAACCAAGGTCGGATACGAGATCCCCTTCACGCGGCACTTCTATCAGTACGAGCCGCTGCGGCCCCTCGAGGAGATCGAGGCCGACATCCGCAAGCTCGAGGGCGAGATCCAGGAGATGCTCGGGGAGGTGCTGGGGTGAGTCCGCAGATCGTACCAGACTCGGCTTCCGTCGGCGGTCATCCGCGCGAAGAGCTCAAGCGGGTCTCTGAGCTGTCCTTCAGCAATGTCGACAAGAAGACCGTGGATGGGGAGTGCTCGGTTCGACTCTGCAACTACACCGACGTCTACTACAACGACTTCATCACCGACCGAATCGACTTCATGGAGGCCAGTGCCAAGGCCTCAGAGATTGCTCGGTTTCAGCTGCGACGCGGCGACGTCCTGATCACCAAGGACTCCGAGACCGCGGACGATATTGCGGTACCAGCCTTGGTGGATGGAGAACTCTCGGGTGTCCTCTGCGGCTATCATCTGGCTGTCGTCAGGCCCAAGAAGGACAAGGTCGACGGGCGTTTTCTCTTCCGCGCTCTCCAAGCGGAGCCTGTGCGCCATCAGTTTTACCAGCGCGCCAACGGCGTGACTCGATTCGGCTTGTCTCAGTCAAGCATCGGCAAGGTACAAGTCCCCGTCCCGCCCCTCGAGACCCAGCGCGCCATCGCTGAATTCCTCGACCGCAAGACCGCCGCGATCGATGCGCTGATTCAGAAGAAGGAGCGGCTGATCGAGCTGCTCCAGGAGAAGCGCCAGGCCCTCATCACCCAGGCCGTCACCAAGGGCCTCGACCCCGGCGTCCCCATGAAGGACTCCGGCATCGAGTGGCTCGGCCAGATCCCGGCGCACTGGGAGGTGGTTCAGCTTAGGAGAGGCGTTTCTCGATTCATCGACTACCGAGGAAAGACGCCTACGAAATCTTCGGGCGGGGTGCCACTCATTACGGCGGGCGCGATCCGTGATGGGGTGATCGATCACAGTCGAGCGCCCGAGTTCATTCCGGAGGACTCGTACGACGACTGGATGCGTCGCGGCTTGCCGGAGCTCGGAGATGTGGCGATCACAACCGAGGCTCCTCTCGGAGAAGTCGCGCAGGTGGCAGACGCGGAGGTCGCCTTCGCACAGAGAGTCATTCTCTTCAAGCTGGACCGATCGAAACTCCAGGGGGGATACCTCCGGTACTTCTATCTCTCGCTGGCAGGGAAGAGTGAGCTTCTGAGCCGCGGTACTGGCTCGACAGCACAGGGGATTCGATCGGACAGGTTGAAAGGCAGCCTGATCTTGCTTCCCTCGTCGGACGAGCAAGAGCAAATCGTCCGGTTTCTCGACTCAAGGAACGACGGATTTCGTCCAATGCTGGAGGCGATCGTTGAATCCACCGAGCACTTGCGCGAGTACCGCCAAGCGCTCATCACCAACGCCGTGACCGGCAAGCTGGACCTCGCGGAGGTCACGGCATGAGCGACCTCAAGCTGTTCCGCATCGACGGCGGCCAAGCCTCAGAGCTGACCGGCTCTGCCGCCACCCTCGAGAAGTCGCTCCAGACGCTGATCGAGCAGAACATGGAGACGCTCCTCGGCGTCCGCTTCCTCCGCACCGAGTACTCCACCGGCGCTCGCCACGCCGGGCGCATCGACTCGCTCGGGATCGACGAGAACGGCTGCCCGGTCATCCTTGAGTACAAGCGCACGCGTGATGAGAACGTCATCAACCAGGGGCTCTTCTACCTCGACTGGCTGATGGACCACAAAGCCGAGTTCAAGCTCTTGGTGATGGACCTCCTGGGCACTGACGAGGCCGAGAAGATCGACTGGTCGGCACCTCGGCTGCTTTGCATTGCCGGCGAGTTCACCCGCTACGACGAGCACGCGGTCCAGCAGATCAACCGAAACATCGAGCTGATCCGTTACCGCCGGTTCGGCGAGGAGCTCCTGCTGCTCGACCTCGTGAACGCGGTGAGCGCCTCACCAGCGAACGGTGGCGGCACGACAAAGCCGGGTCCGTCTCCGGGGCCTTCGACGACCTATGTCTACAAGACCATCAGCGAGACGCTGGACGGCCTCACCGGCCCACTGAAGGAGCTCTACGAGGAGACGAGAATCTACCTCGAGTCACTCGGCGACGACGTGCAGGTTAAGACGCTGAAATACTATGTCGCGTTCAAGCGGCTCAAGAACTTCGCCTGCGTCGAAGTCCACACCGGCCGCGGCTGGCTCACGGTCTTCGTGAAGGGCGATCCCGACGCGGTGACTCTCGAGGAGGGCTTCACGCGCGACGTGCGCGAGGTCGGTCACTACGGCACGGGCGACATCGAGATCAAGCTCCGTGAAGTCGCCGACCTCGAGCGGGCGAAGGACCTCATTCAAAGCAGCTACGAGGCGAGCTGATGGCGGGTGCCGGCTACAAGGAGATCGACTTCGAGGCCACCATCGAGCGCGACTTCTGCGAGTCCGGGGGCTTCACGAAGGGCGACCCTCAGGCCTTCGACCCGGTCACCGGAATCTGGCGGCTGGAGTTCCTCGACTTCGTCCGCTCCAGCCAGCCGGCTCTCTGGGCGCAGCTCGAAAAGGAGCACGGCGCTCGCCTCGAAGACGGCGTCATCGCTTCTTTGCTCAAAAACCTCGAAGGCACGAGCACCCTCGACGTGCTCCGCCACGGCTTCAAGCACTTCGGCAAGAAGATCACGGCGGCCTTCTTCCGACCCGCGCACGGCCTGAACCCCGACGTCCAGCGCCAGTACGACGCCAATCGGCTGACCGTGATCCGGCAAGTCTATCCCAGCCCGGACACCAAAGAGTCGGTGGACATGGTGCTGGCCGTCAACGGCCTCCCGGTCGCCACCCTCGAGCTCAAGAACCCGCTGACGAACCAGAACACGTCCCACGCTCGGAAGCAGTACAAGGACCGCGACCAGCGGCTGACGCTCTTCAAGTTCAAGCGCGGTGCGATCGTCCACTTCGCCGTCGATCCCGACACCGTCTCGATGGCGACGCGGCTCTCAGGGCGCAGCACCCGTTTCCTGCCCTTCAACCGCGGCGACGGCGGGGGAGCGGGCAACCCGACCGTCGAGGGCGAGCCCTACAAGACCAGCTACCTCTGGCGTGGGGTGCTCGAGCGCCACAGTCTGATGGACATCCTGGGGCGGTTCATCCACCTCCAGGTAGAAGAGAGGCGCGACTCGAGCGGCAAGACCAAGAAGAGCGAGAATCTCATCTTTCCGCGCTATCACCAGCTCGATGTCGTCCGCCGCTTGATCGACAATGCTCGCCAGGAGGGAGCCGGGCACCACTACCTGATCCAGCACTCGGCCGGCAGCGGCAAGAGCAACTCCATCGCCTGGACCGCGCACCGCCTCGCCACTCTCCACGACGATCAGGACGCGCGGGTCTTCCATTCGGTCGTGGTTGTGACCGATCGCCGCGTCCTCGACAAGCAGCTCCAGGACACGATCTACCAGTTCGAGCACAGGCAAGGCGTGGTCGCCCGCATCGACGTCGACTCGAAGCAGCTCGCCGCCGAGCTCGAGAAGGGCACGCCGATCGTCATCACGACGCTGCAGAAGTTCCCCTTCGTGGCTCAGCAGGTCGAGAGCCTGCCCGACCGCCGCTACGCGATCATCGTCGACGAGGCGCACTCGTCTCAGTCGGGTGAGTCCGCCCGGGCGCTCCGCGAGGTCCTGGCCGGCGGCACGAAGAAGCCGGAGAGCAAGGTCGCCGAGGATACGGACCCCGACTACGCCCAGGGACAGGAGGAGGACGCTCCGACCTACGAGGACGAAATCAACCGGGTCATGGGCTCCCGGGGCAAGCAGAAGAACCTCAGCTTCTTCGCCTTCACCGCGACGCCCAAGGCCAAGACGCTCGAGGTGTTCGGCCGCCCCGGTCCCGACGGGCGCCCGGTACCCTTCCACCTCTACTCGATGCGCCAGGCGATCGAGGAGGAGTTCATCCTCGACGTGCTCCGCAACTACACGACGTACAAGACCTACTACAAGCTGGTCCAGAAGGGCACCGAGGACCGCGACGTCGAGAAGAGCGAGGCCGCCAAGGCCCTGGCCCGCTTCGTGAGCCTACACCCGCACAACATCGCCCAGAAGACCGAGGTCATCGTCGAGCACTTCCGCCGCCACGTCATGCGCAAGCTGGACGGACGGGCGAAAGGCATGGTCGTCGCTCGCTCCCGGCTTCACGCCGTCCGGTACAAGCAGTCGGTCGACCAGTACTTGGCCGATCAGGGTTACTCGGACATGAAGGCCCTGGTGGCATTCTCGGGCACGGTGAAGGACCCCGACACCCTCGCCGACTTCACCGAGGTCGGCATGAACGAGGGAGTCCAGGAGCGCGAGCTCCCCGAGCGCTTCCGGCAGGACGAGTGCAAGCTGCTGCTCGTCGCCGAGAAGTACCAGACTGGCTTCGACCAGCCGCTCCTCTGCGTGATGTACGTCGACAAGAAGCTCTCGGGAGTCCAGGCCGTCCAGACCCTGAGCCGCTTGAACCGGACGTGCCTGGGCAAAGGGGAGACCTTCGTCCTCGACTTCGTGAACGAGACCGAGGAGATCCAGGAGGCCTTCCAGCCCTTCTACGAGCAGACAACGGTCAGCGAGCAGGCCGACCCGTACCAGCTCGAGCAGCTCGCCCGGGAGCTCGACGAGGGCCAGGTCTGGCAGACGAGCGAGCTCGAGGCCTTCGCCAAGGTCTTCTACCGAGACAAGCAGAAGCTGACCGACCGGGAGCACGAGGAGCTCCACCTCCATCTCCAGCCATCGGTCGACCGCTTCACCCACTGGGACGACGAGGACGCCCGTGAGAAGTGGCGTGGCAAGCTCCAGGCCTTCGTGCGCCTGTACTCGTTCCTGAGCCAGGTGATGCCCTGGACCGACCGCGACCTCGAGGTCCGCTTCAGCTTCGGCCGCCTGCTGCTTCGAAGGCTTCCGCGTAAGGAGAAGGACCGCTTCGAGCTCGATGGCGATGTCGACCTCCACTCCTACCGCCTCTCGCGCCTCGGCGAGACCGACATCCACCTCGAGAAGAACCAAGCCGGCGAGGTGAAGGGCCCGACCGAGGTCGGCACCCGAAAGGCCGAAGACGAGAAGGCCCCGCTCAGCGACATCATCCAGAAGCTCAACGAGCGCTTCGGCACCAACTTCACCGAAACCGATCGCCTCCTCTTCGACCAGATCGTCGAAGACGGCAGCCACCTCGAGAGCATCCAGCAGCGAGCCAAGGTCAACAGCTACGAGAACTTCAGCCTCAGCGTCCGCGACCCCATCCGCAACATGGTGATGGACCGCCAGGAGAAGAACGCAGAGCTCGTCTCGAGATACCTCGACGAAGCCGACTTCCAGCAGCTGGTTTTCGAGCATCTCGCGCGCCGAATGTACGACTCGGCGCGGGGGGATAACGAAAGGAGCAGCAGATGACAAATCCGCTCGATCTACTTCGCAAGCACGGCGATCCACTCGAACAAGCCATCCTCCATGATCCGCACGGCTTGGAATCGATCCTGAGCGTTTACTCGGCGATCTGGGCCGAACAGATTCTCCCTCGGAGAGAGCCGGCAGGAGTCAACCTAATCGACGACGAGTGGTTGAGAATAGGGTCCTGCCACTACTCTGCGCTCGTCCGACTCCACCACGCTGCTAGCTCTAGATCGCTGATCTCTAGCCTTGTGCGCGATTTCTCGGGCGATTGGGATGCCATTCAGCTTGGCACGCGCATGCTGCAGATACATCGAGAAGTCGCGGTCTTCTGGGAGCAGATCGGTAGCGCGATCGAGAACCTCGAAGACTGCTGGACGGAGGCTGGGTTGGATGCCCCGGCCAGGAACGGAGCACTCGAGAATGGCTACGATCGGCGGACCCAGTTCATCCATTACCGAATCGTGCCACTGACTTCTGGGATGGAGCCCGAGGTAGATCTCAGCTATTTCGACTCGAAGCAAACGGTATGGAAACGCCACACAGGCAAGCCCGAGTGGATAACCAGGTGGCTTGAAGGCGAGTGGGTGAAGATCATCGCTCAGTTGATCGACGCTTGGTCGAGACTGCGATCCGATCTCTCGATCCGAAAGCCGCAACCCACGCAGCGGATCGAACTCACTGGCGAGCAAGTCAGCGGCGTTCCCTTCGCTCCACCCTCTGGGACAGAGGACTTCCTGCCTCCCTCAGGTGTATTCTAACGTGATTCACGAGCAGTCTTGGGATGGCCCAACCGAATCCCATCCATGCCCCGCCTGCCGGCGGCGCTTCGAGAATACGGCGGCAGGTGCTGAAGCGTTTTGGTCTCACGCCCTCAAGCCCCATTACTCGATGGTGCGTCGATGCCCGTGGATACGATCTGTTCCGGTACTCATGAAGGATGAGGACTGGGAGTTTCTGGGAAGCCAGGCTTCGGCCAGTGTCTGCCGTTCAGTCGCCGAGTGGCTCGTGACCCTGGTCGCCGGCTCTGAGAGCTCGAGTGTCTTTCGAGAGGCTCTCGCGACAGTTCTTCGACGGCACTGCGGCGGGCGCGTCGCAGACGAAATCGATCGCGGCGAAAGATCGACACGCCGCATCCGCCACTTGCTGGACGAGCTCTTCGGAGCCAGCGAGCGACTGCGCCTCCCCGATGCCCTCCGCCGACTCGAGAAGGAAGTGAAGCTTTCGAAGCCGACCAAGTCGATCGCGTCGATGGTCTCGCGCGAGTCCTCCTCTGAGGGTGGCATCGCCGACAGGTTTTCCCATCTGATCACCTGCAAGAAGGTGCGGGCGAAGAAGAATCGGGAGTGCTGGGTCGAAGACTACGCCGCGTTCAAGGCCCTCTGTATCGAGGGGTGGGAGGCCTGAGTGGAAAGTAGATACTTCGCGCCGGCCGCCAGCGCAAAGGCCTGTCTGGGTGAGGTTTGGGGCTGGCCGAGGAGTATCTTCGAGTTGATTTTGCGGTCGACCCGCGACGCCTCCGATTGCTGAGAGTGTGAGCCGCGAAAAGCGGCGAGTCACGATCTCGCAACTCGAAGTCGGAGGACGTCATGTCAATGAAGATCGGCGACACAGGCAGCACCACCCGAAGGCGTGATCACGACGCCTTGGGGCTCATCCAGGCAGACTTGGCGGAGCTGGTGGGAGGGAAGCTCCTGATCACGGTCAAGGAGGCGGCTCAGGCTCTGGGCCTTCATCCGAACTCGATCCGAAAGGCGATTTACGCAGGGTCGCTGACCGTGAACCGGCGCAGCCCGAACGGACCAATCCGCATCCGGATCCGAGAGCTCGCCCGCTGGATCCTCGACGGCGAGCGGCTGTCGCTTCCTCGAGCAGGAGGAGGCGAGCGATGAATCACCAAAGCGACGGGACGGAGCCGCGACCAGGCAAGGACAACGGCCCCGCCCGCCATGAGACTTCTGGCCAGCATAGCAGAAACCTCGAGCAGGCCCATGAGGACCTCGTCGAGGAGCAGCGTCGACGACGAGAACTCCTCTGGAGGCTCAAGGAAGCTCCCTTGGATGAGCCGGTGCCCGATCTGATGATCGTCGCCAACGCGGCGATCGCTCGATCCGTTGAGGCAGCGAGCGCCTTCGCGGCGATCGAGTACGAGCTCTTTGACCAGATGCTCCGGGACGCCGCGCCCATTGCGAAGCTAGCCCATCGAGTGCGTGTGGCCGTGGTGATGCCGCCTCGAGGCAACGGAGCCGAAGAAGATCGTGGACGGGCAAGAAAGCTGGCCGAGCGCATCTGGCACGTCTCGCGACGCGTCTTTCTTCTTGAAGAGCCTGACGAGGAGGTTCAGTTCCTGCCCGCTGACATCCTCGACCATGGTCAATCTTGGTGGCCGGAAGGCGAGCCGCGACCCGTTGTCGAGCAAGTCTCCGACATCGTCCCGGAAGAGGTCCGGTGGCTGTGGCCCGGCAGAATCCCACAGGGGAAGTTGACCTTGATCGCCGGAGATCCTGGCTTGGGCAAGAGCCTTCTCTCCCTCGAGATCGCCGCGAGGGCGACTCGAGAGAAGGAAGACTGGCCCGACGACGCGCCTGGTTCCCCGCCGATCAATGTGTGCATCCTCGCGGCTGAAGACGATCCTGCAGACACGATTCGTCCCCGCCTCGAGATGCTTGGCGCGGACCTGGATCGCGTCTTCATCATCCAGGGCACAGTCAACAAGAAGTCTGTGCGACCGATCAGCGACTTGAAGGCGGATCTCAGGACGATCGAGAGCGCGATCCGTGAACACCGGATCAAGCTGCTGATCATCGATCCGATCTCGAGCTACCTTCAGAACGTCGACACCCACCGAGACGCCGACGTGCGAACGGCCGTCCAGCCCATCGTCGAGCTCGCCCGCCGACTCGACGTGACTGTCATCGTCGTCGCTCACCTCAACAAGGGGAGCGGCCGGAGAGCCATCCACCGCGTCGGCGGCTCGATCGCGTTCGTGGCAGCGGTCCGCGCGGCTCACCTCGTCGTTGAACAGCCTCAGCGGCCACAAGCAGCGCGCCTTCTCATCCCGCTGAAGTCGAACGTGAGCGCACCGAAGCCGTCCCTCGAGTTCAAGCTCGAGGAAAGAGGACGCGGTCATCCCCGATTGGTGTGGATTGGCGAGAGCGATCTCTCCGCCGATGACGCGCTCTCGGCTCCCGATTCCCGAAACGACCGAGCGAAGGATCTCGATGACGCCTGCGAGTTCCTGAGTCAGGAGCTCGAGGCCGGGCCACAACCGGCGGTCGAGCTGAAGGAGATGCTCGCTGAGGAGGGCTTCTCCCGCCGGATGATCGGAGCTGCGAAGAAGAAGCTCGGGATTCGATCACGGCCCGATGGCCAGGCAGGACCCCGTTTCTGGTCTCTGCCGGACCCGGCCAACGATCCGGGCGGTCCAGACTGACCCTTGGCGCTAACGAAGTGGCGTCAGGTTAGACACTTGGTGAGTGTCGACCACCTGGTTCACTCTGGATCCAGAGTCGACCAGGTGGTCACGTCTCTGGGGGCGTTTGATCAGAACGGGTTACGGCCTTTGGGCGCAGTCTTGGCCGCCGATTCTGAGTGGAGGCCAGGACTACACTCCTAGTCGGATGATCTCTTTAACCGGGGTCGCTCCCGCTCTCCAGGATCGCCCAGATCCGGTCTCTCAAACCCGTTTGGTCCGCCGGCATTCCGCTCCAGTCGCACTCGACCAAGTATCGAGTGACTGCGTCGAGGCTGGTCAGGCGGGGCTGTAGGCGCTGCCGGACGAATTCCTCCGCCTCTTCCATCGTGCTCACCGCTCCATCGAAGGCCGTGCCAGTGGCCGAGATCTGCGCGTAGGCCCTCTCGAGGAGGACCTGGCCCAGAAGGGACTCGGGTGAGGCGCCGGGATGTTCAAGCTGCAGCTTGCGGTACGTAAGCTCCTGAAGGCGGCGGGTTACGTGGGGCGACCCCATGATCGCTAACACGAACACATCGTCCGGAATCCCTCGCTCCGCCCGGAATTCCTCGAGCTTCTGGATGCGCTTGTCATCGGGACGCACCGGTTCTGGGATCTGCTCGGCCCATGTGGGCAGCCAGCACTTACTCCAGCGGTTGATGACGACCGCACCGAAGAAGAAGAGTAGGATGCCGGAAACGATCTTGAAGCCAGTCACGTCCGAATCCTTCTTTCCTGCCTCTATGAGGCGGTCATGCTCGGCGGCCGCTTCCTCCACCCGCTTCTCCGCCGCAAACAACCGCTCGCTTGCGGCACGCTGGAAGCCGGGGGCCGTCTGGCTTGCGAGCACTCGCCGCCGCCAAAGTTCGAGCTCTTTTTGAGCGGCTGCCAGCTCAGCCTTTGACTCCTTAATCGTGGGCATCTGCGACGCGATAATGAGCGCTAACCACGAGCCGACTGTCAACGTCGTCAGCCCGGCGTAGGCGCTCAAGAAACGCCCAATGCGTCCCGGCACCCCCCCTGATCGTGTCAAGAGCTGCATTCTCTGTCCCCTTTTTCCGGTCGAAGCATCACCGTCGGTCAGGAATCGAGCCTAATCCTGAACTCGCAGCAGGCTCCCAGCTGCGAGTCCGACGTGCACCCCTCCTGGGTGTCAGCGGCGGAAAGCAACGTACGTGTAGGCATCCTCGAGCGTCTGGGTGCCGCAGAGATTCGTGACGGTCACGTCGACGGTGACCTGGCCGAAGCCACCGAGCTGCTGCTGGCCAGAAGGCGGGTTCACGGTGGGCGGTGGCACTTGGTGAGGCGGCGGCTGCACAACGAGGGTCGTATCCGAGACGAAGGTCACGCTCGCCGCCACGCCGTCGAAGAGCACCGACGAGCTGGGCGTGAAGTCTGTTCCCATAATCGTCACCAGGTTCCCGCCGAGGTAGGGCCCACGGGTGGGGAAGACCTGCAGTGGAACACCCACGTGGCAGAAAGGGACGGCGCCCCTGTCCGCTCTCGAGCCATCTGGATCGAGTGGGCTCATGGGGTCACCGGTGTCGATACAGGGTGAGCCGGGCTGCAACGAGAAGTCACCGTTCAGAGCATCGACGAATAGCGGGTCAACGGAGGAATTCCCGGTCCCCGGCCAGCCGCCCTGGACGTTTGAGAAGACCACGAATAAGTCGTTTGTTCCTCCATCGAGAATGGAGTCATTCCATATTATGCAACTGTTTATCGTTAGTCTTACGTCGCGGCTCAGGTCAATTCCAAACCCATTCTCGGTTCCGAAGATCGATGATTGAGTGATACGGGATGGCGAATACACTGCAACACCTGTAATAACGTTCCCGGAAATTATGTTGCCTGCAATAAAAGTTTCTATTGCTGAGCTGCACCTGTTTATCCGGATGCCATCGATGCTGTTTCTGGAGATGGTGTTGTTTAGGATAGCTGCGGCGAAGCCGTTTGGGAAAACGCTTACGCCTCCACCTCTGAAGGCAAAGTTTGCGTCGATAGTGTTCGCCTGAACAATCGCCGATGAGTCAGTCGGATAGTCGGAGCAATCGTATCCGATCGCTATCCCACCTCCGAGGCCCGCGCAGCTGTTTGCGTAGAGATTATTGCCGGATATGAGAACATGTGAGTTTCCGCCAACCGCAATGCCACCGCCGTCCAAAACCGTCGATCGGTTTCCGATAATATCGTTGAAGGCGATAAGCGGTGATGAGTCACGGCAGCGAACTCCGCCTCCTGAGAGAACGGCGGTGTTCCCTATAATAGTATTGCTAAGAATGCTAGGGCGCGAATCGTCGCTGATAGAGATGCCTGCGCCGTAGGTGCCGGCGCATTCTAATATTAGGTTGTCTTGTATCGTTGGGGAGCTTCCGGTGATGCGTATTCCCGCGCCTTCTGGTGCGCTACCGTTTCTCAGCGTGAAGCCAGACAGAACAGTCGTTAGATTCTCGTTTCCAGCGAAAGTTGCGACTGAACCTTGATTCTGACCGTCAATAATCGTCGACGTCGGGCCCGTTGAACTTGTTATTGCAACGCCTTTGCCGAGAGCATCGATTCGCTCATAGTATACGCCCGGTGCTACGAGGACAATGTCGCCGGTGTCGGCAGCATTTATTCCGGTCTGAATCTGACAGTACGGATCAAGCTCCGATCCCGAGCCGGGGCAGTTGGGGTTCGAGGCGTCGACGTAGATCGTCGTCTGGGCTGCCAGAGGCCCGCACAAGGCGAGGAGCAGGAGCGAAACGGAGAGGGGCAGGATTGAGCGACTCATAGGTCCGATCTCTCGTCAATCGAGGGTGAGGCTGCCGACGTCGGTTACGCTGATGAAGTCTCCCGTCCTCTGATCTTGGGCGAAGCCGCCGAAGAAGAGGCGAAGGCCGGAGGGGAGACCGGAAGGGAGCTTCAGCTCTCGAGTCGAGGCTCCGCTGCAGCCGCGGAGGAAGGTTGTGCGGTGCTTCTCGGGGAGCGTGAGCCAGAGCTGGAAGGCGAGGTCGGGCACCAGGCCCAAGCGGCGGCCCGTGCCGTCGGGGAGCAGGAGCCCTTCGCCTTCGGGCGCGGGCTGGAGGCTGATGAAGACCGTGGCGAGCGTCTTCGGGTCGAAGAGGGGAGCTCGGGCCTGGAACGAGAGGCGAGTGTGCGGTCCGGTGTGGTGGATCATCGGCGCCCAGCGCAGGCCCGCCTCGTAGGCGCCCATGTCGATGCGGGAGCCAATGACTCGGTAGTTGAGGCCCGAGGCGTCCAGGAGCGGGAGTGAGGCGGGGTCCTCGACCCAGCCCGCGTCCACGCACGGGGAGTTGCACGAGAGGCGGAAGTCGTCCGGGCCGAGAAACCGCGGGTCGGCGTCGATGTTTCCGATGCCGGGCGCGCCGCCCATGACGTTCGAGTAGGAGATCTCGGCGTCAGAGTGCTGGTCAGGCTCGTTGTTCCAGAGGATGGAAGACCGAAGCGAGCAACCGAAGAAGCCCGCGCCGGCCTCACTCGCTGTGTCACCCCCAGCCGTTAGGCGATTGTCGACAAAGGTACAGGCGAGGGCGTTCGATTCGAAGGCGCCAGCGCCCCGTGCGCTCGTCGAGTATCCCTCTCTCGCCCTCGCGCTTGTGTGGTTCGCCAAGAAGACGGAGTTGACGACCATCTGCACGTGTGCGACTCCACCCCCGAATGCGTCGGCATACTCTCCGGGGGTAAAGGTGGAGTCATGGCATGCCCTATTGTGGCAAAGGATGCTCGTCTCAATAAGAGAGGCGCCTTCGACGGCACCACCGCTGGCCCACCCTACCATGCCATGTGCCAGGTTGCCGCAGAACAGCGAGTCACGAATCGTGACCAAGCCACGGTCAGCGTAAATGGCCCCTCCTGCGACGCCCGCATGATAACGGCCGCCTTCCGCCTCATTCCGATCAAAGCTGCAATTGACGATCGAAGCTTCTGTTTCTGACAAGTAGATGGCTCCACCACGCACGGCGTCGTTCTCCACGAACTGACATGAGTAGAGCCCCACTGTCGAGTCGGCTGCGTAGATAGCGCCTCCAGATGGAAGGAAGATGTCCCAATATGCAGAATTTCTTCGGAATAGGCAATTCGACGCGGTGACAAGGCAGGATCGAAAGAAGAATGCTCCCCCATTGACGCCATAGTAAGCTCGATTGAGTTCGAAGGTCGAGTCGAGCAGCATAATCGTTGACTCGGTCGCATGGATTGCTGCACCCGCATCGATGTTGCCAGATGTCAGACATTGTGTGATCCGGGATCCAATGATAGATACCTTCGACTGAGTGACCCAGAGCCCGGCTGCGTACTGGCTTCCGGCGGGGGCGCGAATGGTGAGGCCCACAAGTCGGAAGTCGTCACACTGATCGACCACATGACGAACCCCCAAGAACGGAGTTAAGAAGGTGTCTTCACGCGAGCCAGTCGCCTCCAGTGCGAGCGACTTCCCGACAACGGTCAGAAGCTCCTCGTAGGTCCCCGGCCGGATGAAGATCGTGTCCCCGTCGCCTGCTGCGTCGATTGCGTCCTGGATCTGGCAGAAGGGGTTTTCGATCGACCCGTCGCCCGGGCAGGCCGGGTTGTTGACGTCCACCCACCAGTCGGCGGCGGTGGCGCCAGGCTGAGCCAGCAACCAGGCTAAAAGGACCGTCAGGGCACACCGGTGAAGCATGTCTCTCCTCCTCCATGTCAGCGACCTCGGCAACGATGCGAGGGCACTCACACATCCCATACCGCTCTCCGCCATGAGCGTAAGAGCCTGCCATCCTCGCCTTTGCCGGTTCGAGCTCCCCGAGCTCGTTTCCAGGGGCGAGAATCTCGTCGCTGGCGGGGTCACAACGGCGTGACATTCCTGCGTCCCGTTACACGTCGTTCACAATGACGCGCCGCCAACTCTTGTCAATAGGGTCCTGGGCGCTCATACCGAAGAAGGTCGCGGTGGATCGATCTTCTCGGAGGACCTTCATGGCCACGAACGAGCTCCTGCAGTCGGCCCTTCAACTCGCCTCGCTGGGCATCCGTGTGGTGCCGATGCAGGCCACCCGGAAGCGCCGGACGCCCTGTGACATGACATTCGGCGACGGCTGCCAGGAGCGCATCGAGAAGGTCCTGACGCGTGCGACACGTCAGGGGTCGACCGACCCCGATCAGATCCAGCATTGGTGGCGGCAGCAGCCAGGAGCGAACGTGGGCATCCTGGGGTGCTGGGTGATCTCCGCACCCTACCGGGAGGAGCCTGGCCAGATCTCGCTGCTCTGGGCCTTGTCCGGAATCGTCGAGAGGCCCGGCGGCTGGCTGTTCATCCTGCCGATCGACTTCGAGCCGGTGGAGGTGAAGGACTGCTCGCGGTGGAAGATCTTCCGGCCGACCGAGCCGGTCCTGGTAGCACCGTCGGTGGACTGCTCTGGCAGCGACCTCGCCTGGCATTCCGAGCCGACCCAGCGGCTCCTTCACCCGCCTGAGGTCCTCGTGCGCCAGATCTTCCCGGAGCCGTACCCGGTGGCCGGGGACGCCGTGCGCGCGTTCTTCGAGGCCGAGCGCCCCGAGCCCGGCGAGGTCTGGCGAGCGCGCAAGTTCTACGAGCGCTACCAGGCATGGGGACGCCGAGTCGGGCACCGCGCGCACAACATCCACAATTTCGCGACCTGTCTCACGGCCTTCGGGCTGAAGCGCTGGCGAGACCGCGACCCGCGCAAGCGCCGGGTCATCTGGCAGATCCCCGACGTCCTGGCTCAAGCGCGTGAAGTTGACGGAGCTCTCAAGGAATCCGGAAGGACCGGCGTGGCGAGATCGACTCGACGGAGCCGTCTGCTCGCACCGTGAAGCCTGAGTAGTGGACCTCGACGTCGCGCGGTGCGTTCGGCGGTAGGGTGAGCTCGGCGGTCGTACCCCCCGGGCAACTCGGATTCGCGATCTCTCGGAAGCCTTGGGGGAGGCCGCACCACCACGTCAAGAGCGTGTCGGCCTCCAGCGGCAGATACCGGCCATCGCTTCCGGGAAGCAGTGTCTCGCCGGGACCGAAGCTGACGAACACGATGGCCGTGTTTGTTGATTCGCCAGGCGGAGCCATCGCCGAGAAGGAGACTCTCTGCTGCTGGAGCCGGTGACGAACGAGCAAGGCGAACTCGTCAGCGCCCATGTCGGGCAGAGTGTTTCCATCCGAGTCGCCATCGATGATTCGCGGATCGCCCTCGAAGTCTTCGGGGCTCGAGGAATACCGGGGATCACCCGCGTCGATGCAAGGCGAGTCGCAGCCGAGCCGGAAGTCACCGTTGGTCGGATCGAGGAAGCCGGGATCGGCATCGATATTGCCCGCCCCTTCCCAGCCGCCGCGGACGTTCGAATACCGGACGAACACTCGCTCGGGCTCGGGATGCTTGGCCTTCAACGATCCCCAGACAATGGAGTTCGTGATCGCGACTTCCACGCCATCGCAATCGACTCGCTCCAGTGTCGAATGCCCCGACCAGAAGTGGCTCCCGTCGTTGCGGACTTCGGCGGTTCCGAGGAGGATCGACTCATACACGCTGACCATCGTGACGTCACAGCGCAAGGCGATCCTGCCGCTGGTGCCGACGACGCTCCTCATCAGCCTGAAAGAGGAGTTGGCTTCGGAGAGGATGTCGATCCCGTTCAGCGCGAGGGAGGAGTCTTCGATCCAGCCAGAGCCTTGCCACGCCCCGATGCCCACGCCGTTGGCGACGATCGAGGAACCCAGAGCGGAGAAGGACGCTCCCGCGTTCGCGAAAATGCCTTTGGCGCAATGATCCACCTCGGAGTCGACGAGGTCGAGGCTGCAGGAGTCGTTGATCCAGATTCCGTCGGTCGTACCGTAGACTCGACAATCGGTAATCGTCGCGGCACTGGATCCCTCGAAGCCCAGAAGCAGGATGGCGTAGCCGGGGCCACGATTGGTGACGCTGAAGCCCTCCAACCGCGATGCGTGAGTCTCCCGACTCTGGAAGATCACGGCTTGTTGTGAGCCGTTCCCCACGATGCGCGTGACGTCGCGACCGTCACGCGATCGCACGGTGATGCTCTTCCCGAGGAAGTCGATCGCTTCAGCGTACTCACCGGGAAGGACCAGTACGGTGTCACCGTCCGCCGATGCCGCGATGCCATCTTGGATCCGGCAGAAAGGATCGGAAGCCGTGCCGGTTCCCGGGCAAGTCGGATTGCTGTGGTCGACGTAGATGGTCGTCTGCTCGGCAGCGAACACACTGGTGAGACTCGAGCCGAGCACACCTGCCACGACCAGCCGGATTAGGCATTCGAACATGGTCTTTCTCCTGGTGTCGATCAATGGGAGTGATCCCCACCGATACCACATCGAGTCCCCGCAGATCCAGGGGGATGGTCGATCGCGTACCTGACACCATGGCGGGGGTGGTCAGCTCTTCTTCGGCTCTTGCTTTGACATCGACTTGCCGGCGACTTCGATGACGGTCACTGGCCCGGCCCGAGGGGTACCGTAGAGGCGAGTCCGTGCAGTCAGGAGAAGGAGGAAGCCGGTCGCGGCTCAGGCCGTCTCAGAGCGCTCCTCGAGCTTGCGGATCTTGCGCTTGGAGCGAACGAGCTTGATCTCTCGGTCGATGACCTTTGTAAGGCCCAAGACTGCCTCGACGGTCGCTCCGGGCTTCCGGCCGGGCACGAAGGCCAGGTAGTGGCGTTCGGCGACTTGCTGGCTGTGGCCGAGCCAGAAGGCCGTCAGGCGAGCCGGGAAGCCCATCATGGCCAAGGCGCTCTCAAAGGTGCGGCGCAAGCCTTGCGGGCCCACGGTGCTCTTCTTGGCGTTCTTGGCGACGGCCGCCCAGGCGCCCTTCGGGAAGGAGGGAGTCTCGTCTTTGCCGTTCACCGGCAGCACGTGGTGAGCCTTCGGTCGCTTCTGTCGCCACGCCTTCAGGAGCGCGACGAAGCGGGGGGCGATGTCGCCTTGGGGATCGCCGACGAGAGGGAGGTAGCGGAAGCTTCGGGTCTTCTGCGCGTGGATCCGCAGGACGCCTGTCTCGAGGTCGCAGTGCTCCCACCGGAGCCCGAGGGCCTCCGACAATCGCATGCCTGTGCAGACGAGCAGGAGAGCCAGCTCGACGATGGGAGCGGAAGGGTTGGCACCCTGAAGGAACACCTCGTCCTTGCCGTTCCGCCGGCGCTTGACCTCGACGGCGCGCGTCGGGTCGCGGTACACGTGCGCCGCCTCCAGGAACGCCTCGAGCTGATCGGGCGTGTGGATCTGGATCTCCCCACGCCGCTCGGGCAAGGCCTCGACTTCATCGGTGAAGATCGATCGGAGGTCGACTCGGAAGAAGCGCTCGGCCGAGCTTCGCGTGAACGCGTTGAAGAGCTCGCGGAGATGGCCTCGGTACTTGTTGACGGTTCGTGGGGCGCGCCGGATCTTCTTGCCCTCGCCGCCTCTCTGTCCGGACTTCCGGCTGACGTGACGGATGAATCGCGAGATCAGGTCCGGCGTCAGCTGACCGCTGGTCACGTCCGCAGGCAGCCAGGCCTGGAACATCTTGAGACACGTGCGGACCTCGCGCGCCGAGGAGGAGCGAAGCGGGCGCTCGCTGCGCGCGGTGCGCCAGCCGGGGTCCCATTCCGGAGCCGGAATGGAGTCGGGCTCCTCGTGCTCCTTGTCGAGCTGCTCTCGGTAGTCAACCAGATCGAGGTAGGCCTGGACCAAGTCGCGGAGCTTCGTGTCGTAGGCCGGGCCCTGCTCTAGAGCTCGGTGACGAACTGCCTCGCGCCGCCGCTCGTCTTCGAGCGCACCGTAGTGCTTGACCAGTCGCTTTCGAGATGCCGCCGATTTGGCTCCATTCGCGAACGCCTCCTGCTCGGTGGGGGAGAGGCGAGCGGCCCGGAGCGCCTCGGTGTGGTTACCGGTCAGGCAGTCGGAGCGGCGCCTTCCGTTGCGTCCGGCGCCGAGCGTGGCATCGTGCCACTCGACGACGCGTCGTCGCACGCCATGCTTGGTGGCCCAGGTCAGGAACGCCATGGGAGCTCCCCTCTGCTTCGATCTCGGTCCGCCCGTCGGTCCGCCCGGTCCGCCCGCTGGTCCGCCCAAGGCGTGGGAGGTAGTGTATGGCCCGGTGAGCCCAGGGACAAGAGATCATCCAATGTTTGCAGGGTGATTCACGACTCTACCCTAAGCGGGTCGTGCCCTGGCTCCCGCCCTTGATTCGGATTTCTAATCCGAGGGTCGTTGGTTCAAGTCCAACCGGGCGCGCCAGCTCTACTGTGCGCAGGCTTGAGGCTTGCGACGATCGACCTACGATCGAATCGGCGAAGAGCCGGCCTCACTCGCGCACAGGCCGCCGGCCTGGCCGCCGGCCCGGGGTCTCCCTCGATCTGGAAGGTGAGGCCGTCGACCTGGATCGGATGCGTCATGGAGAATCGGACTCCGACCGAGCAAGCGGATGCCCACGTCCGAACAGGGCGCCGGCGCCAGAGTCGCGGGGGGGTGATCGCGGAGCAACAGGGGCGAATGAGCGTCGGTTGCGGGGTTGCGGGCGGTGACGGGGGCCACTTTCTCGCCGTGGTTGGGTCCACGTCGGTAGCCGTGCGTGGGGCTGATTCCTGCAGGGCTGGTGGGTCCAATTCGTTACGATTTGGCCCGAACGATCGCCCTGTGAGCCCTCGAGAGCTCCACCATGCTCCTCTCCCTCCTGATGCTCGTCCTCACTCAGGACGTCCCGTCGCTGCGTCACGCAGAGTCGCACCGCTTCACGCTCGGTCCGGACGATGCGGTCCTCGAAGGCGTCGGGCCCTCGAAGACCTTTCGTTACGAGATCGAGTCCGACGACGCCTTGCTGTTGGTCTGCGCCGAATCGAACGAGGCCGACCTGGTGTTGGAAGCTCGCATTGAGTCGAGCTCGACCGCCGGCGCCGTCTCGAAACGTGCCGCCGGCTTGATCACCGGCGAGCGCTTCGAGACGCTGCGCGACGACGACTCCGGTGGTGGCTCGACGCCCTTCGTGGCCCTCGCCCGCAAGGGGGGTGGCGAAGTCACGATCCGAGTCGGCGCCAAGCGGCTCGCCTCACCCGTCGCGGCTTCGATCCGCGTCTTCGAAGCGCGCGAGTCCGAGGCGACTCGAGACCGAGCCGCAGCCACCCAGGATGCCGTGCGGCGCGTCGAAGACCACGCCCGGCAAGGTCGGATCGAAGAAGCCCGTGAGCTGTTGCGTGCGGCGTTGAACGAGCTTCTTTCTGTTGACCCGGAGACCAGCTTCGGAATCGCCGAAGCTCACCGGGCCCTGGGAGTCGCAGCTTACCGACTCCAGCTGCTTCGTGAGACGGCCCAGGCCCTGGAGGTCACTCTCCGCTTTCAGTCTCGATGCATGCCGGAGAGCCATGCCGATCTTCTGGGCAATCGGGGCAACCTGGCGGCCACTCTCCTCGGCTTGGGGGCGACCGACCGTGCGCGTTCCTTGCTCGAGACGAATCTCGACATCCAGGCGAAGCTCCTCCCCAGCGACGATCCCCGTCTTCAAGGGACGCGTGCGAATCTCGCGCTCGCGCTGTCCCGGCTCGGTGACCTCGAAGGTGCGCGGGCGCTGCAAGAGCAGGCCTTGGTGGCCTACACTGCGACACGTGCCGAGGACCACCCCGATGTGCAGGTTGCGCGTGCGAACTTGGCGAATACGACGGCGCGACTCGGCGACCTGCAGACGGCCCGCACGCTTCAAGAGAAGGTCCTCGAGGTTCGCTCCCGAACGCTTCCCGCGGGTCACCCCCATCTTCTGAAGTCCCGCTTCAATCTGGCCGTCACTCTTCGGTCGTTGGGTGTCCTGAAGCGCTCCCGCGAGCTCCTTCTGGAGGCTCTGGCGGTCCTCTCGGAGACCCGCACGGATGCTGACCCGGATCTCCAGAGCGTCCGGCTGAACTTGGCCTACACCGACTACGAGCTGGGAGAGCTGGACGCGGCGCTCGATCACTTCGAAGCCGTCTGGCGGATTCGCTCGCAGACGCTGCCGGAGAAGCATCCGGCACTTCAGGAGGCCGGAGAGGGACTGGCCCTGGCGCTCTACAAGCTCGGACAGGTCGAGCGCGCCCGAGATCTTCAAGAGGGGGTCCTGTCCGTTCGAAGCAGCACTTTGCCGGAAGAGCATCCGTCCCTTCAGGCCGCCCGGCTCAACCTCGCCACGACGCTGTATTCCTTGGGGGATCTCCATCGGGCCCGATCGCTTCTCGAGCCGACCCTGGAGGTCCGGTCTCGGACTCTGCCCGACGAGCACCCCGATCTGCAATCGTCCCGCGTCAACTTGGCGAACGTGATCGGGGCTCTCGGCGATCTGCAGGGGGCACGTGCCCTGCTCGAGAAAGCGCTCGAGGTCGAGCTCGAGGCGCTCCCGCCTCGGCATCCGCGCCTCCAAAGGGCTCGCCACAATCTTGCCGCGACGCTTTTCGAGCTCGGGGACTTTCATGGCGCTCGCGCACTCGAAGAAGCGGCGCTGTCCGTCTACTCCCAGATCTACTCGGACGACCACCCCGACCTCCAGGTTGCCCGCGGCGGGCTCGCTCGCATCCTCGGCAGGCTAGGTGATCTCGAAGGCGCAAGGAGGCTCCACGAAAAGGTGCTCTCGGTTTGCTCGGAAAGCCTCGCGGAGGACAGCCTCGACCTACAGAGCGCTCGCCTCAATGTCGCCGCGTCGCGCTACCAGATCGGAGACTTCCCAGGAGCGCGGACGCTCTACGAAAAGGTCCTCGAGGTTCGCTCGCGAGCCTTGCCGGACTTCCACCCGGACCTTCAGAACGCTCGGAGCGGCCTGGGAGCGACCTATCGTGCGCTGGGTCATGTCGACCGGGCTCTCGATCTGTACCAGCAGATGCTTGCCAGTCAGCGACAATTGTTGCCGAGCGACCATCTCGACATCCTCGAGACTCGGCTCGTCATCGCGCGGCTCCTGTTCGAGAGGAAGGAGATCGACGCCAGCCGGGAGCAGGCTCGTGAGGTGGTCACCGCACTGACTCGACTCCTGCGCTCGGCGCAGTGGCTGGCCTCCCCCGGCAGTGAAGTCGCGGTCGAGAAGCTCCTCGCCTCGGCGTTGACGATCGCGACCGGTGCCGGCGAGTTCGATCCCGACCCATCCCTGTTGCGTCTGGCCTTCGAGTTGAACGAAGCGCTCCGAAGAGCTCCGATGCTGAAAGCGCGGCTTCAACGCGAGCTCGGGGCCGACCCGAGAGCCCGAGAGTTGAGTGAGTCGCTGGTGACTTGGACGCGTCGGATCAGCGACCTTCAAAGCGAAGGTGCCGGCACGCTACCCGAGCTCGTCCGACAAAGAGACCGCGTCGCCCGAGAGCTGCGGGCGCAACTGCTCGAAGTGAAACCTTCCTCGATCCTCAATCTCGATCACGAGGCTCTCGCTCTCTCGGAGGAGCTGCAGCCGCACGAGGCGGCCGTCGCTTTCTGGCGGTATGACGACTGGTCCTTGATGTCCGGCGGCCCGGGTGAATACAGCGTCTATGGATGCTGGGTCCGGCGCGTCGGCCAGGCACTTCGATGGGTCAGTCTCGGCCCTGCGGCCGAGATTGATCAGAGCATCCAAGAGCTCCGCATTGCGATGCGACGAGGAGCCTCCTTGCGAGCCACCGGGCTCACGGGCGCCGAGCCCGGAGAATCCTCGAAGGGTTGGAAGGCCGCGGCCGAGCGACTGGCGAGCCAGCTTCTCGATCCGATCCGAGCCGCCCTCGGCGATGCAGACCGATACCGGATCGCACCCGCCGGTGCGCTTCATCTCGTGCCCTTTGAGCTCTTGCCCGTCGGTGATGGGATGCTCGGTGATCGAGCGCAGCTCTTCTTCACCAGCAGCCTGAGCGAGAGGAGAGCTCTGAGCCCGACGGCGCTCTCCGGGCGCGGGCTCCTGTGCTTGGGTGGTATCGACTACGACAGCGTGCTCTCGCCGCCATCCGAAGTGAATGTCACGTCCCGAGGTGCCGGCGAGTTCGCCCTCAGGAGCGGAGAGGGCGTGCTGTTTCCGCCCCTGCCGGCCACGGGCGCCGAAGTGCAAACCGTTCGAGACCTCTTTGTGGCGAGCGAAGCCGGCGAACGAAGCTCGGAGGGCTCGGTACGGCTCCTCACTGGATCGAAAGCGACCCGCGACGCCTTCGAGCGCTTCGCCCCCGAGCATCGCTACGTCCATCTGGCGACCCACGGCTGGTTCGCACCGGAGTCGGTGCCTTCCCGCCCCGACTCAGGACCCGTCGACGCGAAGCTCGGATTCGGAAGCTTCTCCTCGCTCCGCGAGCAGGTCAGCGGACTCGCACCCGCGCTCCTGTGCGGCCTCGCGTTCACCGGCGCGAATGGGGACGCGGATCAATACGGACGGGTGCGCGGCGTGATGACGGCCGAAGAGATCGGCGCCATGGATTTGAGCGGCGTCGAGCTGTGTGTACTGTCCGCCTGCGAGACTAACGTCGGCTTGCGCCGCGGCGGCCAAGGCATCGCATCACTGCAAGCAGCCCTGCACGCCGCCGGCGCCCGCACGGCGATCACGTCGCTCTGGAAGGTCC
>JAJDCO010000084.1 GCA_029260795.1 Planctomycetota bacterium | reverse complement strand
GGATGGGGGTGGCAGGGCATGAGCCGCATCGATCCTCGAATGTCGACCTGAGGGAGCCCTGCCATGCGCGTTCGTTTGATCACTCTCCGGTACTCGTCGACGTTGGGCGGCTTCGACGAGTCGGCTCTTCAAACGCTCATTCGCGACAAGGAGGTGCTCGCGTTCCGCGAGCACTTCTTCCAGGTGAACGACATCCCGCACCTACTCGGCGTCGTCACGTATCAGGAAGCGCCCGTCGCGAGCGAGGGCGCCTCGACGGGAGGACCGGCATCGTCGCGCAATCGTTCCTCGAAGGACCCCGCCGCCCGGCTCGACGAGCGCGGCCGAACGCTGTTCAACTCCCTGCGAGAGTGGCGAGCGGCCAAGGCGCGCGAAGAAGGCGTTCCCCCCTACGTGATCCTGACGAACCGCCAGCTCGTCGCCATCATCGAGAAGCACCCCGAGAGCCCGACCGCACTCTCCGAGGTCGAAGGCGTCGGACCCGCGAAGGTGCAGCGCCATGGCGCGGACATTCTTCGGCACTTTGTGGCGGAGACGTCCACGGCGGCTGAGCATTCCGATCTAGTCGAAGCCGCCACGGAGCCGGGCTCATGAGCCGAACGCCCTTCGATCGTCCTCCCGCGAAAGAAGCCGGTCCCCAGCTTCTGGTGCTCGACAAGTGGGAGGACTTCACGGCCTGGTTCTTCGCTCACACGCGGCGCTGGCCGAAGGCGGCCCGCTTCACCCTGACGCAGCGCGTCGAGAACCACGTTCTCGACATCACCGAGGAGCTGATCCTGGCGCGCTACGAGCGAGCGGGGCGAGAGCGTCGGCTGCGCTCGGTCAACCTGTCGTTCGAGCGTATCCGTCACCTCTTGCGCCTCGCTCGCCGCAGCGACGTCATGCCCAAAAGCGGCTTCGAGACCGCGATACGCCACATCGACGAGACCGGCCGCATGGTGCACGGCTGGAGACAATCGCTCGGCTCGAGGGCGCCGCGCACATGTGGAAACCGGCATCCGCCCGGGACTCGCCCTGAGCCTCACCGCGCACCGATCCACGGCTCACAGAATGCCGAACAATGAGGCGCGCTGGAAACCTCTGGCCGCAGATCATCTCCTTCGAGAATCTACTCCAGGCTTCTCGTCGAGCCGCGCTCGGGAAGCGGCGAGTGAAGACGGTGGCGGTCTTTCTCGATCGGGTGGAGCCGGAGGTGCTCCAGCTCCAGCGGGAGCTGGAATCGGGCCTGTATCGTCCCGGCGAGCCGACGACCTTCGTGATCCGCGACCCGAAGGAGCGGACGATCACGGTCGCGCCGTTTCGCGACCGCGTCGTGCACCATGCGCTGATCGATCCGCTCGAGCCCATCTTCGAGCGGCGAATGATCGCGGACAGCTTCGCCTGCCGGCGAGGGCTCGGGACGCACCGGGCGCTGCGGCGAGCGCAGGCGCACGTTCGGAGGTACGCGTATTCGCTGAAGCTCGACGTACGGAAGTGCTTCGACTCGATCGGGCACAACGTCGTCATGGACATGCTCGGGAGGATCTTGAAGGATCGACGAGTGCTGGCGCTGGCCGAGCGCATCGTGCGCGCCGGCGGCGATGGCCGAGGCATGGGCCTGCCGATCGGCAACCTCACGAGCCAGTGGTTCGCGAACCTGGTGCTCGACCGGCTAGACCATCACGTCAAGGAGGTGCTGAGGGTCCCGGGCTACGTCCGCTACATGGACGACTTCGTACTCTTCTCGAGCGACAAGCGCCGGCTCCGGGCGGCCTTGTCGGAAGTGCAGGACTACTTGAAGGAAACGCTGCACCTCGAGCTCAAGGAGCGCGCCACGCGCCTGGCCCCGGCGCACTGCGGGCTCCCGTTCCTCGGATGGTCGATCTTCCGCGGAACGATGCGCCTGCAGCCCGAGAACCGGCGCCGAACCAAAGCCAGGCTTCGTCACCGTGCCTGGCAGCATCGCACGGGTCGAATCGACGAAGCGAAGTACGTCGCGAGCCTCAGCTCGGTGTTCGCTCACCTGCAGCACGGCAGCACGCTGGGTCTTCGACGCCAGTGGGTCGAATGCCTTCCTCCGTGATTCAGGGAGTGACAGCAGGGGCGTGGGTCCCATGGCGCCCGCAACCGCGTGAACCGCGGGGGCAGCTTCAACAACACCGCCGAGAACGCCCGTTCGGCGAACCGCAACAACAACACGCCGGACGACCGCAACAACAACCTCGGCTTCCGCCCCGCCAAGGTCTCTCATCCTGCCCGACCGTGTCCGTCCTCGTCCCAGAGATGGCCACGCAGTGCCTCGAGAGACCCAGATCCATGTCCCGTGCTGCTCGTCGCAGCCGAAGATCCCAAGCGCGGCCCGATCTCGTAGAGCACGTGCTCGAGCGACCGGGCCGCGGCTTATTGATGTGGTCCCGAGTCGAACGGTGAAGTCATCCGCGCCGGCTCGAACCGGGATCGACCTTGTCCTTGCGTCGCGCTTCGACGCGTCGCTCGCTACTCCTCGCGGGAGTCGAACTCTTGAAGATTACGACAGCCGTAAGCGCCTGTCATAGCTCATCTCAACGAGCTGGGACTTCTTGGCGGAAGTCCCAGCACTTCAGAGAGTGAGAGCGCGGATGGGCCGAATCGGGCGTGCTTGATGCGTTCCCAAGTCCCAGCTCGCGCGCCTCAGTGGCATCCGCTATCGGCGCCAAAGGTCTTTGGCTGCTCGACTTCTGCGGCAGCTCGGGGCACCGGCCTCCCCTCCCCCCGCCTCGCGGGTGAGACGTTTCGAAGGGAGGGATGTGGTGGAGGGAAGCGAACTCGTATCGAAACGCTCTCTGAATTCCCGGCGCGACCAAGTGGTCAAGTTGACCACCCACCGAGCCGACGATGTTTCGCCACCTCAGCTCCCGAATGTCCTGCGACCTGGAGCGGGCTGAAGGGCCTGAAGAGAATCGGTTGCGATGAGTTCGGCTGCCACAAGAAGCATCGATACATCACGACGGTGCTCGATCACGACAACCGGAGACATTCCGTTTGGCGTCAGGAGGCGAAGGTTCGGAGTGGACACGGGTGCACCGTTGAACTCAGTACTGTCCCGAGTAGACGTTGCGGATGCTGATTGAGTGAACCCAGATCGGGGTGTTCGATTGCGGTCCCAGGCTGATGACGAGCTCGTGTCGATCGGCCGCAGCGTCGAGCCGCGGGAGGAGCACCTGATCCGAAGAGACATCGGTGATTCGCGCGCGAGAAACTTCGACTCCGTTCCATTTGACAATGAGATCCGCCTCGCCCCGGAGCATCAGCCGTTCGCGGCTCGCCTTTTGGAACTGGATCAGGACCTCGACCTTCTTGCCGACTCGAGACTTCGTCATCTCGAGGCCCAGGTGAATCTCGCATGCCCCCGGGACCTCCAAAGAGACATAACGATGGGGAGGGCTGAACTCGTCGAACTGATGCCGTGCATTCTTCAAGGTGATCTGGGCGCCGATTCCGCTCTCGGCGAGTTGAGAGTTCCAGATGTCGCAGAAGAGCCACGTGGCCGTCCGAGTGACATCCAGCGGTGGCATCGCGTCATCGTGGTTCAGGAAGTCCAGGGACAGAGGTTCTTCTTTGACGATGAACCCGTCCGCCAAGTGAGTTCCCGCGGCAGGCAAGAAGGGGTCGAAGGCGAGAGCGCTCTCGTTTCGAGCGGTCGCGAGTCCCTTCCCGTATGCGCCCACGAGAAGGCTGTCTTCGACCATCAATCCCGCAGCGAGCGATCGCACCACTGCCTCGAGCTCCGCCGCGACCTCGCTGTCGGCGTAGCTGCCGATCCAAGCACCGAGGCTCTTCGCCCAATGAACGGGCTGCTCGGAAGCCTGCTTGGAAGCCAGCGGGTTCGAGCGAAGAGTGGCGAGGAGCCCGGGGTCCCGCCGCGCCGATCTGCAGAGGGCATGCTCGTAGGTCTCCAGAGTCTCAGGCAGTACTGAGAGCGGATCGTCGCCGGAGGTTCGCCGGAGGAATGCGATCGTTCGCAACAAGCTCTCGCTCGCTGCATTTGCCGCACTCAGACGGTTCACGACGAGTTCGCTGTGCAGTGCGACCGCTGCTGAGAAGCCGCACGACCCGGATCTCCGCCCAATGAAGTCCAGCGCCGCGACTCCGACTCGGAGTTCCTCACCATCTTGTCCACGATCGAGCTCTTCAAGCCAGTCCGAGATGCGGAGGAGTGAATTCTCGTCGCCGCAGCCCCCCAGAGCCGTCAGCGCGAAGGTCCTCGTCACGGACGAGACTTCGGGCCGAAGGAGGTTCTCGAGAGCTGCGCGGAAGGCCGAGCTGGAGCGAACGTCGTCGAGGCTCCGGTCGGGTCGTTCGAAGAAGAGCAGCGCAACCCATCGAATCGTGAGCTCGTCACCCTGGACGCTTCTTTCGACCTCGTTATTTAGCGAGCGCAGCAGGAACCGCTGAAGCTCTGGGTGCTTTTGAAGGCCGTCGCGCTCGAGATACCGAGCGGCGAGCAGCTCGGCTGGCCGAGCGCCCTTTTCACGGAGGGATCGGAGGATTTCCGCAAGGGCACTGTCGGAATCCGGGTCTCGAAGCTCCTTGCCAAGGTTGGAAAGCCGCGGATCAAGGAGGAACTCGTGGGTCACGGGCCAGAGCCCAGCGAGCGACTGTTGCATAGAGTTGATATCGCCCGCTTCCCAATCTCGAGTCGCGGCATTTGACCACTTCACTTGTTCAGACAGCGATGACCCTACCATCGCGACGACGAGGATGGGCAAGGCAGCGCGGACCACCCAAGATAGGACACGACCGGGATTGGCTCGTACCCAACGGCGCATGCGTTCCAGTCCCCGCAGGCTTCGTGCGGACACTGGCTGTCCAGCCAACCAACTACGGACGTCTTGCGCAACCTGGTTACCGTTGGCGTAGCGCCACGTCGGATCCTGATCGGTTGCTTTCGCGACGATGGCCTGCAAGTCTCGATCAATCTCGGGCACGGAATCTCGCAGCGGGAGATACTGACCGGACGGGTGCCGCTTTCTCTCGTCGGGCGAGCGCCCCGTCAAAAGGTCGATCATGCAGACTCCGAGGCTGTAGACGTCGGAGCGCTCGTTGGCGAACTGACCGAGGACGATCTCAGGCGCGACGTAGAACAAGCTGGCGCGAATCGTGGAGTGCCGACCCTCGACGGAGCGGACCAGGCCGAAGTCGACCAGGATGCCCCTGGCGTTCAGCACGTCAGCGTCCTCGGATACGTCGAAGACGATGTTCGACGGCTTGACGTCCCTGTGAATGAGACCTCGCGCGTGTAAGGCGCCAAGAGCCTCAGCGATCTCGAGGAAACGCTTCACCAAAGTTCTTTGGTTCGAGGAAACCCCTTTGGAGTCCTCCAGGATCTTCTGGAGCGTCGGCCCGGCCACGAAACGCATGGCGACGTAGAGGAGGTCGCGCTCGGAGTCTTCGCCGCAATCGAAGATCTCGACGAGGCTCGGATGATGCACGTCGGATGCGGCCACGGCCCCCCGCAAGACGCGATCGCGATCCGACTCGGAGTACGAGGGGATGACCTTGAGAGCGACGCGCCGATCGAGCTGGGATTGGTGCGCCACGTAGACGTCTCCCGAGCCGCCTCCTGCGAGAAACGCACCGATCACGTACGGCCCGACTCTGTTACCAGGCTCGAGCCGAAGGCGATCCCGCAGCTCTGACGGATGCGAGTCGAGGTCTGCCGATCGCTCGAGCGGCTCGAGCACGAAGATGGGACTCGAGAGAAACGACGTCACGCGTTGATCGTGCTCCAGCAAAGACTCGACGTCGCGGCGCAGCGCGGGACTCTCCGAGCATTGCTCATCGAGAAAGACTTGACGTTCCTCCTCCGAGAGGTCACGCGCGACCGCGAAGAGCACCTTGACTTTCGTCGGATCCGGATCGATCATCGCGTTCTCCAGTTACTGGGAGACCCTACCCTGAAGTCGTGCACCGAGAGGGTGCCACACGCCATTCAGATCACCGGCCGGAGATCTCCGATCGCTTCGACCCCGGACAATGAGGTTTCCGATTCCATCGCGAGATACGATCGTGATGTCGACGATCCGCGAGAGCTGTGGCCCGCCATCTACGACGAGCTCCACGCCGTCGCTAGTCGGTCGTTGCGGCGGCACGGAGGTCGCGGCGCCATCCTGCAGACCACTGCGGTGGTCCACGAGGCGTATCTGAGGCTTCTCGAGCAGAACCGAGTGACGTGGAACGATCGCAACCACTATCTGAGCATCGCCGCGATCACGGTGCGGAGGATCCTCGTCGACTGGGCACGGTCTGAGAAGCGAGTCAAACGCGGCGGAGGCACCCAGCGGGTGCACCTCGACGAGGCCACCGGCACCACGACCGCCGACCCGTTGTCGTTCCTCGCACTCAATGATGCACTCGAGAGGCTCGCCGCGTGGAGCGAGCTCGCCGGGCGAGTGGTCGAGCTCCGCTTCTTCGCCGGGTTGCAGATCAAGGAAGTCGCCGAGGTGCTCGAGATATCCCCCCGCAAGGTGGATCAAGAATGGGCCTTCGCGCGCAGTTGGCTCCATCGCGAGCTGAGCGAAAAGGCCTGAGGCGGCCTAACGGGCCGTGGTTGGGCTCAATGTTCGAAGTTCGCCCAGGGGTCAGACGATGGAAACACTCCACCGCCTGCGACATTGACGATGGGGCCTTGACCGTTTCCGGCGGCGATGACGTAGTTCATCGATGGTGCATTGCCTGAGGAGTTGTTCCTCATGATTAGGCTGCTCCCATTGATCGAGCTCACTGCGATCCCTGTGTGGTTCAACAGCACAGAGTTTGCCTCGATCCTGTTACGGCTGCCGCTGGCCACGATGCCAGCGCCAACTAGATCGCCGTCGGCGTCGTTGCCTCGACAGACGTTGTCGAAAGCGTAGCACTCGTCGACAATCTCAATCCCGTGCTCATCGTTGATCTGCGCCGAACACTGAGATATCGACGACCCGGTGTCGAGAAGGAACCCGCTGAGCTCATTCCGCTCCGCGTAGCAGTCGGTAACGCGGCCGGAGAGAACATGGAAGCCGTTTCCCGAGTTCTCGCGCGAGGTGCAATCCGCGACGATTCCGGACGCGATCTCGATTCCCGTGCCACCGTTCAGGACGGAGGTACATTCCGTGACCACCGCGTCGTGCCCCATGTTAATTCCGTCACCGCCGTTGCGGTGCGCACGAACTCGGTGCACCGTCGAATTCGATGACCCAATCAATCCTTCAGTGCCGTTGTCCTCTACCGTGCAGTCGCTGACAAAAGTGGTTCCGCCGAGCGAGAGACCCCGCACTCCGTTGTTGCGAATGGCGAGATCTTCGAGGAAGTCCCCATCGCGATCACCCCCTTGGTCGCCCGTGGCATGGTAGCCGTGGTTCCCCCATTCGGCGATCGTGCCATTTATGATGCGGAGATTTCGATACGCGGCCTCCTTGTGAATACCGTCCCAGGAGTCTTCCACACCGAGGAGCGAGAAACCTCGGAGATCGATCGTGACATTGTCTGCCTTGACGGTGACACCGTTCGCCTGAGCCGTTCCGATGAGGCACCCCGTGAAGTAGTAGTACCCGCACTCTGTGATCTCGAAGGGGACGTAAGTGATGGGCGTACCTAGGGGACAAAACTGGATTGCCCCCAGCGACTGCGTCGTCGGTGGGCCGGATGGTGTGGCAGTTTGACTCCAAGCCGCTGGTGTCAAGATAGGAAGATAGTTACTGACGCCGACGAGAGTGGCGCCGATGACAAGGCCGATCAAGATGGTTCTCATGGGATCTCCAAGTCTGGGGCGAAGTCTTTTCACGACAGATCTGCGCTCTCGCAAATCGACAGCTCGGGGCTGCTGAGCAAGGACGCGACAGAAGTCGCTGGGGCGCGCACGTGTTTGGAGATTTGTCTCGAGACTCCGGGATTCCCGGCTGCGACCTGCTCCTCACCGCAGCTGCCGGGCGCAACGGAGCTCAACGCAGCAGCGCTCCTCGCGAAGCACTCCGATCCGCTCTCGGGACACCTCTTCGCGTTCGCGAACCGGGCTCGGAACCGCGTGAAGATCTTGCTCTGGGACGGATCGGGGTACTGGCTGTTCGCCAAACGTCTGGAGAAGGGGACGTTCGCGTGGCCACCTGCACCCGATGACCAGAGACGGATCGAGATGACTTCGGAAGAGCTCAGCTTGCTTCTCTCAGGCATCGATCTTCGGGGCGCGACTCGCCGCCGGTGGTACTCGCGTCGAGCCTGACGAGAAAAATCTGATGAAACCTTCATTGGAGGCTTGAAGCTCGAGCGCGCGAGGATATCTTTGTCGGCATGGCGTCGTCATCGGACAAGATCAAGTTCCTCGAGCAGCAGATCGAGCTTCAGAAGCAGCAGATCGACGTCCTCACGAAACTCCTCGCAACATAAGGCCGGCTCTCCATTCGCACGGAGTTGGACAAGTTTCGGGCTCGCGCATTGGCGACCGCCCTTGACGATCGGTTCGCGCCGGCGACGATCGAGATATGCTCGATCTCACGACGCGGCGCCGCCGAAGTTACGATCACCGACTTCGGGAGATGGTTCGGCGGATCGGTGATTCTCGCATTGCCGCCGATCTCGGTGTGCCTGCGTCGACCGCTCGAGGTTGGCTCACGCATGAACGTCCCGTCGTTTCGCTCGACGTCCTCGACCGGGAGACCCAGGAGCTCCAGGCGGAGGTCGTCCTGCTTCGCCGGCGACTGTCCAAGCTCCGTGCGCTGCTTCGATTCGTCGTCACGCTGCTGCACCTGTCGGGCCTCGATCTCGAGCGACGGCGTCTCGACGAAGGTGAGAAGAACCTCCTGGTCCGAGCCGTCGACCGTGGGCGCGAGCACGCCTCGCTGGCGAGCCTGCTCCGCTGTCTTCGGATGTCGCCGTCTCGCTATCACGCGTGGCGACGCCGGCGAAAGAAGTGCGAACTCGCCGATCAATCCTCGTGCCCCAAGTCGTCGCCCGAGCAGCTGACCTTCGACGAGGTCCAGGCGATCGGCGACCTGGTCACCTCGACCGACTACCGTCACGTCCCCACCGGTCGCCTCGCCGTCCTCGCCCAACGTCTCGGCCGCGTTCATGCCTCGGCGACGACCTGGTATCGACTCGTCCGCAAGTTCCGCTGGCGCAGGCCACGAGTGCGCGTGCATCCTCCCAAGCCGAAGATTGGACTGCGGACCGACCGCCCCGACGCCGCCTGGCATGTCGACATCGGTTAGCTCGCGTGTGCCGGGAGCATCTCGAATCCGTGCATCGTCAGCCGCAGTGGCCCGGGTCCGCCCGAAGAAAACCGTGCGCCCTTTGGGAATCGATCTCGCGTCTCCCTCTGTTGTGCCCCGGATGGAGGCACCACGCGACGCTTTCTCATCGCTGACCTTGGTTGTTCCCGTTCAAAGGGAAGAGGAGTCCGATCATGAAATGCCCCAGTCTCGCTCCTACTGTTGTTCTCATCACCTTGATGGCCGCTAGTGCTGTTCAGGCGCAGACGACCCGGAGGGCAAGTGTCGATTCGGCAGGCGTCGAGAGCAACGACGACAGTCCTTCGCAGCCCGTGATCTCGGGCGATGGCCGGTTCGTAGCGTTCGACAGTCTGGCCAGCAATCTCGTGCCCAACGACACCAACCCCTTCAACGACATCTTCGTCCACGACCTCGAGACGGGAGTGACGGAGCTTGTGAGCATCGACTCTCAGGGTGTACAGAGCCAAGGGACCAGCCTCCATCCGTCCATCTCGGCAGACGGGCGATACGTCGCATTCAACAGCGTCTACGACAAACTCGTGCCCAACGACAACAACAGTGACTGGGACATCTTCGTCCACGATCGGCAGCTGAAGACTACGAGACGCGTCAGCGTCCACTCCAACGGAACTGAGGGTAACTCAACGAGCCTGGACTCTGCGATGTCTGCCGACGGACGGTACGTCGCTTTCACGAGCCTCTCGAATAACCTCGTAGCCAACGACACTAACGGCCATCGAGACATCTTCCTACATGATTGCCAGACGTCGACCACGACACTCATCAGTGTGGACTCAAACGGCCAACAGACCAACCACTTCAGCCGGCAACCGGGGATATCAGGCGACGGGCGCTTCGTTGGTTTCGTCAGCAAGGCGGGCAACCTAGACTTAGTGATCCCCGACACCAACGGGATCGAAGATGTCTTCGTCCACGATCGGCAGACGGGAACGACGGAGCGAGTGAGTCTCAGCTCGGGTGGCACCCAGGGGGACATCAAGAGTTATCGCCCCTCCCTCTCTAATAACGGGCGCTTCGTCGCCTTCAAGAGTTCCGCTACCACCCTGGTGAGCAACGACACAAACATGGCCGACGACGTCTTCGTCCACGATCGGCAGACGGGAACAACAAACCGGGTCAGCGTCGATTCGTCCGGTGCGCAAAGCAACGGCGATAGCCCGGGCGCCAACGAAAACCAGGGTCCTACAATCTCGAGCGACGGACGGTTCGTCGCGTTCGACAGCGAGGCAATCAACCTCGTTCCGAACGACACGAATGGAGCCAAAGACATCTTCGTCCGCGATCTTCAGGCACAAACGACAAGTCGGGTCAGCCTGAACTCAAAGGGACTGGAGAGCAACGGAGCTTCTCGGACACCCTCGATCTCTGCGAATGGCCGGTTCGTTACATTCGCAAGCATAGCCACCAATCTCGTCTCGGGAGATACCAACGGGTTTCAGGACATCTTCGTTCGCGATCGCATCGAACTGGCTTTCAACGGTACTCCGGCGGCTGGAAACCCAGTCAACTTTACTGTGTCGAACGCGTTCGGTGAACTCGGTAACCTAGCACTCGTCCTGGTTTCCTGCTCCGGAACGACACCGGGCTTCCCTCTTCCAGCCGGAGATGGGCGAACTGTGTGCCTGAACCTTGACGGGTGCACGACTCTCGGACTCCTCTTTGGCACCTTGCTTCAGGGCACGGTGGGTGCCACTGGCGAAGCCAACACACCGATTGTCCTCTTCCCTCAGGCGCAGCCTGGTAAGACGGTGTGGGCTGCCGCAGTGACCATCGGTGGAGGTGTTTTCGTGTCCATTACGAGCCCGGTCTGTTTCGTCACCCTGTAGGCGCGACCCAACTGGCGGTCTGGAAACATTGAACCGACACAGCCCTCACATCCGCGCTGGGTCTTTGTCCGACAGCTCCCGATGCAGCCAGCTGCGGGCGAAGGCCCATTCTTTGTCGACTTTGCGGGGAGAGACTCTCAGGACCTCGGCTGTCTCTTTGATGCTGAGGCCGGCGAAGTATCGGAGCTCGACGACGCGAGCGCCGAGCTGGCTCCAGTCGGCGAGGCGACTGAGGGCTTGGTCGAGGTCGAGGAGCGAGGTGGGGTCGGAGACCTCGATGGCGGAGGATTCCTCCAGCCTCTGGGGTTTCACTCTACCTCCTCGCTTCTTACACTTTTCGGCGCGCGCCCAGTCGGTGAGGATTCTCCGGATCGTGAGCGCCGCGACGCTCAGGTAGTGATTGCGGTCGTTCCATTTCACCCAGTCTTGTTTCTGGAGTCGCAGATAGGCATCGTGCACGATACCCGTCGTCTGGAGAATCGTCCCCCTTACACCGCTCGCCCGGAGAAGCCGGCTCGCAATCGCGTGTAGCTCGTCGTAGACCGCGGGCCAGAGCTCGTGAGGAGTGTCCACGGCCACGTAGTCTCGCTTCTCGCCGGCACGAGCTCCCTGGGGCTCGGTCGAGCTCATCGCGTGTCTCCTGTGGAGGGTCAGAAGTCACCGAGCGACGGAGGCCACGAAGCAGAAACGCACCCGTCGCGTCTCGCGACGCCTAACGTTCGCCAACCATCGGAGGTCGGGGCAGTTGTCTTCGAAAGGCAAGGAGGATTCCGGGCAACCCGAGGACGCCAGCATCGAGGCGATGCGCGCGGAAGTCAAGGCCGTGTTCTTGGCGGCACGGGAGCTTCCTCCCGCGAAACGGCCGGCTTATCTCGATGAGCGTTGCCGCGACGTCTTCCTTCGTCGGGAAGTGGAGTCGCTCCTGGGCCACGATCACCTCTCGGAGCGTTTCCTTTCGAGATCCCCGTTGGACATTGGGCGACCCAGCGACGACGGGGAGACAAGCATTCCCTTCCGGTCGATTCAAGCGGACTCCTATCGCCCTTCTCTGTTGGCGTCGGGGGAAACGCTCGGCTCTTATCGAATCGACGACTTCCTCGCTAGGGGAGGACACGGCGAGGTCTACGTGGGCCACCAGGTCCCCCTGAATCGACGCGTCGCTCTCAAGGTGATCCCGGTCTCGACGACGGCCGACGTGGATCGCCTCCTGAGGGGAGCCAGAGCAACGGCCGACGTGCATCACCCCGGCCTGGTCGAGATCTACGACTGTGGCGAGGACGCCGACAGAGGCATCGTCTACTGCGCGATGCGCCTCGTCGATGGGCCAACGCTCCAGGAGGTCCTCGAGAAGCTCGCGAGCTCGCCCTGTGACCAGCGCACGCTCGCCCGTCGGTTTCTCGACGTCGCGAATGCCTTGGCTGCGTTGCATGCTCGGGGACTCGTGCATCGGGATGTCAAGCCCCTGAACATCGTGCTGGAGGGATCCGACCGGAGCCTCGACTTGGAGAAGGCCGCCGTCGTGGTCGACTTTGGTCTCGTCCGCACCACGGACAGTCCCCATTCGACGCTCAGGGCGAGCCCGTTCTACGCGGCTCCCGAGCTCTTGCTCGGCCAGCAGGTCGATGCTCGCGCGGATGTCTACAGTCTGGGCGTTTGCATGATGGACTTGCTCTCGGGACGCAGCCCGGATCGACGACGACGCCTTCCTTCGGGACAGTTCGTAGGGCTTCGCCAGACCATTCCCGGGTTCGACCGCGATCTCGACGCCATCGTGATGAAAGCGACCGATCGGGTTCCGCATTGGCGATATGGGAACGCCGGTGAGCTGGCTTCGGATCTGAAAGCCTGGCTCGAGGGTCGAGCCGTCTCCGCTCGCGGGCTTCACGGTCTCGAATCGGTTGGAAGGTGGATCCGTTCTCATCCACAGCGGGTGATCTCATGGACGATCCGGGGCTCCATCGCCGTCCTGCTCGCCTGCATCGTCGGTGTCGGCCTCTTGAAGATCGGTAGGCTCGTTACCATCGTCGAAAGGACCAAGGAATACTGGCGCGAAGCGCAATTGGACCCACTTCAACGGGAGGTCGCGAACTTGCCTGATTTCCTCGACCGATTCTCCTTGCCGAAACCCCTCCTGCGCCACACCGCGGACCTTCGAGCGATGCGCGTCGATTCGCCTGTCGTGCAGGTCATCCGCGCCCTTCGGGAGCAAGGGCGGCGTTCGGCCGAGCAGCTGGCGGCGCGCTTTCTCGAAAGAGACGGCCTCTCAAAGCACCCGCTTCTCGCTCGCTTCCTTCTCCGATCCCTGGATCCGGATGTCCTTCGAGATCCGATCCAAAGCGAGGCTTCTCTTCGCCTGATCGCCAGGCTCTTCGACGATCGCCCCGACGACGACTCGGCAGCAGTGAGAGCGAGCGGAGCTTTTCGTAGCCGCCTCATGGAGATCTTGCTTCAACCGGATTCCGATCCGGTCGTCCGTCTGTTCGCGATCACGGCCCTGGGTGGATGCGGCGACGTCGACACGGTGCACAGCCTTGTTGCTTGCCTCGCCCATCGTAAGGGCGAGGGGCCATACGGCGACGAGGAGGCGAGGCTCGTCTACGAGGCGTTGAATTCCATCACCCGGCGATCCCACGGTTGCGGATTCTTGCCAAGACTCGCTGACAAAGTGATCGAAGCGGCTCTTCAAACCATCGCCTCGGAACGACCCGACCTCTCCGAGGCTCTCCTGCGCTCGGTTGCTTTCGCGCGAAGGGCCTCTGGACTTCGTCCTCTCTCGATCCTCCCCGAGCACTCGTCCAAGACCCAGTTCGCGTCCTGCCGTTCGGCTCGCCGCGACCCGATGCTGCTCGAGAAGCTGCGAAGCAATCCGGCGAGCTTCAAGACATCGAATGCCAATTCGATGGTTTGGACGCGACGGCTTGGACAGTGGATCGGCGCATACGAGAATGAACAAGCCGAGCTCGAGCTCGAACGCTGGATCGAGGAGTCCTCGAGTGCCCAAGACGCGCTCGTCTCGCTCTACCGCGAGGGTATCCGACAAGCACACCTCGAACGGGAGGGGGAGTTTGACCCACTGCGGCCCGACGAGGACACCCACCTTGGTGCTACGCTTGGCTCGCCCCCAGTCCCGAAAGTGCCCGTCCCTCTCGAAGCGAAAGCCCGAGCAACGTCCCTCTTCGGATCGCATGGCAGCGAGAATTGGCGGGGAGGTGTCCACGTCGACTTCGAAGCCGAGACCCTCACCGCTCAAGGCCTTCAAGTGGATATCGAACTCCGAAATGCTCAGATGAGAGCCGACCTGTTCGCACCCGGATCTCGGTACGCACGCCTTTCGAAGGCGGGCAACTCGGAGATTCACCTCTCGCTGAAGCCGGAAGCTCGACACGCGACCGACCATCTTCGGATTCGGATCACCTTCCAGAAGTCGATGCGTCCGCGGGTGCCCTTCACGGGCATCGCCTACCTCGACGTTCTCTGGCAAGGACGCCTCGTGGGCGGTGATCTTCAGATCAGCAGCAACTCCGTCGACGAGTTCGAGTTGACCCTCCCCCGCCTGTCGGGGTCTCTCACGAGAACCCAGAATCTCGTACTCCGCCTCGGATCGCAGTCGACCACGATCCTCAATGTGCTCGCGATCAGCGCCGTCTACGTCATCCCGGGGAAGGGATGAAACTCACCGTTACTCGAAACCGTGAGAATGCGGACCTGTGGCAGAGTTGCCGGTACCTCCACTGACAGACGATTGTGAGTCGGGAGTCGGAGCCTCGAGAGACCGCCTCGCCGAAGTACCGCGGAGTCCCATCATGCCGGAGAGTTTTGTGCCGTCGCCTGGTTCCGGTCGATCGGTATTGGCAGCGCGTGCGGTCGCCGTGAGAGCGATGGCCTGGCTGGTAGATGCGGGCCAGCTTCTTCGTATCGAGGTGAAGTGAAACCTTCCTTACTGGGTCACAGCACTGCTCGTTGAGGAGATCGAGGTCACGGTCCCACCTCCCAGATCCCACGTGATCCCGGCATAGTAGACGGTTATCCCCACGGGCGTCGTACTCGGAAGCGAGAAAGAAGCCGTGGAGGCTCCCGCGCAGCCGTTCAAGCTCGCCTGCCTCAGAGCTGAGGACAGGCCCAGCCAGAAGCTCAGGACCGCATCGAGGTCCAGTCCGAGCTTTCGCCCGCTCGACAGGGGCACTGGGATCCCGCCGGAAGTACCTCCATCGCCGAGGCTGATGAACACTTCCGCGAGATTCAGTACGGGATGCGTCGAGGAGGCCGTCGCCGTGAAGTTGATCGGAGGACCGCCGGCCTGTGGCGGGCCGCTCAGATCCCAGAAGACGCCAACCTCATCGGCTCCGATGTCGATGGTCGATCCGATAACTCGTCGATCGAGCCCGGACTGATCGAACGAAGGCAACGGCACGCCGCTGGGACTGTTGGTGCCGGCACTGACCGCCGGGGAGTTGCAGGAGAGCCGGAAGTCCCCTCCGCCCGCGTCGATGAAGAGCGGGTCGGCGTTGATGTTCCCCGTCCCGGGGTAGCCGCCCTGGACGTCCGAGTGATCGACCGTCGGGTAGCAGTACGTCGCTGTGATCTCGCTGCCGCCGTTGGCCCACACGATCGTATTCGAGATCGTCGGATTGAAGCCGTAGCCACAGGAGAAGCCGCTTCCGGAGTTTCCCGTGATCGTGTTACCGACCAACGCCGGCGAGCCGTAAAGACAATAGACGCCGTTGGAGTTGGCGTTGATGACGTTGTTCAAGATGTCCGGACTGCCGGCGTAACAGTAGACTCCACCGCCCCGGGAGGCCGAGTTTCCGCTGATCGTGTTGTTGATGATCGTGGGCGACGTTACGTAGGCCATGACGCCGCCCCCGCCGTTCGCCGTGAGGACGGCACAATGATCTGCCAGCAAAGAGCCTCCCTCTCCGAGCTGCCCCTGCCTTGGGCGCGCTTCGAGAACAGCCGAGGCGCCGATGTCTACATTCGGCCCGAGCGGATAGCCTCCTGGCCCCTGGTCCTCCTCGACGATGTCGAGATCTCCTTGGCCCGGCGCATCGCCGCCAAGTATGCCGCGCTCTGTGTCCGCACTTCGCCCACGGGTGGCTGCCACGTCTGGCTTCGCTGCACCCGGCCTCTGGGGGAGGGCGAACGCCGCGACGCCTAAAGGTGGCTGGCGGAACGCAGCGGCTCCAATCTCGGGTCGACCTCAGGCGAGCACTTCGGACGACTGGCCGGCTTCAAGAACCAGAAGCGAGGCGGCGTCTGGGTCAACGTGCTGGTCGCTTCGTCGGGAGCTCCCTGGGAGGTCGTCGAACGGGGTGGACATCCTGACGTGTCCCCGGGGTCATCGAAGACGTCCACCCGAGCGGAGGATCGAGCACGAGGTCACGACATCAAAGCCGGTGTCGATCACAGTCCGTCCGGCCGCGAGTGGGGACGCACCTGCCGTGCGCTCGAACACGGAGAAGATCCTCACGTCGTCTACGAGCGACTCGTCCAGCAGGCTCATCCGAGACGCGGAGAAGATGCCGAGCGCTACGCGACCCGAACGCTCGAAAAAGCCATCGCCCATGTCCGAGAACACCTGACCTGAAGACCGGCCACGCCCCCCCTCCGGGGGAGAGAGAAGAGAAAGGAGGACCTGACCATCATCCCGTCGTAAACTGACCTATCCAGCGCCGTCCCCGGACCGATCTCCATCAGTGGAACAACCACTCGGCATCGTCGGAACGCCTAATCGCCTTCACCCGGAACGGACGATCGGCTTCGCCGGAATACGCAGCTGACAGTATAGGACTCCGCAGACGAAGCCCGGCAAGGGTGGGTCCGCTCAAGTACGTGCCGTTGATCTTCCGGCAGCGCGCCTTCACCCGACCATTCAAGGAGCTTCAAACAGGCGCCGGCCAACGGTTCGGGAGAGTGGACATCTCGCCAGACCGGCGCACTGGTTCCTCATCCGCGGGGGGGGCTGAGCGCGCTGGTCACGCAGGACGACATGATCGTCATCAATGTGCTGATGAAGCTGCGCCGACGCAGCGGCCGGAAGGAGGTCCACGTGCCGGGCGGAGGACTACCGCGCTCGGCCACGAAGAAGGCCGCAACCAACCCGATCGTGCTCAGGCTCGCCCGCGCTCACCACTGGCAGGAGCTCGTCGAGTCGGGTGCTTACGCATCGACCACCGAGCTCGCCCGCGCCCTCCGTGTAGACCGGTCCTACGTCTCGCGTATCATGCGGCTGACGTCGCTCGCGCCGGACCTCGTGGAAGCACTCGTTCAGGACGACGGTTCTGTTGAGCAAAGCCTCGCGCGGCTCCTAGCCCGAGTTTACCGCATTGCCTTCTTAAAATATGATTTAGTAGCGATTTATGCACTGCTTTCCGTATGACCTACGCGCTGCGGTAGCGGGAGAGCTCCAAGGCCTCGTAGAGTTCGCGCTGTTCCTCAGACATTGC
>JAJDCO010000083.1 GCA_029260795.1 Planctomycetota bacterium | reverse complement strand
TACTGCGGCGCCGAATCTACCCATGCCTGCTGCGTCAAGCTTCCTGCGCCGCCTCGACGACCTGCAGCGAGGTCGACTGCGGCGTGCTCGGTCGCTTTCCTTGCATCCGCGGGCATCTTCGACGCCTCGCGACGATGTCTGGTGAGAAATGCGGGCTAAGTCGGGCGAAGGCACTTCGGAAGGGAGTCTCATTCGTTGGGGAAGCACCCGGGGGGTGGGTCACGGTTCGCGGATCGGAGCGGGTCAACTTTCGAAGATCGCTTGCAGGAGCGACGTGACGGACTCCGTTCACGTTTCTGTTGGTTGCTGCGGCGACCGCCGGGATGGGAGACGCTGGCAGTCGACTCTTCTGCCAGGACCCGTGAGGCGCGGCAGGAGAGGAGGCCGCTCTCTCAGTTTGGTCGTCCTAAAGCATCCCGGCCCGACGTTGCGCGACGACCGAGACGGAACGACGTGACGGACTCCGTTCACGTCTCTGTTGGTTGCTGCGACACTGGCACCGGAATTGTCATGCCCACCTGGGTTGTTCGGGCTGCCGATCGAACATCGATCTCTCCAATCAAGATGTGCCGTGTCGGGCCGGCCTCGTAACGAGACCCAGGATCGTGCTGTGAGACCGTGACCTCGACCGCTCGTGCCGACTTTGTCTCATCCTTGCCGCTCGACGAGGCCAGCGGTAGCTTCGACTGACGAGAAAAGGGCCTCCGGGCCATCAGGCCTCACCGATGGAGAAGGCGATGCTCGTGACGAGCGCTCTGTTGTTCTGCTCACTGCTGGCCGTGCAAGACGGTGATCCGTCGATCGAGGGCCGCCGAGAGCCGCTCCCCTCGCTGCCCGACAAGTACGCGGTACGCCTCGAGCGCCTCGGAAAGTCGCCGGCCATCGACACGGCGATCGAGGCGGGGCTCTCGTGGTTGCTTCGTCATCAGAGCCCGGACGGTCGCTGGGACTCCGATGGTTTTACGAAGCAATGCGAGGGTATCGGAAAGTGCGCCGAAACCGGTGATCCCATGCACGATGTCGGCATGACCGGACTCGCCGTGCTCGCCTTTCTCGGTGCCGGCGTCACGCCCGATGACAGCACGGTCGAGCAGCGAGCCGCCCTGGACCGGGGGCTGAAGTTTCTGCAGAAGAGCCAGACCGAGGACGGGGTCATCGGCAGCCGCCGCGGATCGCACTTCATGTACGACCACGCCATCGGGACCCAGGCCTTGATCGAAGGAGCGGGACTCTGGGATGGATCCTATCGCGCTGCAGCCGAGAAGGCGGTGGCCGTCATCGTGGGTGCCCAAGCACCCAACGGTGGCTGGCGCTACGACCTTCCCAGTCGAGACAGTGACACCTCGATGACCGCTTGGATGGTGCAAGCGCTCGGTACGGCGATGGACTTTGGCATCGCGGTCGACGCCGAGGTCTTTCGAAAGGCCTTGGAGTGGATCAACTCGATGACGCATCCGCGCACGGGTCGCGTCGGGTACATGACACTGGGCGGCGCACCGGCTCGCGAGCAAGACCAAGTCAAACAGTTCCCCCACAGCCAATCGGAAGCGATGACCGCGGCGGGTCATGCCGCTCGCCTCTGGATGCTCGGCTCTCGCAAGATCTCTCCCGACGTCGACCGCGGGGCTCGACTCCTCGAAGCCCTGCCTCCGAAGTGGGACACGAAATCGGGTCGCATCGACCTGTACTACTGGTATTGGGGCTCACAGCTCATGGCGAGCCTCGGCCCTCGCGGAAGCGATTGGCGCAAGGCGCTGCTCAACGAGGTCGTCACCCAGCAGCAGACGCTCGGAGATCGCCGAGGCTCCTGGAATGCCGTGGGTGCTTGGTGCCACACGGGAGGTCGAGTCTACGCGACCGCCATCCTGTTGCTCTCGCTCGAAGCCCAGCATCGCTACGCCGAGCAGCAGGGAACGCTCGATTCGGTCGCTCTCGCAGCCCGCCCCGAGAGCGATTCGAGCGGGCCACTCCGGCTCTCGATGAGTGAGGTCCGAGCGGGCATTCGCTACGGCGATGAAGAAGCCGGCGTGTTCTCCCCGATTCCTTTTGCGCTGGGAGCCCCCGGCGATCCCGAAGACCAGAAGGACGAGGGCGCCCGCTGGACACGATTCGAGCTTCCGCTCGTCGGGCACCTCGAGATCGGCTGCCTCGAGGGCACCACCGACCTCCAAGTCGTCGCCGCACGCCTGACGGAGGGACGCCCGCCCGAGTGGATCGAGCTCGCACCGACCGGGACGCTCATCGGCGGCACGCTCGGTCAACGGCTCACGATTCAAGGCGACCCCACGCGCCAAGCGCTGTGCTTCACCGCGTTCGGCAATGGACACTGGATCGCGATCGATCACGCGGCGACCGATCGGGTCGCCGCCGCCCAGCTGCTCGATTGGGTCGTGCTGCACACGTCTCTCTTCGATCCCGCGAAGATCAAGGAGACCCGGGCGGAAGGCCTCAAGATGCTCCAGCAGGCGCTCCGCAAGGAGTCCGTGGAAGAGCTGAAGCTGATCGCTCGCGAGCTCGAAGCCTTCGCATACGATCCCGGCATCGTGCGGGAGCTCGGTGAAGGCCTCCAGAAGAAAGACGCCGTCAAGGTGGCCGTGCTCGAGGCGCTCCGAGGCTACCCGGGACGCCCGACCGTCAGCCTCCTCGAGCGAGCCTTTCGCGCCCGCCGCTCCCCGGGCCTGTTCAAGAAGGCACTCCTCGAGACGATCGCCCAGGTCGACCCCGAAACGGCCGTCGAGCTCGCGCTGACGAGCCTGACCGATCGGCATGCGGGGCTCATCCAAGGCGCGATCGCCATCCTCCTCGCTCATCCCAACGACCCTACCAAGATCCGACGCGCACTCAGCAAGGCCAGCTCGCGCTTGCAATCGGCGGCTCGCCGAGATGCCGAGACTCGAGCGATCTGGACGCAGGTCAAGGCGACCTTCGAGCGGGCCATTCAACAACTGGAAGAGATGGACTGAGCCGGGTGCCGCGAGCAGACGCCACTCGGACGCGTGGTGTGCACGTGGGTTCGGATCTCGTCGATGCTGATCCGCTCCAGATCCTGGTGCGGGTCTATTCACCATGTCGTTCCTCCGGGTGAAGAAGGCAACGACCCAGCACAGCAGCCGATCCATTTGCCTTGGTCAGATCCGTGATGCCCTCAGCGAAGAAGACCGGGTTGAATCCTTGGGCGTCAATCTCGAACGTGCCCCCGATCGGGATCGTCGCGGCCGACATCGCCTCCCGATACGGCGGAGGTAGGTCCGTGGCGACGAGGTAGGGCACGAGAGGCTTCGTGGTGGAGTGCTTCAGAGTCAGCTTCGAGCTGAAGGTACACGCCCCGAGCCCGATCAACAGCCCCCCCGCGATCCACGGGGCAATACTTCGATTCCAGATCCACATGGAGACCTCCAGGGCCGGGTCGTCGAGAAGCTCGGCCACTCGGTCGGGCCGGCGCACGTGTGAACGCCGTTTCGATGCGATGCCCGCGGAAAGAGCGTGCCCCTGTCGCACCTCACTTCCCGGCCCGGCGCTCCCAATCCCGAGCCTCGACCTCGCGCTGAGAAGCGCGCGTGAGTCGTGCGAGCTGGGCCGCGATCGAGCGGGCGAGCTCGCGCTGCGATTCGATCGGCTCGACGGCCTGGAAAGCTCGAAGGAGCAGAGGCTCGGCTTCTGCCCACGCCTCTCGACGCAGCAGGCATTCCCCGAGCTGGGAGCGGATCTCGGCGAGCTGGTGGTGAGACTCCGGCAGAGTGACCAGCCCACCGTCCAGAGCCTCCCGAAGGATTCGCTCCGCTTCGTCTGTGCGGTCGAGAGCCAACAGGAGGGCCGCCTGCTCCCGCTGGATGACGAGCAGCAAGGGATGTCCTCCGCTCACGTTGGCCTGGAGCAGCCGGGCGGCTTCCTCGAAGCTCGGAAGCGCTTGCCGGGGCTTTCCGGCCTCCCGCCGTGCGAGCGCCAAGGTGAAGATGGCATGCGCGATGAAGTCGAACTCCGCCCCGCCGCGACGCGCGAGCTCGACGGCGCGCAGGGCGAGCGGCTCGGCCTCGGAGGCTCGCCCGAGATGGGTCCACGTGTCGGCGACTCCGGTGAGCGCTTGTCCCTCTTGAAGCTCGTTGTGCGTGACCCTCGCGAGGCGCGCGGCCTCGCGAAAGTCGGTCGCTGCCTGGGCGTGCTCCTCGAGCTCGTGGCGAAGCCATCCACGATCGATGTGCAGAGACGCCAGTCGCTCAGGATCGTCGTCTCCCGACCGTTGCCAAAGATCCATGGCGAGCGAGAGCTGCTCGCGGGCGAGGGCATTGTCCCCGAGATGGCTGAGGGTCTTGCCGATAAGCTCGCGCACGACGGCCTCGACCTCGGGGCGCGCGATGCTCGAGCGATCGAGCCGAGACGCAAACCGTCGCACCAGCTCGTAAACGGTGAAGTCCTTTCCGAACTCGGTGTGCGGGTCGGGGGACCCCAGTATCTCGCTCAGGATGGCGACGACGGACTTCGAAGTCTCGGCTTCGTCACTCGCCTTTCGCCAGGCACTCCACGTCATGGCGAAGCCGACCGAGCCGGTCAACAGGAGCACGGCGACGACCAAAGCCGCGAGCCGATGGCGGACGAGCCGCTTGCGGAGGACGTACCAGGTGGAGTCCGCCTTGGCTTCGATGGGAGCGCCCCCGAGCAATCGGCGGAGATCCTCGGCGAGCGCACCCGCTGTCTGGTAACGCCGGTCGGGGTATTTCTGGAGGCACTTGAAGACGATGGTCTGGAGCTCGCCGCCCCAACGTCGATCGAGATGAGCCAGCGGCCGAGGGTCGCGGGTGAGGATCTGGTCGACGGTTTCCCGCAGCGATCCGTGCACGTCGTACGGGAACTCGTCGGTGAGAGCTTGGTAGAGAACGACGCCCAGTGCGTACACATCGGTGCGCAGGTCGATGGCTGACGGTGAGCCGCCCAGCTGCTCGGGGCTCGACCACGGGAGCGATCCGAGGAACTGCCCTGAGGCCGTGTCCGATGAACCCTCTTCGTCCTCGAGCATCTTGGCCAGACCGAAGTCGAGGAGATAGGGCACGCCGTCCTGGGTGACGCGAATGTTACTCGGCTTCAGGTCGCGATGGAGCACACCCTGGAGGTGAGCGGCTTGGACGGCATCACAGATCGTCGCAAAGAGCTCGACTCGCCGGCGCAGTGAGAGTGAGCTCTTCTCGAGGAATCGATCGAGCGGCAACCCCTCGATGAAGTCCATGACGAAGTAGACTCGGCCGCGACTCGTGCCGCAATCGTGAATGGGCACGATGTTCGGATGCCGCAAGCGACCGAGCACGCGCACCTCGCGCTCGAAGCGCGAGCGTTCGCCTGCGTCGTCGAAGCGGCCTTCGCGGAGCACCTTGATGGCCACCTCTTGACCGGTCGTCGTCTGGAGGGCTCGGTAGATGATGCCCTGCCCGCCCCGTCCGATCTCGGTGAGCTGCGAGTAGCCGGGCAGATCGAGCGGCTCTTCTGGGGACACCTCGTCGCTTGCGTGCAGAAGGCGTCCTTGGATCACGAGGTTCTCCTCGACCTCCGCGAGGGTTCGCCGGCAAGTCGAGCAGCTCTCCAGGTGCTCGCGCACGTCGTCCGGTATCGGTTCGCCGTCCGCGATGCACTCGAGCCTTTCGAACGACAGGTGTTCCTCGTCGGTTGACATGGGCCCGTTTCCCTTTCTTCGATCCCGCCCCGTCTTCGGCCTCCCGAAGAGATTATCCCGTCGGCGGTGTTTTTTCATTTTCCCGTAAGACCTCGGGTTCGCGAGCAGACATTCCCCCGGAGACGGGCTCCTGCCGCCACGGCGAGGACCGAGCTCTCTCCTCGGTGCGGGCGTGCTTCGGACGACTGGTGACGGCTGCCCCTCCGAATCGACGACGACGAAAGGGACTCGAGATGAGACTCCGCCTCAAGACGCTCGGACTCGTGACGCTCATCAGCATCGGCTTCGCCCGCTGGGCTCCTGCCCAGCTGTGCTTTGGACCCGACGGGCTCCAAGGGGGCTGCTGCTCCCACGTGACGGAGAACCTCCCAGCCTTTCCCGGCTTCCAGCTCGAGGCCACCGGCATCTGCTGGAGCCAGTGTGATCCTATTCAAACCAGCGGGTCTCTCTCGATGGGAGCCCTCAACCTGATCCGCTGCGGAGCCTATCAAGCCACCGTGGTCTTCACGGATGCGGCGGGTAACGACATCCTCAGTGGCTTGGCGAGGCTCGACTACACTCGCACTTGGGAAGAGGTCGACACGAGCGGCAACACGCTTCAAGTGTGGCGATTGCTGACGAAGATCGAGCTGACGCTGGGGCCGAGCCCTCAGTCGGGCTGCCCGACGCCGCCGTGCCTGCTCACGCACTCGACGGCCTTCTTCACCGGTTACACCGACTTCGCGCTCGATTGCGCCGCCGGCACCTTCGAGTCGTCGAGCGTGCTGTTTCACGCCTGTGACAAGTTCATCCACGACTCTCGGCACTCGAGCCGTCCCGGGGTGTTCCATCCGGGTGAGTCATTCGCGCTCGTCGCGCCGCATACGAGTGCGACGCCGTTCACGCCGTCGAGCTCACTCGATCAAATGGCACCGATCTCCGGACTGGGAGCTGGCGCCTTTCGAAGCATTCCCCAAGGCACCCCCCGCTGCGTCGCCGAAGAGCCCGTCCCGAGCGCTCCCCTCGGATTGATCGGCCAGGCGTGCGCCTGCCCGCTCGACCTGACACGGAACGGCGCCTCGGCTCAAGTCTTCTCCGGAGGCGGCACCTGTCCGGACAGCACCGGTCGAACGTCGAGCTTCGCGTCACTCAACACCTTCACGGCTCCGCTGCTATTCCCGTGGTTCCACATGATCACACACAACATCGGGACCTGGAGTGGCGGCCCCGGAGGTCAGTATCCCGGCCCCGAAGAAGCGTTCGTCAACGAAGGCTGGTTCCGCGTCTACGACGCCTGCGCCGAAGCGGTCGCCATCGAGCTGTCCTACGGGTCGCTCACGCAGAATGGCTACACCGTCAACCCCGACTCGCAGCGTCCGTGGCAGTCCACGAACCGGTTCTTGGACATGGCGAGCAACTTCTCGAAGACCCAAGGCATCAAGCCTCCGTTCACGGGCGAAGTGCGCGACACGCGTCATCTTTACTATTCCAATCCGAGGTAACCTGCGACTCGGAGGTCTGGAGGGAAGGCCAGAATGTCCCCAGGCGCCTGCCCGGGGACATTGTCGGCCGGTAAGTCGTCCGGCATCCCACCATTCGCTCTGCTCATTCCAACGCCTCGAACTGACGGCTGAGCTCGCCGAGGCGTTTGAGGACGCGATGCTTGGCCACGTACACCGCGTCGCGCGAGATGCCCAGCTCTCGAGCCACCTCGGCCGGACTCTTCTCTTCATGAACGACGAGTTGGAACGCTCGAAACGTCGACGCTTGCAGCTCGTGTCGGACCTGCTTCAAACAGCTCTCGAGAATCGCCTGCTCCCACTCCCGGTCCCACACCTCGGCCGCCTCCTCCGAGCTCGGCTGTGCTTCCCAGAACGACGAGTACTGTCCCCGGGGATCTCGCCGCTCGGCCTCCCGACCACGCCGTCTGCGATGATTCTGGATCTCCCGATAGGCGATCCCGAAGAGCCAGGCGCTCAGCCGTCCCTTCTCGCGTTGATAGGCCCCCTGACGATACCGATCGACGAAAGCCAAGAGCACGTCCTGAGTCACGTCCTCCGAATCGGCGGAGGACAGTCCGAACCGTCGACAGAAGGCCATCAACGGGTATCGGAATCGTTCGCAGAAGGTCGTCCAAACGAACTGATCGTCGGTGCAATTCAGACGAGCGAGAATGGCCGAGGTGGTGACCCACTCCATGGACGACACCGCTTCAAGAGTCTCTACCATGCCACCGAGCCGTCTCGATCTCGAGGGAATGGCAATGCCGGACGGCCCCATGCCGTCCCACTCGATTCTCGCATACCGCGGGCCGGTCACCCACTGCGAACCGGCTCGAGCGAACCGCTCCTGGTCAGGCTCGGGACGGTGGTCTGACGCCGCACGCACTCACCCGATCGAGGGAATCCGACAACCTTGAAAGATGCCGCCTCGCTCTGCCTCTCAATTGTCCCTTGAATTCACATCCGACGTCTCCTCAACTGGAGCGTCCAGAGAGTGAGGCCGCCTGTGTCGAGTCCGGGATCGGAACCGCCAGACATCGACCCGCGCGGCGAGAGACAATTCGAGGAAAACGCCATGCGCAGATGGGGAATCATCGTCGTTGCGGTTGGTGTCTTGGCACTGCTGACCCGCACCGACGCGCTCGCGAATCAACAGGACAGCTGGACCCGCCGGCCCGTCGGAAACGGACGCGTCACGCTCGAGCTGCCGACGACCTGGAAGATCGACCCTAAGCGGACCGAGGTCGACCTCGCCGCGCGGGAGTATCCGGCCGGGAACCGCATCGCCATCTTCGCGGCCCAGTCGCAAAGAGCACAGTCCGGGCTGGATGCTTGGGTCACGTACTACAAGAGCCAGCAGCTCCCGGCGCTGCATCCGGAAGGGCGCCTGGTCTCCGAGGTCGAGCTGACGGTGGGGGAGTCTCGGGGACGCCTCTTCCGCGTCACCGATCTCGAGGACAAGAAGCGAGACTACGAGCTGCTGCAAGCCGTCCTCCTCGCCCAAGGTCGTTTCGTCTTCCTCTCGCTCTACCACGTGCGCGGTGCGAGTGAACGCTACGAGAAGCTCCTGCGCCACGTGATCGACTCGGTCGAGGTCTCGGATTCCGATCCGGTCTCAGACGCCTCGGCACCGACCTCTCCCACCGAGACGCTCGCCCGGACGCAGATCGCCTGGCAATCCGACTTCGAAGACGCCTTTCGCGAAGCTCGAGAGAGACACGTCCCGGTGCTCATCTGCTTCAACATGGATCGAGAGTCGGCCTGCGAGCAGATCTTGAAGAGTCACTACGCCGATCCGAAGCTCGTCGAGCTCTCGCGCCAGCTCGTCTGCTTGATCGCGAGCAAGTTCGATCACGGCGGCGTCGAGGGGCGAGATGGTGTCGTGAAGGCCTGTCCGCGCTTCGGGGTCGTGCCTTGCCCCGATCACCGCGACATCGAGCTGCGAGCGCGCGAGACGTACCTGCGCTCGCCGAAGGCGATCGCGCCGCAGCACATGCTGTGCGCCCCCGACGGTCGACTGCTCTCGCGCCGAGAGTACATGCTCTCGAAACCCGAGCTCGAGCTGATGATCAGAAAGGCTCAGGTCGAGGTCGAGAAGATGCCTCGCAGCGCGGCCGTCGAGGATTTCATCTCTGAGTACGAGAAGGCCACCGAGCCGATGCGGCGGATTCAGATCATCAGCGACGCGTTCCACGCGAACCGGCCTGTCGAGGCCGATCGACTCGTGCAGAAGATCGTCGAGTCCCGAGACCCGGCCCGCCTGACCGAGATGATCGATGCCCTCGGATACTCGGGTCATGCTCAAGCCGGACAGCACGCGCTCCGCTACCTCGACCACGCCTCCGTGGACGTTCGCAACCACGCCGCGGTTGCAGTCGAGATGACGGCTCTCAAAGAAGCGGTCTCAGCCCTCAAGCGTCGCCTGGGCAAAGAGCGCGAGAGCCGTGTTCGCAAGAATCTCCTGCGGGCGTTGGGTGCTTGCGGACGAGGCGACCGCGCCATCGGCAAGCTGCTCCTCAAGCAGGCCAAGTCCGGCGAGACGCTGCTGCGCATCAACGCCGTCCTGGCGCTGAAGCACTTCCCGGGAGACGTCGAGGTGGAGAAAGGCCTCATCGACCTCCTCAGGCGAGAGGGAAACCTCGAGGTGCGCCAGGTACTCGCCTGGACGCTGGGACGGCTCGGGTCGCAGGCGGCCATTCCAACCCTCGAGGCCACGGCCGAGATCGCGGGCGCGGGTGAGACCCGCAACCTCGTCCTCAGTGCCATCCATCGCATCCAAGGAACCTTGGGCGATGGAGAAGACTTCGAGGATCACATCGAAGGCATCGCTCAAGACGAGATCGAGCGCGTGCGTTGACGCCGGCTGCTCGCTCCACGCGGTAATCGCGATCGACGATTCCCTCGTGCAGTCTCGCCCCCGACTCGCTAGGGTGAAGGGCAGCCGCGCAATCCTCAGCTGGAGCGAGATCGATGACTCGACTTCCCGCGCGTCGAACCGAGCCCTCGACGGCCGGTTCCGCTTGGCTTGCCGCTGCCCTGGTCGCCCTGATCGGAGGCTGCTCGAAAGGAGGATCGAGCGGATTCCTGACGACGCCTGCTTCCGACGCTCGAGTCGTTGCCGTGTCCCCCAAGGCCGGGTCCTCCGACGTGCCTCGTCTGCCGTTGGTGTCCATCGAGTTCTCGCGTCCCATGCAGGCGAGCTCCTTCTCGAGCGACACGCTGCGCGTCGAGGTGAATGGTGAGCCCGTGTCCGGTCGAGTCGCGGCCAGTGGACGATTCGCAAGCTTTCGGCCCAGCCTGGATCTCTCGGCTGGCACGCGGCATGTCGTCGTGCTCTCGGCGGAGGTTCGGGACAGCGACGGTCACCCCCTCAATGAGTCGCTCCGCTTCGAGTTTCGAACCATCGAGAAGCCACCCTTCTCGTTGGAGGGGACGTTTCCGGTCAATGGACAGCGAGGTTTTAATGTCACCGGGGTGATCCAAGCCACCTTCAGTGACGAGATCGATCCCGATGCCTTCGATCCGTCGTGGTTCGCCCTGTCGGGCCCCGCCGGGCCGAAGGCTTCGGACGTGAAGATCGCGGGTCGCTCGCTCTTCCTCGTCCCTCTTGGTTTTCTCGAAGAGGAGGCGACCTACACCGCTTCTCTCTCTCCCGAGATCCGCTCCCTCGAAGGCGAGGAGCTCGGAGAGCGCGTCGATTTCGAGTTCAAGACCGGCCGGTTCCTCGAGGTCACTCGCCTCGTCCCCTCACCCGATGCCGAGGACGTCGCACGGAGCGCGCGCCTGCGAGCCGAGTTCTCTCGGCGGCTCGATTCGGCCTCGATCGATGACGAGTCCTTTCGGCTCGAGAACGCGGCCGGCGAGCCGGTCGACGGCACCACCTCGGTCGAGGGAAACCTGGCATTCTGGGATCCGGTCGAACGCTTGGATCCCGAGTCAGAGTACACGGCCCACCTCTCGGAGACGATTCGAGCCGAAGAGGGTCCGACGCTTCGTGAGCCGATAGATTGGTCGTTCCGAACTGAGCCCGCGCGCGTTCCCCCGATGGTCTTCGCGTTGGTCAGCGTGCGCGAGGGAGCCAACATGATCGTCGGCTACCCGCTCGACGCCCGAGGTGGATTGATCGGAGACGGTGTCGTGACCCCGAGTGGTGGCTGGGGGTCGTCTCTGCTTTGGATCGAGGCGCTAAACCTCTCGACCGACGAAGAGTACTTGTTCGCGTCCAACACCTACTCGGGTGACGTGGCGAGCCTGCATATCGAGCTCGACGGCAGCCTCTCCTTCGCGCCCGGATCCCCGTACACGACCGTAGGCCGGAGCCCGGCCGCCAACATTCCATCAGCCAACGGTCGCTGGCTCTTCGTGGCCGAGGACAGCCGCGAGATATCGACCTTCGACATCCACTCGGACGGCACGTTGTCGCTTCGACCGGATACCTTCGCCATCGCGGGCCAGCCGTTCAACCTGAAGGTGACCCCCGACAATCGATGGCTGCTCGTCGCCTACGCCGGTGCGCCGACATTCGTGCACGTGCTCGCGATCGACCCCGACGGCGGCTTGAAGGAGCACACGACCTTGCCCCACGGCAACAGCGGCGTCACCGCCATCTCGGTGTCGCCAAACAACGAGTTCGTCTTCGCGACGGATTGGGGAGACACCGGGATCTTCGTCCACCGGCCGGGAAGCTGGCAGCCGGTCTCAGGGAGCCCGTTCAGGAATCAAGCGATCGACCCGGTCGACTCAGTCATCAGCCCGGACGGCCAGTTCCTCTTCATCGCGAATCGAAACTCCCACAACGTTTCCGGCTTCCGCATCGATGCCGAAGGAGCCCTCATCAACGTGCCGGACGCCCCCTTCTCGGTCGACAACAGCCCCAACGCGATCTCGGTCTCCAAGAGCGGCATCGTCTACGTGGGCAATGCCAGGACGTTCTCGATCAGTGCTTTTCAGATCGCCTCCAACGGTTCGCTGGTTCCGTTGCACGCCTCAAAGAAGCTACCCGTGACTGGAAGCTGGTTGATCGGACTCGCGGTGACGAGCCCCTGAGCTTCCTCTCACAGCCGGCGCAGCTCGATGTCCTTGTACTCCACCTTCATGGGCGGCCCGGTATGGAGCTGGAACGCGAGCGTTCCCGTGGTCGCCCGCTTCTTCTCGTCTTCATCGGTGACGTCGACGAGCAATCGACCTCCGACACGATGAGTGAGCCGCGGGCCCTCGGCCCGAACCACGTACTCGAACCACTCGCCGTCCTGCAGATGCGCGACGAGCTCGGGCTCGTCCGCGAAGCTCTCCTCGGACCGCGTGCCGTCGACGGCGATACGAACTCGCTGCCCCCTCCGAGCCAGGATGCCTCGCCCCTTCTCCTCGTAGAGGATCCCGAGGATCCAACTCTGATTCGGAGTGAGCTGGCAAAGGTCGGCCTGATAGCCCCCGACCACCCACTGCTTCTCGTCGAGGACACGGCTACGATACTGAATGCCCGAGTTCCCGCCGGTCAGCCGGTACTTCAATCGCAGCTCAAAGTCTCCGACCGGCTTGCCCTGCCAGATCAGGAAGGTGTTCTTTTCCAATGGCAAGTCGGCCGTCGACTCCCCGACGATCAAGCCGTCCTCGACGCGCCAGTATCGGGGGTCCCCGGACCAGCCGGCGAGCGACTTCCCGTCGAACAGCCGTTCAACCTTGGCCTTCGCCGGCACCTCCTGACCAGAACCCAAAAGCGCCAGCACGATTCCAATCGCGAGTCCGATCCCGCACATGCCGATCTCCCTGATTGTGAGCGACGTGGCCTCGCATCCGTCTCGGCCGGCGAGGGATGCCCATTCTAGCCAGCCCCCTCGCCCCGAGGCGAAGACATCCTCGCCGCCTCGAGCCCCTGGGCTCAATTCGGGACGTATCCGCGCCGCCGGAGCTCGTCGAGGATCAGGGGCTCCAGCTTCTCTCGCAGCGCGCGGTTCGCGTATCCGAGCCAGGCGACGTCGCTCGTCGTGTCAAAGGGAGCATCGAGGGGCTCGCCATGACCGCCAGTCACCTCGACCCCAGCTTCCTGGGCGATCAGCACGGCGGCGAGATCATAGGGATGCACACCGGTGCGCGGCCGATCCGGAGCCTCCCCCGATGTCAGAAGGACCGCCCGCAGGTCGCCGTTGACACGGTCGTGTCCGACCGTGAGCTCGTGGAGCTGGCCGGCGCTGGAGACGTACTGATCGTCGAAGATCATCCCGTTCTCGGAGTGCTGCGCTTGAAAGCGACGCCAGACCGACTGCTCGATGGCGGCGAGCTCGGCCTTGCTCTCGAGGAAGAACTTGCTGAGGGACGCAAAGCCGTCCGCCAAGCCAATGGCCCGGCTGGGTCGCAATGACAACGGCGCAACGCCGCCGGTCACGAGATCCTCCCGGACCGCCAACGCGCCCGCGCTGCGCTGAGCCCAGAGTTGGTCGACTCGCGTCTGCTTGGGGGTCGGGATCTCGGTCTGAACGGCGACCTGAATGTCGGCGAGCCGAGGCGGGCGCCCGACGTTCGGCGCGACGCCGGTCACGATCCACGCGCTGCGCTTGGCGTACATGAGACCTCGCGTCCCATCGATCGGGTCGATGAGCACGTGCCAGCGCACGGCATCGGCGTCAGCGTTCGAAGGAAACAGAACGCCACCCGTCTCTTCCCCCATGCCTTCCGCGACCACGTGAATCGGCTCCTCGCCTCCCCAAGCCGTCAGGCCTGGGACGAGTGCCTCCTCGGCCTCGACATCGATTCGATAGATCGTGTCATCGAGTCCGCAGCGATCGATTCCCGCCAGGTGCTCGACGCTCGACACGGTCATCGCCTCGATCAGCCGATCGCGAACCTGGACATGCAGAGCACGCACACGATCGATGACGCGTTCGAGGTCTTCTGGACTGGGAGACGGCGTCAACTGGCAAGCTCCAGCCGTAACCGTGTGCGCAGCTCGGCGACACTTGCCAGAATCGTCGTTGCACCGGCCTGGCGGAGCGCGTCAATCGCCTTGTAGCCCCAACCGACGGCCCAAGTCGGCACGCCCGCCGCCAGCCCGGCCAAGACGTCGGTGGTTCCGTCGCCGATGAGAAGCGCCTCTCCGGGAGAAACGCCCAGGTCTTCGACCGCTCGCAGAATCATGTCCGGCGCCGGCTTCTTCTCGGGCACCGAGTCCGCCCCGACGACCGAGCCGAAGCGGTCTGCCCAGCCAAGGTGCCGTAGGATCTCCCGACAGTAGGCTTCGGACTTGTTCGAGACGAGGCCGAGCGGATACACGACGAGCTCGTCCAGCAGCTCGGGGATGCCCTCGTAGGGAACCGTGTCGACGACCAGATGCTCACGATAGTGACTCCGAAACGCCGCGAGGGCCGGCTCGAGCTCGGCATCGATCCCACCGAGGCAACGGCGCATGAGCGTATCGAGACCATCGCCGATGAAGCTTCGCACTTGGGCCTCCGGGATCGGCTCATGACCGAGGGCGACGAGCGCCGCGTTCGCCGAGCGCGCGATGTCGGCCGCCGAGTCGATGAGCGTTCCGTCGAAGTCGAACAGGATGGCACGGGGCAGGGTCATGTCGGGTCCGTGAGCTCCGGAGAATCTCGGTCAGCAACGAGCTCGCCATGCTGCGGGGCGAGCAATCCGACGTCCAGCGAGTTTCTCGCATCGCTCGCTCGGCCTTCGCGTCAGCAGCCGAGAGGTTCGCGCCGACGACGCACGTTTGACCTCGCGACTTGTGGCGAATGTCGGTCGCGGCTCCGATTTCACTCTTGTCGGTCGCGGCTCCGATTCCTCTCCGGTCGCGTTTTGACTTTCCAGTCGCTACGCTCACCCTCCGTCGTCCTCTCGTCCTCCACCTGTTGGTGAAAGCGCGATGCCACTGCCCGAGACACTGGCCGTCGATCAAGCGGTCATCCCCTTGGCGGGTCGAGGGACTCGGCTCCTTCCGGCCACACGAGTCCTGCCGAAGGGGCTGCTGCCGTTGCCGGGGCGAGACGGCAAGTTGCGGCCACTCGTTCAGCTCTTGATCGACGAGATGAGTGTGAGCGGGATTCGCCGAGTGATCCTGGTGACCACCGACGGGCACCGCTCATTCTTTGAGGCGGCGGTCGATGCTCCAACGGGCACAGAGGTCCTGACGACCGTCCAAACAGCGCCCCGCGGTCTCGGAGATGCCGTCTCTTGCGCACGCTCGCTGCTCGAGCCCGGACGCTTCGTGGTCGCGCTCGGGGATCACGTCTATCGAAGCGACAGCGAGCGGTGCTCTGTCGGTCAGCTCCTCGACGTCGCGCGCGCGCACGCCGGCGCCTGGACGGCGGTCACGCGCGTCACCGACGACGAGCTCGTTGGCACGGCCGCGCTCGTGGGTGACCCGATCGCGGGTAGACCAGATCAGTATCGGCTCCGACGTCTCCGGGAGAAGCCTTCACCCGAGATCGCCCGTCGCGAGCTTCGACAGCTCGGGCTTCCTCCCGATCAGTACCTGGGGCACTTCGGGCTTCACGTGTTTCCCGCGTCGCTCTTCGACGCGTTGGCCGAGCTCACCGAGGAGACGCCAACCGATCGCGAGATCGAGTTGACCGAGGCTCAATCCAGGCTGCTCGAGCGCGGAGAGACCTACTCGTTGCTCGAGATCGTCGGTACTCGCCTCGACACGGGCGTTCCATCCGCCTTCCTCGAGGCCTGGATCGCACTCGCCGCCGACAGCTCCCTCGCGCCTGCTCTCCGAGAAGCGGTGGCCCGATGGCTCGATCAGCCGCCCCCACCCACTCTGCGCTGAGCCTCAGTCGGAGTCGACGGACGGCCACTCGGGGAGGGGCGCCGTCAACACGGGCGGCTGCCGATCGCCGTCCAACCAGTACCGACGCCACTGCTGATCGAGGTCGGCAAGGGATAGCCCGTAGATGGCCCGGACTTGTCGAGCGACGAAACCCGGATCGAAGGGCGGCCCTTCACCAATGACCCGCAAGAACTCTCCGAAGTGACGGGCGTGAGGGCCGCGGTGGAGGAACTCGATGAACGAGGCGGCCAAGGCGTAAAGGCGAATCGCACGCGTCGAGCTCTGATGACCCCAAGAAGGATCGAGAAGCTGTGGCTGGCGGATGATCTCTTCGAGCGTGAATCCGGCCGATCGGAGCTCGGCACCGACGAGGATCTCGAAGCCGGCTGGACGGACGGTGCGCTCGAAGTACTCGGCGAGACCCTCGTGGAACCAGCTTCCGCCACCCGTGTAGCCCGCTCGGGCGAGCATGAGCTGGTGGACGCCTTCGTGATGGACGATGGCCTCTTGCTCGAGGGGGATGCTGGTCGCCACGTAGTCCTGCCAAGCATGCCCGATGGACAAGCCGGCGATCTCGGCCGTGACGCCGGTATGGCGCACGTAGAAGCGCCGGTACTCGTCGGAGGTCGCGAACAGGTAGACGGGCAGCAGGTCGCCGCCGTGGACCGGGACCGGAAAGGTATCGGCGAAGCGCCGGTGTACGTCCTCGAACAGGCGCCCGATCGGTTCGACACCGCGAGCCGACGAGAACAGAATGTAGTTCCGCGTGCGGTAGACGGTGATCTCTCGCGACTCGCGGTCGGGAAAGACCTCGCCGATGCGCTCGGCGACGCGGGACTCCGACCAGCCGTCCCGTGCCGGAGCATCCGCCGAAGGTACCAGTCGGCAGCCGGCGGTCACGAGAGTCGAAAGGAGCATCAGCACCAGCGCCCGATCGAGCCCCCTCCCCGACCGGTCCGTGCCCAGGGGCATCACGTCGTCCAACCTCCTGCAGCTTCGGAACCTCGGAGAGCGGTCCTCTCCGAATCCACCAGGCTATCGCATGAAAAAAACCTTTACAACGGCGATATGACCGAAGATGTTGCACGGTTCGATTTTGCCCACTCGATGCCTGCCGAGAAACACGCTGCTCGATGACTCCACACACGCCGATCTATCTCGACAACGCCGCGACCACGCGCTGCAGCGCCGCCGCGGCACGCGCCGTCGAGCATCATCTCCGGACGGCCTACGGAAACCCCTCCTCGGCTCATCCATTGGGAGCGGCGGCGGCCGAAGTGCTCGAGGCGACACGGCGGTGTGTCCAAACGTCGGTCCAAGCTCGCCGAGCGCGCGTCGTCTTCACGTCGGGCGGCACCGAGGCCAACAACTTGGCCCTCATGGGCGCGGCGAGCGCTCATGGGCGACGTCACCTGCTGGTCTCGACGATCGAGCACGACAGCGTTCGCCAGCCTGCCGAAGCACTGGCCCGCGCGGGATTCGAGCTCGAGTGGATTCGGGTCGATCGCGACGGCCGCATCGATGCGGCCGAAGTCGTCGAACGCGTCCGCCCCGATACGGCGCTCGTGTGCGTGCAGCACGGCAACAACGAGATCGGGACCTTGCAGCCGATCGCGGCCATCGCTCGCGGCGTCCACGACCGAAACCGCCGCACCATCGTCCACGTCGACGCGGTTCAGAGCCTCGCCTGGGAGCGCCTCGACTTCGAAGGCTGGGGACTGGACTCCTTGTCGATCAGCGGTCACAAGATCCAGGGCCCGAAAGGCGTCGGCGCGTTGGTGCTCCGTGAAAACCTCGTCCTCGAGCCCCGTGTCCATGGCGGTGGTCAAGAGGGCGGACTCCGATCTGGCACGGAGAACGTGCCCGGCATCGCCGGGCTCGCCGCGGCCCTCGAGGAGGTCCTCACCCATCGCTCGACGCGGCGTCCCCAGGTGGAGGCATTGCGCGACCGGCTTGCGCACGGCATCGCTGAGCGAGTTCCCGACGCCCATCGCCACACACCGGCGTCGGACACTCTGCCACACCTCTTGAGCATCGCGTTCCCCGGAGTGACCGGCGAGGTCCTCTTGCACCACCTCGAGGCAGAAGGCATCTATGTCTCCACGGGCTCGGCTTGTCACGCCAGCTCGGCCGGAGGAAGCCACGTACTGAAAGCGATCGGCGCGTCGCCGCCTGATACGCGCTCGACACTGCGCTTCTCGATTTCGCATGAAACGCGAGTCGACGAGATCGAGCGAGTTCTAGCGGTTCTGCCGGAGGCGGTCGCCGAGCTCCGTCTGCTCGAGGCCTAGCCCCAGCGCGGCGATTCGCGCCCGATTCCGTGAGCGAGGCAACCAGCTCCCATGTCATCGACCGTCTCCGATCCCGATACCTTCAACCGGTCGCTCTACGATTCCATCCTGGTGAGATACGGCGAGCTGGCGCTGAAAGGGCGCAACCGCCCGCTGTTCGAAAAACAGCTGGCCGCCAACGTCAAGCGCACGCTGCGAGGCATCGATGGCCGACCTGAGCGACACTGGGGCCGACTCTTCGTCAAGGACGTGACGAACGTCCACGAAGCGATCGAGCGCCTGACTCGAGTCTTCGGATTGGTCTCGGTGAGCCCGGTCGTGACGGTGTCGCTCGAGATGGAGGCGATCTTCGACGCGGCGCGGCGCGTCATGACCGAAGTGGTGGAGGCGAGAGAGTCTTCCGAGCCGCTGTCCTACAAGGTGGAGGCACGGCGGTCCGATAAGACGTTCCCCCTCGACTCGATGGAGCTGAATCGCGAAGTCGGCTCGACGGTGGGCGAGGCGCTCGAAGGCCGAGTGCGAGTCGATCTGTATCACCCGGAGGTGGTCCTGGGCTTGGAGGTGCGCACCGAGGCGGCCTACCTGTTCGCTCGCCGCATCCCGGGCCCGGGCGGGCTCCCGGTCGGAACGGTGGGCAAGGTCATCTCGCTGCTCTCGGGCGGCATCGACAGCCCGGTGGCCTCGTACCTGGCGATGAAGCGCGGCTGTCACGTCGTGTTCGCGCACTTTCATTCGGCCGCTTTCGTGGGACAGAAGAGCCTGCTCAAGGTGATGGATCTGGCCCGAGAGCTGGCCCGTTGGCAGCCGTACACGCGGCTGGTGGTCTTTCCCTTCGCGGAGATCCAGAAAGAGATCCGACGCGGGGCGCCCGAGGCCTACCGCACGGTGCTCTTCCGGCGCATGATGCAGCGAATCACCGATCGGTTGCGTCGCGAGGAAGATGCGGGCGCCATCGTGACCGGAGAGAGCTTGGGTCAGGTGGCGAGCCAGACGCTCACCAACCTGCACACGATTGCCCGCGCCGGAGAGGCCGAGGTGCTGCGCCCGTTGATCACCTACGACAAGGAAGAGGTGATCGCGCTGGCCGAGCGCATCGGCACCTACGAGATCTCCGTACGTCCCCACGAGGATTGCTGCACGGTGTTCCAGCCGAAAGCACCTGCAACCAAGAGCCGCCCTCGAGACCTCGAGACCATTGAGTGCGGCCTCGAATGGGAGGAGCTCGTGGAGCAATGCTATGCGGACCGCGAAGCCCACGATTTCTGAGCGCGTTGGGGGCTGCCTTCCCGGCTTTCGATTCTTTTTCAAGAACACTGGTGAGGTCGAGAGCGGCTGCACTCTATCGAGTCGGCACGCCTGGGAGCGCCCGAGCTGGCAGGGATCTCGTGAGTGTCACGAGTCCCATGGGTGACCGTTCTGCAGCGAGAGCGCTCCCCAGGCGAGTGCTTTTCCGACGAGAAGCTCGTAACACAACAGGGGGTCCAAGCGATCCCCCTCTGCTCGCGAGAATCCGCTCGTCCACGATCTTGGGAAACTCTCGTGGGCGAGCGGCGACACCCATCAACCCGACCAACCTTCCAGCCCCTTCGCCGCGCCGAACACCCGAACCCGTACCACTCTCCCGCGAGCTGCTGTGACAAGGTCCGAATCCGGATCCCGAGGACTGCCGTGCTTTCGCGGTCGTCGGCCATGCCTTGCTGCATTTCCTCGCGCCGCTGGCAACCCCACATCGCCGAGGAGCTGTGGAGCTCGACTGGGGGCCGCGGACTCCTCGCCGAGAGCCGCTGGTCCTCGAGCGCGACATTCGCGGATCCCGCCGTTCCTTCGACGACTCGGAAGACACGATCCGGTGTGGCCGACGCGACCGGCTGACAATGGCCGAGAGACGACGGGACACGACACCCGAATCACCCTGGACGTCAAACGACAATCGTCGTCCCCCGGCCGGAAAACTAGACCGCGTCCGACGCTCAGGGTTACGAGAAAAGTGGGCAGAGCACCTTTGCACAGCTCACGAGCGCAAGCTCGTTCCTCATCGATCAGGAGGTCTGCCTTCGACCTCCGGTCGGCCGAGCCCCGGCACACTCTATGCCCGCTCGGCCGGCCTCTTGAAGGGGCCTCCGCCGACTCGGGGCGAGTGGACGAAGGCGCGGAGGCGTTGATCGTTCTCCAGGTGATCCCACCGCAAGTGCTCGAGAGTGAGCGCTTCCGCCATGGAGGCTCGCCCGGAACCGGGCCACGGAGTCGGTGCCTCACGCCCACCGACGAGCCGCGGGCAGACATACACCTCGACGGCATCGATGAGCTCTTCTTCGAAACCGCTGGCGAAGAGCTCCGCCCCCCCCTCGAGGAGCACGCGCTCACACCCGCGGCGACGCAGCTCGACGAGCGCGGCCGCCAGATCGACTCGACCGTTTCGTGCGGGCTCCTCGATCACGGTCGCGCCTCGCGACTCCATCGCCCGACGCCAATTCGCCGGAGCGCGCTCGGTCGTCGCGATCCACACCGGAAACCGCTCCACGTCCTCGAACAGCCGCGCCGATTCCGTCAAACGGCCCCTCGAGTCGAGCACGATGCGCACAGGCCTTCGCACCAGCTCGACGTCGCGCGGCGTGAGCCGGGGATCATCTCGCAGCGCGGTGCCGACACCCACCATCACGGCATCCACATGCGCGCGCAGTCGATGGACCTCTCGCCGCGAGGACTCCGAGCTGATCCAGCGCGCGTCACCCGTGCGACTGGCGATCTTGCCATCGAGCGTCATGGCCCACTTCGCGATCACCCATGCGCGGTCGCGATCGCGATGGACGTAGTAGGCTGCATTCAGCGTGCGCTCGCGCTGTCGAAGCTCGGCATCCTCGGAGACGACGGTCTCGATGCCGGCCGCGCGGAGGCGCGCGATGCCTCGACCGGCGACGGCCGGGTTCGGATCTTCGGTCAGCACGACCACGCGATCGGGCTGCGCCGCGACGAGCGCGTCGGCGCAAGGCGGCGTCTTGCCCTGATGGCTGCACGGCTCGAGTGTCACGAAGACCGTTCGACCGGTCAGCGAGCCTCCGAGTGCCTCCAGGAGGGCGACCTCGGCGTGCGCCCCACCGTAGTCGGCGTGATGCCCGACACCGACGAGGCGCCCGTCCTCGACCGCCACGGCCCCGACGAGCGGATTCGGCTCCACATCGCCCCGGCCGAGAGCCGCCTCCTTCAAGGCGCGTTCGAAAGCCGCTCGCTCGGAGATCACGGTGCCATCAACTCCGCCCGACGACGGTCCCATACAGCGCGAGCGCCGTGCTGTCGTCGATGCGCACGTCGATGAGGTCACCCGCCTGCACGTTCGCTCGCGGAAAGATGACGATTTGCTGCTTTCGCGACCGCCCCATCCACCGCGCCGAGTCGTGCTTGGTCACGCCTTCGGCCAAGACCTGGAGCGTTTGACCGACGTACCGTCGGTAGATCTCGAGGGAGACTTCCTTCTGAGCCGCCAGCAGGCGCTGGTTGCGCTCCTTCTTGACCAACTCGGGGACGTCGTCCTCCCAGCCGGCCGACGGCGTGTCCGGACGCACCGAGTACTTGAAGATGTAGCTATTCATGAAACCGATCTCGGGGATGGACCGGATCGTGGCCTCGAAGTCTTCCTCGGTCTCGGTGCAGTAGCCGACGATGAAATCGCTAGCGAGCTCGACCTCGGGTGCCAAGCGTCGAACCGCTTCGACCCGATCCAGGTATTGAGCCACCGTGTAGCCGCGCCGCATCTTCTTGAGGATGCGGTCGGAGCCATGCTGCAGGGGCATGTGCAGGTGCTGCGACACCTTGTCCAGCTCGCCCATGCACCGGATCAGATCGTCGGGAAAGTTGCGCGGATACGAGGTGATGAATCGGATCCGTCGCAGGTCCTGAATCTCGTGAAGCTCCTGGATGAGCGAGACCAGGTTCGATCCGTCGTCGAGGTCCGAGCCATAGTGATTGACGGTCTGCCCCAGCAGAGTCACCTCGAGTGTCCCGTGATCGACCAGCGCGCGGACCTCCTCGACGATCTCGTACTGAGACCGGCTCACCTCGGGACCGCGGACCTTGGGGACAATGCAGAAGGCGCAGCGCTTGTTGCAACCGCGCACCACGGTCACGAACGCTTGGTACGGATTGCTGCGGACACGCACCGTGTTGTCGAGCGTCACCTCCTGATCGGAGTCGACCGCGACCACCGGGTTCCCCGATTCGCGCACGTCGGCAACGAGCTGAGGGAGCTTCGGAAACTCACGAGTGCCGCAAATGATGTCGACGTGGGGCAGTCGACGGGCAATCAGGTCCTGGTCCCGCTGCGCCATGCAGCCTACGACCCCGAGCACCAGCTCCGGATTGTGCTGCTTCTGGCCTTTCATCGCCCCCATCTGCCCGAGGACGCGATCCTCGGCATGCTCGCGCACGCTGCAAGTGTGGATGAGGAAGACATCGGCGTCTTCGCGGTGCTCGGTCACCTCGTACCCGGCCAGCTGGAACTGGCCCAGGATGAGCTCGCCGTCGAGCTTGTTCATCTGACAGCCGAAGACCTCCAGGCAGATCTTGCGGCCGCGCTCGGTCGCGGCGAGGGAGGTGGGGTCGGGTTGGCGCGTGGTCGTGGTCATCGGTCCGATTCTCGAGGGAAGGGTCTTGGGCCGCCGGCCCGCTCTCGAAGCGCGCATTCTAGCCGATTGGAAGAGAGACGCGAACGGAGTCCGTCATCTCCGGTCATCTCATCAGGCGTCTGTTGGTGCCCTCGGCCTCATCGTTGCCTTCTGGGCCCGGAATCGGAAGCCTCCGGTCCCTCCCGTCCTCCTTCCCGACTCCGGTCCTCGCCCTGGCGTACGCGTGCTGCTAAGATCACGCGCGTGCACGAGCCCCGACCCCCTTCTCCCGAACTCTCGCTGGACCCCTTCGAGCTCTTCATGACCGTGCGTCTCTCGATGGCCCTGTGGCTCCTTCTCGTTCTCGGCAGCTGCGGCGAGTCGGCGCCACCCGAGCTTCCACGCGACCCCGAGAAGTCGGCCCAGCTCTTGGCCAAGGCAGTCGCCTACCTCGGCGAAGGCAAGAACGCCCACGCCTCGAAGGAGCTCGAGAAGGCCGTCCAGGCCGACCATCAGAACGCCGAGGCGCTCTACCAGCTCGGCCTCTGCTATCAGGGCTTCGCTCGGAACCTCCGGGCGATCGAGTGCTTCGAGCAGGCCCTCGCGGCCGACCCGAGCCACGCGCGCGCCCATGTGGAGGCGGGCCGGATGCTCTGCCGGCTCCTCGACTTCGAGCGCGGCCTGCCCCTCCTCGAGCGTGCGATCACCTTGAGCCCCGAAGACCACGTGGCCTTCTTCTACTTGGGCGCCGCCCTGCTCGATGCGCGGCGCTTCGTGGAGGCCAGTGAGCGACTCACGCGAGCGGTCGAGCTGTATCCGGGCTTCTCGGGTGCCTGGTTTCATCTGGGCAAGGCTCGCCTCGAATTGGAGGACCTCTCGGGAGCCCGCGAGGCCTTCGAGCAATGCTTGGAGCTCCGTCCGAGCCATCGGGGAGCCTTGCTTCAGCTCGCCCGGCTCGAGGAGCGCTCCGAGGAGGCCGAAGCCGCCGAGCGACATCGGACGCTGCTGCGCTTGGTGACCGAGATCGACCAGCTCGGTCGTCGGGGCATGCTCGGTGCCGAGGACGAGCTGCGCCGAGCCTTGCAGGAAGCCCTCCGATTCGACCCGCGCAACTACGATCTCCAGATCCAGCTCGGCGACTGGCATCGCGAGCACGGTGACAAGGAGCAGGCTCTCCGTCGATACGAGGCCGCACAGCAGCTCGCGCCCGATCGACCACAACCCTACCGTCGCCTGGCCGACATCTACCAACTGCTCGGACGCGAGGCGCGAGCGCGCTCGGCGGCGATGCGGCATCAACAGCTCTACCGCGAAGACCCTCAGGACTGACCACGGCATGGATCGACCTTCCTCACCGGACCGCGGCCGCGTCCTCGGTTGGATTCTTCTCGTGCTCGTGCTCGCCGCAGCCGGCGTGGCTTGGTGGCTCGGAGGCGGGGCGGTCTTCCAGTCCGGTCGCTTCGTCGACGTCACGACCGAAGCCGGCATCGACTTCGTTCACCGCAATGGGCAAACGGGACAGAAGTTTCTCATCGAGACCATGGGCTCCGGGGCCGTCTGGTTCGATTTCAACGCCGATGGTTGGCTCGATCTGTATCTCGTCGACAGCGGTCCACTCCCGGATCCACGCTATGAGGGCCCCGCGCCCGGGGGCCGGCTGTACCGGAACCGCGGCAACGGGACCTTCGAGGACGTCACGGCTCGCGCGGGCTTGGCCGGTCAGGGCTATGGCATGGGCGCCTGTGCCGGCGACTACGACGGCGACGGCGACGAGGATCTCTTCGTGACCAACGTCGGTCCCAACGAGCTGTACCGCAACGAGGGAGACGGCACATTCACCGAGGTCGGTGCCGCCTCCGGCGTCGACGATCCCCGCTGGGCGACCAGCGCGACCTTCCTCGATGTCGAGGGCGACGGCGACCTCGACCTGTACGTGGTGAACTACGTCGCGTTCGCCTTCGACGATCCCGTCGTGTCGCAGAGCCGCGCCCGCGGAGCGCCCGCCCGCTACCCCCATGTCAAGATCTTCAAGCCTGAGCGCGACCTCCTGTACCGAAACCTGGGCGACGGCACCTTCACCGACGTGACGAGCGAGTCCGGCCTCGACGGCACGGTGGGCCGAGGGCTGGGCGTCGCAGCGACGGATGCCGATCTCGACGGGGATCTCGACCTGTTCGTCGCCAATGACTCGGACGAGAACTTCCTGTTCGTCAACGATGGTCAGGGTCACTTCCGTGACGAGACGGCCCGCTCGTCCTTCGGCTTCAACTCCGACGGCAAGACGGAAGCCGGCATGGGCATCGCGGTGGCCGACTATGACGGAGACGGTGACTTCGATCCCATCGTGACGAACTTCTCCATGGAGACCAACACGCTCTACCGCAACGACGGCGACGGGCTCTTCACCGACGTCGGTCATCGCGTCGGCATCGCCGAGCCCAGCCTGGTCCCGCTTTCATTCGGGATCGCGTTCTTCGACTACGACAACGACGGCTGGGAAGACCTCGCCGTCGCCAACGGTCACATCGACGATCTCATCTCGACGCTCAACGCCGCGCTGGAGTACGAGCAGGCCGACCAGATCTATCGCAACGTCGAAGGTCGCTTCGAGGACGTCTCGGCGTCCATGGGTCCTTACTTTCGTGACGGGAAGCGAGTCGGTCGAGGCCTGGCGGTCGCGGATTTCGACAACGACGGGGACAGCGACCTCCTGTTCACCCAGAACGACTCCGCGCCCAATCTCCTGAGGAACGACGGTCCGGTCGGACACTGGATCGGACTGTCGCTTCGCACGGGAATGCCGGCGCGGATCGCCCTCGGCGCCCGCATCGTGGTCGAAATCGGAGAGCGCCGTCTGCTCCGTGAGCTGCGGGGTGGCACCAGCTACCTCTGCCAAAACGATCCTCGGCTGCTGGTCGGCCTCGCCGATGCCGAGAGCGTCTCCCGGATCACGATCCACTGGCCGTCCGGGCGTGAATCCGTGATCGAATCGCCGGAGATCGATCGCTATCACGTGGTGGACGAGAACGACGTGGCGCGCTGAGTCGACTTCACGATTCGATCGACGCCCACCGCCGGAAAGCGTGGCCAAAAAGAAAGGGCTCGCCTCCCGAAGGGGACGAGCCCTCACTGTGCAAACGTTTTCGACCAAGGTGGGAAGCCTCTCGGCTTCCCGATCCTCGTGCAGTAGGACGACCGCCGCCGCCGATTTGTTCTCTCAGACCCGAGCGGAATCCGGCTCAGGTGACCCAGCCGCGCAAGCGGCGCACGACCACGCCGGCGAGGTCGTTCTGACGCACCAGGGCGGCTTCGAACTCGCTGGGGGAATGACCGGCCGTGAGGTCGATCGGAATGCGGAGCAACGCAGTTCGCAGGGTCTCGGGCCGCATGGGCCGGTCGGGCAGGACCATTTGGACGAAGGTCTGCTCCAAGAGCCCCGCCAGGGCGACCGTGGTCGAGAACACGGCGATGCTCTCGAGTCCCAGCGGCTGGTCCCGGGTGAGCCAGGTCGGCAGCCGCTCGATGTCGTAGTCGGTCTTCAGCAGTCGAAAGAAGTGTGCCGAATCTGCCACGATGTCTGGGAGCCGTGGCAACGACTCGCCCTCCGTAGTGGCGTCCCCGGGTACGGCACCCATCAGGAGCCCTTCGTCATCGCGATTGGCGAAGAGCGTCCAGGGACGATTGTCCGAGTCCCAAACTTCGCTGCGAGCCTGGCTGGCGGCGAGGTCATCCTCGGGAAAGAGCAGTCCACGGCCAGCCTCGGAACCGAGGAGTGTGCGCTCGAGACCCCGGAAGGCCGCGGCGGCCTGACCCGATTGGTTGAATGGGAGATCGCTGAAGAAGGCCGTCGCCGGAAACGTCTTGCCGAACACGAGGGGGCCGACGGTCGGCTCCGCCATCAGGTCAACCAGCGACGTGACATCCAGTGCCGGCTCGATCGCCCACCAGAGAGGAACGCCGGTCGCCGCGTGCAACGCGGCCCGGACCTCGAGCACCCCCTCGCCGCCACGAGCACCGCTGGGCTCGAGATCACCGGCGATGAGCCGGACCGAGCTCGGTTGCAGACAGCCTGCCCGGAACAATCTCAGCGACAGCCAACGCCAGAGACGCTGCAGCTCTCCCAGGCGCTGAGGGGCTTCCGCGGCCGGTGGCAAGAGCTGGCGCTGCAGCGCCGCGACGTCGAACGCATGCTCTCGGATTCGGAACCATCGATCGAGCAGCGGATCGGCCACCGCGTCCTCGGGCTCCAAGCGGTCGAGAAGGATCGACGCGATCGCGAGCGAGGTGAGGTCGAGCTCCCGAGGGCTGAGACCGGGCGCGGCCGACGGGAACCGCAGGATCGCTTCCCAGAAGCGTAGAAGGAAGGAGTAGCCGCCCCAGGAGGATCGCCCCCGAGGCGGGTTCTGTCCGAAGAGATCGAAGGCTCGAGTCGACGCCATGGGCTGGCTCGGTCAATCAGAGGCGACGAGCCTTTCGACCCCGCGGCAGTCGCGACGAGGAACGAGCCCGCGACGCGACGTCCGCAAGAGAGTCAACGACCGTCGTACTTCTTGGGGAGACGGACCTCGTCGCGTGCGAGGACCTTCCACTCGACCTTACGGCGCTTCAGCGGGTCGAGACTGACGAAGAACTCGTCGCCCTTGCGCTCGTAGTGAATCCACATCACCTTGCGCTCGACGAAGGCCCGAGAGCCTTCGCGTGACAACGGATCGACGAGGCCGCGGACCTCGACCTTGAAGTCGTCGACGTTCGGGTCGACCTTGCCGAAGACGACGATGCCCTCGACGGTGTCTCCATCTCCGATCGTGGCACCCGCCAGCTCGCCGATACCGACGAGGTCCTTGCCGAGACGACGCTCGATGGCCTTCTCGACCTTGGCGACGGTCTGCGCCCGGTAGATCAGCGGCTGATCGAGCTTCTTCGGGTCTTTCAGATCGGTGATGAGCTGGAATCCCAAGGACAGCGGGCGCTCGGCTCCGCTTCCATTGGTCACCTTGTAGGTCAGGTACCAATAGGAATCCGAATGCCCCTGGGCATTCTCGATCGTGATCGACTGCGGCTTGTCAGCCTCGAAGTCGAGACGCCAACGTTGAGTTTCCTGGGCCGAGGCCGAAGCAGCCAAAACGACCGAGGCGCCTGCGAGCGCGGTCGCCCTCATGAACGAATGAAGCACGAGCTAGTCTCCTCCCTGACGATCACGTCCCCGATCCGGGGACGTGCACACCGAAGTTCCATCCCGCTCCACAATCGGAGCTCAGTAACTCTCTTCCGGCGAGACGAGCTCTCGCAGCACCTCGACGGGCGAATCGGGGCCGACCATCAAGTTGTCGCCCGCAGACTCGTAGTTGCCGATGTCGAAGTCGGAGATCGTCCGGCAATCACCCCAGAGCACGTTGGTCTTGTTGCGATGGTTCGACTGCTGATAGTTGTGGTCGGCCACCAGCGCGTCCTTCACCGGATCGTTCCGATTCACCGGAAACTGACTCATGTCGCGGCCTGTGTAGCTGACGGACAAAGGACCGACGTCCTCGAAGTCCTCGTAGTCCATGCCACCGCTATTATCGTGTTCCTGAGCGGCACCCGGACAGATGAAGATCTTCGAGTACTTGTCATCTTGAGTGATGGTCTTGAAGTGCCAGGGAGCCAAGACCAGCTGGAAGCCACCGAGGCGCTTCTTCTTGCCGTTCTTGTCTTCCATCATGGGCCACTTGCCACCATTGCCCTGCTTGTAGATCTCCAGGGCGTTGCCGATCTCTTGCAGGTTCTTCTTGCACATCGTGACCTTGGCCCGGTCTTGGAAGGCCGTGTAGGTCGGTAGGGCGACACCGATCAGTAGACCGATGATCCCGATCACGATGAGGAGCTCGATGAGCGTGAAGCCTCGATTCGCCATGCTGGTTCTCCTAAACCATTGCGTGGAGTGGGTATCTCTCACCCCAGACCAAACATGGTGGCACCTGGAGAGCGAAAACGGGAGTGTTTTCTTGGGACTGGCGGGCGCGATCCGCCCTCCCACCAGCCCCTTGGAGCCAACCCCCTCGGTCGGACGCGACCAAGATCTCAGGACGACTGAGCGGCGGCGAGACCCGCTTCGCTCCGGAGCATCTCGACCAGGTCGAGCTTCTCCCAGCTGAACTCGGGCCGTCCGAAGTGGCCGTGGGCAGCCGTCGCTTGGTAAATCGGACGCTTGAGCTGGAGGCGCTTGACAATGCCACCGGCCGACAGATCGACGTTGTCTTGGACGATCGCGGCGATCTTGGTCTCGTCCACCTTGTGGGTCCCGTAGGTGTCGACCAGGACGGAGACTGGCTGCGGATAGCCGATCGCGTACGCGAGCTGGACCTCGCACTCGTCGGCCAAGTCAGCGGCGACGATGTTCTTGGCGAGGTGGCGAGCTGCGTAGCAAGCCGAGCGATCGACCTTGGAGGGGTCCTTGCCGGAGAAGGCGCCACCGCCATGTCGACCGCGACCTCCGTAGGTGTCGACGATGATCTTCCGGCCGGTCAGTCCGCAGTCGCCCTTGGGACCTCCGACGACGAAGCGTCCCGTCGGGTTGACGAGGAACCGGGTCTTGTCGTCGAGCAGGTTCTTGGGAAGGGTTTGCTTGATGATCTTCTCGATCACGTCCTTGCGGAGCTGCTCGGTCGTGACGTCCGGGGCGTGCTGGGTCGACAGCACGACCGCGTCGATGCGCACCGGCTTCTTTCCGTCGTACTCGACCGTCACCTGGCTCTTGGCGTCGGGACGGAGGTACTTCAGCTCGCCCGAGCGACGCAGCTGCGCTTGGCAATCGACCAGCTGGTGAGAGAGCATGATTGGCAGCGGCATCAGCTCGGCGGTCTCCCGGCAAGCGAAACCGAACATCAAGCCCTGATCGCCCGCACCTTGTGCACCGTACTCGTTGGTCTCGTCGACGCCCTGGGCAATGTCGGGCGACTGCTTGTCGATCGAGGTGAGGACAGAGCAAGTATTGAAGTCGAAGCCCATCGAGGCATCGGTGTACCCGATCTCCTTGATGGTCTCGCGCGCGATGTCGGGAATGTGGACGTAGGTGCTGGTCGTGATCTCGCCGGCGACTAGAACCAGGCCGGTCGTCACCAGTGTCTCACAGGCGACGCGGCACTCCGGATCGTTGGCGATGATGGCGTCCAGAACGGCGTCGCTGATCTGATCGGCCACTTTGTCGGGATGCCCGACCGAGACCGATTCCGAAGTGAACAGGTAACGACCCGTGCTCATGTTGATCTACTCCTGACTGAATACGCGTCTCGTGACCGAGGCACGCGCTGGATTCGAAGGGTGTGTCCGGCCCATGTCTCATTCGAGAACGGGCAAGGCGGCCGGAGCCTCGCTCGCGTTCGATTCGTCTCCGGATCCTCCGCTTCGACGTTGGGTATCGAAGCGGTGTCCCAGATGGTCTTCGAGGAGGTCGGCGATCCGCTTGGTGGCGCCCTTGCGCTCACGGATGACGGCTTGCGCGCGCTCCCCCATCACACGAGCCGCGGCCTCGTCGGACAGCAAACGGGCGATCTGAGTCGCCAAATCATCAGCGTCCGATACCTGGATCGCGGCTTCGTGCTCGAGCAGTATGGCAACGTCTTCACGAAAGTTGAAGGTGTGGAGTCCGAAGAGCACCGGTTTCCCGTGCGCCGCCGGCTCCATCATGTTCTGCCCACCATGCGGGATCAGGCTGCCTCCCACGAAAACTAGCGTCCCCAAGGCATACACCACCGGCAGATCCCCGACCGTGTCCAGGAGGATCACCTCGTCCCCGCGCGGCGATATCGACTCGGCGTCCAGGTCGGTCTTGGCCAAGCACCGCAACCCTCGCCGCTCGATGATCTGGCGCACCTCCTGCGCTCGCTGGGGATGCCTGGGCGCGACGACGAGCCTCAGGCCCGGATGGCGTCGACGGAGCTTGCGGTAGATTTCGACCAGCGCTTCTTCTTCGCCCGAATGCGTGCTGCCACCGATCAGGACCCGATCCGTGGCGGCGATTCCGAAACGGCTCTCGAGAGCGGCCCGCGCCGTCCAAGCGCTCTCGGTCGAGATGTTGTCGTACTTCATGTTCCCCGTGACGAAGATCTTCTCTCGATCGACCGCCAAGGCGAGGAGACGCTCTGAGTACTCCTCGGTCTGTACACAGTAGAGCGAGACTCGACCGAAGGGCTCGGGGAGGATTCGGCGCAATCTCCGATATCCGACGAAGCTCTTCTGCGAGATCCGGCCATTGACGACGGCGACCGGGAGCTGTCGAAGCGCGCACGCCAGCAAGAAGTTCGGCCAGATCTCCAGCTCCATCAGGAGGATCGCGTCGGGGCGGATGCGGCGGATCACCCGGTGGGTGACCAAGGAGAAGTCGAGCGGATAGTAGAAGATCGTTCGGTCCGGATGCCGTCGCCGGGCGACCTTCTGACCGGTGGCCGTCGTCGTCGAGAGGACGATCTCGACGTCGGGATGCCGGCGGCCCAACTCCTCGATCAACGCTTCAGCGGTCTGGATCTCCCCCACCGAGACCCCATGGATCCACAGGCAGGGCCGATCCGGCGAGCGGCGTCGCGGGATGAACCCAAACCGCTGGCACAGCCCTGCTCGAAAGCGTCCACTGGTCACGATGCGGTACAGGAGGTACGGCGAGGCGACCAGGAGGGCCAACGTAAAGAACGCGTCGTAGATGCCGTGCAAGACGACGACGCGGACTCGGCTCTTCCAGTCCAACGGCTCGTGGCTCTCCGGAGCAGGGGTGGTCGAACGATCCCAAGCGCTGTCGAGCCGAGTACGTTATTGGAAACGCTCTGCGGTCGCAACTGAATTGTGCGCGGTCACTTCAGCTCGCGGGGACGGCCCTCCGCGGTTCGATTCTCGACCACGAAGATCACAGAGGGCACGGAGCAGCTTGGCACGCGATAGGTCAGACGCCGCGTCCGCAGCAGTTCTTGAACTTCTTGCCGCTGCCGCAGGTGCAGGGCGCATTGCGACCGACCTTTTCGACCTTGCGCTTGACAGTGGTCGGTCCGCCCTGATGCTGGCTCGACTCGACCGCTTCCTGCATCAACCGCTGCGTCTCGCCGTATCCGCTGAGGTCGGCGTGCTGGGCTTGCGCTGCGGACGGGGCCATGGCGTCGACGAGCTGGCGCTCTTCCTCTTTCTTCACTTGAACGCGGTAGACGAGCTCGGTGACCTCGTCGGCGATGCTATCGAGCAGCATCTGGAACTTCTCGAAGCCCTCGCGCTTGTACTCGAGCTTGGGGTCGACTTGACCATATCCGCGAAGACCGATGCCCGTCTTGAGGGCGTCCATCGCGTAGAGGTGGTCCTTCCACTTCGAGTCGATGGCGTTGAGCAAGAGGTAGCGCTCGATACGGCGCATGTTTTCGGAGCCGATCTCGGCTTCGCGCTTCTCGTAGAGCTCCTTGGCCGCCGAGATCAGGCTGTCCTCGACCGCCTCCTTGGCCAGATTGTCGAGACCATCGGGCGCCGGGTTAGCGAACTTGCGCTCGAACCACTCACACAGACCGGGGAGATCCCACTCGGCCGGGTCACCCTTCTTGCCTTCGCCCAGGTAGGTGTCGGCGGAGCCGTACACGACCTCCTGGATCATGTCGAGAGTCTTCTCCTTGAGGCCGATGCTATGGAGAATCTCCTCGCGGTCGCCGTAGATCTTCTTCCGTTGCTTGTCCATGACCTCGTCGTACTCGAGGAGGTTCTTGCGGACGTCGAAGTTGCGTTGCTCGACCTTCTTCTGCGCGGTCTCGACACGACGCGAGACGATGCGGCTCTCGATGGGCGTACCTTCGGTCATGCCGAGTCGCTCGAGCATTCCACTCACCCACTCGGGCGCGAAGATGCGCATGAGGGTGTCCTCGAGCGAGAGGAAGAAGCGCGAGGAGCCGGGATCCCCTTGGCGCCCGCAGCGGCCGCGAAGCTGATTGTCGATGCGTCGGGCCTCGTGGCGCTCGGTGCCGACGACGTGCAGGCCGCCCGCAGCCAAGACCTCTTGCTTCTCGTTCTCGCAGGCCTTCTTGAACTTCACGACTGCGACCTGGAAGACGTCTTCCTCCGCCTCGGCTCCGACCTCGCCACGTGCCAAGAACTCGGGATTGCCACCCAGGAGGATATCGGTTCCACGACCGGCCATGTTGGTGGCGATCGTCACGGCGCCCTTGCGGCCAGCCTGCGCGATGATCTGCGCTTCTTTCTCGTGGTACTTGGCGTTGAGGACGTTGTGCGGGATGCCTCGCCGCTTGAGGAGATCGGCGAGCTGCTCGGAGTCCTCGATCGCGATGGTGCCGACCAGCGAGGGTCGACCGGCCTCGTGCGTCTCTTGGATCTCGTCGAGGAGCGCCTTGATCTTCTCTCGCTTGGTGCGGTAGACGACGTCCGGGTAGCTCGATCGCTGCAGGGGCCGATTGGTCGGGATCGACATCACGTCGAGCTTGTAGATCTGATAGAACTCGGCCGCCTCGGTCTGGGCGGTACCGGTCATGCCGGCGAGCTTCTTGTAGAGCTTGAAGTAGTTCTGGAGGGTGATGGTGGCGAGGGTCTGCAGCTCCTCGCGCGGCTTGATGCGCTCCTTCGCCTCGACGGCCTGATGCAAGCCGTCGCTCCAGCGCCGTCCCGGCATGAGTCGCCCCGTGAACTCATCGACGATGATGATCTCGTTGTTCTGGACGACGTATTCTTTGTCGCAGCTGTAGAGGAAGTGCGCCTTGAGGGACTGCTCGATGTGGTGGGGCCAGTCCATGTTGGCGCCGGTATAGAAGCTGTCGACGCCGGCCAGCTTCTCAGCTCGCTCGATGCCTTCCTCGGTGAGGACGGCGGCGTGCTCCTTCTCCTTGATCTCGAAGTGCTCGTCCTTGCGGAGCTTTCGAGAGATCTGATCGGCCAGCATGTACTTGTCGGTGGTGCCGGTCGGCATGCCCGAGATGATGAGCGGTGTGCGCGCTTCGTCGATCAGGATGCTGTCGACCTCGTCGACGATCGCGAAGAAGCGCTGCTTCTGGACCTGGTCCTCGGCCCGCACCTTCATGTTGTCGCGCAGATAGTCGAAGCCGAACTCGTTGTTGGTGCCGTAGGTGACGTCGCAGGCGTAGATGGGAAGCCGCTCTTGGCTGTCCATTCCGCTCTGGATGGCGCCGATGGTCATGCCGAGCCCATGGAAGATGGGGCTCATCCACTCGGCATCGCGACGGGCCAGGTAGTCATTCACCGTGACGACGTGCACGCCTTTTCCGGCCAGGGCGTTGAGGTAGGTCGGCAGGGTCGCGACGAGAGTCTTGCCTTCCCCGGTGGTCATCTCGGCGATCTTGCCTTGATGGAGCACGGTGCCACCGATGAGCTGGACGTCGAAGTGGCGCATGCCCATGCGGCGCCGGCTGACCTCGCGGACGACGGCAAAGGCTTCAGGCATCAGGTCGTCGAGGACCTGGCCTTGCTCGAGGCGCTGCTTGAACTCAGGTGTCTTCGCACCGAGCTGCTCGTCGGTCAGGCTCTGCATCGAGGGCTCGAGCTCGTTGATCCGGCTGACGATCGGCTCGATGGCCTTCAGCGAGCGGGTGTTCGAATCGCCGAAGACTTTCTTGAGTGACTTGCCGACCTTGAGAGAGAGATTATCGAGAAAGCTCATCGCGTCTCATTCCTGCCTGAGGAAGCTCACCGCCCCGGAACTGTTCAGCGCTCGGACTCTCGCACCTCGCCGCGGGCTCGACTCGTTCGAATCGCTCATTATATGCCCTGCTGCGTCGGCTTTCACCGCTGCAGGTGTCCGGGAAGCCGAGAGAGCCGTCTGGTGCTCGGGATCCCGAGCGCCGGAGCCGGCCCGACCGTCCTTCCCAGAGCCCTTCGCCCGCTTGCAGCAACGCCGTTGCGACCTCGAGGCTCTCCCGTCCTCCTTTTTCGTCGCCCGGACGCGGTCGCTGAAGCCTTCGAGCACTCAGCTCGCGCGCTGGCCGTTGAGGTGATGGTGAACGAAGTGGATGAGGGTCTCGGACTCGTAGGGCTTGACCAGGAAGCCATCGGCTCGTCCGATCTTCTCGATCCGCTCGCTGCAGGCGGTGGCGAGGAGGACCGGGATATCCCGGGTCTCCGAGCTGTCCTTGAGGGTCGCGCAGGCTTCGATGCCGTTGAGAAGGGGCATCTGATAGTCCATCAGGATCAGATCGGGATGGATCTGTTGAGCGATCTCGATGGCTTCTTGACCATTGGCCGCCCGCACGACGTGAAATCCCCGCGAGCTCAGCAGCACCTCGATGGCGTCGATGATCTCTTTTTCGTCGTCAACCACCAAAACCGTCCGATCCAGCGCCGGCTCGCGGTCGCGCACCGAGCGCGCTTCTTCCTCGCGGACGACACAACGGAGCTCTCGCAGTGTGGGAACACCCTCCTCCTCCCATCGGTTCTCGATGGATTCCTTGAGGTCGGCGTTGTACTGCTTGAGCTTGATCCAAGCGTCGTAGTCGGGGTAGCTGGGCTTGACCTCGATCTGATCGTGCGTGTCGACGCTAAAAAAAAACTCGCCCCGCACCAGGTATTCGTGCAGGACGAGCTTCATGTTCGGATAGCTCGGGTTGCCGAGGCGAAGGCTGTAGCGACTCATCGTTCGCCCGAGCTCTTCGCGCTTCTCGTCGAGGAAGAAGTCCTCGAGGAGCTGCTGGACCGACTCGACCGCCTCATAAGGTTTGAGAAGCTGCTTCGACGAGCGAGCGCCCTCGTAGGCGACCTCAAGGTAGAGGCGAATGGCTCGCCGAATGGTCGAGATGTCAATCTGCTGCCACTTCATGGGCTTTGACGGGCCGGGCACCGGGTCTGAGGGAGCACGTAATCGCTTCGTTTTATAACGGGCGAAGGACCGCAGCCAAAGCGGGAAATCTCTTACCGGTAGGGAATTCCGAGCGATCCACTAGATTCTCGGCGTTCCCGGCGCTCCGCCTTCAGATCTCTTCGAACGGCCGAACCGCCCCGATGAGATCGGTCACCTGCGACACCCCCAGCTCCTCCAATCGAGGCGGGAGCTCGTCCAGCAAACGCGGAATCACGGTGGGCTCGAGATAGTTCGCCGTGCCGACCTGTACCGCCGAAGCACCGGCCAAGAGGAACTCGATCACGTCGTCGACGTCTCGAATGCCGCCGATCCCGATCACCGGCAGATCAACGCTTCGAGAGACCTCCCAGACCATCTTGACGGCCACCGGCTTGATGGCGGGCCCCGAAAGACCACCGAAGTTGGACCCGAGCTTCGGTCGCTTCGTCCGTGGGTCGATCGCCATGCCCAGCAAGGTATTGATCAAGGAGAGGACGTCAGCGCCGCCGGCTGCCGCGGCCTGCGCAATGACGACGACATCGGTCACGTTCGGTGACAGCTTCACGATGAGCGGGAGATCGGTGACTCCCCGAACACCGCGCACCAAGACCTCGGTGACCTTGGGATCACTGCCGAACGGCAGCCGGCCGCCTTCGACGTTCGGACACGAGATGTTCAGCTCGAAGGCGTCCATCCCGCCCGCCGCATCGAGGCGTCGCACGCCTTCGATGAACTGGTCGACCGTGTCCCCGGCGACGTTGACGACGCGCGTGGTCGGGATCTCCCGGAGCACCGGCAGCTGGTTCTCGATGAAGTAATCGATCCCGCCGTTGGGCAGCCCGATCGAGTTGAGCATTCCGAACGGCGTCTCGGCGACACGGGGCGGACGGTTGCCGCGCCGTGGATGAAGGGTCACCGTCTTCAACACGATGGCCCCGAGCCGAGAGAGGTCGAAGAAGTCGGCCATCTCATCCGAGCCGCCAAAGGTACCCGACGCCGTGAGAATCGGATTGGCGAGAGAGAGAGGACCGAGTTCGACGGCGAGCATGTCCATGGTCGGCGAGCCGGTGCAGCCCGGCCTCAGCGAGGAGTGGCCGGTGAGGTCGTGGCTTCCTGGGTCTCGTGATGCTGACGATCGAAGAGCATCTCGATGACCAGAAGCCCGAAGCCGACGCAGATGAGCGAGTCAGCGATGTTGAACGTGGGCCATCGATAGTCGATGACGGGAAGCAGGAAGTCGAGGAAATCGCGAACGGCCCCGTACTTGGCGCTGTCGTGGAGGTTGCCCACCGCACCGCCCAGCACCAACGCCAGCGCCCAGAGCAGTCGGCGCCTAGCCGGATCGAGCAGGGCCATGTAGATGATGATGCCGACGCTCAGGATGGCGCGCACGACGACCAGCACTTGAGTAAAGTCCTGACCGATACCCCAGACGCCGCCTTTGTTCTCGACGCAGCGGAGCCAGAAGAAGCCATCGATCACGAGGTACTCGCCGGGGCCACCGCCGTCACAGCCGAGAAAGTCCCAAGCAACGGACTTGGACCACAGATCGAGCACGAGGCCACTCAGGGCGATGAGCCAAAACCAGACCTTGAAGCGTCGCACGCAAACTCCCGCTTTCGTCCCGGTGGGCCTCATCGGATCGCAACGATCGAGTCGGCCCGGTGAGGGACCTCAGCCCGCCTCGCTCTCGGTTTTCCGCTTGCACTCGATACAGAGCTTGGCCCACGGAATCACCCGCAGACGGGGCAAGGGGATCGCCGACTCGCAAACCTCGCAGCTGCCGAAGTCACCTTGCTCGATCCGCTCGAGGGCTTCGTCGATTTCCCGGATCGTCTCCTGCTCGTTCTCGATCAGCCCGAGCGTGAAGTCCTGCTCGAAGTTGTCCGAGCCGAAATCGGCCATGTGGTCGACCGAGACGTCCTGACCACCCCCCTTGAGGGCCTCGTCCTGCATTTGCGAGACGTTTCCCGTCAGGATGTCCCGCTTCTGTAGCAACAGCTTCTTGAAGCGATCGAGATCCGCTTTCCTCATCGAACTCTCTTCTCCCTGCCGCTCCTTCGTCGCCGGACGGCGACAAAGGCGGTTGCACTCCGATCCTGGGCAAAGCAGGTGACCGAACCGTACGAGCCCGGTACCATATCGTCCGGTCGGAGCGAGCGTCAAGGGCGGCGGCGGAATCCTCTCCTGCTCCGGAGCCGGCCGTGGGGAGCCCGATCGCTCCCCGCTCCTTTTAAGTGGAGGACGTCTGTCACCGATGCGTGCGGCCCTCCAGAGCTTCCTCGATACTCTCCGAGCCGAGCTCGGGCTGTCTCCCCATACGCTGGACGCCTACCAGACGGATCTGGAGCACTTCCGTCGCTACCAGATCCGAACGGGTGCGGGCGAGGCCTTGCCGACTCGGGCCGAGCCGATTCTGGCCTTTCTGGCGGAGCAGCATCGGGCCGGCTACGCGGCCGCCACCCTGGCCCGGCGGCTCGTGACTCTGCGTCTCTTCGTCCGATTTCTGCACTTGGAGCGCCTCATTCCTGCCGATTACTCTCTGGCACTCGAGACGGCTCGTGGCTGGAAGCGGATTCCCGACGTGCCTTCGAGCCGTCAAGTCGAGCTCCTGCTCCGGACTCCCGACCCGACGACGCTGCTCGGTCTCCGTGACCGAGCGTTGCTCGAGCTTTTCTACGCGACGGGGGCTCGGGTCTCGGAGATCGTCCGCATGGACGTGGCGCACGTCGATTTCCGATCGTCGACCGTCCGCTGCTACGGCAAGGGGCGCAAGGAGCGGCTGGTCCCGATCGCTGGGCTGACGCTGGGCGTGATCGACCGCTATCTCGAGGACACGCGGCCGCGCCTGGTGGGCGTGGAGCCCGAGCGGGCGCTGTTCGTCTCGCGAACGGGTCGTCCGCTCGATCGCACCGGGATCTGGCGGATCGTCAAGCGCTATGCCATGCGCGCCGGCCTCTCGAGCAAGATCTCACCGCACACCCTGCGTCACGCCTTCGCGACGCACCTCCTCGAGGGAGGGGCAGACCTCCGCGCTGTCCAGGAGATGCTCGGGCACGCTGACATCGCGACGACCCAGATCTATACCCACGTCGATCGAGCCCGGCTGAAGCGCATCCATGAGGAGCATCATCCGCGCGGTTGAGCCCTCGAGGCTCCCGCCGACCCCGAGACCATGAGCACCGAGCTGCAAGACAAGATCGCTCGCCTTCCCAAGAGTCCAGGCGTGTACCTGATGATCGGGGACGGGGACGAGATCCTCTACGTCGGCAAGGCCAAGGAGCTGCGTCAGCGAGTGCGCAACTACTTCACGCGCTCGGGAGACAATCGCCTCTTCATCCAGTTCATGCGCCGCGTGCTGCGAGACGTCCGCTGCATCGTGACTCACAACGAGAAGGAGGCGATGCTCCTCGAGAACACGCTGATCAAGAAGCACAAGCCGCGCTACAACATCCAGCTCCGCGACGATAAGCAGTTCCTCAACGTCCGCATCGACCGGAAGAAGGCTTTCCCACGTATCGAGCTCGTACGACGCGTGCGCAAGGACGACGCCACCTACCTCGGCCCCTTCCATTCCGCCGGTGGGCTCCGACACACGCTGCGCTTCATCCAGGGCATCGTGCCGTTGCGCGACTGCAAGGACAGCATCTTTAACAATCGCTCGCGACCCTGCCTCAAGTACGAGATCGGACGCTGCTGCGCGCCCTGCGTCGACTACGTCTCGGAGGCCGAGTACTCGGAGATGATCGACACGGCCGTCAAGGTCATCAAAGGCGAACGCGAGGAGGTGATCGCTCGTCTCGAAGCCGAGATGAAGGCCGAAGCAGGCAAGCTGAATTTCGAGCGGGCCGCTCGCCTCCGCGATCAGCTCGGTGCGCTGCGCAAGACCCGAGAGCGTCAAGACGTCGAGTCGCACCGACGAGTCGACAGAGATGTCGTCGGGTGGCACCGGGAAGCCGGATTCCTCGAGATCAAGCTGCTGTTCGTCCGAGACGGCAAGCTCGTGAACTCACAGGGCTACTCGTTCGAGAGCGGCCTCCCCGACGAGGAGCTCCTCACCCAGTTCCTGATGCGGTACTACACCTCCGGGGCCTACCTGCCGGACGAGATCCTGCTTCCCAGCGAGCTCGACGATCGCCCGCTCCTCGAGGAGATCCTGCGCGACGAGCGCGGCGCCGCGCTGAGCGTGGCCGTTCCTCAACGCGGCGAGAAGCGGCGGCTGGTCGAGATGGCCCACGTCAATGCCCAAGAGTCGTTCCGCTTTCGCATGAAGGACGGGGAGCGAAAGACCAATCTCCTGATCGCGATCCAGCAGCGATTGCAGCTCCAGAGATTCCCCGAGGTGATCGAGTGCTACGACATCTCGAATCTTCAAGGGCAGCTCAGCGTGGGCTCGCGCGTCGTGTTCCGACACGGGCAGCCCGACAAGAAGAGCTATCGCAAGTACAAGATCCGATCCATCGAAGGCATCGACGACTACGGCTCGATTCAGGAGGTGCTGCGTCGACGCTTGGCCGACGACGAGGTGCGGCCCGACCTGATGCTGATCGACGGCGGCTTGGGGCACGTGAACGCGGCCGCCGAGGTCTTCGCCGACCTGGGGATCGACGACGTCGACCTCCGCTCGATCGCCAAGGCGCGCGCCCGACGCGACACCGAGGAGCGGTTCTTCACGCCCAGTCGCTCGACGCCCGAGCGTTTTCCCGAAGGCGCAGCCGAGCTCCATCTGCTCCAGAGGCTGCGCGACGAGGCCCACCGCTTCGCGATCACCTACCACCGCCAGCTCCGCTCGAAGGCCTTGACGGCCTCGGCCCTCGATCAGGTGCCCGGCATCGGCCCCGCGCGCCGGCGAGCGCTGCTCGACCAGTTCGGCAGCGTCGACGGGATTCGGCAACGCGAGATCGAGGAGCTCACGAGCGTGCCCGGAATTACCACCGCGCTCGCCCGCGCGATTCTCGAAGCACTGACGAACGACGAGAGCTCGGCCTAGAGACCAAGGCACCGTCCAAGCAGCGATCCCGCTCCCCCGTGAGCTCGAACATCGGCTCCGCTCACCGAATCCCAACTCGGAAGGCGGCCTTCGTCCCCGGTCAACGGTCTCGCCAGGATCGATGGAAGTGCCATTCGACGCTCGGTCGCGGGCTGCAGGGCCGGACCTCATTCCCTTGCCACTTCGGAGCTGCGCACCGTGATTGTCGTTCTGGATGGGAAGTCTGGCGGTTGAGCGGTTGAGACATCGTTGTCCTGAGATCCGCCCCGGTTCGGCCCGGGATGATCCGACTGCCGTTTGCCACGGATCCCGGCCTTCGCCTATGATGGCCGACCATCCAGACCGAGCGACGCCGGTCGATCCGTGCGTCGACCGACCTCGGCTCCTTCGGCTCTGCGCACCTGGCGCGGCCCGGCCAACCTTTCCAGACGAGCCCACACGCGATGACTCAGCTCCTTTTCTCCGGCCCCTTCCCGGAAGAGCGCCGGCTCGAGATGGACCTCACCGAGTTCACCATCGGACGCGAAGATGGCTGCGATCTGATGATCGACGACTCGCGGATCTCACGCCGGCACGCTCGCGTCGTCTGGCGCCTGGTGGTCGAAGACCTCGGCAGCACCAACGGGCTTTGGCTTCGGGGCCGCCGCGTTCGCCTCGCCGTTCTCGAGCCCGACGAGCGCATCTGCGTCGGGGGCGCCGACCGCTACTTCCTCCGGCTCGACAAGAGCGACATCTACCCGACCCCCGACGACGAGGTCCTCGAGGACTCGACGGTCTTTGCGCCGGCCGGCGGCATCGACGCCAAGGAGTGGGATCGCGAGCGGACCGCTCGACTCGAAGCCGAGATTCTAGACCTGCGTCAGAAGCTCGATCGGGCGCGTCACCCCGAAGAGAACGATGCCGAAACGCCCCTACCGACCGAGCGCCTGCGGGCCGAGAACCGATTCCTCTTCGAGAGAGTCCGGGAGCTCGAAGCACGCCTCGACGCGGCTGAGCGCATTCGCCAAGAGACCGAGGTCAAGCTCGCTCGGTTGTTGGGGAGCCCTGAAGACTCGGCGGCCGAGCCTCAGACTCGCTTCCTTCTCTCCGATGACGACACGGATCCCGGACTCGATGACGCCCTCGAGGCAGAGACCGCGTTCTCGCACTCCGTCACCCCCCCGCCCAAGAGCTTCACTCCCGTTTCCGCGCCCGAAGAATCCAACCTGCGCAATCAGCTGGCTGAGCTCCTCTCGAGCGGGAAGAGCCGATCGGCGTCTCGGCCTCGTCTCGAGCGCGATCTCCTGCTGCTCGTGCGGCGACTTCACGACTTCGCCCTCGGCGTCGGAACGAGCGACGAGTCGAGTGATCTCTCGCGGTGCCTCCTGACCGCGGTGGAGAAGGGAGACGCCGAGGACTGGCAAGCGCTCCATCAGCGACTTGAGAGCTTGCAGAACCGCCTGGCCGCTTCCCCGGAGCGGCAGACGGCCGCCGCACGCGACTGGTCGGCTCGGCTGCTGTCCCGTCTCGACCCGGAGACACTCCGACGCGATCTGACTCTGGCGAATGACGGGAAGCTCGATCCGCAGCAGCGCTCTCAGCTCTGGTCCAGATTCGAACGCGTCTTCGAAGACCTCGAGCCCGATCTCCTGGCCGACGAGCTCATCAGCACCCTGCAGCGCGCGAGTGCCATCGAGCCCACCTGATCGAAGATACGACGTCAGCCGAACAGCGGTGCACCGGCCAGAGTTCGGAGCGCTCCGAGGGCGATGCGATCATCGTTCACGAAGCCCGCGATGGGCAGGAAGCCCGATTTCGCCAGAGCCGCCAGACGATCGACCGTCACCAGCTCTTCCATCGGACCCACGACTCGCTCGGGCGTCACGTGGATCGGCAGTCCCGTCAGGACGGCCTCCGGATGCGCTTCAGGATTCTCTTGTAGCTCGGCGTGGCCGCGCAGGAGCATCCGCGCCACGACGTAGACGGCGTTGCCCCACGAGTACACCGATCCGTCCTGGATCTCTTCGAACGGGAAGCACTCCACCGGCTCGGTGCTCGGCCCATACGGCGCACGCACCAGAATGCGCGGCCAAGCGAGAGCGATGGACTCGAGGCCCGGGTGGCGACGACGGGCGTCCCAGTCGGGTCGTTCCGCAGCCGCGATGAGGCTCGCCCCGGCGCCCGCGATTGCGGTGGCGCCGAGCTTCTTTGCGACTCGGCCGAGATGCTCGAGGAGGAGCCAGTCCTCCGGCGAGTCCTCAAAGGACCGGTCGATGAGAACCAGGCGAACGGGATCGGAGCCGGGATGCGCGGCCAGGCCACTCAGATGAGCCGACAAGTCCGAGGAGTCGGCCGCATCCTCGAGCCGTGCCGAGGTGCTCTCCAGGTCGCAGTCGACGGCGACCAGCCGCACACCGATCGAGGTCGGCACGTCCCGCGCGACGTCTCGAAGGCCGGACCAAGCAGCCTCGAGCCTCGCGAAGCCGGCATCGTGGAGAAGATGTCTCAGCCGAGTCGCGAGCTCATCCTGGAGGTGTCGACGCCGTGCCTTGGCGTCGGCAGGCAGGGGCCGCTCGCCGACGGATCCGACGATCGCATCGATGGCACGACCCAGCTCGGGATCACGGCTCTCGGGGGTGAGTCGAATCTCGTCGGTGCTCTCGCCGCCCTCCAAGATCGCTTCGAGAACGTCGGCCTCAGAGACCGCTCGTGGTGCGGAGGGGCGAGGGGAATCCGGTGGGCTCGACGTTTCCGCTTCTCCGAGCGAAGTGGATTCTCCTGCCTCACGAAGCAGCGCTTGCACCTGCTCCAACGAGCCGGCCGCCTCGGCAGCCTCGAGCCAAACGCTCAGCCGGGGCAGCTGGGAGATGATTCTGTCGGGAGTGAAGTCGTCGTGGCTTCGAAACTTCAGCGACGAGCCCCCGAGCTCCGAGCAGGCTCGGGTCGGGGCCCAACCAGCCATTCTGGTCTCGAGGTCATCGCGATCGAAGGAGACCGATCGCGGTCGCTCGTCACTCTCGGGTGCGAAGTCGGCAAGAAAGGCGACGACAAAGCTCGACGACATCGTCGCCTCCAGTTGGATAGATTCAGCGAGAGGCTCAGCGGGCGGGGCCGAGCACGTAGGTTCGCGTGGTCACTTTGGTCTCGGACTTGGCGTGAACGCGGACGGTGCGAGTCGAGTCCTCGGGAATGACGGCGGTGACGCGCAGACGAAGCCCCCCATCGCTCTCCTCCACCTCAGCGACCTCGGACGCTCCACGAGGGTAGACTCGGTCCAAGTGCCCCTTGTCGAACTGGATGTCGACTCCATCGATCCGACTCCCCGCGAGCACCGAGAACTCGAGCACGCGGCTCCCATTCTCGTTCCGGGACGGAGGCTCGAATCGAATCGAGGCGCAGCGCGCCAGCTCGCGATCCTCGAGCTTGAACTTGAGGTCGCGGGCGAGCTCGTCACCGACCTGGTCGAGCTTGGCACCGAGCAAGCTACTCCCCAGCACCTCTTCGTCATCCGAGGTCAAGAATGGCGGGATGATCCACGACTGCACCATCGGCCAGGACAAGAAGTCATTGCGCTCGAGAAAGTCGACGGCGACCGGATCGGCTTGCCGAATATGAACCGGCTCCAGCTTGGCACTGTCGCGCAGCATCTTGATTTCGAAGTCGACGGAGAGCGCACTCTCGTAGCTGGAGTCGCTGATGAAGAGGCCACCCACCCAGGTGCCGATCCAGAGGACGCTCGACAGCACGGCTCCGCCCGTCGCCTCCGAGTACTCGTAACGAAACGGCTCGGTCACGCGCGGTACGACGAGAAGATCCGCGTCGCCGATGTCTTCACCGGGCATCACGGCGACGACCTCGCTGGCGCAGTCGAGCTCGCGCAGCCGCTCGACGAGCCGCACTTGCATCGCGTTCGCCGACCACTCGCCGGTGTGCCCCTCGGGGATCTCAAACGGCTCGACGGCGATACGGTACGGAATCCGTGGGGCCTCGCGGACGGCGTCGAAGCTGTCCGTGCTCGCGCAGCCGATCAATCCGATCAAGGCGATCAGCCATCCGACTCGACGGGGGAAGCTCAAAGTTGCACTCCTGGTCAGGGACACGGAGCGTCACGACTGCGATCGACGCGGCTGACTACTGAGCCGGCTCGAGCCGAACCAGGCAACGGAAGCCGATCTCGGGTCCACCCGAGCGCTCCAGCACAGATAGTGCGCCTTGGTAGGGATCCTTGTCAAAGGCTCCCAGCTGATAGTGTCCGCCGATGACCTGGTGAAAGTCGCCCTCGCCATCCTCGAGCCACTCACGAACGGACCCCGCCATCCCGATGACACCCCAGCTCGAAACATCCTTCGGATTCGCGTCCACTGCCGGGAGGTCCCGTCGACGCGTGATGCCACCCGCGTCGAAGACGTCTCCCCAGGGATAGCGGAGCCGGCGTTCGCGGTCCGAGCTCCGGTAGCCAGCCACCTCCCACTCGGACTTCTGAGGAAGGCGCTTGCCAACCTTCTCCGCGAAGTCCCGGGCGTCGAGCCAGGACAGACGGACCACGGGCCGGTCCGGTGGTGTGGCTCGATGCTGTGCGCGCTGGGCCGCGAAGCGTTCATTGCTCACCTCGTAACGATCGATCAAGAACGGATCGACCGAGCCGTCTCGGAGTCCGGGCACGAAGACCATGTCGACCGCGTCCCGCGCGCTTCGGAACACCGGGCGCTCCTCCTCGGCCACCCGCGTGAGCCCCTTCGGAAGCCACCATGCCGTCGTACCCGACGCCTGCTCCACGAAGAAGCCACGTCGCCCAGAGGTTCCGGGCTCAGCCCGAAACTCACAGTATCCGGCCCGCTCGTCCGTGAACACGACCTCCCAAGATCGTCGAGACGGATCCGCCATCCGTGCCCCATGCACGTCCGCCACCGAGAGCGAGACATTCAAGAGCTGGCCCGCCGACGGCCAAGGCACGCGGATCCGGTAGCGTGCCTTGCCGGTATCAGAGATCTCTTCCCGGCTCGCTTCGGCCGGCTCCAACACCAAGCTCTCCAGGTCGATGCCACTCTGATCGGAGAGCTCGATCTCGCCCTGCCAGAACCAGGCCCCCCCGATGCGGACGAGGGTTCCCGGTCCGTCCGTCCAACCTGCCGTCGGCGGAGCGAGGTCGGGCTGGACCTCCATCGCGAAGCGACTTTTGTTTCCGGCTCGGTCGACCAATCGAAGCTCGATCTCGAAGGGAGCACTCCCTGGGGGTGCCAAGCGCAGCTCACCATCGGTGGCCAGACGCTCTTCTCCGTCGATCTGCACGCTGGCGATCTCGTCATCGTCGGTGAATCGCAGACGAACCTCTTGCCCACAAGTGAACGAGGCTCTCGCTTCCGTCAGCTCACGCTCTCCGATCCAAGCGCGAGGACCAGCGGTGTCGAGCACGATCCAAAAGGGATCCTGGGCAGCCAGTCGATCGTGGGACAGCTCGATCCGGTACTTGCCCGACGCGGGGGCCTCTCCGACGAGGGTCGCGAGCGACAGGCTTTCACCGGCCGTGACGGCGAGCGCCTGCTCGTGCGTCGTCTCATCGGGACCGAGCCAACGCACCGCCATGAGATCGCGTTCCGCGTCACCTGAAACGCGAGCCAGCACATGATCGGCATCGGCGATGAAGACCGGAAGATCCTCACTGGCAACACTCGAGCGCGTCACGACGATCGGGTCGCGCGGTGGCGCCGCCGGCTCGACGAAGGTGTAGCGGCTCTCCCGCCCGAGGGCATCGCGCGCCCAAATCGTAACGGAACGAGCCGACTCCGAGACGACGATCGCCTCGTCGTCGGAGGGGCCGCCTCGCTGCAGGGAGCGTTGGAAGACGCCCTCGGCGACCTCGAGCTCTCGGACCGACTGCTCGTCTTCCTGGACCGACACGCCCGTCAAAGCGGCGTCTTCGATCTCGAGCTCGAAGGCCCGCGTCGTCGAAGGCCATTCGGTCGTCGCATTCCCATCGACCAGGCGGCCGTCGACTCTCAAGCGCGGGGCCTCGACGTCGATCGTGACCTGCCCCTGCAACACCGTCGCGCCTTCGCCCAAACGGAAGCGGCAGACGCCCTCCGGCTCCGGAACGTCGCCCAGCAGGCCGGCGAGTGTGATGGCGGTCTTGCGCTCCGAGAGGAGGATGTCGGGCCACTCCAGCTCCCGCTCCGCGTCGCCTCGAGGCTGCCACGTCACACTTCCGGCCAGGCGCTGGCCCGGTGGGCCCGTAACGGAGGCCACGATCGGGTCGCGACTCTCGACGACCGACGGCAGATCGTTCGATTCCAACGCCAGAGTAATGGGCGGAGTGATTCGCGGCGGGGTGGAGCCGGGGAGATAGATGAGGAAGTAGTACAGCGCGATGCTGACACTGACCAAGATCAAGAGGGCCAGCGGCCACCACCTTCGGGTTCGCGGAGTCCGAGACACGGTCGCGAGAGTCGGATCTTCGACCTCGTCGCCGAAGTACGCCACCACCGTATCGTCCTGAGGCGGAAGCTGTGTCGGGTCGAAGAGGGGCTGAGTCGGGAGGTCGGGCCGAGCTTCCTCGAGAGCCCTTCGGAAGTCGTCCGCCGTCGAGAAGCGATCCGATGCCGACTTCTCGAGCGAACGCAGGACGGCCGCATCGAGCCACTCGGGAATCTCTCCGGGGCGCACCTCACTCAGGGGTGTCGGTCGGTCGTTGCGGGCTTGATCGAGGATCTTGATCATCGACCGTCCGACGAAGAGCGGTCGACCGGCGAGCGTCTCGTAGAAGGTTGCTCCGGCCGAGTAGACGTCGGAGCGAGCGTCGAGCGTTTCGCCTTCGATCTGCTCGGGCGGCATGTAGGCCGGTGTGCCCATCAGCCCCGATCGCTGAGTGACGAAAGTCTGATCCGGATCATCGCGATCCAGGATCTTGCCGATGCCGAAGTCCAGCACGCGGGCGCGCTCGCGCCCGCCCTCCTCGATCAAGATGATGTTGACCGGCTTGAGATCGCGATGCAGGACACCTTGCACGTGAGCGGAGTGGAGAGCGGCGAGGATGTCGCCAGCGATCTTGAGAAACCGCGGAACGGCAATCGGCCCGTCGGTGCGAATGACGTGGCGCAGCGTCCGCCCGCCGCAGAAGTCCATGGTGTAGAACGGCAACCCGGTCGGCGTGATGCCGGTGTCGCGAATCGGCACGATGTTCTGATGATTGAGTCGAAGCAGGATTCGAATCTCGCGATCGAAGCGCTGTCGAAACTCGGGATCTTGGGCCAGGTTCGCATGGGGGATCTTGAGGGCCTTCACGACCTGGTGGTTCAGGTCGACGACCTTGAAGACCGAGCCGAACCCACCACGGCCGAGCAGCTCGACGAGCTCGAACCGTCCGTTGACCCGATCCCCGACGGCGAGGTCCAGTCCTCCGGGTGTCCAGCCGATCGCTCCCGAGGGTGTGCCACACGACGGGCAGTAGGCCTGGCCGGCATCCAGGCTCGTCTGGCATTGCTGGCAGACGAGGACTCCGTCTCCCGACGGCGAGCTGGGATTGGAATCGGCGTCGTTCGCAGACACGAGTGTCCCTTGGCGAGGGTGTCGAGATGCTGGCCGAGAAGAGCGTCCGTGGCGGTCGAGGCACCGCTCCCGAACGGCCTGAGTTCCTGATTTGAACGCGGGGTGGCGCTTCGAGCGCGGCGTGTCTCCTCCCGCGGATTCTACGGCGCACCTCGACCGTGAATCAAGGCGTGTAAGTTACTTGCCGGTCTTTGCTTGTCAGGAGAGTCCCGTTCGCAACCTCGGTGAGGGTGCTCCGGTTGGCCCGTTCCTCGAAGGAACGCCTGAAGGCTGCAACGACGAAACCCGATCGAGGACGCCACTCGCGTCTCGAGCGAGCGCGTGGCCGAAGCGTTTTCAGATGCCAAAGCGCCATCGAGCCCTCGACCGATCGGGGCAATGGGAACTTCCTCCGAGCTCGGCCTCACCGGACCTCCAGCTCGAGCTTCTCGAGGCGAAAGATCTCGTCACGCAGCGTGGCGGCTCGCTCGTAGTCGAGCTCGTCGGCCGCGCCTTTCATCTCGAGGCGGAGCGACTCGATCTTGGCGGGAATCTCGTCGGGAGCGGGCAGCGGCTCGGCCGCCACCTCGTCGGCCCCCGGGAGCACGGCGTAGTCCTTTTCGTAGATCGACGACAACATCTCGTGGATCGTCTTGCGCACCGTTTCAGGCGTGATGCCGTGGGTGACGTTGTACTCCGTCTGGAGCAGGCGTCGCCGCTCGGTCTCGTCGAGAGCCGCTCGCATGGAGTCGGTGACGCGGTCGGCATACATGATGACCTTTCCGCGGAGATTCCGGGCCGCTCGCCCGCAGGTTTGGATCAGCGAGGTCTTCGATCGGAGGAAGCCCTCCTTGTCGGCATCGAGGATGGCGACCAAGGAGACCTCCGGCAAGTCGAGGCCTTCGCGAAGAAGGTTGATACCGACCAGCACGTCGTAGGTCCCGAGGCGGAGGTCGCGGACGATCTGGCTTCGCTCCATCGCGTCGATGTCGGAGTGCATGTACTTCACTCGCACGCCGAGGTCCCGGTAGTAGTCGGTGAGCTCCTCGGCCATGCGCTTGGTGAGCGTCGTGACGAGCACGCGGTCGCCGTCGGCCACTCGCTCCCGGATCACGCCCAAGAGATCGTCGACTTGACCACTCGCCGCTCGCACCTCGATCTCGGGATCGATGAGGCCCGTCGGGCGAACGACCTGCTCGGCGATTCGATCGACGCTGTGCTCGAGCTCATAGCTGGACGGCGTGGCCGAGACGAAGATGATCTGATTGACGAGCTTCTCGAACTCGGGAAACGAGAGCGGCCGGTTGTCGAGCGCCGACGGGAGGCGAAAGCCGTAGTCGACCAAGGTGCGCTTGCGAGACTGGTCGCCTTTGTACATCGCCCGGAGCTGCGACATCGTGACGTGCGACTCGTCGATGAGGATGAGATAGTCCTCGGGGAAGTAGTTCAGCAGCGTGGCCGGGGCGGCGCCGGCGGGTCGTCCATCGAGGTGGCGCGAGTAGTTCTCGATGCCGGAGCAAAAGCCCATCTCGCGGATCATCTCGAGATCGAAGTTGGTCCGTTGCTCGAGCCGTTGTGCTTCGAGCAGCTGTCCATGTCGTCGCAGCGTCACGAGCTGCTCTTCGAGCTCGGCGGCGATGGTCTCGCACGCTTGATCGAGGCTCTCCTTCGGCGTCACGTAATGGCTGCGCGGATAAATCGTGACCTCTTGGACGTCGCCCAGTACCTCGCCCGTGAGCGGGTCGACGAGCGAGATCGCTTCGATCTCGTCGCCGAAGAACTCGATGCGGACGAGGCGGCTCTCCTCGTAGATCGGAAAGACCTCGACCACGTCGCCGCGGGCGCGAAAGGTCCCGGGCTGGAGATCGAGATTGTTCCGTTGGTACTGGATGAACGTGAGATCGCGCAAGACGTCGTCACGGTCGACCTGCTTGCCGACGGCGAGCGGGACGCTGAGCTCGCCATAGAACTGCGGAGAGCCGAGGCCGTAAATGCAAGAGACGCTCGCCACGATCAAGACGTCCCGCCGCTCGAAGAGAGAGCGCGTCGCCGAGTTGCGCATCCGATCGATCTTCTCGTTGATGCGCGCGTCCTTCTCGATGTAGGTGTCGCTCGTTGGGACGTAGGCCTCGGGCTGGTAGTAGTCGTAGTACGAGACGAAGTACTCGATCGCGTTGTTCGGGAACAGGTCGCGGAACTCCTGGTAGAGCTGCGCTGCGAGGATCTTGTTGGGTGCGATGACGATAGTCGGCCTCTGGGAGGTCTGGACCAGGTGCGCCATCGTGAACGTCTTTCCGCTCCCGGTCACGCCGAGCAGCGTCTGATGACGATTGCCGGTCGCGAGGCCCTCGCCGAGGAACTCGATGGCGGCAGGCTGGTCCCCCTGCGGAACGAACTCGCTCACGATCTCGAAGGGCATCCCTGCATTCCTCTCGACAACCACCGACCTCCACACGCGTTCAGTCTATGCGATCCGCGAACTGCCGCCGAGGGTCGTCCTTCTGAGCCGGACTCGACGGTCGAGATCGCCGCATCGGCGCGTGGCGCCGGTGCCTCAGGGCGTTTCCGACCTTGACACGCAAGAGGCGAAACGTACGCTAGTCCTTGCACGCTCTGAGGATCCTGCCAAACGAGGCCCACCGCGGTCGGATCGCCTGCCTGGCGGACTCCGCTCCCAAGCCCGGAGAACATCTCCATGTTTCAAGTCGAGTGCCCTGGCTGCATGACCGCCTACAAGGTGTCGGCCGAAATGGTCGGCAAGCGCCTGCCTTGCAAGAAATGCGGGCGCACGATTCGGGTCATGCGACCGACACAGCACGCGCAGCAAAAAAAGGCCGCCAATCAGCTTCCGATCATCCTGATCGGTGTCGGCGTGATCGGCATCGCGATCGTCGCCTTCATCCTCTCGCGTGGAGACGACGACAGGAAGACGGGTCCGAACGCATCGGGATCGGTGGCCTCGTCGACTCAGGGCAGTACCTCGTTGGAGACGAAGACCAACGCGGGCGCCGATTCCGGGACCGAGCTCGGACCCGACGCGAGCGTGCGCGCCTTCCTGAAAGCCGTCGAGAACTTCGACCAGCCTCGGGTGATGGAGTCCATCAGCCATCATCGTTTCTCTGCGCAGTTCGAGCCCGCGCGCGCCATCCTCGGAGACCAGCTCTACGGCACGCTCGACGGACCGGCCCGGACCGACTACGAGCGCCAACTCTTCGACCTCTTGCTCTCCGACGAGCTTCGCGGTGCGACCCGACTCTCGGCACCCAAGGTGAAGGGCCCGGTCGACCTCCCGGGCAACGACGTCGAGATGACGGTCTCGACCGAAGGGCCGAAGAAGTCGGCCGAGCTCCGGTTCGTGCTCGTCAAGTCGGCGGGCTTCGGTTGGAAGGTCGCCGAGCTTCATCGCTCGGGGAGCTTCTTCGAGGAGCCGGAAGCGTCGATCGCCTCGACGTCTGGTGAGGAGGGTGGTGCAGAAGGCGGCATCGACGAGGGCAGCGGGGAGCGCGGTGGCGTGGATCAGAAAAGCGGGCGCCCCTCCCGAAACGATCACATCGCTCAAGTACCGCCGCTGGCCGATACGCCTCCGGAGCTCACCGAAAAGATCGAGGCGAACGTCGCGATCGTCATGGATCTCAGCAAGACCTCCGAAGCGGTCGACGCGCGCAACGAGCTTCTAAGAATCGGAAAGCCTGCGATCCCCCATCTGTTGAGCGCGATCGCTCGAAAGGGCGTGGATACGCCCGACGCCATGATGGTCGTGAACCAGCTCGTGATCACGTTGCGCGACCTCACGGGCAAGCGATTCGGCTTCGCCCCTCAGATGGGTTTGGCGACGTCGGGAGAGAGTGAGGAAGATACCAAGACTCGAGCGTTGAAGAAGTGGTTCGGCTGGTGGCGCACTTACGGTGACAAGTTCGTGCCGCCGGAGCAGCCGGAAGAGATTCGAATCCCGAAACATCGAAAGCGCAACGCTGACAAGAAAGTGGGCGGCTGAATCGAAAGAGCGGCCGACGGGCTTGCCCCACGGCTCCACACGGCACCCCGGTCTCGTCAACCAGCGAGGAGAGATTACCCCGATGGCCGATCACAAAGTCATCTCGTGTCTAGATTGCAACGCACGCTTCAAGGTGCCGGCCAACTTCAGCGGCAAGAAGGTGAAGTGCAGCAAGTGCGGCGCGATCATCGAGCTCGACCAGGCCGCCGCCGCACCCACGCCGCCGGCCGAGAAGGCCGGAGCCGGACGCGCTCGTCGCTCGGCGACACCTCCGAAAGCTGAGAAGCCCGCTCGCCGATCGTCGCGGGCCAAGGCTTCGGCCGAAGGCGAGGACGCGAGCGCCGAGAAGCCGGGTCGGGCCGGACGGCGCACCCGCGGCGCCGCGGCCGCTGCCGGCAAAGGCAAGACTCGCGCCTCGAAGCGCGGGGCCGCCAGCGAAGAGGGCGAGGAGAAAACCGCGGGTCGAACCCGACGCAGTGCGTCGGGTGGTCGCGGACGGCGAGCCGCCGCCGCCAGCGCCGAGTCGTCCGGGCCGAACGTGCCGCTGCTCGCCGGAATCGGTGTCGTGGTGATCGCCGCCATCGTCGTCGTCGTCATGATGATGATGAGTGACGACGAGCCGATTCCGAACGAGACGAAGTCGGCCGAGAGCGGCGGCACCGAAGCGACCGGGGCCGACCAGGCCGGCGCGGGTGGCGAAGGTGCTTCCTCCGAAGGCGGAGAGGGAGACGCTGCGGATGCGGGCAAGACGACCAAGAAGGACGACACGCCCGTCTACGTCCCCAAGGAATGGGACCCGCTGTTCCACAAGGACGCCGACTACGAGAACTTCGTCGTTCAGATCAAGCCCGTCCCCTATCTCAAGGACACGCCCGCCGACGTCATCGAGAAGATGGAATCCCTTCAGTCCGTCGTGCAGGACCCGAGCGGAGGACGTGAGCAGCTCGGAGCCGTCAGCGAGCTGAAAAGCTACGGGAAGTACGCGGTGGCTGCTCTCATCAACTCGTTCAACGGGCTGGACATGGGCAAGGAGGCGCATCGCATTGTCGGTCGCGATCTCGACAACGCGATCTACGACATCCTCCAAAAGGGCAACGAGCGCTGGTTCGTCGAGCCGCCGGCTCCCGAGGACAAGATCAAGGTGCCGGGTGGCATCGAGACGTACAATCAGAAGGCCGTCAACCTGTGGGTGACCTTCTACTGCGCCAACGCCCGGAACCCTGGATTCTGGATCTTGGTCGACGAGCGCCACAAGCGGAACTCCGAGGCCGCCCAGAACGAGGGCGACGGCGAGTAAGAGAAAAGCCGCGGGACGTCGGTCTTCTGGCCGACGAACGCATGCCCCGAGGTCCCTCCGGACCTCGGGGTTTTTTCGTGGGCGAGTGCGAAAGTCGGAGCGCGTCCGCGGAGTGGGAGCCGGAGTGGGAGTGCGTCCGCGAAGCTGCCCGTCAGCGGTTGACGAAGCTGCTCATGCGCGGACCGGGCAGCGAAGCTGACGCTCGCGACCGTTCGCACGCGCTTGTCGCTTCGGCGTCAGCTTCGCGCGGCGGTCGATTCCACGATTCACCTCGCGGGGGCGAGAAGGTCGGTCGGCTCGACACATTCGCGACCGCTTCGCTGCGCGGACGCACTCCGAGCTTCGCTCGGCCCGAGTCTCAGTAACCGATCGCCGCACCGCCGCCGCGGGGGTCGCTGGCTCCGTGCCGCACGCCTTCTTCGTCGACCACGATGGCTTGCACGCGTGCGATGCCTCCCCGGCGCACGACGACATCGTGCCCCATGCCGCGGAGCAACCGCATCGTGTCTGGCGAGAGTGCGAAGCGCTCGGTGCGTAGCTCGTCGGGGAGCCACTGGTGGTGAAAGCGCCGCGCATTCACGGCTTCCGCCACGTTCATCTCGTGGTCGATCACGTTGAGGATGACCTGAGCCACACCGGTGATGATGCGTGAGCCACCGGGCGCTCCGACGACCATCGACAACCGATCTCCCTCGGTGATGATCGTCGGCGTCATCGAGCTGAGCATTCGTTTGTGTGGAGCGATCGCGTTGGCCTCGCCGCCGACGAGGCCGTAGAGGTTCGGGACACCCGGCTTGGCGCTGAAGTCGTCCATCTCGTTGTTGAGCAGGAAGCCGGCGCCCGAGACGACGATGTGCGACCCGAACGTGTAGTTGATGGTGGTCGTGATCGAGACCGCGTTGCCTGCGGCGTCGACGAGGCTGAAGTGCGTCGTGTCGTCGCTCTCCACGGGCACTGGCTCACCCGGCTTGATGCTCTTGGACGACGACGCCTTCCAAGGTGAGATTCCGGCCTGGCGAGCGGCCAAGTACTCGGCGCTCGTGAGCCGCGAGACCGGTACCTGGAAGAAGTCGCTGTCCCCGAGATACTCCGACCGGTCTGCGTAGACGCGCCGAAAGACCTCCGCCAGGCGGTGGACCGACGCGGCCGAACCGAACCCGGCTCCTCGCAGGTCGAACGACTCCATCATGCCCAAGATCTGAGCGAGCGCGATGCCGCCCGAGCTGGGCGGCGGCATGGAGTAGACGGTGCGACCGCGATAGGCGAACACGACCGGGTCCCGCCAGCGCGCCGTGTAGCGCTTCAGATCGTCCAGACTGATCAACCCACCGCCGCGCTTCATCTCCGCGACGATTCGCTCGGCGACCTCGCCCGTATAGAATCCCGCTGGCCCCTTCTCGGCGATGTCGGTGAGCGTCCGGGCGAGATCCGGTTGGAGGAGGCGATCACCCTCCTCGAGCGGCTTTCCGTTCCGGAAGAACACGGCCTTCGAGGACTCGAAACGCTCGAAGCGACGACGGGCACTTCGCAAGTCACCCGCCAACCAGGGCCCGACCTCGAAGCCCTTCTCGGCGAGTGCGATCGCCGGAGCCATCAACCGGTCGAGGGGCAACGTGCCGAAGCGCTCGTGCAGCGCACACAGTCCGGCGACCGAACCAGGCACGCCGGCCGCCAGATGGCTGAACCGGCTCAGGTCGGGTACGACTTCGCCTTTTTCATCGAGATACATGTCCCGGCTCGCGCGACCAGGAGCCGCCTCACGAAAGTCGAGAGTCGCCACCTCGCCACCGTGCATTCGAACGACCGCGAACCCGCCGCCTCCGATGTTTCCAGCTTGCGGATGAACGACTGCGAGAGCGAAGGCGGTTGCGACCGCGGCATCGATCGCACTGCCGCCCGCTCGCAGGACCTCGGCCCCGACGCGGGCCGCGATGGGCTGCTCGGCCACGACCATCCCTCGCCGCGCCGAAACGGGCTCATCCTTTTCGGACGCCCGCCCCACCGGTCCCAGAAGAAGCAGCCCTACCAGGCCGAGGGTCCAGAAGGGCAGCCTCCCGAGCGCGAGGCCTCGAGAGGACGCTCTCATTCGATCAGTCTCCCAGCTCGCTGATCTCGACGCCTTTGTCGTCCCGCAGATAGATGACGACCTTGTCGACCTCATCGGGCTCTCCTTCGAGCTCGATCGACAGCATCGTCAGCTCCTCAGAGAACGTGCCGCCTTTGAGGTTGTAGACCACGTCGAACATCTGGGAGATCGAGTACAGGATCGGCTCCTGAATCACCTTCTGTGGGAAGGTGCACAGAATCTTGCGGACCATGCTCGCCTCTTCGACTTGGGGTGGTGGTGGAACGGGTCGCTTCATCAACGACCCCAGACCTCTTCCGCGGGGACATCGGCGACGAGACTACCAGAAGAGTGGGCCGAACCCTAGTCGGTGGACCGAGACGCTCGCAGCTTGTCCACGCCGTAGGCGAGCGCGATGGCAACGGCGCCGCTCGTGAGGGCCACTCCGACATACGCTCTCCAGCTCGGGTATCGAAAGTAGTGCGAGCCCAGCGGTGAAGCATCGTAGAGGTGGTCGGCGCGGAACCAGTCGAGGCTCCAGCCGCTGTCGAGCAGGACGCCGACCGGGTGAAGGGCGGCGATCCAAGTGGTGACGGCCTGCGACGGAAGGCTCACGTCAGGAGCCGAGACGAGGGGCGCGGCCAGGAAGGGTGAAGCGAGGAGGAGCCACCAGGTCAAGCCAAGCGAGAGAGTCGTCGCCATCGGGCAGCAACCGACCGACCGAAGGAGTCGAGCCGCGCCCAGCAGCGCCAATGAACAACCACTGAAGATGGCGACGGTCGGCAAGAAGGCCGCACCCTGGGAAGTAGCGGCGAGGAGTCCGGCCACGAGCGAGGCGACGAGAATGGCGAGGAGGTTTCGCCCGGCACGAAACGAGCCCGCCGCGGCCCAGGGGACGAGAGCCGTTCCCCAGGCTGCGAAGCCAGTGACGATCCAGGCGATCATCGTCCGAGCAGGCGAATCATCGAGACACGCTTTCGGATCCTCTCACTTCGGTCGGCTCTCTTTGGCATCTTGCTCCAGATCCGCGGCGTCTTGTTTGGCGCGGCGCGCCTTATGCTCTGCCTTGACCCGGGCAAGGTTGGCACGATAGAAGGGATCTTCGCCCCCTTCGGACGGCTCGGCGAAGAGATAGTCCTCATACTCGCCATTGACGTGAAACTCGCTCATGTGACGAGTGACACGGGGTCGTTCCAGGCTGGCGTTCTCACCGAACTGCACGCGAACGAGCGGAAAGAGCACGCCACCCTGCTCCGCGAACTCGACGTAGCCGAGGTTCCGTTGGGCCAGACGCTCCTTGCCTTGAGCTTGGATGACGACGAGGTGCCGAAGCCCCAGGAACGCTCCCGTCTGGGCGTCGAAGAATACCTCGTAGCGATCGGGTTCGATCCGACTCTTGAGGCCGTCCCGAAACAACGCGCGCACCCGCTGAACGCGAGCCCCCTCGTACTCGCCAGGCCCCTCGTACTCGAGCTCGACATCCGGTGCCAGCAAGGCAAAAGGCATGGTCATGTAACGGGCTTCCGTCAAGAGATCCTCGCGCGCCTCTTCCCGGCTCTCGACGTTTCGTAGCAGCTTGCCTTCGACCTTCATGAAGCCCTCGCGTCCGTCGAAGACCATGAAGTTCGGATTGCCGCCTTCAGTGTAGTCTTCCACCCGATAGCGATGCTCGTGGGGGCGCAGAAAGTAGCGCTGCGTCATCTCCCACATCATGTTGCCGTTCTTCAGATTGTAGTTTCGGTCGAGCACCCGGAAGTCGATAGTCTCGATCGCCTTCCAGGCATCGAGCCCACCAGCGACCTCGATGGCGTGATCGAGGAGGACCTGCACCCGTTGCTCGGGATCATCGGGTAGCTCGAGTGCCTTGAACGGCTTCTTGGTCGTCTCTTGTTCCTTGCTCTTCGTGGCCGAGACACCTGCGCCTTCGGACTTCTCGTCACCGTTGCCACAGGCCAAGCAGCCGATCAGTATGCTGGACAGCGCGCTCGCCTTGAGCCAGCTGAGGGGCATTCGCATTTCGTCGTTCTCCAGAGACTCGGGGGACCATCAGGTTTAGCAGAGGGGGGGGGGCGCCGTTCGGGCACGAACGGTCCCGGACGGACTCACGCCGACAGCGAGAAGTCCGATCAGAACAGACGGATCGCGAAAATCGAGAGAGATCTCGGGGACACGTACGGGCTCGGATCGTGTCCACCGGGGAACGCGTGAATCATATCATGCACGCGAAGAGGGCAAACCACTTTTCTCAGGCGAGCTCTGGGAGCCAAGACTCGCGACGGCCGGGCTTTACGACCTCATCGAGGACCGAGGTGGCATAGCAGCCCTTGGGCAGAAAGAACTCGAGCTGGAACGATCCTTCCCAGAGCCGAACGTCGATCAGCTCGATCGGAAATCGGAGCGGACGCCGCTCGCCCGGCATTCGGAGGGAGCGCTCACCGCGCCGAAAGTCCTCAAGCGACAGCGACTCGGCGGCGAGCAATCGGTCCTCCAGCGCCCGAGGCTCCCCTTCGGCGCGCAGCATCTTGTACCCGAAGATTGGCCCGGAGGCACTGATCTCGAATCGATTCAACCGCGGCTGCTCGCGCACCGGATCCTCGACCAAGAAGGCCGCACCATTACGGTGAAGGGTGGCGATGTCTCCGGCCTGAAGCACGTTCATGGAGTCGAGGCGCTCGGCGAGGAACTGGTTGAACAAGAAAGACTGATAGGCCGAGACGAAGAAGCGTCGCATCTTGCGAGGCACGGCGTCGAAGACGCGCTCGTCCACGGTCTTGAACCGAACGAGTGCCCCCATGATGCGCTTCTCGACATCGAAGCGATGGGGAACCTTCTCCTCGGCCCCCACCCAGTCTCCTTGTCGATAGAGCTCGCGAGACTCCCGAATGAAGCCGTACTCCCGTTCCGCGCCCGTCAGCATCACCCGGTCGACAAAGAGCTGGGGATCCGCGCGTAGGACGGCAGCGCCGTAGAGGTGGGAGCAGCCCTTGGCGCCGAATCGCTGTCGGCCGAAGAAGTTCGGCACGCCCTGCTGCGCCAGCTGCGCAAGGACTTTCTTGCAGCTTCCGAAGTCTCGGCTGCGGACCTTGCGGAGCCGAATCCGAAAGCGGTTCCCGCGCAAGTGTCCGATCTTCAGCTTGTTCTCGTGGCGCTCGGCCCAGAGAACCTGCAGGTTGGGAACCGAGATCGCTTGAACTTGGTCGGGATCGACGCCCTCGATCGATAGGTGCTGCCGAGTCACCGCGCGCGCGTCTTTGAGCCCCGCATACCCGACGGCTTCGGGTCGCTTTCCGAGCGCTCGCGCAATCTGGGCGATGGCATCGAAGGTCGTCAGCTGGCGCTTCTCGATCTGGAACATCGTGTGCGCGCCGCTGCCCGAGACGTTGTAGAGCGGGACCTCCTCGACGACAAAGTCGTCGGGCTCGGTCTTGATCACGCCTCCGATCGGAGGAAACGCGTGCGTGAGGTATCGAAACGGCTTTGGATCCGTCATCGCAGTTGGCCGTTGCCGGCGACGCCTCCCCTCTCGGCTCCGCATCTTCCCATCGCAAGACCGAGGATTGTAAACGGAGCCGAAGAGGCAAACCAGCGATCGCGCCGATTGCGAAGTAACCCCAGTCCGGCGAGTGATGCGCAAATGATGAGATCATCACTTCACTTGAGCATGAGCCGAGCCCCGCCTCGCCTCGAGGGAGACCAACCGTCTCGGCCTCAGGCGGTCGGAGCGCGGCCCGGGCTCGTGGCCGGTTGAACGGCCGAGACCGAGCGCGGAGCCCCGATCGGGAGCTCGGGATTCAGTGCTCGAGTGCGAAGGGGCTTCGCGTAGCAAGCTGCCGAGCTGAACGCATGCTCGAGAGGTTGCCAGCGCTCACTCGCGTCGTAGTAGAGAACCGTCGCCACTCGGTGCAAGCGGCGCAGAATCGGATGTGCCAAGAGGAAACGCGCCCAGGCCCGATACAAGCGCGCCCAGGTCGCCTGCTCGGAGTAGCCGCCCGCGAGCATCCAATCGGCCGTCTCGGGATAGAGCAGGTTGCTCTTGTTCTGTCCACTCTCGCACAGGGGCTCGAGGCCGAAGCGGCGGAAGCGGGCCCAGGCCTCGCGAATCGGCTCAAGACCGATGTGTCCGTGCTGACGCACGTGCACCGCTTCGTAGAGGTCCGGGTATCGCTTGGCCCAGCGATGGATCCACTTGTCACTGTCGCAATCGAAGTAGTGAAGCATGCGCCCTCCCGGGCGCAGCACACGGATCATCTCGGCCAGGATCGCGTCCTTCGAGGAGATCGGCACATGCTCGAGAACATCCACGCTGACGATCACGTCCACCGACTCGTCCGCGAGCGGGAGCTGCTCCAGATCGGCGGCCGCGACGGCGTCATAATGATCGCGGGCGATCTCCAACGAGCGCATCGACAGATCAACTCCGATCGTACGACGACCGCGCCGGGCGAGGAACTGACGTCCCCCACCACATCCGAGATCCAGGATCGTCGAGCCTTCAGGGGTCCACTGCTCGAGAAACCGCTGGATCCGAAACTCTCCGAAAACGCGCTCGAAGCGACCTCGCCAACCGCCTCGAGCTCCAAGCGGCTTCGAGGTCTGAAAACGACCTTCATAGAACTCGTCCGAGCCGGCGAAGCGCGGGATACCGAAGCGGGAGCCGTACGTGACCTCACAAGCGCGGCAGTGCCATCGTTCCCGATCGGTCTCGAGGCTTCCCCGACAGACAGGGCAAGCCCATAGATCCTCTGGACGGTCGATCGTGGCTGAAGCGGTCAAGCGTGGCGGTCCCCCGGTCCTGATCGTGCCGGCTCGGGCGACTCCCGAGACTTCCGGACCTAGAGGGCTTCGACCAAGAAACCGACCGATATTGAGCCGCTCGGGCGAGAAGTCGTTGAGGCGGAGCCAGATCAGACCTCGGACGCGTCCGGCTCATCGGGACTACCCGCGTGCTGATGGCTGATGTTCACCGACAAGGAGCTGAGCAGGTGCTGCACGTCCTCTTCGACCCGGTTGATGTTGACGACATTCTCGATCACGAGCGCCTTGGGGCTCTGCGTGGGATGAATCACCAGGCGACCGGCCCGCAGGAGCAGGTACTCGAAGACGTCGGGGATCTCCTTCGTCATTCGAAGGTTCGGAGACGGAAAGCGTTCCACATCACCGAGATAGCCCACGCGATGGAGGATCTCGTTGTGCTTGATGACGAAGTAGTTGAACCGGGACTGGATGAACACGACGAGTAGGATAACGAACAGGAACGCGGTGAAGAAGCCGTAGAACTGCGCGTTTGCCTGGATGTCGATGTTGTCCCAGAGGCTCTCCTTGAGCCCGGGCAAGAACGGCGACTGGCTGTCGATGTACAGCACGACGAAGACGATCGCGAGGAACGCGACGGCCAACGTGATGCTCTTGACCCGCCCGAAGTCGAAGCTGAACACGAACATGTTCACGAAGAACGTCACCGTGAACAGGAATCCGAGGGTTCGAGGCTCGACCCAGGGATCGTCCTTTCCGGAGATCGTCGCGGCGGCGATCCAGCAAAAGAGCCCGACGATCAAGGAGGGGTAGAGAAAGACGACCTTGGGGAGAGGTCGGACGACCACCTCGGAGGGGGCCCTGCCGGCTGCGTCGGTCATGGTGAATCCCCGGCTTCCCGGGCCCTTACACAAGCTCAATTACCTTAGGGACTTAAAGATCCAACCTGCGTTCGAGCAAGCGGTTCGGAATGATACGGTCCCCCCTTCAGAGCTGTCAAACAAAAAGCCGAAGGGGCCACCGAGGTGTCACGGACTCGGGGAAGAATCCGGACCTCGCCGAGCAGTCGGACCGTGACAGGAGCCTCCAGAGTCTCCTCATACTGGAACGGGGACCATCTGGACGTACCGGCCCGTTGACGGTGGTCGAGTCCAATCTGAGCCTCAAACGGTCTAACTTTCTGAACATAAGTGATTTAAGACACTCTCTCCTTGACCGCCCTCCGGGGTGGGGTACTATTCGGCGGCACCTGAGCCAAACGGCCTTTTTGCAGTGATTTAGGTCCAGGCTCGGGCAGTTGTGGGGATTTGGGAGCAGAGACCAATCATCCGTGTCCAACGTGATGGATGGCCCCCGAGAGCAGACTGAAAATACACGGATAGGGATTCGAACCATGCAGACGGCGTGGAAATACATCATGGCCAGCCTTCTCGCCCTGGCGATCGCCGGGCTGAGTGGCTGTAACCAAGGCGGCTCCTCCGGCGACCTCGCCCAGAACTCCGTGCCGGGTGACCCGGCGGGTGGTGACGGCGGCGACGAGACCTTCATCGACGAGCCCACGGGCGGCCCGCTCCCCGGTGACGAGGGTGACGGCGGCGGCTCCGGCGGCGACGACGGGAGCGACAGCGGCGGCGGCTCCGACGGCGACGGCGGTTCCGATGGCGGCGGCGATGATGGCGGCGGCGGCGGTGAGGATCCGGGCGATCCGGTTCCCGAGCCCACCACGATGCTCCTGATCGGCTCCGGTCTGGCCAGCTTGGCCTACTACCGCAAGCGGCGTCGCGGCGACGACGGCGTGAGCGACGAGGAGACGCCGGCCGTCTGATACGGTGACGGAGTTCTGCGTTCTCGCACTCCGCTCACGCAGCCCCCGACGAGGATCGACCCGACCGGTCGATCCTCGTGGCATTGGTTGGCTTCTCTCCTCGGTCGCGATGCTCGCCGCCCACGAGAATCTCTGCCACGAGCTGCCCTGGTATCGGACTGCATCTTGACCCGCCCGACCCCCCTCCCGATAATGCCGAGCTTCCACGGCGCGCCCCCCGCGCGTCGCAGCTCACGGGCGGTGGGCCATCCAACTTCGAAACTCCGCATCAAGACAAGGGCGCCATGGACATTCAGGTCGAAGACGTTGGACCCTGCACGAAGCGGGTGAAGCTTTCGATTCCTGCCGATGAGGTCAGCAAGCGACTGGAGAAGTCGTTCGAGGAAATCTCGCGCGGAGTCCAATTCAAGGGATTCCGCAAAGGTAGGGTGCCCCGCCACATGATCGAGAAGCGGGTGGGAAGCCACATTCGCGACGATCTCAAGGAGGAGCTGATCCGGGAGGGACTCAAGGAAGCGGTCGACAAGCACGAGCTCAAGCTGATCGGCGACTTCCACTTGCACCTCGAAGAGGTGAAGCTCGACCCGAAGGCGGCCCTCGAGTTCGAGACTGAGGTCGAGGTTCGACCCGAGTTCGAGGTCGGAGAGTACAAAGGCGTCTCGGTCACGGTCCCCACCTTGGAGGTGACGGACGACGAGGTCGAGGGTGTCCTCGACGACATGCGTCGTCAGCGCGCCGAGTACTCGGAGCGCACGAAGGGTGCGAGTGAGACCGGCGACCTGATCGAAGGCGTGGTCACCTTCTCCAACTCCGTCGGAGAAGCCGTGAGCGACCCGATTCGTTTGAGCTTGGAGACGACCTCCGAAGTGCTGCTGGACCGACAGGTCCCGGAGCTCAAAGAGAAGCTGGTCGGGCGCCAAGCGGGTGACACCCTCGAGCTGGAGCTCGACCTTCCCGACCAAGGGCTCAATCAAGAGGAGTTCGCCGGCCAGCCTGGACGAGCGTCGATCGCGATCGAGAAGGTTCAGACGCCTTCGTTGCCGGAGCTCGACGACGACTTCGCGGCGGAGTTCGAGGCCAGTGACATGGACGATCTGCGCGTTCGAATTCGACAAGGCGTCCTGAGAGAGAAGACGCGTCATCGCAATGACCTGGTCGACCAGCGCATTCTCGACCAGATCCTGGCGCAGACGCCGTTCGAGCTGCCCGACTCGATGGTGAAACAGGAGCTGGGCGAGGCGCTCTTGCGCTATAAGACCCGCCTCGAGCAGGCTGGCGTCGAGTCCGAGAAGATCCCGGCTGCGCTCGAAGCCTACAAGACTCAGGCGCGTGAGCAACTCATCCGAGACGTGCGGGGCTTCTTCGTGCTGAACCAGCTTGCCGACAAAGAGGAGGTCTTCGTGACCGAGTCCGAAGTCGAGGAAACGCTGGCTCAGATCGGCCAAGGCTATGGAAAGAGCGCCGACGAGGTCAAGGCGTGGTACCAGCAGAATGACCAGCTCCACGTTCTGCGCAACCAGCTCAAGCACAATAAGGTGAAGAAGCTCTTAAGAGACAACGCCGAGATTACCGAAGAAGGCCCCGTTGCTGGGGCGTCGACGTCGGATTCGGGCGGCGACGCCTGACAGCGGGTCCGGCGCCGGTCCGAGAGGCCCGCTCGCCCCGAACGCAGCCCATCGGGTCCGACCTGTCGGGCCTGGCTCCATCAAGAAGGAAGCACGATCCATGCAGAGCTCGATTCCGATTCCCTTCGTCATCGAGAAAACCGGACGCGGTGAGCGGTCCTACGATATCTATTCGAGGCTTCTCGAGGATCGGATCATCTTCATCGGTACGCCGATCGATGATACGGTCGCTAACCTGGTGATCGCTCAGATGCTGTATCTCCAAAAGGAGAACCGCAACCAGGACATCAACCTCTACATCAACTCGCCTGGAGGCGTCGTCACGGCTGGATTGGCCCTCTACGACACCATGCAGCATGTCCAGTGCGACGTCGCGACGACGTGTATTGGCTCTGCGGCCAGCATGGCCTCACTGCTCTTGGCTGCCGGTGCAGCAGGCAAGCGATTCGCCCTCCCGAACGCCCGAATCATGATCCACCAGCCTTGGGGTGGTGCTCAGGGTACGGCCGCCGACATCAGCATCCACGCCGAGGAGATCCTCCGGCTGCGTGCCCAGCTCAATGGCATTCTGGCCAGCCACACCGGACAGACTGCCGAGCAGATCGGCAAGGACACCGAGCGCGACTACTTCATGTCGGCCGCGACGGCGAAGACCTACGGGATCGTCGACGAGGTGCTCGAAATCGGGAAGCCGACACCGGCCAAGACCGAGAAGTAGGCTCCGTCCACCGTTCCCGCCCATCGACGGATCCGTCTCTCCGGGCGGATCCGTCTCGCATTCTGCCCACCGCCCCACGCCGCAAGGTGGTGCCCTCATTTCCAAGACTCTATAATCTGCGGCACCCTCCTGCTTCGGGAGGGACTTCTTCTTTCGACCGCTGGTCGTTTCGCACCGTGAATGAGGCTCGCTCATGGCCAAGGATCGCCGCAGCCGCGACATCGAACGTTGCACCTTCTGCGAGAAGAGCCGAGATCTCGTCGAGAGTCTGATTGCCGGCCCACCCGGGATCTACATCTGCAACGAGTGTGTCGAGCTCTGTAACACGATCCTCCACGAAGAGGTTCGTCGCCGCCCACAGCGGAGCGGAACCGGCACGCCGAGCCCGGCTCTGACGAAGGAGGAGCTGCCGACTCCGGTCGAGATCAAGCAGCGGCTCGACGAGTACGTCATCTCCCAGGACTATGCGAAGAAGGTCCTCTCGGTCGCCGTTTACAATCATTACAAGCGACTGCTCAGCAAGGACGAGACGGACGACGTCGAGATCGAGAAGTCGAACATCTTGCTGATCGGCCCGACCGGCTGCGGCAAGACACTCCTGGCTCGCACTCTGGCTCGTATCCTCGACGTGCCTTTTGCCATCGGTGATGCGACGACGCTCACCGAGGCGGGCTACGTCGGTGAAGACGTCGAGAACTTGCTGCTCAAGCTGCTTCAAGCCGCCGACTTCGACGTCGACCGTGCCCAGCAAGGCATCATCTTCCTGGACGAGATCGACAAGATCGGCAAGACGAGCAACAACGTATCGATCACGCGAGACGTCTCGGGTGAAGGCGTTCAGCAGGCTCTGCTCAAGATGCTCGAGGGCACGATCTCGAATGTGCCGCCACAAGGAGGCCGCAAGCACCCCGAGCAGCAGTACATTCAGGTCGACACCAGTAACATCCTCTTCATCTGCGGTGGCTCATTCACCGGGATCGAAGACATCATCTCACGACGGATCGGCAAGAAGCTGATCGGCTTCACCGACGACGGCGTCCAGAGTGAAGACGAGCTCAAGCGCAGTGGCGAGATCCTGCGCCATGTCGAGACCCACGACTTCATCGAGTTCGGACTCATCCCCGAGTTCGTCGGGCGGCTTCCTGTGATCGCACCCCTTCGCCCTCTCGGGGTCGACGACCTGCTGCGCATCATGACCGAGCCCAAGAACGCCATCGTTCGACAGTACAGCCGACTCTTCCAGATGGAGAACAAGACCTTCCGGATCGAGGATGATGCCCTCCGAGCGATCGCCGAGAAGGCGCTCGAGCGCGAAACCGGTGTCCGCTCTCTCCGCTCCATCGTCGAAGACGTCCTGCTCGACGTCCTCTACGACGGGCCCTCGAACAAGGAGAGTGGCGAGGTCATCCTCACCTCCGAGATGGTGGCCGGCGCCATGAAAGGCTTCCGCGGAGAGGACTCCAAGAAGGGCCGCCGCCGTCCCGCTCCCAAGACCACTCGATCCAAGAAGCGCCCGCCCCAGAAGGGGCAGCGTGAAAGCGCGCAGCAGCCATTGCCAGAGCCCGGCGCCGACTCTCTCGACGGCGTCGAGCCGCGCAGTTGAGCCCGGCCGCAGGCTCCGAGCCAGCCGCTTGGACCGATCTCACACCGCTCGACCTCATCGCCGAGGTCGAGCAGATGAGCGGACGCGCCTTCCATGGCCGCCAGCTTCTCCAATGGATCTTCCAACGGGGAGTCTGTGATCCGGAGCAGATGACGGATCTACCGAAGGCTCTGCGCACCCGCCTGGCGAGCCATCGTCGCTTCTCACATTTGGATTGGAAGCACACCCATGCTTCCGACGACGGCACGCGCAAGTTCCTCTTCGAGCTGAACGATGGGCAGCTCATCGAGACCGTTTCGATTCCCGAAGGCGACCGTCACACCGTGTGCTTCTCGACACAAGTCGGATGCGCGATGGCGTGCCGGTTCTGCGCCAGCGGTCTGACCGGTCTTGCGCGCAACCTCAGCTCTGGCGAGATCGTCGAGCAGGTCCTCAACGTGCAACGCCAAAGCGAATCCCGCGTGACTCACCTCGTCGCTATGGGAATCGGAGAGCCCCTCGCCAACTACGACGCGTTGGTGCAGGCCGTGCGAACGCTCATCTCTCCCGACGGCTTCGGGCTCGGCGCCCGACGCGTCACTGTCTCCACCGTCGGTCTCGCCGGACCGATCCGGCGCCTCGCCGATGAGAAGCTCTCGATCAACCTCGCCCTCTCGCTCCATGCTCCCAATGACGAGCTCCGTCGCGAGCTGATCCCGACCGCGCGCCAACCGGTCGCCGAGATCTTGGGCGCAGTGCGCGACTACCAGAACCGAACCGGTCGCGAAGCGACTCTGGAGTACGTGCAGCTGCCCGAAGTCAATGATCGCCCCGAGCACGTGCGAGAGCTGTCGGGCCTGCTTCGAAGATGGCGTTGTACCGTCAACGTCATCCCCTTCAATCCGGTCGACGAGGCTCCCTTCCGGTCGCCGACGCCATCCGAGATCATCCGCTTCCATCGTTCCCTGCTCGCTGCCGGCATCAAGGTCAAGGTGCGGCGGCGCCGCGGCGACTCCGCCGCCGCCGCCTGTGGCCAGCTGCGAGCGGTCACGATGAAGACCCGCAAGGCGACGGCACGAGCAACCGAGAAGAGCTCCTGAGCTCAGCAGCTCGAAGTCATTCTCGGCCGTGTGCCTGACGCCGGGCGAGGACGCCGGGCGAGGACGCCGGGCGAGGAGCGAGCCCGCCCGGAGCGTCGGTCTATCGAATGCCTTCGAGCGTCCGAGGTTGGCCCCGACGAACGATCTCGAGTCGGATCTCGTCGCCCGACTCCAGGGCTCCGAAGGTGCGGCGCAGCCCTTCCACCTCGGCGATCGGACTCCCGTTGAGTGCGAGAACGATATCCCAGCGCTCGAGACCGAGGGCCTGGGCAGTGGAATCCGGCTCGACGCGATCGACCAGCAAGCCTCCGGAAAGACCGAGGTGATGTCGGAGCACTTCATCGACTTCAGCGATGCGCACGCCGAGTCTCGGGCCGCTGTCAGCTGCCAGCGGATTCCTCAGCTCCAGAGGCCATCGAGAGCCGTTTCGGGTCAACGGCGAGAGTCGAATTCGCCCCTGTCCGAACCCTTCGAGAGAATCGAGGCCAAAGCTCTCGAGCACGTTTCTATGCTCGGCCTCGAACGCCTCGGCACTCTCGGCGCTCAGGCTGCGGTCGTGACCCTTCTCGGAAACCTCGGCCTTCACACGGCCCTCGGCATCGATCCGAATCGAGAGGCGGTCGCCGTTTCGAGCGATCGAAAAGCAGCGCTCGCTCGTCCCACTCGGAAGCCGTTCGAAGAGAGCTCCGGGCTCGCTCAGCTCTCGCTCGAATCGCTCGAGCCACTGCGGCCAATCCCGTGAAGGATCGGCTCGCGCAAAGTCTTCCTCGAGCCGACGCATCATCTCGTCGATGTGCAGCTCCAACTCCCCGAGATCTCCGTCCGTCCCTCGTCGACGGTCACGATCCTCTTCGCGATCGGGACGCACGGGCCGCAGACGGTCCGGCTTCTGACTGGGCCGCGAAGGCTCGGACTCCCGCGACGAGGGATCAACAAGTCGGGACAACAGGCGCTCGGCCCGCCAACGCACTTCGAGATCGAGACTCTGAGCCGCGCGCTCGAGCGATTCTCTAGCCGCAGCTCCGACCGATTCCAAGCTCTTCATCGCTTGCTCGCGAGCGCGGTACTCCTCGTCTCCCAGCTGCCGGATCCAGACCTCGATCTGCTCATCCGAGGCTTGGGGACTCCGTGCTTCGACCTCGTCTTGAGGCAGCGCCCAGCCCGCTCCCAGCCAAGTCAGGGTTCCGAGCAGGCCGGCACTGAGCAAGCATTCATGCCAACGCATCTCCGAATCTCCATTTCTCGGTTCTACAGAATCCCGGATCGCTTCTCGAGAGCGCCACTGCCTCGAGCCGTCGATCGCAAAGCTCGCGGCCGATCCGGTTCTCCTCATTCAAAGACGAACGGGATCTCGAGAGCGTTTGACGACGACTCTCGGCCGCCATGCCTTCTAGAATACGCCGACCGAGACGGGCAAGGCCAGCTCGGCATCCCCCCGGATGAGCGTGATCTCGATCGTCTTCCCCGGATCGCTGGCCAGAATGAGACCGCCCAACTGGCGCCCGTCGCTCACGGGATGACCACCGTAGAGGATCACGATGTCGCCTCGCTTCAGGCCGGCCGCCTTCGCGGGGCCGTTCTCGCAAACGCTTTGGATGTAGGCTCCGGGTCGACCCGCGAGCACGGCTCGCCGATCCTCGGGAACACGCGGGGCGATCTTCAGTCCCATCCAGCCGGCGCCTTCATCGGCATCAACGGGATCGGCAGTCTCTTCGGCCGCCGCCAGGAGGTCGTCGAGCGTCGAGCGAATCAATGGCGCGGTGACCACCCACCATCCCGACAAGGAGGCCGAGCGCTTGAGGAGCTGGAGGGCTGCCTCCAGCTCGGCGGCCGAGTCGGCTTCACCGGATTCTTTGATCGAGTCGATGACGCCGCGAGGCACCGACCACCGGCGCCCTGCCGGGGCGACGACCATGCCGACCAGGCGACCCCGAACATCGGCGATCGTCGTGCCTCGCTGAATCTCGGCCGGCCCGGTGATCTGCAACCATGCCGGGCTCTCGGAGCGCGGCGCAGTCGCGGAGCCCCGCGCATTCACGAGGCACAGATCGAGGCGGACGGGTCCCTCTTCCGGCACTGCCAGCGCCAAGGCGAACGAACCGGGTCCGAGGTCATCGACCGGTTTCCAAGAGAAGTGCTTCGCCTCGAGAGGTCCGATGTCGACCAAGCCCAAGCCGCGTGGCGTGTCGAGCCCAACGAATCGCGCCCGAAAGTAGCGTTCATCACCGAGCGTCACGACCACGTGATGAACGTCCGAGATGGCCTCGGCGCTGGTCAAGACGTACCCGTCGGGATCGACGATCAACCCGGGGACGTCCTCGGAGCGTCGAAAGACCCGTCGCACCTCGAGCTCGGTGTCTGGCTGATTGCCCTTGATCTTGAACTCGAGCGTCTTGACCTGCTGAACCGTCGTCACCCGGACGATGTACGGCTGCCAGCGGTTGACGATTCCGCGAAGCTCGGCATCGGCTTTCTCGACAATCGGCTGTGCGGCTTGCACGGAGCCGATCGCAAAGCTCGCTGTCAGAGCGGCTAGAAGGCCGAGGACGAAGAGCTTCTGAGTGGGCTCAGCGATAGAACCCATCGCCCGCTTCGCTGCCGTACTCGCTCAAGACACGCTCGAGCTCGTACAGTTCCTCCGGTCCCCCGGGATGATCCAGCCGACGCATGAGTCGATGAACCTCGGCTTCCTCTCGAGTGCTCACCGAGCGCCGAACGCCCACTCTCTCCAGGCCCGCACCTAGCGAGGTGTCATAGATTGGGATGATGTGCTGGCCGTTCGCGGCCACCGGAGGTGGAGACCCGACATCGGGCGTGATCGATCTCGTCTCGTCGAAGACGAACCAGGCCGTGAGCGCGAGGAAGAATGAGGCCGCGGCACCGATCAACGGCCGATTCGCGGCGAGCCGGAGCGTATGGGTCGAGACCGTCGAGGCTGACGTCTCTTCGCGAACGCTCACCATCACGTCCTGCTCGAACTCTGTCCAGAAGTCGGGAGCGACCTCGAAGGGCTCCCGCGACGCACGCAACCGAACGACTCCCTCCAGGTAATCCTGGTAGAGCCGATAGCACCCCAAGCAGCCGCTCAGGTGCTCATCGATCTCGTGCTCCTGACGTCCGCGGAGATCTCCCCCGGCGTGCAGTGGCAGGATGCGCTGAACCTTCTCACACGAGATCACTTTTCCACGACTCCCTTCCGCCGCCTCATTCGAGCCCAATGCTCTCGGAACAGCTTACGCGCCTGGTGCAGCCGCCATCGCACGGTCGCGTGCGAACAGCGGATGATCAGGCCGATCTCCTGACACGACAGCTCCTCGATGTCCCGAAGGACGATGACCGTTCGGTACTTCTCCGGCAGGCCGCTCAGCACATCGAGGATCTCCTCGCCGAGCTCGGTGTCTTGCATGCGCGCGTCCGGTCGACGCTCGCCGCTCTCCATCTCGGCCAGGTCCTCGAGCGGGACCTTGCGCGACACGGAGCGCTTGCGGAGGTGGTCGATCGCTAGGTTGACGACGATGCGATAGAACCAGGTGTAAAAGCTGCGCCGATAGTCGAAGCGGTCCGCCGACTTGAAGACTCGAAGAAAAGCCTCCTGAGCCACGTCGCGGGCTTCCTCGGAGTCGTTGACCACGTTGTAGGCCAACCAGTACGCGCGCTTCTGATACCGCCTCACGAGCTCGCGAAACGAGTCCTCGTGCCCTTCTTGAACCCGCCGAACCAGATCGGTATCGCTGGCCGTCCGCTCGGGGGACTTGGGCTCGTCCGCCGCGCCGGTCTTGGCGAGGCGACGTTTCGCGAGAGTCTCAGAGCCGCTCATGGCACTCCGCTCATCAGTCATCGAACAAGGTCCTCGCTCCGGAGCGAGGCGTCCGAGGACGACATCGCAGCGCTCCAGGCGAGGCAAGGCACCTAGAATAGACCTTTTACGGCCACTTTCGGACACCGTTGGCCCGGGACCCAAAAAAAACTCGCCGGGCGAGCGCCCCTCATCCAGCGGACTCTTCCGACGCCTTCTCCGGGGAGCTCGACGAAGTGGAATCCGCCGGCGAGGCCGTTCCAGCGGGAGCCAAGACGCTCGCGTCGTTGCCGAGGTTTCGATACTTGTCGAAGCGCTCCTCGAGCAGACGATCGGTCGGAATCCGCTTGAGCTCACGAAGTTGTGCGAGCAGCGCGTCTCTCAGGATCTGTGCCATCCCCGCCGGATCTCGGTGGGCTCCCCCCAACGGCTCCGGAATCACTTGATCGACCAAGGCCAGCTGCTGGAGGTCGTCGGCCGTCAGGCGAAGTGCCTTGGCGGCCTCGGGGGCCTTGTCACCGCTCTTCCAGAGAATCGCCGCACAGCCCTCCGGTGAGATCACGGAGTAGTAGGCGTACTGGAGAATGTTGACGCGATCTCCGACACCGATCCCGAGCGCACCGCCCGATCCTCCTTCGCCAATCACGACGCAGATGATCGGAACCCGCAGGCGAGACATCTCGAGGATGTTCATCGCGATCGCTTGAGCTTGGCCACGCTCTTCGGCACCGATGCCCGGATAGGCTCCGGGAGTGTTGATGAGCGTGACGATCGGCAGACCGAACTTCTCGGCGAGCTTCATCTTCGAGAGCGCCTTGCGATAGCCTTCGGGGTGGGCGCAACCGAAGTTGCAGGCAATCTTGTCCTGGGTCGTCTTGCCCTTGCGGTGCCCGACCAACAGGAATCGCTCGCCGTCCATTTGGGCAAGGCCGGTCACGATCGCGGGATCGTCTCCGAAGAGACGGTCGCCGTGGAGCTCGACCCACTCGTCGATCATCAGCTGAATGTAGTCGGTCGTGAGTGGGCGTTCCTTGTGACGCGCGACCCGGACTCGATCCCACGGCTCGAGCTTAGTGAAAACGTCTTGGATCAGCTTGTCGAGACGAGCCTTGAGCGGGTTCAGCTGCCCGTTGAGGTTCATCCCCGACGACTGCGACAACGCCTCGAGATCTTTGATCTTCATCTCGAGCTCAGTGATCGGACGCTCGAACTCGAGGTCGGAGGCGTTCGAAGCGTTGCTCTCGGTCGATTTCTTGGACTTGTCGGTCATGCTCCTGGCTCGTCGATCCAGAGTAGGACGTCGACCTCCCGACAGATCACTGCTCGACTTGAAGAGGAACGATCGGGAGGAGTCTTCGCGGCGTGTGAATCCGGCGGTTCCAGCGCCCGCCGGCTGCGGCGTTTTAGTTCGTTGAATCGTTTCTGGAACGTTGGTTAGAATCTTCGAGCATCGCGCAAAATTGTAGTCTCGGTGAGAGGGCAAGCAAGCAAAACACGAAAAAAGGGACGCCCGCCCAGCGGGGTCTCGGCGCGGTTTTCTTGGATCCGCGCGGCCTCCTCTTCCCCTCGAGCCGGGCCCTCTGGACGCCTTCCCTCCCGACCTCTCCACCCGACACATCAGCCGTTCGCCCTCGCGGCGGCCGGACGATCGAGGAGCCATGAGCTGGAAGATTGAAGTTCGACCTGCCGATTCCGTGGCGGACAGCCGCGGAAAGGCTCTGCTCGAAGAAGCCCACGTCTCGGGCGTCGACTCCGTCCGCTGCATTCAGACAGCCAGAGGCTACATCCTGGGCGGCGACCGACTCGATCGCGACCGAGCTCAGGCAGCGGTCGTTGCGCTGCTCCGTGATCCGGTTTGCGAGATCGCCTCATTCACCGGAGACGAGCCGGCCCCGGAAGCTGCCCATCGGATCGACGTGCTTCGTAAGCCCGGCGTGATGGATCCGGTCGCGCACACCGTCCTCGAGACGCTCCATCACCTCGGGTTCGAGGACATCGACTGGGTCCGGACATTCAGTCGCTACTTCATTCACGGCCTGGATGCCGACGGCTCGGGCGAGCTGGCGCGTCGCGTGCTCGCGAATGCCGTGATCGAAGACGTCTACGTCGATCGCCCGGACTTCCCGACCGACTTCGCGATTCCGCCCGTCCCCTTCGAGCGGCGCGAGGTGGCCCTGCGCGAATCCAGTGTCGCCGAGCTCCTCGACATCTCCGGGCGCAACGTCCTCGCCCTCGATGAGGCCGAGATGCGGACCGTTCAAGCGCACTTTCGCGACCTCGGGCGCAACCCGACCGACGTCGAGCTCGAGACCATCGCGCAGACGTGGTCCGAGCACTGCAAGCACAAGACGTTTCGCGGCGTGATCGACTTCGACGGCGAGAAGATCGACAACCTCCTCAAGCAGACCATCGTCCGAGCGACCACCGAGCTCGACCGCGATTGGTGTGTGTCGGTCTTTCATGACAATGCCGGCATCATCCGCTTCGATGACGAGCACGACGTCTGCTTCAAGGTCGAGACTCACAATCACCCGTCCGCGATCGAGCCCTACGGCGGAGCGGGCACCGGCATCGGTGGCGTCATCCGCGACGTGCTCGGAACCGGCCTCGGCGCCCGACCGATCGCCAGCACCGACGTGTTCTGCGTCGGGCCACTCGATCTCGAGATCGACAAAGTTCCACGCGGCGCCCTGCACCCGCGGCGCGTGTTGCGAGGCGTGGTCGCCGGCGTCCGCGATTACGGCAACCGCATGGGGATTCCCACGGTCTCCGGCGCGGTCTGCTTCGGCGACCGGTACATCGGCAACCCGCTGGTCTTTTGCGGCAGCGTCGGCATCCTGCCCCGCGACAAGGCGTTCAAGGCGGCCCGGACCGGCGATGCCATCGTCGTGCTCGGAGGCCGCACGGGGCGAGACGGGATCCACGGCGCCACGTTCTCCTCGATCGAGCTGTCGAGCGAGAGCGAGACCGTCTCCTCGGGTGCGGTCCAGATCGGCGACCCGATCACCGAGAAGAAGCTGCTCGATGCACTCCTCATCGCGCGAGACCAAGACCTCTACACCTCCATCACCGATTGCGGAGCCGGCGGCCTCTCGTCGGCCGTCTGCGAGATGGGGGAAGAGCTCGGCGCCGAGGTCCATCTCGACCGGGTGCCCTTGAAGTACGCCGGGCTGACCTACGCCGAGATCTGGATCAGTGAGGCCCAGGAGCGCATGGTCGTCTCGGTGCCGCCCGAGAACGTGGATCGGTTGCTCTCGGTCTTTCGCGCCGAAGACGTCGAGGCAACGGTCATCGGGACCTTCACCGACGATCGACGCCTCCACCTCTTCTACCGCGACGAGTCGGTGGCCGACCTCGAGATGTCCTTCCTCCATGATGGCTTGCCCGAATTCCATCGCCCGGCTCGCTGGACCCTACCCGCATCCTCGCCCGCTCCGCGAATCCCCGGTCGCCCCACGGGCGAGCACCTGAAAGCGCTCCTGGCGCGACCCGACATCGCAAGCAAGGAGTGGATCATTCGGCAATACGACCACGAGGTCCAAGCGGCCAGCGTCCTCAAGCCGCTGCAAGGAGCGACGCACGACGGCCCCGGTGACGCCGCCGTGATCGCACCCGTGCTCGGCTCGACCGTCGGCCTCGCGATCGGCTGCGGGATCGATCCTCGCACGGGCGACCTCGATCCGGGTGAGATGGCTCGCCTCTGCATCGACGAAGCGCTGCGCAACGTCGTGGCGGTGGGCGGGGATCCCGATCACACCGCGATCCTGGACAACTTCGCCTGGGGCAGCCCCGAACGCCCCGAAGCACTCGGCGCGCTGGTGCTCGCCTCACGCGGCTGCTACGAGGCCGCGGTCGCGTACGGGACGCCGTTCATCTCGGGAAAAGACAGCCTCAACAACGAGTTTCGTACCGAGGATGGCGAGTCGGTGAGCATCCCTCCCACGCTCCTGATATCGGCCCTGGCGCGCGTGCCCGACATACGACGCTGCCTATCCTTCGAGCTCAAGGAGCCGGGCCGCCACCTGCTGCTGATCGGAAAGACCCAAGCCGCGCTCGCCGGCTCGCACATTCACGCGAGCCTGGGCGTGTCGGGTGGCTCGGTGCCTCGGGTCGATCTGGATCTCGGTCCTCGTATCCTTCGCCGGGTCGCCGACGTGATTCGTCGCGGCCTCGCCGCGGCCTGCCACGATGTCTCGGATGGTGGGCTGGGAGTCGCGCTGGCCGAGATGGCATTCTCGGGCGGTGTCGGTGCCCGGGTGGTGCTCGCCAACGTCCCGACCGACGACGAGCTCGACGACTGGACCGCGCTGTTCGGTGAGTCCCCCTCGCGATTCCTGATCGAGGTACGCCGCGAGGACGCCCAGGTCGTCGCCCAGATGCTCGAGGACCTCCCATACATCTGCCTCGGGACGACGGGGGGAGAGAACCTTGTCATCACGGGTCGTGACGGACAAACGATCATCGACGAGCCGCTGCCGCCATTGAAGGCTGCCTGGCAATCCGGGCTGGCCATCATGGAGGTGCATCGCCAAGGAGAATCGGGCTCATGAGTGCACCGCGCGTGCTGGTCCTGCGAACCGCCGGCGTCAACTGCGACTTCGAGACCGAGTTCGCCTTCGAGCGAGCGGGCGCCGAGGCGGATCGCCTTCATTTGAACGCGCTCGCCGAGTCTCCGAAGAAGCTCCTCGACTATCAGGTGCTGGCGATTCCCGGAGGCTTCTCGTACGGCGACGACGTCTCCGGCGGCCGGGTGTTCGCCTCCGAGATGCGTCATCGGCTGGCGGACGTGCTCGCGACCTTCCTCGAGCAGGACCGGCTCGCCATCGGCATCTGCAACGGGTTTCAAGTCCTCACCAATCTCGGCGCCTTGCCGGGCCCGTTTCGAACCGACGCGACACCGACGGTCTCCCTCGTCAACAACGACTCCCAACGCTACGAGGATCGTTGGGTCCATCTCGAAGTGCGGACTCCGCACTGCGCGTTCCTGGAGGTCGGCGACCGGCTCTACTTACCCGTCGCCCATGGCGAAGGCAAGCTCGTCGCCCGCGAGAAGACGCTGAAGCAGCTGCGAGAGCAAGACCTGATCGCTCTCGAGTACGTGACGCCCGATGGCGAGGTCGCGAGCTATCCCGAGAATCCGAACGGCTCGCTGGCCGGCATCGCCGGGCTGACGGATCCGACCGGCCGCGTTCTCGGTCTCATGCCGCACCCCGAGCGCTTCATCCTCCCGACCCAACACCCGTCGTGGACACGGCGGGAGCTCCCAGACCTCGGCGACGGAGCTCGACTCTTCGCGAAGGCCGTGCGCTACTTCGATTGAGTCGCGCCTCCCGCGGAAAAGCGCCCACCTCAGCCGCCTTGCAGGAGTGCGTTCGCCTCGCGGAACTGCTGCCGACACACGCCACTCCCGAATCGGATCGCCAGGAGGACAAGAGCGACACCCCACGAGGCCCAGGTGACCGCGCTCGAGACTTCGGCTCCCCGGGCACGCAGTGTCTCGACGACCGCCAGACAGCCGAACCAGGAGAAGACCGCGACCTCGACGGCGACACCGAGCACCAAGGAGCGGGCGAGGGTCCTCGGATCGGGTGCGTCGTGCTCCAGGAGTCGTCGGTGGAGAAGTCGGGCGCTCATTGCCGCCGCCAGCACGAGCGTGAACACCACGCCTCCCACGAGCGGAAACGACAGCCAGATCTGATGGGCGGACCACCCCTTCGTGACGGCGGCCTTGCCCGGACCCGTGATCAGCGCATCGATGCTGACGACCCAAACGGATAGCCAGAAACGCTCCGGGCGGTGGTGGGGCCCGATGTTCGTCGCTGGCCCGGGCGTCGAGGCCTCGCGCGCCACGTGCAGGACGAACCATCCCATCACGAGCGCACCGGCTCCGTAGACCAGGATGGCGCCGTGGGCGCCGACGGCGAGGTACCAGCCGCCGATGAAGCCGACCATGGGGAACAGCCAGTGAGTGAGTCCGATGGCGCCGGCCCAACGCAGAGTGCCGCCCCAGGAGCCGAAGCGTCGAAATCGGGCGAGAGTGGCGATCATCGCGTCCGCGGCGATGCCGATTCCGACCGCCAAGTTCGCGGTCAGATACTGTGCGAAGTCCTCCATGAACAGGAGCGTCGCCCGAAGAAGCCGCGCGTGCAAGTGAGCAGTGAGTGCGAAGCGCAGACCGCGCGTCTACAAGCTCGGAACGGTCCTCCTCGATCGATGCGGCTCGGCGACGGCGCCCGCTGGCCCGCCGGGATTCTCGGGTCCCCACTTTCTGCCGAACACGCGTCACCTCCGGGACCTCGCCTCTTCGGCTGGGCCCGTCCGATGGTCGATAGGCCCCAGAGAAATCGCCTCGGTCCGGCCTGTCTTCCCCACGATTACCCACGACGCGGTCGCCCATGAAACGCGCCTTATCGACTGTCCGCGACCTGCGCGGCGAGCTTGCCGAGCTGCATCATCGCCTCGGCCAGACGCTGCAACAGGAGCTCCTTCGGACTGTGCCCGAAGGTCCTTCGGGCATCGAGGCCTACCAAGCGGAGTATGAGCGATCGGTCTCGGTGGATCCGCTGGCCGCCACCTGGCGCCAGTTCCTGCGCAACGCCCAGGACACGCAGATCCTCTACCTGGCCGACTATCACACTCTGCCGGATTCGCAACTGGCGTCGATCGAGGTGGCCCGCCGGGTACTCGGACGGCGGCGCCCCTTGGCCCTCGCGCTCGAGATGGTCCAGGCTCGACATCAGGAGTCGCTCGATCGATTCCTGAGTGGAGATCTGACCGAAGCGGCGTTCTTGCGGCGCATCCAGTATGACAAGACGTGGGGCTTCGCCTGGGATACCTACCGCGACGTGCTGCGCTTTGCCCGAAAGCACCGCATTCCCGCCATCGCCATCAACTGTGACCTCCGCCGCAAGGACGGGCACCTGAGACGACGCGATCGCTTCGCCGCCCGATTGATCCAGCGCTGGACGGAGGCTCATCCCGACAAGTGCCTCCTCGTGCTGTGCGGCGAGCTGCATCTGGCGGAGTCGCACCTGCCTGCGGATGTCGACCGTACCCTCGCCCGATCCGGACAGACGCGCCAACGCCTGATCCTCTACCAGAACTCCGAGCAGGTCTTCTGGAAGGTCGCCGAGCGCTGGCCGACGGGTCGGACCGAGCTGTTCTCGCTCGGACCGGAGAAGTACTGCCTGCTGAGCGCACCCCCGATTCGCAAGCTCCACTCACAGCTTCATTGGCACGAGGCCGGCCAGCCGGGCTTCGGAGACGACGTCGACTACGCGCACTGGATATCGTGGCTGGCGCAGGTGCTGGCCGACTTCTTCGAGATCGACGCCAGTCTCCTCGACGAGTTCGTCACCTACTCCTCCGACGATCCGGATCTCGTAGACAACCTCTCGGCCATCCATCGGATCCCTCGCGAAGGCATCGCCGATCTGAGTGCCGCTGCCGAGGTCGGCGCGAGCGCGTACGATCCTCAACGCCGCCTCGCACTCGTCGGCCGCCCCGATCTCAATCACCTGGCCTGGATCGCCTCCGCCGTGCTGGGTCATCGCCTCGAGTCCGGCGGTCGCATCGCCGTGCGGACGCCGCGTCTCCAGTTCTACGTGCGAGTCCTGCAGGCGACGTTCGCCCACCTCGGCGCCAAGCTGGTCAATCCTTTCATGCGGTCCTGGAACGCTCGATTCTTCGAGCGCTACCTCTCGCGTCATCGCGGTCAGCGGCTCACCGTACGAGGCGCACAAGTTCGTGAGGTCGGTCGCGTGGTGCTGCGACACCGAGACTTCGAGAACAAGCGCCTTCAAGGCGGCACGCGCGCGCTGGCTCCCCGCAGCCTCTACACCGCGCCGCCCCTTCTCCGGCTCGAAGCACAGCGCGCCCTCGGCGACAACCTCGGACTTCGGCTGTACCGCGCGCTGCTCGTGGGAGCCTTCGATCGATTCAGCCTCGTCGATCGCTGGCGTGAGTGGGCCCACGCACCGTCCGCCAATCCGGAGTCCTTCTACTTCGAGCTCCTGAGCGCGACGCAGAACCTCGACGAGAGGTAGAGGAGCCGGACTGCGTCGACCATAAAACGCCGCGGCCGGAGCAACGCGACACCGAGGCCTGGGGACGATCGACCATCCGATCCGCGACCGCAAAACCCGCCACGTCCCGCGCCCTGAAGGGGCGCCATCGCCCCCCGCCGCTCCATCAACCGCCGATCTGCGACATGCTCCTCGAGGCCGGAATGAACTCGGGGTCGTTAATGCCGTGCCCGAGCTCTTTCCAATAGATCGCTTCGCGGAGTCGCGCCTCGATCGCGTCATCGCCCGCGCCGTTCCGCAGCAGCTCGAGGAAATCGGTCTCGCGTGTGGCGAAGAGGCAGGTGCGCATCTTGCCGTCGGCGGTGATCCGCACCCGATCGCAGGCCGCACAAAAAGGCTCGGTTACCGAGTTGATGAAGCCGACGCGGCCGCGGCCGTCCTCAAAGACCCAGTCGAGCGCCGGCTGGCTCGGATCCTGACTCAGCGCCGGGCTCAGCGGATAGCGCTCTTGGATCTGCGCGAGAATCTCGGCTCCCGACACGACCTGCTCGCGCTGCCAGCTCTGATCGGCGTCGAGCGGCATGAACTCGATGAAACGCACGATCCAGCCCCGTCGCCGAGCCATCTCCGCGAACGGAACGACTTCGTCGTCGTTCACTCCCCGCATCACGACGACGTTGATCTTGAGGTCACCAGGAAAGACATGCGCAGCCACGCGCAGGCCTTCGTGCACACGATCGAGAGCGTCGCGGCGAGTCAGCTCCTGGAAGCGCTCACGGACCAGGGAGTCCAGGCTGACGTTGATGCGATGCAGGCCGGCCTTGGCGAGCCCCTCGGCGAGGTCGGCCAGGCGAAAGGCGTTCGTCGTCAGGCTCAAATCGCGCAAGCCGGGCACGCGCGCCAATCGGGCCACCAGCTCCTCGAGCCCGGGTCGCAGGGTCGGCTCTCCGCCGGTCAGCCGGATCTTGTCGATGCCGAGCCCGACACCGATCCGCGCGAGTCGCTCGACCTCGTCGAAGGTCAGGAGCGACGGGATCGGAAGCCACGACAGCCCGTCCTCAGGCATGCAGTACGTGCAGCGGAAGTTGCAACGATCGGTCAGAGAGATTCGAAGATTGCGGATCCGCCGTCCGAATCGATCCTCGAGCATTGGGCTCATCGGTCTCCGAGCCGGTTCTCGGCTCGGCCTCCTTTCCAAGCACGGGAGGTACGGCCGTTTCCCGCCGTACCCTATCGGCCCAAGCAGCCTGGAAAGCGCCAATCGCTCCCGGTAGCCGCTGAGGCTCGGAGGTCGTTGGCAACTAGTATAGAGCGGTGCCCACAGAATGTGGAGTCCTCCCTCCGAGGCCCAGGAGATCCATGAGAGTGGCACGGTTCCCGGCCACGACGGATTGCCCATGTCGGTGAGCTCGACGGGGCTTGCGACTGGACGTGGACCTTTAATCGAGAGGGTGGGCGGCGACGCCTTCGAAGGTCATCACGACGGCCAGAATCGTGCCGTCGTCATTGAACACGAGGCGATCGGACCGCGGACGCGGCACGCCAGACCCTCGCCGTCTATGGGCGGGAGCTGCGCGAGCTCTTCGAACGCGACAGCGGACGAGCGCTCAACCTCGACCTGTGCCTGAACAACGGGGGCAACGCCTACCATGCTCGCCGGCTCGTGAACGAGCTGATGCGCATTCCGGCTCTCACAGAGGCGGGCGCGCTCCAGGTCCTGATCGGGCCGAGGACGTTCTCGGCGACGGGATACCTCGTCGGCATGCTCGAGAAGCACCTCGATCCGACCTTTGTCGGCTGGCCGAGCGGGTGCCGCCCCGTCGGTCCGGGGTCGGAGCGCCCGTTTCGCTTGCACCACTCGGGACTGACGGGCAGCATCTCCTGGGAGCTCCGGATCGACGGCTGGGGCTCAGACGACCAGCGCCCCGACTTCGTCTCGAACCGCGTCGTTTGGCCAAGCGGCGCCGACCTCCGAGCCGGCCGCGACCCCGTCCTCGAGGCCGCGCTCGAGCATCTGCGGTGAGAGCATGACTCCATCACCCGATGCCGGCGGGGAGTCCCACCCGAATCAATCCTCCTCCACGAAGTCCTCGAGGCGCTGCAGCGCCTCGTCCCACTGCTCGCCGATGCGGTCGAGATAGTGGCGCGCCTCGTCGAGCCGCTTCGGCTCGAGCTCCCAGATGTGCTCGCGACCGCGAGTTTCATTGTGTACTCGAACCGCGTCCGGAGCCGCGACTTGTTAGACCGCCTCCTCGGACCGCCCAGAAAGCATCACACACGACCCATCCCGCCCAGCTCGTCCTCGATCACACGATCGTCGAAGGTCGATGCAACGGGCTCGGGCACGAAGCAGCCCCACGTCGCCATGTGCAGATCGCTGTGCTTGGGTGAGCACTTCGAACGCGGCGCGGGCGGCCTCCGTCCGGGTGAGCACTTCGGGCGCGGGAGCGCCCTCGTATTCGAAGGCCTCCAGGGGGCGCCACACAGAAGAGGTGAATCCAAGCCGCCCCTCGGAGGCCCGAGTTCATTCGGGTGTGAAACTCTCTGGCGCGCCCATTCTACGCGGCCACGATTGGACGCTCTTCGCCCGCGCCTGACGTCTTTGTTCGGCTCCTCCTCATCGAGTACTTTGAGGGGATCTTCTCGGAGCATGGCATTGCCTGGTGCTGCGCGGACTCGCTCGCCATGCGGGAGTTCCTCGGATACTCGTTGACCGAGAAGACACCTGCGCGCTCGACGATTCTGACGACACGCCAAGCGCGGCGGCGATCGGACGACGACTCGACAGTCAGTCTCCGGCCGGGCCAGAATGCGCAATGCCTTCCGGATGCATTCTCTGGCATTGGGGGCAATAGCCGAAGATGCGATGCGTGTGGCGGACGGGGGCGAAGCCATGCTCGGCGACGATGGCGTCTTGGAGGTCTTCGATCTTCTGGCTGTAGAACTCGATGATGCGCTGGCAGCCGAGACAGATCAGGTGATCGTGGTGATCGTGGCCGAGGACGTGCTCGTAGTACTTCTGATCCTCGCCGATTCGCAACGTCTCGAGGAAGCCGCCTTCGGTCAGCAGCGAGAGCGTCCGGTAGATGGTCGCCTTCGAGACCTGTGGCCCGGAGTCGCGCATCATGTCGAACAGATCGTCGGCGCTGAAGTGCGCGTGCGTAGCGAAGACCATTTCGACGATCGACTGCCGCTGGGGTGTGACCTTGAACCCCTTCGACCGTAGGTATCGCTTGACCGTCTGGATCTCGTCTTGCACCGAGAGTCCCCTCTGCGAGTCACTCGAGCGATCGGTGGAAACTCGTCCGCGGCGTCACGACGCCTCGCCCGCAGAAGCTCACCAGGCGGAAGTTCATACCCATCGGACGCAACCCAATCGCGGGAGCCGCCCTTATAACACAGCCTTACGACACCGGCCAGGCGACGCAGTCGTGCCCGCCTCTCAAGGCAGAACCTGGAACCGCCAGCGATGAGCCCTCACGCGGTCCCGGTACACGAACGAAAAGTCCGCCTCGTACACGCCCGGCCTCAACGAGGCAAACGGCGTCAGCATCACCTGATCGAAGTTGTCGAGAAACTCGCGCGGCGCCTCGTGGCCGGGATAGCTCAAGAGCGCTGGCACCTCGCCGCGCCGCTCGCCCGACTCGAGCGATCCCTTCACGAAGTACAGCGCGCCCGAGACGGACTCGAGCACCGGTCCCCGCTCGAAGATCCGACAGAACACTGGCAGCCCGATCGCCTCGCCCTTGCGCTTGGCCGGGTTGTCCGGCCACTCGATCGAGCACCGGCCCTTGGGCATGATAGAGCCCGGCGCCGGGAGCCGTTGCGCCTGAGCGGGCCGGCGCTTCTCCTTCTTCTTCGTGCTGAACCAGGCTCCGCCCATCAAGAAGGCGTGACGATTCCCGCCGGCTTGCAGATAGACATCCCTCGGATCGAGAATCTGCGCGCGGTGGTAGGCGCTGGAGAGTGCCCACGACACCGTAATGCTCCGGTCCCCGAGGTAGATCACCGACGACGCCCCCGCCTGAGCCCCCCCCTCCGACGCTCCTGGGAGTGCGGGATCTTGCTGGTGCGAGAAGGCCGCGTTCAAGCGGAGGTACTCGGAATGCTCGACGCAGTATTGTGAAAACGTGGTCTCGAGCAGGCCCGGAGGCACACCCTGGTCTTTTCGCACTCGGTTCCATTCGGCGAAGATCTGGCCCGTCTCGCCATCGACCTTCTGTACCCGCGTTTGAGCTCGAACCTCTCCCTGCTCGAGGACGACTCGATCGTAGACGGTCTGCCCCGCGATCCAGGGCTGATGAAACGGCATCCAGATCGAGCGGTCCCCATAGATCACTCGATCGTCTGCCGTGAGCACTCCATCGTAATTCGCGTCGACCCAATACAGACTCTCGCCATCCAGCTGGATCTCGAGAGCCGTCAAGGGTCCCATGACGAGGCCCCGCCAGTCCCGCTGAAGGCGAACGACCAAAGCTCCCCCATCCGGGCGGGCAACGGGAAGGTACACGTCGACGCCGCGCGCGAGCTCAGCGGTTCGAATCGAATCCGTCTCCCAAATGACGTCACTCCGAGCGGGAGCCAACGGCTTTGGGGAGACCTCGAGACGTCGACGAGCCGGGCGGCGTTCAACAGCCCCCGTCACGTCGACTCCTCGTTTCGTGACCGCGAAGGCTACCGAGCCGGGCGCTGCGGAGCGGGTCAGCACGGTCCCGGCGTCTTCGCACCAGCTTCCGGTCGGCAGCTCGGCCAGCCGGACCCAGCGGCTTTCGAGCACGACGAACTCGTCGGCCACCGCGTGGCTCCCGATGAGGAAGAGAGTCAGGCCGAGGCCCACCCTTCGGGCGAGCCGCCGCTTCCGTGGCTCTCGACGAGGGACGTCGATACGCAGTTCGAAGGTCATCGAAGAGATGGCCTTTCCAGACAGTGTCCATACGGCGGCAGGGCAGGGCGAACGACAAGCCGATCGGCAATCGCGAGTCTAGCATCCCGTTGCGGGCGCACCACGAGCGGCACGATCGGCAACCTCGAAGACGCAGCGGAGCGGCTTCGGTTCAGAACGAGCCCGCTCAACGATCTCCCAGCTCACGGAGGCGAGCTCGGAGGTGGGCTGCGGGGGCCCCGTCCGGTTCCTCGAGCTCGAGAGCGCGCCCGAAGGCCTGCAGGGACTCTATCGTTTCGCCGGAAGCGCGCGCGACCTCGCCCAAGCAAGTCCAGGATCTCGCCGAGGTCGGAGCGGCTCGTGTCGTCGCGCGCGCATCGGTGATCGCTTGCTCGAAGAGCTTCTCGGCCGCCTCGGTCCGTCCGGCTTCGCTCTCGGTGGTCGCCAAGTCGGTGATCACCTCGGCCCGTCCCCTCAGCGCGGCCACGAACTCAGGCATCGACGACACGGCCTGATCGAACTCTTGCCGCGACTGCGCCAACCAAAGCGCGGCGGACTCCGAGGTCTCGTCCCGCGAACGAGCGCGCTGATGAAAGATCTGGCCCAGCAGCTCGTGAAAGCGCGGAATCCCCGGGCGAAGCTCGAGGGCGCGTCGCAGGTCGCGCTCGGCTCGCTCGAGAAGCTCGACCTCCTGCTCGCTCTCACCGATCGCCCGCCGCCAGCGCGCTTCGCCTCGACTCGCCCATGCGCGCTCGTGCCCATCGTCGTGGTCGAGAACGGCATCGAAGTCGCGGATCGCCTCGGTCCAGTTCTGGAGGGCGAGGTGACGTCGACCTCGTTCGAAGAGCGGCTCGACGGCCTGCTCGGACAGCTCGATGACGGTGTCGGCGTCGGCCAAGCTCTCCTCGATCCGCCGTCGAGACTCGGGCGAGCGAGGTTGCTCGAGGGCGAGGGCCAGCTTGGCGCGGCTGCGAAGTGCGTAGGCCGCCGTGAGACCCCGATGTCGCTCGATCGCCTCGGTCGCGCGCTGGAGCGCGGCATTCCAATCGCCCGCCTCGAGAGCCAACGTCGCCAGCGACAGCGAAGCCCGAAAGTAGAGAGGCTCCTCGTCGAGAATCGCCTGCAACGCCTCGCGTGCCCGGTCGTTCTCTCCGACCAATCGCGCGAGCTCGGCTTGACCGAAGGCACCATCGATCGGCTTCAGGATCGAGCTCTCGCCGACATCGACCGAGAGATCCGCGGCCGCGAGCTGTCGCAGGAATCGGACCTGGGGGAACATGCGCTCAAAGACCGAGAAAGTCCGCACGCGGGGATCCGGGGACTCGGCGTCGACGGCGTAGAGCTCCCGATGTTGGTAGAAGAGCTCCGCCAGGAGATCCACCACCAGAGTGCCGCGTTCGAAGTGCGCTTCTCCGAGCGCCGGCTCGAGCGACAGCGCCTCGTCGAGCGCTGCTCGGGCCTCGACCAGACGACCCCTCGCTCGCAGGAGTCGGCCCTGGAGGAAGTGCGTCGGCGCGACCGGTGCCGTGGCGAGCGCTTCGCCACAGAGTGCGATGCCCTCGTCCAACAGATCTCGCTCCCTCGCGAGCTCGCCCAGTCGACCCGCAAGCTGCGCTTCGCCGAGGATCTGTACGATGCGTGCTCGCTGTGCAAATGCCCGTTGGGCCGAGTCGAGCTCTCGTTGAACGGTGACCTTGCTCTCTTTCTCCTGTGCGAGCTCTCGCTTCACGTTGCCGAGCGACTCTTTCTCGTTGAGGAACAGGGGGACCCAGATCGCACTCACGAGCGCGATCGCCCCGGCGCTCGCCACCAATCCCACGACCAGCCCTCGGTGCCGACGCAAGCCCGATCGCCAACGTTCCAGCCGGGTCGGAGGGCGCGCCACGATCGAGCGCCCGGTCAGCCAGCGATCGAGGTCATCGGCCAGGTCCGCCGCCGTCGCATAGCGTCGCGCCGGATCCTTCTCGAGACACTTCATGACGATCGTGCGCAAGTCCGCGGCGATCAGCTCGGCATCGAGAGGCGGCGGCTCTGACTCGACGATGCTCTTCAAGGTGTCGTAGACGTCGCCATCCCCGAACGGCGGCCGCTCGGCGAGGAGTGCGTAGAGCGTCGCCCCGAGGCCGTAGACGTCGGTCGGAATCCCGACCAGGTCGGACTGACCGCGCGCCTGCTCGGGCGCCATGAAGGCGGGCGTGCCGAGGACGCGGCCGGTTGCAGAGAGCGACGAGTCGACGGCGACCTCCTTGGCGAGGCCGAAGTCCGTGACGAACACTCGCTCGCCCGCGCGATCGACCATGATGTTCTGCGGCTTGAGGTCCCGGTGGATGATCTGCGCTTCGTGAGCCCGATGGACCGCGCGAGCCGCGTCGCGAATCCACGTCGCCACACGACGAGGATCGGCATCTTCGCGCTCGCCGAGCGTTCCCCCGTCGATCAGCTCCATGGCGATGTAGTGGTCCGTGGCTTCGTAGACGGCCGCGATGTTCGGATGAGAGAGGCGCGCCACGACCATCGCCTCTCGGCGCAATCGAGCCGTGGCATCCGGCGCGTCGCTGAAGCGCTCTCGAAGAAGCTTCAAGGCGACCCGTCGACCCAGGTGCAGATCTTCGGCCTCGCAGACGATGCCCATGCCACCGCGCCCAATGACGCGCAGCACGCGATACTTGTCGGGGGCCGGGCTTTCCGGCAGCCAATCGGCCTCGTCGGCCAGCGGCGTGCCGGTCTCCAAGAGTCGATCGAGGGCGCGCTCGGGAAGAGGCTCGTCAGATCTCACGAGGACTCCCGTCCGAAGAACCAGATCATCTCGTCGCGCAGCTCGTCCTCGTTGCCGACGGTCTCCGAGATCACGCGCCGCAGCACCGTGCGGTAGTGCTTCTTCGCCGCCATCAGTGCGTTGGAGACGTCCGAAGACTTGCAGCCGTATCGTAGGGCGAGGCGCGCATAGTCGAGCTCTCCTTCCGACCCGAGGAAGTAGTCGCGGAAGATGGAAAAGGTGCGCTCCTTCCCCTCATCGGTGAGCTCGGCCTCGAGCCGCCGTACGGCATGCTGGAGCACCTCCGCTCGCCAAACGGTGTCGAGCAGCTCGTCCGGCGTGCGCCTGGAATCATCGGGGATATCGAAAGCCCGCTCCGATGCGTTCTGCAGCGAGACGATCGTATGGCCCCCGCCCCGCTTCTGCCGATTCGCCGTGCGTTGACGATCGAAGAGGAAGTGCTTGAGGGTGACCTTCAGCCAGCCTCGAAACCGGCCTCGCCGCGGATCGGCCCGATCGAGGAGGTCGCTCTCGATCACCCAGAGAAAGAACGCCTGCGTGACGTCGGCCGCCTCGTCGACGGGGAGCCGCCACCGCTGCTGGAGATAGGCGTACACCGGCTTCCAGTAGAGCTCGGCCAGCCCCTGGATGGCCGCGGATCGTGCGGCCCGGTCCTCGGCCGGATCGCCGACGAGGCGCGACCAGCGCGTGGTCGGAAAGCGACGCGGACTCTGGCCCGGAGTCGATGAGGCGGGGACGCTCACGAGGACGACACTTCTTTCAAGAGGGGCTCATGGGACGGGCCGACCGATGTCGTACCGGTAGTGCCAGAATCGCAAGTGAACGCATTCCTGTCGAGCCGCCGGCCGAGACCGGGGCTCGCCTTTCCAGAGTTCGGAGTGGGAAACCATGACTCGATTACTCCCCTGGTTGGCACTGCTCGCGTGGCTCGGTGTCGCCGGACCCGCCGCCGCACAGAAGGCGAAGGCAGAAGCCAAGCCCCAGCTCCCCGACGCTCGCGTGCTCCTCGAAAAAGCCGCCGAGGCGACGGGCGGACCTTATCCCCAGAACCTGGTGGCGCGCGGGGAAGCCAACTTCGTCCCGATGAACATGAGCGGCACCTTTGTCGAGCGCTTCTCCCGCACTGGCCAGGTGGTCACGCGCTACGAGCTGCGCGGCGTCGGCACGATGGAGGAAGGGACCGACGGCGACATCGCTTGGGAGAAGAACCCCTTCGCCGGGATCCGAATCCTCAATGGTCGTGAGCGAGAGATTCGGATGCGCCAGTACGCGCTCCAATCCGGCCAGGTGATCCAAGACATCTACTCGCGCGTCGAGACGATCGGGCAGTCCGAGCTGCGCGGGCGCAAGCAGTTCAAGATCGCGCTCTACCCCGACAAGGGAAAGCCAGACACGTTCTACGTCGACGCCGAGACGCACCTTCCGTCGCGCCTCACGATGGAGCATCAGGATCCTGTCAGCGGCGCCGATGCCGTGCTGACCGTGGACCTCCTCGAGTGGAAGGCCGTGGGCAAGCGCATGGAGCCGCACCGCTGCGACATCCAGATCGGACCCATCCGCGTCGAGACTCGATACCTGAGCTTCGAGTACCCCGACAAGCATCCCGACGGAACGTTCGACCTTCCCCCCGATGTCGCGAGGCAAGCCCAAGTGGAATCCGAACCCGAGAAGATCGGCAGCCTCAATGGCTACGAGATCCAAAGGAAAGAGCTCAAGGAGCAGCCGACCCTCACCATTCGGCGCTGGGTGAAGCACGAGGAGGTCTCCCAAGCCCTCGCCGACATTCTCCCGAAGGCATACATCCGAGCTATGTCCGGTGGAAAGATGGGAGGCGCGCCCTTCTGCATCATCCACGAGATGAAGGACGACAAGATGGACATCGAAGCCGGCGTGCCACTCCTGGCCGCGCTCGACGGAGTCGGTGAGATCAAGGCCTCCCAGCTGCCGGCCGGCAAGGTCCTCGTCACCTGGCATGTCGGGCCCTATCACGAGCTCGGCAAGGCCCACGAAGCGCTTCAAGCCTGGGCCGAGAAGAACGAGCTCGAGGTCAACGGCTCCACCTGGGAGGTCTATTGGACCGACCCGGGCGAAGAGCCGGATCCGAGTAAGTGGCGCACCGAAGTCCTTCTTCCCATCAAGTGAGGGGATCCATGTCCATCGCCATTTGGCTGCTCGGCCTCGTCGCGCTCCTTCCCCAAGACCTTCCGTCCGCGGAATCGATCCTCGACAAGATGATGGTGGCCCAAACGGGTGATCGCGACGTGTCGAAGATCGAAACCTGGCGCTACACGGGTCGCGTCTCGTTCCCCGGCATGGCCGGCCTCGAAGGCCGTATCGTCGAGGTGTACGGTCGTCCCTTGCAGGCCTACGTTCGAACGGAGCTCCCCACGGGCGCCATGGAGGACGGCACCGACGGCAAGGTGTGCTGGGAGCGCAACGGCATTCAGGGCGTCACCGTTCACGAGGGCATCTCGGCCGAGCTCCTGCGCCGGGGTTACCGGTCGAAGCTGCTGCGGCCTTGGCGAGAGTCCTGGAAGAGCGCTCGCGTGATCGAGAAGGTCGAGATCGACGGGCGGCCGCACTTCAAGCTCGAGCTGCGTCCCGAGCACGGGGCCGTCGATCTGATGTGGGTCGACGCCGAAACCTTCCTGCCTCGACGGGTAGAGCTCATCGCCGAAGCCCTCCCCGAGCAGGAAGGCGTACGCGTGACGATCCAGATCCGCTATGACGACTGGAAGTCGGTCGACGGGATTCGCTACTGCCACCGACGTCACATCAAGATCGGCGTCGTCGAGCTCGTCCAGGAGCTCGAGAAGGTCGAGACCGACGTCGAGCTGGCGGACGGCGTGTTCGCGCTGCCGGCCGACGTACGCGCCGCGCTCGACAAGGTCGAGGCACCGATCCACGACGATCGATCCGGCGAAGACGACGGCTGATCGATCCCTCGTTCGAGACTCCTCGAATCGGCCTGGCCGAAGTCGTTGATTCGACCTCGGCCGGGCCTTCTCATTCTCAAGGCTCGCCGACCGCGGTCCGATTCAACGCTTCGATGCGGAACGCCAACCAGAGAGCACGAGCCCGATCAATCCGATCTGGGCTAACGCCGAAGGCGCCAAGGCCGGGGTCGCTCCCTGGATCGCTTCCTTGAAGAGCTCCCAACCGCCGAGCTCGGGAGACATCTCGAGCTCGAACTCGCGATTGCCGTCGTAGTGCTGAGCAACGCCGATGCCCCCTCCGATCAGGAAAGCCGCCATCACGATCGAGAAGGTCCAGCGGCTCCACCTCCGCCTGAGCAGCCCATGGAGGATGGTGGTGACGACGCCTGCACTGAGAAGGACGAGCGGGACCTTCTGCCAGAATCCCTCGGTGTGCTCGAGCAAGAGCAGCTCGAGCAAGAGCCCGAGCTGACTCATCAGCAAGATTCCGAAGAGTAGCCGACGCCTCCACGACACCGACTGGGCCGCTGCTTCGACCAGCGACGCTTCGCTCATGAATCCCTCGTCAATCGAGAGTCAAGTAGCGCTCGAGGCGAGCCACTTCCTTCTCGTTGACGTACTTGCCGATCTCGCGCCGGAACTGCGCCATCGCCTTGTAGGGTCGATACTCGTCGAACTCTGTCAGGGGTAGGTCGGCAGCTCGCCTTCTTCCTCGAGCTGTTGCAGCTCCTTCAGCGGCTTGGCGGTCGGGAGCGCGTCGATCTTGTCGCCGATGACCGGGTAGCTCTCGCACTCGTCGGCATTGATCTGCGTGTAGTGGGCCCACTTCTCGGGGACTTCGTCCTCGGGAAAGATCGCCTCGACGGGACAAGCCGGGACGCAGGCGTCGCAGTCGATGCAGTTCTCGGGATTGATGTACAGCATCCGCGGGCCTAGATGGAAAGCCTCGGTCGGGCACACCTCGGCGCAGTCGGTGTAGCGGCAGTCCACGCAGTATTGGGTGACGACGTACGTCATCGTTCGGGCACTCCTTTCAAGGTCGAAGGGCCACCGGAGCCGGCGCCGGCAGCCGCGCTCCACCAGCGTCCGTTTCGGCGCCCCGAAGTCAAGCCCGCAGGTGGAGCGTGCGCTTCCCGGAGTGCGCCCGCGCTTCCCGGAGTGCGCCCGCGGAGCTGAGCCGAGTGCGTCGATCGAACGGCGAGCGGCGACCGGGGCTCAGCGGAGCTGGCGCCCGACGTAACCTGAACCGCACGAGCATCGACCGTCGACACAGTGGAGCTGGCGCCCGAGCGCCGCGCCGCCGACTTGCATCGACCGCCGTCCGCTCAATCCAACAGCGCGACGATCTTGAGCATCGTCGCCCAGTTGCGGGTCGTGACGTCGTCGCCGAGCGCTCGGGCGACCGCTTGACCGACGGCGCTCTTCAGGACCCCGTGGGGAGCCCAGACGTAGGCCACGCGCTTTCCGAGCGCCAACGCCTCCGACTTCCAGTCCTCGTTCGCCAGCGGTTCCAGCTTCTTCAAGTCGGCCGGGCGGTTCGGGACGCTCACGAGAAGCTTGGTGTGATCGGTCGCCCGATCCAGCAGCGGGTTCTCCGACCTAAGCGCTTTCACCTCGGCCGCCGAGAGAAGAGTGAAGCGCGCCGGCACACCCAGCTCGGTCTCCAGCGCGTTCTCCAGCGTGGAAGTGGTGGGAGACCTCCCTCCGGGCGGGCTCCCGAACACGACGTTCCCACTGTTCAACAGGGTCTTGACGTCGACGCATCCGAGCCCCTCGAGGAGCGCGCGCAAATCAGCCATCGCGACGCGCTTCGCTTTTCCGACGTTGATGCCGCGAATCAGGGCGATCTTCTGACGAGCCATGGGTTTCGATCCGATGGGAGCGACGGGTTTCCGGCTGAGCCTACGGCGACTCCGGCGAGATCCTAACCCGCATTTCTCACCAGACATCGTCGCGAGGCGTCGAAGATGCCCGTGGATGCAAGGAAAGCGACCGAGCACGCCGCAGTCGACCTCGCTGCAGGTCGTCGAGGCGGCGCAGGAAGCTTGACGCAGGAAGCTTGACGCAGCAGGCATGGGTAGATTCGGCGCCGCAGTAGATGGCTGGTGAGAAATG
>JAJDCO010000082.1 GCA_029260795.1 Planctomycetota bacterium | reverse complement strand
ATGCCCGTTGTCGGACTTGCGCTGACGCCATCGAGGTTTCTGCAGATGGCCCCCGCGATCGGCCCGCTACTCGCCAACCCCAAACGGCGACGTCGCATGTGGGCGGAACAGGTAGCGACTGTTTTAGGTTAGTGCTTATGGGCCGAAGGCCTGGGTTTCGGGTCAACCGGTCAACCTCCCCCCGCCATCGGGCACGGTCACGAACGAACGGCAAACCACCAGGGCCGAAGGCCCGGCAGCGTGTAGCCCAGGCCGAAGGCCTGGGTTTCGGGTCAACCGGCGATTCTCCACGGCCCGCTTCAACGCGCCCGCTCGCCAGCGCCCCTTCAGGGCGCGTGATGAAAACATCATTCCCCCCAACCCCACCCCAGGCTCGGGCCGGAGGACCGGCCCCGCCTAGGGCTACACGCTGCCGGCCCTTCGGGCCTCAGCCCCCCTCACCACACGTCCTCCTCGGGGACCGGGCCCTCTTCTCCGCCACTCTCCGCCTTCACACCCGACAACGCGTGCTGCTCTTCGGCGCTCAGCTCGGCGGGCTCAAAGCCGTATTGCTTCATCGGGTCGTAGGCGTCCTCTTCTTCGACGAGGTCCATCTGGGTGACGAGCTCGCGGAGGAACTGGCGAGGCACGACTCCGACGTCGCCCTTGAAGCCCTTCGTGACTTCCTGCACCAGGCGGTCGATGAACTCGGTGCTGACCTTCTGGTCGAGGCGCGTCCCATCCGACGCGGGGTACAGCTCGCGCAGCTTCGCGGCGACTTGGCGCAGGCGCTCTGAGTCGAAGGGTCTCAGGGCGAGCTGCGCCTGGCGGCTGCTGGCGAAGCCGTCTTGCTCGAGGAATCGAATGCGATCGTGAAGCGGCGCCAGGCCGGCCACGCCGTGACGCGTGTCGAAGAACTCGGGCGTGCCCGTGAACACCCACAGCAGCCCGTGATAGGAGCCGGCCGCGTCCGCGATCTGGCGGATGCCGTTGAGCGACTTGTGCCGCGAGTCCGAGCGCATGCGTAGGATCGTCTCGGCTTCGTCGATGATGATGACCAGCCCTTGGTACCCGGCCGCCTTCACGATCTCGAGTGCTCCGCGAAGGTAGTCCAGCGCGTCACGGCTTCCGATGTCGCCCTTGATACCGGCCGCCTTCTTGGCCGACGCCGACACGTTGCCGCTCCCTCCCAGCCACGAGATCAGCGCGCCGGCCTCGGCGACCTCGCCCTTCTGCTTCAGCTCGAAGATGGTCTGGATCACGCGCACGAAGTCCTGCGGCGCCGCCCCCTGCGTCTTCTGGGCCAGATCGCTTTCCAGCCGCTTCAGGACCTTCGCATCGAAGTCCGGCGCCTCGTCGTCCTCGCCGGCCGCGATGAGGCCCTCTTCCACTCGGCCGATCCAGCGATCCAGGATGTCGCCCAGCGCCCCGCGCGGGCAGCTCGCCGTACCCAGCTCGGTCATCACCTTGCGGTACACGTCGTCAAAGCGGTGGAACTTGAGGTCGTTGTCCGACACCACCACGAAGCTCGTCGCGAAGCCCTGCGCCTGCGCGTCGAGCAAGCACAGCCTCGCCATGAAGGTCTTGCCGCAGCCGTAGCCGCCGCGCAGGAACTTGATCGAGCCCTCTCCATCCTTTGCCAAGTCGAGCTGGCGATGCAGCTCGCCCCGCGCCTTGTCAACGCCCACCGCGAAGGTGTCGATCCCGCGCTCGGGCACCAGGCCTTTGCGCAGCGACTCGAAGATGTGCTCCACGTCCTTACGACTCAAGGTGCTCATTCGCCGCTCCCCTCCCTCACCCAGCGTTTGACCCCGGCCACGGTCTCGATACGCACACCGAACGGTGCGAGCTTCGCATGCTGTTCGAAGCGCACCGACAGCCGCCGCACCGCGCGCGCGCCTCCCAGCATCCGTGCCGCCTCATCCTCGGTCACGGCGCCGTGCTTGGCGAGGTGCGCGAAGATCGGGCGGACGGTCTCGGGCATGTCGCTGAGCCAAGTCACGGCAGACTCCACCGGGGGCTGCACGTCGTCCGGCTTCGTTACCTCGCCCACACGACTCGCAGTCACCTCGAAGCGCGCCTCCGGCACACACGGCTCCACCTCCATCTCACCGCTCGGGTGATACAGCTCCACCAGCGCACGGTGCTCCTGGGGCCCCGTCAGCTTGAAGAACAGCTCGAAAGCCTCACCCGCCTTCGCTCGGACCGCGCCGCCGTGGATCGTGGCCGGCCCGCGCGTCTGACACAGCTCGACCTGCCCTTCGGCGCTCTCGTGCATCCGCAGCGCCAGCTCCACCGTCTCCGGGCTCCCGAAGTCGAGCCCCTGAGGTCCCACGGCCTTCACCAAGATCCCGAGGCTGTGCATCCCGGCGACCCCTTCCTTCACTTCGGCCGTGATCGCGTGCTTGACCGTGCTCCCCCCGGGAGCCGCGCGATGGACCGCCGTCAGGACCGGGATCACCCGCTCTTGAAGGCTGTTCCCGCCGTGCACGAAGCTCGCCGGCCGATTACCCCGGTCGAACACCGCCGTGGTCTCGGGGAACATGAGGTATCCCGACACGCCCTCGTAGCCCAGCTCCGAGAGCGCCACCCTCACTTCGCCTGCGTGATCGGCCGCAGCCTCCCGAAACACATGACGCCGGCTCGGGTCGGTCCGCCGCCCGTGGGCCTGGACCGCCCCGGTGCCCTCACCCAAGAGCAAGAACCCGTGATCGGCCGTGAAGACGAAGCGCCGCACGCCGGCCTCGTGCAACAGCCGCCATGCCGACCGCAGCTTCTGCATCACGTGATCGAAGACCGACGGCCCCACGCCCTTCTCGCCAGCGCTGTCGATCTCTTGGCTGTGCACGATGAGCAGGCTGGCCTGCGCCACACTCTTCTTGAGCGAGGCGCTGTCGCGACTGACGGCCTCCTCGAGCGAGAGCCAAGGGCAAGCGCGCCCGCCCACTCGATCGTGCATCGCCTTCTTACGCGTGTCGATCGTCGACACGCGATACTCGCCCGTCGAGAACCCTTGGACGCGCCCTTTCTCGACGGATGACAGTACCGGCGAGAGGCGGCCGTTACGAGCGACCGGGGCGAGGACGTTCATGCCGACTTCGGTGACGGTGGGCAGCTCGGCCAGGCGCGCGTTGATGTGCACGGTGCTGGCGCTCGCGGCGCGCAGCTCGCGGTACAGCTCCTCGGCCATCTCGTAGCGGAAGGCATCGACGACGAAGTAGGCCGTCGTCCCGCTCTCCCGGGACATCGGCAGCACGATGTCTTCGAACAGCGCCCGCTGCTGGAGAGAAGCCTCGGGCAAGAACCCCTGCGACCGGCAGATCGCATTGAAGTCCACGGCCCATCGATCCGCCCACTGCCGCCAGCGCCCACGCAGGTCGTCCAGCAGATCGCGCAGCACTTCGAAGTGCGGGAGCTGGGTGTGCAGCAGCGCCGCCCGGTGCTGCTCGAGATGCCGATGCGCCTGATCGACCGCCGCGCCGACCTTCGCATAGCGCTCCAGCGCGGAAGCAAGGTCATTGGCGTCGAGTCGTTCCCCCGCTCTCTGCAACGCTTGTCCCAGACACGCCGCATCGAGCACCAGTCGCCACGCCGAGCGCCGCGGCACGTCGTCCCGCAGCCAGAACGAGCCACTCTCGTCGCGAGTCCCGACGCGCAAGGCCGCCCATTCCGCCGCCGAATCGCAGTCACCTCGGGCTGCCGCAGTCACGGAAGCGACCAAGACCTGATCCTCCTCGAAGCGGAAGGTGTCGATCTTGCCCAGATCCTCTGCTCGAGAAGCCGCGACCTCGTCTGCCAACCGTGCCTCGGTCTCGTCGGCGGTCTGCTCGTAAAAGCTTGGATGTGCGACGCGAAGGTGTGCGGCCAGCGCCCGGCAGCTCTCCACCAAGGTGCCGGACAGCTTCGTCGCCGGCTGAAGCAGCTCATGGACCGGTGCTCGCCGCAGATCGTGCACGAACTCGACTGCCAAAGCCCAGGAAGCCAGGACGAAATCAGCACGCTCCGCATTGGAGCCGGAAGCCCTCCACGCGTCTCGCCATCCCGAGCCCAACCCCGTCCAGGTTTCGAGCTGCGCCCAGAGAGCATTCGCTTTGATGTCGTCTTCCAGCTCGTCGGCCAAACCGCCCTTCCTAAGCAGAGCGTCCATCACGGCAGTCGGCGACAGCCGCCGCAGGTGCGCGCCGAAGGGGTCGTCGGAGCTCGCCAGCTCCGTCGCCAACCATTCATCCGCCGCCTCGAGGGTCAGCCCCGCTTCCGCCGCGAGCTCGTCGATCCGATCCGGCAACACTCGCCCCGCCGCCGCCTCGGCGACGAGCGTCGGCAGCGCCTTTCGATAGCGCATGCCGGCTTCGTACAGCTCGAGCAGCGGTGACTCCCAGACAGCCTCTTCGGTGAAGCCCGGCAGGTGGATCAAGAGCGCCGGCTTCTGGACTCCGCCGGCCGCGTCCTCGAGCGCCATCATCAGCTCGAGATGACTCCCCCGAAACGCCGCCACCGCGTACGGCAGCTCCCCCGCTACCCTGGCCGCGATCAGCCGATCGACGAACCCCGAGAACCGATCATCGCGATCCAGCCACACGACCACTCCGTGCGAGCGAACCCAACCCCGAACCTCCGCCTCCAACACCTCGGAGACCGGCCCCCCGATGCTCGTCGCGACCTCGGTCATGGCTCAACCCGCCGATACGAGACCCAGGACGCCATTGACGAAGCTGGCAAAGCTCTTCGAACGACAGTTCGCGGGATCGAGCTTCGGCCCGAGCTGGCGAGCACCGCTGGTCTTGCCGAATCCCGGCACGAGCTGGATCAATTCGTTGGCGGGGCTGCCCAGTCGATCGGGGTCCCGAAACTTCTGCTTGTCTTGTTTCAGGGAGAGCTTCGTACCGAAGACCTCGTCCACCGCTCGGAGATCCGCGATGTACCAGGCCTCCAGCTCGCGGCAGGCGATCCGGATCAGGACGTCGGGCTTTCCTGCCTCCTGACACATCGAGGCGAGCCTTTCCTTGATCCTCTTGCAGTCCCCGCTGTCCTGGTCCCGCAGGATTACGAACCGCGCCTCGGGGTCGCGCCAGGCACGGAGCTTCCTAGGGATCGACTTGTCGAGGTCCTGCTTGCCTTCGTGGGCGATCAACCGAAAGTAGACGCCACTTGGCAAGATCCTGGGCAGGAACTCCTCGAGGAAGTACCGCATGGACTGATCCTCGAGCAGGAAGACCAGGTTCACGGGTTCGCCCCTCCGAACAGGCCCTGCTTCCACAGCGCTCCCAGCGTATCGCCCTCGTCGAGCAGTGCTCGCACCTGCTCATCGTCGCGAGCCCGAAAGACCTGGGTGTGCCCATCCCGCTTTTCGAGCCAATACACCTCGTCGATCCCGGCCGCGTTTAGGAGATCGGGCGAATGGGTGCTCGCCAGGACCTGACCGCCTCGCCGAGCGTAGTCTCGAAACTCCTCGGCGAGCTCGCCCAGGAGCGTGGGGTAGAGCTGGTTCTCCGGTTCCTCGATGCACAAGAGCGGGTGCGGCGCCGGATCGTGGAGCAGCACTAGGTAAGCGAACATCTTGATCGTGCCGTCGGACACGTAGCGGGCGATGAACGGGTCTCGGAACGAACCGTCCTGGAACCGCAGCACCAGCCGCCCGTCGACGGTCTCGGCCGCCTCGACCTGGCTGACGCCAGGCACTCGCCGCTTCATGCGCTCCAGGATGCGGTCGAAGACCTCTCGATGCCTCTCGTACAGGTATTGTGTCACGAGCGCGAGGTTATCGCCCTCGGGTGAGAGGTGCTCGGCGTAGCCGGCTTCCTGGCTGGGACGTGCGGCGTGAATGTGGAAGTCGGAGAGGTGCCAACGCTCGATCAAGCGACGAAACGAGCTCACGACCTTGAAGCGCTCGAACTGGCCCAGGCCCTTGATCGCGAGGATGTCCGGCGACTCGAGACGTTGCTGCTCGCGTTGCATTTCCGCGTCGGGCATTCCGTAGTCGACTTCGTTGGTGACTGCGCTGCCCTCACCGTCACTGAAGTCGAGGAAATGCCAAGGCTTTCCATGCTGCCCTCGGCGGTAGCGCAGGATCTCTCGGCCGACGATCGCCCGACCGTCCTGCTCACGCACTTCGAGCTGGTACGTCACGAGCGGGCCATCCGGCTCGCGGAACTTCACGTCGAAGCTGATCGGCCCGTCACAGCCGCGACTCCTCAGCTCCTTGAATCCCCCTCGCCGGGTCACGGCCACGTGGACGTTGTTTTGAAGGGAATCGCGCAAGAAGCCGAAAACGTCGAACAGCGTCGACTTGCCTGACCCGTTCGCACCCACGAACAGCGCGAGCGAGGGGATTTCCTGGATCGTCACGTCAGCAAAGACGCGAAAGTTCTGGATCTTCAGGCTCTCGATCTTCACGGCTTCTCATCCTCCCACGGGGCACCGCCCGAGCGCCCAGGGCTCCGGCTCTGTCTGCGATCGCGCTCAGCTTAACAACGGAAGCCCCGATTGCCCGCCCTGTCTCCTCCGTGCTCCCCGTGACTACCGTGCTCGAGCGCCTCTGCGTTTCTCTGCGCTCTCCGCGGTTCAATCCTCCGACCACAGCAGCTTACCAGCCTGCTCCGAACGTGCCTTGACCTTCTCCGGGTGCGCCGCCTCGAAAGCGGCGCGTGCCTCGGGCTCGTCGGGCGCTCGCACATGAACGGACGCGCCTTGCCTCTCTCTCTTCTCTCGAAGACGCCGGCCATCTTCCCCGATGTCGGCGCGCCGATCGAGCGGAAGATCTCTGGGCTCTCTCCCTGTCCTCTGCGATCCACCAGCCTCTGCGCTCTCCGCGCTCTCTGCGGTTCACTCCTCTGACCACAGCAGCTTGCCAGCCAGCTCCTTCCGCGCCCGAATCTTCTCCGGGTGTGCGGCTTCGAAGGCGGCGCGCGCTTCGGGCTCGTCGGGGGCCGTGACTCGGAAGTCGGCGCCTTGCTTCTCGGTGAGGCGGAGCTCGAGGGTCCAGAGGTCTTCGGGGTGGTGCGTCCAGAGGCCGGGCTCGAGGAGGCGGAGCTCGGGGACCACCTTCTTGTCCTTGCCGCGGCCCATGCGGCGGATCGCTTCCTTCTCGATGGCGGCGAGGGCTTCTTCGGGATGATCGCGGAGGAAGGCCTCGCGGTGCGGGGCGTCGCCCGCGTCACCGAGGTCGCGGCCGCCGGGCCGGTAGGGTGGTTCCTCGATGCGGAAGCTCGGGCCGATCTCGTCCTGGAGGCGGAGCTCCCAGGCCCAGGCGCGAGGCGGGTGATAGCGCCAGAAGCAGCCGTGGGCGACGCCGAGGGAGGGGTCTTCTTGGCACTTCTCATCGACGCGCGTCGGCCAATACCGCGTCGCGAGGTGTGACCAGTCGTAGTCCTTGCGGCCCTTGGCGCTGGCCAGCTCCTTCCACCACTTCTTGGGGTCCTTCCACTGCGGCTCGAGCAGCGGCCAGAGCGCGGCGGAGTTGATCATCACGCCGTCGTCAAGCTCGGGCGCGTAGCGGGCATCCTGCTCGCGGGCGGGGCATTTGTCGGTGGGCGGCGGCCCCTGCGAGTCGCATTGCTCGACCTGCCGAATGAAGTCCTCGAGGTCGGCCTTGGCATTGGTGAGCTGGTCGAAACGCTTCTCGGCCGCGCGAGCCGCCTTCTTGTCATCGCCGCTCCGGGCTTCCTGCAAATCGGCGAGCTCGCCCTCGAGGCGGTTCAATGCGGGGTGGAGCCAATCGGCGAGGAGGACGCGGAGGGTCTGCTCGGTGAAGCGGTGGATGTTCACCCAGGCGACGAAGGTCTTGCCCGAGGACGAGAGCGGCCAATGGATGGGCCGGTTCTCGTACATCCCCTTGTGGACGTCCTTGAAGAAGTCGAGCGCCAGCCACTCGCGCAGGGTCTTCCGCTTGGTCCCGATCGCGGGCCCGTGCTCTTTCCAAGCGGCATGGATCGGCTCTGCGGCGGCATGACCCAGCCCGTCGCGCCGATCGGCCTCGTCGAGGGTGAGATCGAGGAACAAGATCCCCGCCGGCAGGCCCCGGGACAGGTCGTCCTTCCCCGGGTCGAGAATGCCCTCGCCATCGGCGCCGAAGCGACCGAGCGCCACGCCGAGCGCGAAGCTCAGGTGATCCGTCGCCGGCTCGGCATTGTACTCGGGCTCGTAGGGCGGTAGTGGCGTCCCCTCGGGCCGATCGACGGCCGCTTGCGCCCACTCCTGCGCATGCCGCCAGGGAGACGGGCCGGGAGATTGGAACTCGACCGACGGCTCGCGGTGGGACTCGTGCTCGGTGAAGGCGCACTCGACATCTTCGATCACTCCCTTGGCTTGATCTTGCGGCCTCACCGCCACTCGATTGACATCACCAACCTCGAAGTGAATGCTCGGGTTAATTGCCTCCAGAAATTGTCTGGCAAATGTGGAATTCAACAGGCAGAGGACTCGAGGAACGTCTTCCAGGCCAGGAAAGACAGAAGTCCCGGTTGTAGAAAAAATGCTGCGATACCGGTGTGCCCGAGCGCTGAACGCAGATCCGATGGGACTGAATGCTACGCCTGGACGAAAATACATCGTCTCGCACTGAGGCCCCATCCCGTACTTCCGGTCGAGACATAGGCGTACTTCGAGCCCGCCCCGCTCCCATTTAACAGCTGACCTCAATGGCTCAATCCACGCCAGTCCCGATGCCCCCTGAACGTAAGGGACCCACCTTGCTAGCGAGGGAAATGCTGTGCAAGAAACCGAAAGAGCGACAAGCCCGCCGACCTCCCATGGAAGTCGAGCGAACCGACTGTTGTCTGAGGTCTTCATACCGACTCGGACTGGAGCAGTATCTCCCAGCTTGTCGCAGCGATCGTACTCTCGAAGATACTCAGCATCCCACCAATACACCAGCGGCCACTCCGGGACGACCTTCAGCGCGGCCGGGTCGAACTCGTGGCGGCCGACGTGGCAGCGAAGCCCCGCCTCCTTCTTCGCAAACTCTTCCTGCGTGCGCACTCTCTCTTGCGGATCCGTCGGGGCCATCGCGAGCGAAGGCGCCGCGACGGGTCCCCGCATGACGATCGACATCGCGACCGGATTGTCGCGCATCTCTCGAAAAGCTCCCCAGGAGACGTCGCCGATCGCGCGCAAGCCGTGGTTCCCAAAGAGGTGCTCACGCAGGCCCGCGTACTGCTTGATGAACATCCAATTGCGCATCGTCAGCATCGCCGAGACGCCGCCGTCTCGCACCAGCTCGAGGCCGCGGAGCAGGAAGGCCGCATACAAGTCCGCCTTGCCGAGCGGGTATTGCTTCTCGACGTATTTGGCGTCCTGCACCTTCGAGGTGCCCTGGTACGGCGGATTAGCCACCACCAAGTCGTACGCCCCTTCCCGCACCAGCCGCACGAAGCGGACGCCGGCTGCGAGCTGCTCGCCGCGGAGCCGCAATCCCAGATCGTCGCCGCCGGTGTGCCGGGCGAGGAAGGCCTCGAGGCGATCGAGGAGTGTCTGGCGAGCGGTCGCCGCCTCGAAGCTCGGCGCCGCGCCGCCTTCGAACAGCGCCTCGTCCGATTGCAGCCTCGCCGCGCGCTCGTGCCGCGCGATCGCTTCGTCGACGGCCTGATCGATCTTCAGGAGGCTCCCCAGGTGATCGGCGCCCCGCAGGGCGTGCACGATCGTGTCCGTCAGTTCGCCGGGGACACCCGTTTCCTCCTCGACCGAGCGGCGCAGCTCGGCGAGGGCCGGGTCGTCGTCCCGGAGACTGGCGAGGCGAAGGCGAGAGGCGACGAGGTTGAGGCGGCGCGGGTGGGCGTCCTTCGAGATCTGGCGCGCCTTGAGCCAGAGCGCGGCGGCCGCGATCTGGACCGCGCGCGGGTCGAGGTCGATGCCGCAGAGGTTGTGCGTCAAGATGTGCTCGACGATCGCCCGGTCGCTCCACGCCTCGCCGCCGGCCTCGCCGCGGTGCCGCGCCTCCTCACGGTACAGGGCGAAGAGGAGATCGAGCGCGACGACGAGGAAGTGTCCCGAGCCGACGGCCGGATCGAGCAGCCGCAGGTCGCGCAGGGATTCGGGCGCCTGCGAGACGGCCTCTTCGGGAATGGCTTGCGGGACGTAGTAGGCCCAGCGCCGCTCGGCGGCGGAGTGGAGCGGCATGAGCGCGGTGGCAGAGACCTCACCATTTTCGCGGCGCTGACGCAACTGGGTGCGGCGCGCTTCGAGGCGCGCGAGGGTGCCGTCGGATTCCACCTCAGGCGTCCAGCCGTGCTTCCGGCACATCGCCAGCCACATCGGGCCGAGGCTGTTCTGGAGCAGCCAGTCGACCATGTACCGCTCGGTGAACATCTGGGTCTTGCTGGCGATCTCGTGCGGCTCGACCTTGCCGCCGTCATTCAGCTTGGCATCGAGGCTCTCGCGCTCGGGATCGTTCCAGTACTGGTAGACCCAGCCGAGCGTCATGTCGTCGGACCAGCAGCTCTGGAGCTCGGGCGCATCGAGCGCCTCGACGGAATGCCGCAGCGTCGCCGCCGGCACCGGGATGAGATCCGCCACCCCGGCCGGCCCGAACAGCCCCGGCAGCTCGCCGGCGAGCTCCTCGAAGATTAGCCACAGGAGGAACTGGTACCCCTCGCTCTCGTCCTCGCGCGCCAGAGCGGGCGCAAGCTGGCGAAAGTCCTGATACCCCCGGCTCCCCCATCCGCCGGACACGACCGCCGGCTTGCGCAGCGGCTCTGTGCGCAGGGGCGTGTCGTAAACTGCCGAGCCCGGTGCAGCATCCGCCGCGCTCGTGTCCACAGCCGCAGTGTCGTCCGAGGATGAAGAAGGCACCGCCTCGAGCAAACGCAGCATCACGAGCCGATTGAGCAACGTATAGGCCGCCTGCTTCTCGGCCTCCCGGAAGAAGTCCTCCCGGGACCGCTCGCCCTTCTTTTCCCCGCCCCCCGCCTGAGCCCGCACCTGCTCCGAAGCCCACCCCACCAGCCGCCCTCGCCGCGCCCGAGCCGCCTCGGACAACTCCGCATCCCGCTCCCGCACCGACAACCGATACCGCGCATCGGCCGCAGCGCGAAGATCGGAGAGCAACCGCTCCCGCAAATCACGGATCGTCGAAGACAGAGCCTTCTTACCATCGGCGGTCATGGTCATGACGCCACGCTCCCCTCACTTCGTGGTATCAGAGGACCTCGCGGAGCTCCTCGCGGGTCACTTCGCAGTCTCTCAGGATCTTACCGAGCAAACCCGGGCCGATCGTCTCCTTCGCATGGATGGGAACGATGGTCGTTCGCCCGTCGCTGTGCCGGAGAAAGTTGTGGCTCCCTCGGACGCGCACGACTTCGAACCCCAGACGCTCGAGCGCTGCAACCAGCCGCTTGCCCGTGATCCGTGGAAGCTTGTCGCTCATGCGACTCGGATGCGCTGAACCCCGACGAACTCGAGAGACTCCGGAGTGGGGCCTTCGACTTCGAGGTACAAGAGGATGGCTTCTTTGACCCTCTGCATGAGCTCATCGAGAGACTTGGCCTGCGTATGACACCCCTTCAGAGCAGGTACGGTCGCGACGAAATAGCCTTCCGAGTCCTGCTCGATGATCACATCGAACTCGTTCTTCATCGTTATCATCCTCAAACCGTCCGGAACGTCGTGGACAGCGGCATTGTCCATCTTGTAGGCCTCGCGGGGAAGCAGGCGATCGACAGAGAGCGGTTTCCCCCGAACGGAGGGACCGACGGTGCGACCAGGCCTAGAGCGCGGCCGCTGTCCCTCTCCCTCTGCGTTCCTCGACGCACTCAGCGGTTGGATCCATTCAACCGCGGAGATCGCAGAGAGCGCAGAGAAGACCTCGCTGTCGCCCAGCAACGCGCCCGCCCTCACTACCAGGCGTCTCAACCTTCGCTTCTCTTTCGCCGCGGCCGTCGCGGTGCCAGCCCACGTAACTTAAGACGTTTTAAGTTACGCGATCGTCATACCGAAATCGTTTGCCTGTTTCAAGTTCCAGGCACACGAGTGACGTCCGGGGTCGCGAACGGCGCCCGGATCTTCCACCGCAGAGATCGCGGAGAGCGCAGAGGAGTCCTCCACGGAGCGGTCTCGATTTCTCCCTCTGCGTTCCTCAGCGTCCTCCGCGGTTGGTACTCCGGGAAGACCGGGTCACAGGCCGTTCACCAAACGCTTGATGCCGTCCTTGAGCCGGTGGACGTTGAAGTTGATCAGCAAGCCGACTTTGACGCCGCTGAGCTTCAGGTAGGTCAGGAGCTGAGCTTCGTGGATCGGCAGGAGCTCCCGGACCGCCTTCAGCGCGACGATGACGACGCCGTCGACGAGAAGATCCACGCGATAGCTTGCATTCGATCGTCACGCCGTCGTAGTGCACGGGCAGCACCTCCTGAACACCGACCCCATGCCCTCGCCGCCGCAGCTCGTGCACGAGACACGCCTCGTAGGCCGACTCCAAGAGGCCGGGCCCCAATGCACTGTGCACCTTCATCGCCGCATCCACGACGTCGCCACTCACGTCATTGACGTCCATCTTCTTCCTCGTTCTACCTGTACATCAAGCTCTTCCTCTGCGTTCCTCTGCGCCCTCTGCGGTTGAATTCGGGATCTTCAACTGCGGAGAGCGCAGAGGAGGCAGCTCAGCCGTCGCGCTGGAGCAGCTCGTCCACGGTCAGACCGATGTCGGCGGCGATCTTTCGAAGCAGCGTGGGGGCGATGTTCGGCCCGAGTGAAACGGAACCGTCGTTCCACGGCCGTCAGGGTGTCGATACTGACGGTGCGATCCACGCTGACGTACCAACTCGAAGCCGAGACCGAGCAGGAGCGCCTCCACCTCTCGCGGCTTCAAGACCGGGACCGAGCCCATGTTCTACGCGACCTGGATGGTGTGGAGGCCGACGAACTCAGACTCCAGCTTGGGGTCACCATCCTCGAGCAACATGGAGATGACCTCGCGGAGGTTCTTCTCCAGCTCGTCCAGAGTCGCTCCCTGGCTGTGCGCTCCTGGCCAGCCAGGAACCGATCCGATGAACAGCCCCGTCTCCGGATCCCGTTCGACCAACACGTTGAAAGTCCTCATCGATCACTCCTTCGCCAGACTTCGGCTGCACCCAGGTTACGGTCCAGCATAGGAATCGCCAAGAAGCATGGAGGCAAGACTGGGTCGAGACCCACCAACACGACCGCAGAGATCGCGGAGAGCGCAGAGGAGGCCTTCACCAGAGCGGGTCCGAGCACCCTTCTTCCTCTGCGTTCCTCAGCGTCCTCTGCGGTTGGCACTCCGGGAAGACTCGATCACAGCGCGTTCACCATCCGCTCGAGGCCGTCCTTCAAGCGGTAGACGTTGAAGTTGGGTCGAAGAGGCCCGGAGATGCTGAAACTGAAAGATCCTCTCGATGGCCCAATCCTGCACCGCATCCTTGTCGACTCCGACCGTCATCCTACCCTCGGTGCCGGCTTCCCCGACTCAGCACCGACCGACGCGACCCCGGCCCATCTCCACCCTTCTCAATCGAACTCGAAGAGCGCTCGGACAGGAAACCGCCCCGCTTCTTCTTGGGCCGATGTCGACCATGACGGTCGTCATGATCGGAATCCGATCGCCTCGGGTCCGGCCGCCAGGACTCCCTGGGCTCGCCGGAAGGAGCGGCCGACCCGACGTTTCGCTCGATGATCTTGTCGAGCTTGCCTCGATCGAGCCAGACGCCTCGACACTTCGGGTAATAGTCGATCTCGATCCCCTGACGATCGGACATCTGCAGGGTCTCCCCAGGGCAGCAGGGACATTGCATGGCTCGACGACTTTACCTGGACGATGGTCTGGTGATCTTCGCAAGTGACGTCGATTCCTGGCTCGAGCTCGGGCGGTTGTCAACCGAAACGCCTGGCCGGGGTTTCCCGATCAACGATCGGGATCGATCCGCTCCCAGCGCTCGCTCGCGCCGTCATTCGGATCGAAAGTCGGCTCGTTGGTCAGCACGTACTCGCCCTGACCATTGCTGTAGACGTAGCTGTAGAGGCTTGGCAGCTTGACCGAAGAGCCGTCGACGTCCTGGAAGTCGTCGACATCGCGAATGTAGTCGTTGAAGGATTCGTGCAGACGGTCGTTCGAGGCCTGCTGCTCCTTCACGCCGCTCTGATAGATCTCCCAGGCTTCCTGCTGACCGCGGCGATCGATCTCCCCGATCTTGGCGAGCGCATCGAGCTGCTGCTGGTTGATCTTGTGGCGGAGGTGCATGAGCACGGCGGTATAGCGCGGGTTCGGCTGCAGCGAGAGGCTGATCGCCTCGAGGATGGGGCGAGCCTGATCGAGCTGCCCGGCCGGAGCGCGCACGCCTCGGGGATCCGTCATGATCCAATGCACCGTGTTCACCATCGGCATGTTCGGCATCTGCTGAGCGCTGCGCTGCACGCTCCCGAGGACCCAGACCTCCTCCTCGAACGACCTTCCCGCCTCCTCGTAGGCGATCCGAATCCGCTCCGCGACGATCGACATCGTCGTCTCGACGTTGGCCCCCATCTGCCGGAGCTGCGCGTCGTTCCGCTGAGCGTTCTGAAGGACCGGCTCCATCAGGGTGCGCATCTGTTGCTCGACTTCGGGGAGGGGCGATCGGTTGATCACGCGGACCGATCGCGCCTGCGGACGATTGGCCGGGAGGACGATCTGAGTGACGTAGTCGCTGGCGCTCTCCGGCAGCGGCATGTGCACGATACCGTCCGTGGTGACGGTACCCGGCTTCGGACGACCTCCGGTCGCACCCATCCGTGCGCCGATCTCATAGACGTCGGAGTCCTCGTAGAAGCCACCGGGATACAGGGCCAGCTCACGTCCGTCGCCGGAGCGAACCCGAAGGTTTATGTGGACGAAGTCCCGAAACGCTCGTGGATTCCATTGCGGACCGCCCTGGACCTCCCAGCCCTTCGGTTTGAGCAGCGTGTGGGACGCCATGCCGTTGACGCCGGGATCGTGCAGCGTGACCTTCTCGAAGACCATCCTCGCCGGAGAGGCCATCGCGCTCTGGCGACGGGCTTTCTGGCCCCCATCCAAGCGATCCCGGTCGGAGCGATCGTCGCCCGGCCGCTCGCGATCCGGCGCGGCCCTGACCTTCTCGCGGCGGAGCTGCAGGGGTGTCCACCCCTCGACCGGGTTGCCGACGGTCCCGGTCATGCGGCCGTCCGAGGAGAGCTCGAGCCGCAGCGTCTGCGCACCGAGGGACTCGGACTGGCCCTGCGTCGTCGCCAAGACCTCTCGCGCACTCAGCTCGACCTTCGCGCCGCCCGCCGTGCGTCCCGTGAAGCGACCGGTCACCGCGACCGGGATCGTCTGGCCGGGACCCACCGGGTAGTCGACCGTCGACCGGAGCTCAGCCGTGAGCGCGCCCTGGGGAGAGCTCACGATGTCGATCGTGACCGGGAAGGTGAGCGGAGTCCCGTCGTCGGCCTCGTCCTGGCCGGTCCCCTTCCAGGTCCCGGTGAAGGCGCCGCTCGGCTCGGTCTCAGGTGATCGGGCCTGGGCACTGGCGCGGGAGCTCCTCTTCGTGAGCTCGAGCACGGTCCAGCCGGATTGGGGATCTCCGATCCTCCCCTCGAGTCGCTCACCCACCAGCTCCAGCGTCATGGTCCGAGCCCCGAGTGAGTGCTGCTGGCCGGTCTGGACCACGTGGACGCTCAGGTCGTCGGTCTTCATCGAGATCTGGTCATCGTCGCGGCGGCCTTCGAGCTGGGCGCGGATCTGGATCTCGACCTGCTGCCCGCTCTCGTGCGTGCCGGTCGTCTCCAGGTAGAGGTCGGCGACGTAGCCCCCGCTGTCCCGTCGTGAAAAGGAGAGCTGCACCGAATGGCTGACCTTCGTCCCATCAGGGTTCTGGTCGACGCCGGTTCCTTTCCAGTAGCCCGTCAGCGGGTCGCCCGAGGCGAGAGGATTCTCGGGCTCGGCTGGAGTATCGGGCGAGCCCAGGAACGGTCGCGAGGGCCGATCGACCGACTCGATGGAGTAGGACGAGCTCCCGGTCGCGAAGGTCCACTTCTTGCCCTCGGAACGCGAGGCAGTGAAGGAGAACCTCTTATCTCCGGCCCGGAACTCTCCTGCGAAGGAGCTCTCGCTCGAGTACGCGCCCGTGTAAGGGAAGACCTGCTCCCCCAGCCGGACCTCGCCCCGGACGCGATCGGAAGAGCCCTCGAGCCTCTGGAGGCTGACGATCAGGCCTTCCCCCTCGAAGTAGAGCGTCGAGATCTTCTTCGGAGGATCGAGAGGGTTGTCCTGGGCAGACGTGCGATCGACCGCGAAGCCGCACGCGACGGCGAGTACGAGGAGGCTAGCCTGCAGGAGTCCTCCGCGGGCGAGCGGATCGTTACTGCGACGATGTCCATGTCCTGTAGGCATGTTCGAGTCTCCTTGCAGGGCTCGCAGGGGGGCATGCGTCGCGGGGACGCGGTCCCGGCATAGGGAGCGGCCAACGACAACCGGCTCTCGAAGCGGCAGCGAGCGGAAGCGCCGCCTTCCCGGGAAGAGGTGGGCGGCAGACTAAGCCAGCGGCCGTGCGCTGTCAAACTGGCGATCGGAGCGGATTTCGCCCGCCCCATGCGAGCTCACGCGCCACTCGCATCGACCGCCGCGCTCGGAGCAACAGAGGAAAAACCACGACCTCTGCCCTCGTCGGGAAGAGGATCTCGAACACGGATCGCAGAGCTCACTCGCCGATCGAAAGGTGACGACCTCAGCGCCGCACGGCCTCGCGCAGTCGCCGGCGCGAGCGAGCGGCCAGCGTGCCCGAGGCCCGAGGCTCGATGCTCGAGGCTCGGCTGATGAGCTCCTCGAGCGGGAGCAGATCCTCCGAGACGTCGTCGTAGCCGTGCTCGCCCTCGGAGTCTCCCCATTGATCGCCTGGCCTTCCGCGGCGGCACGGCGCTCGACGACTCGCTCGGCATCCTTCCTCTCTGCGCTTCTCTGCGTTCTCTGCGGTTCAGATCCGGCTTCATCAACCGCGGAGAGCGCGGAGAGCGCAGAGGAGGCCTTCTCGGAAGGAGCTCCCGCACCGCCTTCAGCTCGACGAATGACGACGCCGTCGACGGGAAGGTCCCGTCGTAATGCACGGGCAACACCTCCTGAACGGCAACCACATGTCCTCGCCGCCGAAGCTCGTACACGAGGCAGGCCTCGTAGGCTGACTCCAACAAGCCGGGCCCCAAGGCGGTGTGCACCTTCATCGCCGCATGCACGACACCGCCACTCACCTCGTTGATGTTCATCCTCGCTGCGCCCTCTTCCTCGTCTTCAGAACTCCACCCTCTTCTTCCCCTGCGTCTCCTCTGCGCACTCTGCGGTTGGGCTCTGGATCTTCAACCGCAGAGAACGGTAGAGAACGCGGAGGGCCCGCAGCGTGAACCCTTCGTCGTCGTCCAAGATGCGGCAGCTTTGATGTTCATCCTCGACGCGCGCTCTTCTTCGTCTTCAGCACTCCGCCCTCTTCTTCCTCTGCGTCTCCCTGCGCACTCTGCGGTTGGGCTCTGGATGTCAACCGGGGTGGGCCGCCCCTCAGCGGCAGCCACGCGCAACATCTCACCAGGGAGCCGGTAGACCTGAATCCGACTGCACCGTCGAAGCCCACGCCAGGCGAGCTGATGCTCGAGCGCGCTCATGAGGCGGGGCATGGTGTGTGATGGCTTTCCGCAACTCGCCATCACACGCGCTCGTCGAGCTCGGTCCAGCGCCCGGGGCCAGAGGCATCCCACATCGACGGACCGAGCAATCGTCGAAGCCCAAGCATTGCGCCCCCGTAGCATGCAGCTCGAGGGCATTTGACACCTCCCCGAGCTGGGCGTAATCTGCCCTTTCAACGTTGGAGGGCCGATGAGAGTGAGAACGCCATTCGAGCTGGACGTTGACGGGCCGAGCTCCGCTGCGTCAAGGAGCGTCCGCTCGTGCCCCCGCAGCAGCGATCCCGACTGGGAAACACGCAAGACCCCCGCCCCGGAACACGCAACGGCACCGGACCGCCGCCATCATCTGCGCAAGTCGGTGCCTCCGCGTACGGTGCGGACTGCGGCGAAGGCAGCCGGCCTGAGCCAGCGGGTGACGTGCCATACGTTCCGCCACTCCTTCGCCACGCACCTCCTGGAGGACGGCTACGAGATTCGGACGGTCCAGGAGCTGCTCGGCCACCGGGGCGTCTCGACGACGATGATCGACACGCACGTCCTGAATCGGGGACCCAGCGCCGTAAGGAGCCCGGCCGATGCGATGCCGCTGATGGAGGAGGAGTCATGACGAGGGACGTTGGCCAGAGCCCTACACCCCTACTCCCTTCTATCCAGGTCCGTATCATCCGGCGGGCCGAATGCTCTGTCCATTCGCAAGCTCCGGTAATCGAACACGTTCGATCGAATCCAGCGGCGACGGCCCGGCCCATTAGGCCGCCGAACCAGCCCGATTCAGCCTGCAGCGCGACGATAGGCAGGTCTGTAGAATTGTAGTTAGGCGACCCGTCAACACAAGAGGAGAAGTGCGATGGGATTACTCAAAAGATTGTTCGGAAGACAGGGTCGTGGCGTTCAATCCACCCAAGGATCTCGCAAGATCGTCAATCAGGGCGATAGTGATCCGCCCGTGGCGATTGACCCCCAGTCGATAACCTATGCCTTCGTTGCGTTAACTCACAGCGACGCTCACCATTCCAATACGGCCGCCAAGACAATTGCCGATCTGAATCGTGCCTCTCAGCCGAGCATTTGGAATACTGCCTTCAAAGCGAAGTTCGTGTCCTTCACCGCCGACCCAGGAATGAGAGGGTATCCAGATGTAACGGCGATTCCCGTGGCTCTAGAGAACGCCGGTCTTGTCCAGGGATCCACAATCGTCATCAATGACTTCGAGGTGTCCTTCGATGGCGGTCGGACTCGGTCCAGGATCTACGCCGGTTTCGCATTTCCTGATCAGAACCCTAGGATCATCCTGCCGAGGGCTGGCGGCTGTGTCCCAGCGTAAGTGGCCTAACAATCCGCTGCAGACCGATGAGCGGCGTGCGATGATTGCGGCTCAATTGCAACGTGACTCGCGCGCCGCTCGCGGCTGAGCGGCGATCTGTTGGGCGGCAGAAGGAGCGCAGAACATGAAGCAAATCAGGATTCTCGCAAGTGTACTCGCCGCGGTGCTTGTACTCCTTTGCGGTTGTGATTCCGAGGCCGATCGAAGCGCTCGCTTTTCCAGCCTCTCCGCCTCGCAACACAAGGACGTCATGGACCTCCTCAAGAAGATCTATGAAACCGGCATCGGCGATCACATCGTCGCGTGGTACGAGACCACCGCACGCGGGTACTTTGATGCCGCCACGGGCAAGATGATCTCATTCGATAAACCAGTTCAGACTCTAAGCGTCGCAATTCCTGACTTCATCACGGCCACGACTGACGTCGGCGAGCAGCTCAAGGGAGCAGCACAGAGTGCATCGCACAAGGGTTGGCGTCTCGGGGAGTTCCGCGTATCAGTTGAACCGCACGGAGCAGGTGGCGGCCCCTCCGGCAGCTACGACAAGGTGACTATCTATCCCCTCACTGTCACCAAGGCAGACCGAGCCGCCGACCAGTCAAGGTCGAAGAAGGCCCAAACGACGAAGGGCACCGCAAGCCCGGAGCTCTTGGCGGCCACGCGGAAGGGGAATGTCGCTGCCATGCGCAAGTTTCTGGACTCTGGAGCCGATCCTAATGGGCAGGTCGATGGTGATACGCCCCTCGTGATTGCCGCAACGCGAGGAGCCGCTGAGCCAGTCACGCTGCTGTTGGAAGCCGGAGCCAAGGTAGATGGGCGCGATGCGATCGGGACAACACCGCTGTTCGCGGCCACAATCAACGGCAATGAGGAAGTTGTGGCAATCCTGATTGCCAAGAGAGCAGATGTCGATGCGAGGCTGCCGAACGGAGTTACTGCCATGGACATGGCGCAGATGAAAGGATACACGCGCATTGTCTCACTTCTGCGTGAGGCCAGCCGGAAGTGAGCGTGCGCATCTGGTTGCGGCTGTCGCCTAACAACAGCATGCAGCGGACGGCGCTGCGCGCCGCCGCTGATGCCCCTCTGTGTCAATAATGGTGAGACACAAACCGGTAGGTAAATTAGTGTGGAGGGCGCGGAGGGCACGGTTGACTGACTCGGAGTCGGGGAAGAGCTCTGCCAAGTCGGGGTCCAGGACCACGACGTTCGATCCTTTCTCGAAGCGGTGGGCGTACTTGCCGCGCTGCCCGCTGGAGAAGCCGTACTCACTTCTCATCTCGTCCCGGTCCTCTTTGGATTCCTCCATCTCATTCTGCCTCTCTCGCGACCGGGAGCACCAACCAGTTCACGCAGAGCGGTCCAGCTTTCTCACGGCGATCAGGTCGGTATCGGCGACTGGGCGGACGTCGGTCTCCTGGAGTGTCACGAGCGCTTCAGTCTTTCCCGAGGCGCTCACGAACTCGACCTCGATGCCGTCGGGCTCATAGATCTGGACGGCGGCTCCGAGATCTCCTTTGCGCAGGCCGTGTTCGGGCAAGTCTCGTTCGAGCACGACCGTCTGTAGCTCCTTGAACTTCATGATGTCTCTCCCGGATAGGCAGTGACAAGCCGGGGATAGTCCTCGTGCTCGAGGATGATCCAGATCGAGACGACTTCTGTCGCCTTGCCGCTCGGCCCTCTCAGTGCCGCCCCTTCGGGGCTCGGCAGGGAATGCTGAGGGAATGGCCGCTGACCCAGGGCTTTCGCCCTGGGCTACACGCTGCCGCCCCTTCGGGGCTCGCGCGTCGACGCTGGATCGACCGTCGACCTCCGGGTGCGTTCTTGCTGATCGGTTCATCCCCGTGTGCTCCGAAGGTCCGCCGCCGGGGTCGGCGCTTACCTGCACCTCGAACTTCTGCCCGCACTCTTTGGTCCCCGTTGCTGCCGCCGGGTTGGGCCCGGCGTGTGACCGCAGATCGGCTGCCTCTTCCTCTGCGTTTCTCTGCGTCCTCTGCGGTAAGACTCTGAGCGGCTGCCAACATCACCGCAGCCTCACTCGGGCGCCCTCCCGGATCTTCTCCAACAGCTTCGCTCTCACCTCCGCCAGGAGCGCGTCGACTTCGGCTTCGGTGGTCAGCTCCCGATTCTTCAGCCCAAGATCCAGCCTCACGATCAAGGGCTTCTCGCCTTCGCTCAGTTGGCGGTCGAGGATCTCGTTGGCTTGGTCCTCGGCGTTGGTCAGAGCGAGGGTGAAGGTGTCGCGGAGCTGGACCAGGGTTGGGGCGATGGACTCTTCGTCGGTGGTCGTGGCGGCTTCGGTCAGGGGCCTGAGGACTTGGTGGGCTTGGTCGGCCGTCAGCATGCTGAAGCCTTCCCGTCGCTTCACCCTCGCCCGCGCCGCTTCGAGCGCCTCTTCCTGGAGCCGGAGCAGGTTGGCCCGCTCGGATCGGTAGGCGGCTCGGATGTCGGCCACGGCTTGATCCAGATCACCGATCTCTCGCCATGGGCGTTCGGTGCGGAGGTGCTCCTCGATGCGGACGGCGGCGGGTTCGATGTTCGTGGCTTCGACGCCCAGGTCCCGGAGCTGGGGGACGTGGTGGCTCAGCACCTCGGCCGCGCGGCGGACGGCATCGATGGCGTCTTCGGTCAGCTCGGCTTCGTCGAGCCGAAGCCTCTCGACGCCGTCTCGGAGGGCGTCGAGGTGCTTCTTGACTTGCTGCACCGTCGGCTTCGTTTGGCGGATCTGCTGCAGGCACTGCTCAAGGGCGCGCGCCAGCTTGTCGTAGGCCTCGGGCTCGCGCGGACCGGGGAGGCGAAGGAGCCGGCCTTGGACTTCGCGGAGGCGCCGGGCGAGGGCGGGGAAGTTGTTCTGGACGGCATCGGCGATGTGGTGGTCCTCGCGGTCGAGGTCGAGGCCCACGAGTTCCTGGAAGAACGTGCAGATCCTCGCCCGGCCGGTGGCCCGATGTCGTCGTCGCCGGCCGGAAAGATCGTCGCGCGCTTGAAAGGGCGGTCCTTGTCGAAGAGGTCGCGCACGCCGGCGTCGCGGACCGAGGTGATCTCGTCGAGCCCTTCGGCTTGGATCCGCAGCTGGCTGTTTCGGAGCAGTCCCGCGACACACGCCTTGACGACGTTCGGCGTGTAGCCGTACGGCGGTCCGCCGAAGTGCTGCAGCAGATCGCCACCCGAGAGGCCGCTCTCGTCCTCGATGACACCCTTCAACCGGCTCGGGACCTCGCCGCTACACGAGGGCACTTAACGGCCGCCGTCGAGGGTGAGGATCTCCAGGTCCACGAACTTCTGCGAAGGGCCGGTCAGGTCTTCACCGAGGAGCTGCTCGAGCTCGGCGGGCTGGATCTGGGTCTCGAGGAAGTGCGGGTAGAGATCGGGGAGGACGCGGTTGCCGGCAGCGGTCAAGGCGACGACGAAGCTCTGGGCCTGCTCCTTGGTCTCGAAGCTTCGGCCTCGGAAGAACAGCTTCCCAGCCATCCAGGCTTCGGCGATCGCTTGTCTTGCCTGCTGCTCGAGCTCTTCGACCCGGTTCTCCTCCTGCTGGAGGAGCAGCTTGCGCGCGGGAATGAGCGACTCGCGAAGCGGCTTGTACTTCTTGATCAGACCGCGGGAACGCTGGAGCTCGCGCACGACGTCCTCGAGCTCGTCATCGGGACCCACAACCCACAAGAAGCCTGGCCTCCGACGCCTCCGATTCCGGAGGGCGGACTTCAGTCCGTCGCAGGGGCGGGCGGATCGGCGAGACCTCGCCGCTGGCGTCAGGTAGAGTTTGCACTGAGGACTTCTCGCCTGGTGATTCGCGACGGCAGTCATGCCTCGGCTGGTGCGACCCTCCGGTCTTCGGAGCTCACCCTTCGCCCTCCGTCCACGCCTCTCGCGCTCGGACGTCGGGCAGCAGAAATCGAATGCCCATGTGATCGGCGGGGTCGAGCCAGAGCAGACGCTCGAAGACTTGCTCTGCGTCCTCCCAGCGCTCGAGCCGCCACAAGCAGAGCCCGAAGCCGTGGAGACAACGAAGGAACGGCCGATTCTCGATCACGGGCCAGGGGAGCAACCCCTCGAAGCCCTCGACCAGCGACAGCTCAGCAATGCGCACGCCGACCTCGTAATGCAGCAGCGCCCAATGAGGCCGGAATGGGAAGTCAAGGTGCCCGAGGTGCGCGTGGGCATCCAGGCAGCGCATTTCGATCTCGAGCAAGCCAGCGAGGATCTCCTCGGCACCGGCGAGGTCTCCGGCCTCTCGGAGATCGATGGACTCGCAGATCGGATCGGTGAACGGCTCCTCGAGGTCGCGGCCCGGCAACACCTGCTCCATCTCGAACATCTGCCGACGCCCTCGAGCGATGATCGCCTCGGCCCAGTCCTCGCGCGGCTCGCCCTCTTCGCCCCAATAGGCCCTTGCCGGGTCCCACTCGCCGACTGCCGTCAATGTGAGTGGCGTCAGTCCGAGCGCCGTGGCGTCGACGCGAGCGGAGTCGACTTCCCCCGAGAGGTAGGGATGGCCGTTAAACTGCCAATGCTTCTGCGGCTGCACGGTGAGGATCTGACCCGGCACGAAGCGACCGAGCGTTCCAGCCCGCAGCGTGACGCCCTCGTCTTTGCTCAGGAACCTGCACCGTGCCGCCTGCGCCGTGAGCCGCACGAGGACCAGGTCGACCGTCTTCGAGAGGTCGAGCTCTCGGTCCCTCGCAGCGGTCTTGCGAGCCGGGCGAGCTGCCCGTTCCTCGCTCGCCGAGTCGAGCCCCAGCCAACGGCGGTACACCGTGTAGTATTCGTGTCCGAAAACATCCGGCGCGACCCGGACCGCGGAGAGGCTGACGCGATGCTCCCGTCCATCCGCGTCGACACACCGGGCCGTGATCCCGCGGCGCATGTTGCCGTCATAGTCGACCTCGACGAGCGAGAACGGCTTCTCGACGACCGTCACGTCCATCGGCAGCTTCAATTCGCCAGTGACCGCCTCGAGCAACGCCCAAAGCTGCTCGTCCTCGCCGTGGGCGTCGGTGAGGATCTCGTCAAGCAGGGCGTCGATTCGGTCGCGTGCCGGTTGCTCTCGCATGGTCATGGTCGATCCCTTAAAGTGAGCTCAAGAACGAGGTGCACGACTTCGACATGGCACCAGTTTACCTGACGATCCGTCGCCGCTCAAAACGGGTCGAGACAGGCGGATGGAACATCGGTCGGCCTGGATGGACCGCGGAATACTAGTAGATCGATTCCAAATTGACATTGCAAGGGTAAAGATGTCACACTTCTTCCAGCGGTTGGTTCAAGCTGTTGGGGAGGTGTGTCTATGCCATTCGAATCCAGGCTGCCCTCACTCGCTTTGGGGGCCGAGGAGCTTTCGCGTCTCAATGCAATCGCGTCTTCTCGCAAGGAAGAAGTGCGGAGGGTCGATCGAGCAAGGATGATCCTAGCCTACGCGGCTGGCGAGTCGATTTCTTCGATCGCTCGCTCGCTGAGGACGAATCGCCCTCGAGTTTACCGGTGCATTGTGAAGGCCTTGGACCTTGGCTGGGAACTGGCTCTCGATGACCTTCCAGGACGGGGTCGGCGTCGAAGTATCTCCTCGGAGACGGAGGCCTGGATCATCGATTTGGCGTGCCGGAAGCCAAAGGACCTTGGCTACGCAGAGGAGCTTTGGAGCACTCGGCTGCTGGCAAAGCACATTCGCTCGCACTGTAAGAAGGCCGGCCATCCATCGGTTCAGAGAATCTCGCCGGGAACCGTCTCCAAGATCCTCTCTCGTCGCGAGGTCAAACCCCACCGCATCAAGTACTACCTCGAGAGGCGAGATCCAGAGTTCGCCCGAAAGAAGGCCGAAGTGCTCCACGTGTATGCCGAGGTGGCCACGATGAGGGCGGAGGGTGACTCAGCGAAGAGGAAAGTCGCCGTGATCTCATACGATGAGAAGCCCGGTATCCAAGCGCTGGCGACGACCGCGCCTGACTTACCACCCGTACCCGGAGTTCATCCGGAGCTGGCGCGAGACTACGAGTATGTGCGCCATGGAACGATGACACTGATGGCTGGAATCGATCTCACCACCGGCCACGTCCATCCTCACGTCGTTGACCGACACCGAAGCAAAGAATTCGTCGAGTTCCTTAAGGCGCTCGATAGCGCCTATCCCCCCGACTGGACGATCCGAATCATCCTCGACAACCATTCGGCGCACACTTCGAAGGAGACGCGAGCCCACCTGGCATCCGTACCGAACCGCTTTGAGTTCATCTTCACGCCCAAGCATGGATCCTGGCTGAACCTCATCGAGACATTCTTTGCCAAGGTCGCCAAGTCACTCTTGCGGGGCATCCGAGTCTCTTCGAAGGACGAGCTCAGGAGGCGCATCCTGCTCTACATTCAGCAGGTCAACCGAGAGCCCGTGATCCATCGCTGGAAACACGGAATCGACCTGCCAGGCGCTCATTGATACAGCATTTCAGAAGCGCCCTACTAGTTGCATAGTGTACGTCGTATTACCCGTGAAGCAACGCAGCACATGGTCATTCCCGTCATTGTCCGTGATCTTGTACTTTGGGGAGCAACCTGGCAGCTGGCAATTCAGGGTGAAGGTTATCGAGCCCCAATACCCACACGGACTCTTCTGTCGGCAGAGGTTGCTCTGCACCTCGCAATCGCCATCGATGAAGCCGATATTAGTCAAGGATATCTCGAGACAAAGGTCGACGGGAGGTTCGTCGACGGGGCCAATCGCCACATTGCAGTTAGCTTGGTGCGAGCAGGTCGACTCATTGTCGCACAGGTAGAAGGGAGTCCCCGGCGGATCGTCTCGCCACGCCGAAGGCGTGAATCCAGCAAGCGTAATCGAGAGCAGGCAGGCAACCGTCGATACGGTGCTTCGCCCATAATGGAACGGCATCGGGTCATCCTTCCCAGTTATTAGTGCTGTTGCAGGATCCGGCGACAGGGACAGCAGACAAGTCGCCAGTCCTGCATTAAGGTCCACTCCTCGGCATCCAGTATGGAAACGCTGAAGGCGAGGTAGGTGTCGGCGGCGCAGTCCATGACGAGGGGACCCTGACCAAAACTTACCGAGTGGATGAAGTTGTTGGAGTCCAGGATGTGAGGCTGGCCCAGGTGGTCAATGATCTTGTACGATTCACCTGAGCATTGCGGGAGCTGAGCGTTGTACGTGAATGTTATGCTGCCTGAGTAGAAGCACGGTTCATCTTGCTTGCAAAAAGTCGCAACCTTGCACTTTCCGGACTCGAGACTGAGAAGCGTCAGGGACACGTCGAGGCAGGGATCGACTGATGGGCTATTGATTGGCCCTACGCTCGCTTCGCAGTTCCTCTCGTCGGCGCAGTTATCTTGAGGGTCGCAATTGGCAAAGCTGGGATTCTCATCTGCGCGGATCACCGGGGGCGGGAGAGGGACTGCAGGGTTCGTTGCCCAGCAAAGCAGTATTAAGACGAGTGACTCTCTCATGGTTGCTCTCCGCTCGCCATAGATAGCGGGTTGCGTCGTCCATTGCTGCACTTGACTTCAGTGCTCAGTCCCGGAAGGCTTGCTCAAGCCTATGCAACAGCTCTAGTTTGGCAGACGCGAGCTTCTGCTCAGCCTTATTGAGATCTTGGTAGTGAGAAGGCTCGATTCTCACCGAGACCCACTTGCCCTGCCAAGTTCTAAGCCCACGAATCTGGCCATCGTAGTCGGGCTCAGGGATTCGCAACCCCCTTCCCTTCTTTGGAACATATTCTTCATAATCGCCATTTAGGCAGAGCTCTTCCTCCACCCTGAGCACGATCCTACCGCGTTCGGAGGAGGCTGCTTCGATTGCTGCGCGCCCCTGCGACAGAATCTCCTCAAGCACTTGCCTCGTCTCTTGGCCCAGGGGAATCGATCGTCGATTGATGAAGGGCGACTCAGCGAGTTCCTCGGGCGTCATCCGCGCAACGTGATCAGCGAGCGCAATGAAGTCCCCCTGGGATTCTAGCTCCGCAAGATGCGCTGCCTCTTCAGCTTCATCCTGTTCCTGATTTGCAGTTTTCCCGGTGCTGCGCGGACTCGGCGCGGTCTCTTCAGGTGTTGCTCGGAGAATCGCGGGCAGACTTGCAAGCGCCTTTGCCCGAACTTCTTCGCGTTCATTGGGCCTGTCGGCACCCTCGCTCGCTCTTACCTGGCTCCGCGCTTCTTCCTTGGGAGGGGCTGCCAGGATTACCAGGACCGCGATCGACAGAAATGCCGCGGCAGCGAACGCCCAATGCAAGACTCTGTTGCTCATGACCGATGTCTCTGAAAACACCAGAAAGGGATGAAGCCCCCAAAGTCGACCGTCCGTTGTCAGACATCATACACCCCCTAGCAGACCGGAAGGTGTACGAGCTTCCAGGATTGAGAATGCGTCAAATGTCAAATCCTACTTCGGGCACAAAAAAGATTCAAGAAAAAATCGCGTTCTCAGTCTTGAGTGGGTGGTTTTGGGTTGGTACTAGCGGGAAGAGGAGATGCCTCCGAAGAGAGGAGGGAGGCTCGCCACGATGAGAGCCTGGCCCTCTGGAAGCCATATGCCCCAGGGTGCCCGTTTGTAGCGTCTGCTTGATGACCCTCGGCTCGGACAAGGCATGCGCTGCTGTTCCGCGGCAGGACCTCGCGACGCGGACGCCGGTTCCCGCTTGAGGTGCTGAAGGCAAACAGGTGCCAGCTTCCAAGCTTGGCGACATCGCGACCGTTCTCCTCTTGCTTGACGACGGACACACTCTTCGCATTCGGAGTTGCGACCCTGCAGAACCATGTCGGTTGCCCCCTGCCTGCGACCTACCCACGGCTGGATATCGGTCAGCCGATCCACTTTGCCGCGGTGACGCTCGACAATGCGACCGGCCAGATCGTCAGCATCACGCCAACGCATTCGTTCAAGATCCAGTAGGTCCACTGCCTCTTGGCCCCGGGGCAGCGGGCGACCTGGGCCTTCCTTCGCGAGATCGATTGCTCGCCGCCTAACGGCTTCCAGCGTAACCGACGCGCATCACGGTGCTTGCCTCGAATCGAGAGGTTTCGGCCTATTCGTCCGCTACTCCTCGCGGGAATCGAACTCTTGGAAATTACGACCGTCGTAAGTGCCTGTGGATGCTCATCTCCTCGAGCTGGGACTTCTTGGCGGAAGTCCCAGCACTTCAGAGAGTGAGAGCGCGAGACGGCCGTTTCGGGGGCGCTCAGGGCGTTCTCGAGTCCCAGTTCGTGGGCCTCGCTGGCATCCGCCGCCATCGCCAAAGGTCTTTGGCTGCTCGACTTCTGTGGTGACTGGGGGCACCCGCATCTCCTCCCCCACCTCGCGGGTGAGCGGTTTCGAGGGGAGGGATGTGGTGGAGGGAAGCGAACTCGTATCGAAACGCTCTCTGGTCTCGAGGCAGGCAGAGCGAGTGGTCAACTTGACCACCGATCGCCAGTGACGATGTTCCGCCACCTCAGCTCCTGAATGTCCTGGCGAACAGCACGGAGCTGGGGCCGCTCGTGTCGGCATCTTGCTACTCAGAGTCTGTAGACTCGCAGTCATCACTGCTGCCAATATTGAACCTGTTGCGGGTCTCACCCAGGGAGCTCTACATGCCGAAACGACAGGTTCGTAAGCCGGGGCCGCACCTCGTCGAGGTGCTCGCCTCCAACGTCCGCCTTCTGCGGCACGCCAGGGGCGTCTCGCAGGAGGAGCTTGCTGCCCAGTGCGGGCTTCACCGCACGTACGTCGGCTCCGTCGAGCGCGGTGAGCGCAACGTGACCCTGAGCACCTTGGAGGTTCTCGCCTCTGGGCTCGGAGTGTCCGTGCCTGACCTTCTCACACCACGGAGGCCCCATGCCAAGCGCTCCTCCGCCGACTGACCCGCAACGCTTCGTTTCCACGATTGCCGGCAGCGGCCTCACAATCTACGACCCGATCGAGGTTGGAGATCCGAGCCTCTGGATCCCGACGCCTGAGCTGGAGGCGCTGCTCGACACGGAGCTTCGCGGCATCACGCTGGCTGGGCTACCGCTCCGCACTCGGTCCAAGGTTGTGAAGGAGCACGTATGCAAAGCACTTGGCTATCCCGTTCCGACTTCCTTCCGGAAGACCCAGCCACGATTCCCGGGCCAGTTCTTCGACACCTATGTGCAAAAGTCGAACAACCTCCAGGTGTGGAACGAAGAGCTCTCGGCAACACGTCGCTACGTCATCATTCGCGTCAACGCCGAGGGCACGATTGCACGGGTGAAGGTGGTCACGGGCGACACCCTCGTCGAACTCGACACCACCGGCACCCTCACGCAGAAGTACCAGGCCTGCTGCATCCCTGGCACAGAAGCCTCCGAGCTGATCGCCGCGGAAGACACCGCGCTGCTCCGGCCGTTCGTCTGGACAAGCTCCAGTACCACGCGTGCGGACACGCCAGTAATGCACCCAGCCAAGGGTCAGCTGCTGCCGATCGCATCCATCTACGATCGGTTGAAACTATTGGTCAGGCAGGCGTTCGACGACACCGGCATCGACCAGGAACGGAACCGCGGCGCCGCTCTTCACAGGCTCGTCTGCCAAGCACTGGGATACGCCGGATACCAGGACGACGGGCAATTCCCCGACGTTCGTCACCAATTGCTCGAAGTGAAGCTCCAGACCTCGCCGACGATAGACCTCGGTCTGGTGACCCCGAGCAGCACGGAACCTCTCAACGTGCCGCAGATCGACGGCAACGTGATCCGTCATTGTGATGTGCGGTACGCGGTGTTCTACGCAAACACCGATGGGAAGCGGGTGGAGTTGACACACCTCTTCGTCTCGACAGGCGAGGCGTTCTTCACGCGTTTCCCGCAGTTCCAAGGCAAGGTGCTGAACAAGAAGCTTCAAATCCCGCTACCGGCGGACTTCTTCGACGGATAAGCCGAAAGCCTCCCACACAAGGCTGTCGAGTGTCGCGGCCAGGGCGTCCGCTTCCGCGGTTCCGGCGGCGGCGTATATCCGCTTAGCCGTTTCGACGAGCGACTTCGCCACGGGCCTCTCGGGGTCGGGAAGCGGGAACTTCTCGACGTATTGAGTTATGAAGCGGCGGCGGCCTGCATAGAGCTTGTTGTTGAAGCGATGGTCGTAGAAGGCCTCGATAAACGTCGAGTTCCCGACGCTGACAGCGAGCCAGAGGAGCTCTTCTTGGCCTACGTCGTCACAGACCAGCCAGTAGCAATCCCCGTTGACGATCGTGCCGTCTCGATCGATCCAGAAGCAGGGCTCAGCCGAAATATCCCGGAACACGAGCTTCGGCCGATGCCAGAGACAAGGGTCCTGCGGCACCCATAGCTCGTACCAGTTGCGGCCCGCTTCGAGCACGTACGACCGGCTCTCCAGCTTCTCCCGATGAGCCTCGAGGTAGCGAAGCGTACGCGGGTTTTTCGCCAGGTCAGAAGCCCGGCGCTTGCCGTCGACGCCCTCATGCGGGTAAACGATCCGCCGCAAGTCGTCCTCGTGGTCGGCTCGAAACCGACGTCCTATGTGGTGCGTCGTCAGCGGCCGAAGCAGCTCGGGCTGTTCGTCGGCGGGCAGGTCATCCCAATCGCGACGGATGAACACTCGATCTGCACAGGTCTTGACTCCGACTCGAACTTTTCCGAGTCGGCGAAACGTTCCCCATGTATGGCGGTCCACCGTCGCCAACCAGGCGTCGTTCTCTTCGGTCGCCACCCGCCAGACGCCCTCGATGTCACCCGCGGTGTCCAGAGCACCTCGCTGAACGTGAAACCGACGACCGTCAGGGACCAGCACAACGCCATCTTTTCTCATCGCGACCGTGATGGTCGGGGCTTCGAGAGTCGCGTCGTCCTTCGTTTCGTAGATTGACGTGAACGTCGGTGCGGTTCGGGCCGCTCCGTTCTGCCCTTCGGCGACCAGCACGGCCGGCAAAACGGCGGCATCAAAAATCTTAGTGTCGCCCAGATCCCACACATGCCGAAGGTGCAGCCGCTCCTGGAGCGCGCGCCGGACCGTCGCCCCGGCCTTGGTCGTCATGAATCGGTTGGACACGATGATCCCCGCTACTCCGTGCGGTCGCAGCACCTTCGCGATCGCCAGGATGAAGGCGTGGTACAGATCTACGCGTCCTGTCAAGCCGAACTGCGCAGCGAGCGCCCGCGCGGCGTTGGCCCCCATGATCTGCGTCCGCACGTAAGGCGGATTGGCAATGATCATGTCGAAGTTGTCCCCTGCGGCCCGTGGCTGCTCGAACAAGGTGCCCAACTGAGCATCACCGCACGCGATGGTCAGGAAGTCCCCGAGGCTCAGGTGAAGCTCTGCCTTTGGGTGAAGGCCAGCCAGCCGCTCGGCAGCGGCATCTACAGCAGCCGGGTTGTTGTCGAAACCGTAGACGTCGACGCGTCGGCTCGTCGGCAGCTGCTTGAGCAGGCTAGCCAAGAGCTCACCCTCGCCCACGGCAGGGTCGAGAACCTTGAGTGGTTTTCCGCTATCGCCGTCCCATTCACGCATCATCTCCGCCGCAACGAACTCGGCTAGCTCCGGTGGTGTGTATGTCGCCCCGGAGGCCTTCTCTGTTGTGACACCGTCGTAGCGTTGCGAGGCCTTAGCCTGCTCGACGGTGTGCTTCATGGGCGAGGACTCTGCTTCAGTCATGCGCTACTTATAGTCATCTGAGCGCGCGGGGTCAAGAGGCCAACCGCTTGCGTCAGGAGTATCCAGAAGATCGTGGGTCACCTCCGCGATCTCGGCGGCGATCTGCCGGGTGGAGCTCCGCCTCCGTGTGCACCGCCATCGCGTCGAACGACTCTACCGGAGCGCCGAGTCGTGTTGAAGAGCGCGCCCCCGCGGGCAGAAAATGCGCCCACGTGCCGTCGGCACGCTTGCCGGAGAAGCCCGGGGCCGGTAAGGTTCGCGTATGCCTACGCTCGACCCGAGAGCGATCGACAAGGTGAGCGGCCCGACCTGGGCTCCGCTCAGGGGCCAGGTCGTCGAGATCGCCGAGACGTTGCTTGCCGTCCACGAGAAGGTCCGCAGCAACCTCACCACCATCTACGTGAAGTTCGAGCGGCAAGACGGGAGCGTCTACGCGGTTATGTGGGTCAAGAAGGCGGGTGAAGGCATCATCACGGGCATGTCCCTGCCCAATGGGGCCGAGCATCCTCGCCTGCACGACGCTCCCAAAGGCAAGTCCTACCCCAACCTAACGCGCTACTTCACGGTCAAAGAGGGTGACCCGATCCCCGACGTGCTTTCGGACTGGGCACGCGTTGCCTACGAAAACGCGTAGCGGTCTTCTGCGAGCTCGAGGCCGACGCTCGGGGGCTGTCCGCCTTCGTGCCGGGGCCGTGCGGTAGCTCAGGTAGTTGTGTTTCTGGAAGTGCTCGCCGAAAACTGACCCGCCTTCGAGGCCATAAGATTCGTTTGCTGCTGAGTCGCAGACTAGATCGCCCCCTCCACCGGAAGCTGCAAACGATCCTCGAAAGCAGTCCAAAGCGGGACGCACCGGTCTACCGCGCCTCTTTGTCACCCGGCATCCGCACGCTCTCCTTTGGCCTTGGCACGTCGTGCCGCCGCTTCTCTGGAACGATAAATACGTCGGTTGTGAAGGTGGAGTTCAAGACCGCCTGGCCAAGTCGTCACGCCTGCTGGCGGGGTCGGTCGAGCGCCAAAGGAACCGGGGAAGTCGCGGCCTTCATACCCGCCATGTGCAGACTTAGCGGCTCCGCTCCGCCAAGAACCTCGCGACGCTCGCCCTCGGAATCCGAACGGCTCCCATCAGTTTCAAGGCGCCGAGCACGCCCGCCGCGTGCCATCGCTCGATTGTCCGTGGCGTTACTCCGAGGATTTCGGCGACCTGGCGTTTGGTGGCCAGTGCCGGCAGACCTTCGGCTTTGAGCGCCTGCTCCCAGTGCTCGACCTGCATTTCGATGCGATTCGTGATCATGACTCCACTCCATCTGGAGGACTTGGTACGAGACTGCTCGGCGACCGTCTTCCAGATCGCCAATACCAGATCGCGATGGGAGAGCCTCCGAGGATCAAGTTCTAGGCTGACTACTTGGTCCTCGTCGGGGCTGCCGGGCGACGGGTGGACAAGTGCGCCCCCGAGCCCGATCCTGGGAGGCCGGCCGCCAAGGTGGTCACGGTGACCACCGACGAAGCGAAGCGTAGCCGCGGCGTGAAACGGGTGTCGGCATGGAATCCGAGGCGCAGCAGTATCAGGAGCTGACCCGCCGCCAGCTCCACGAACTCGTCTGGTCGACGCCGATGCGAAAGCTCGCCCCGACTGTCGGCGTCTCCGACGTCTGGCTCGCCAAGCTCTGCCGCGAGTGCGACGTGCCGACGCCCTACCCCGGATACTGGGCGAAAGTGCGGGCGGGGAAACGGGTGCGGCCGCGGAAGCTGCCGAAGTCGGTCGACCCAAACGAGGTGGTGCTCCAGGTCAGGTTCCGCGAGCCAGAAAAGAAGCAGGAGAGGAAGTATGACGAGGACATCACGGCAGCGCTCAAGCGCCTCGAGGCACTGACAGACGAAGAGCTGATCCGCGCGGATGCCAAGGAGCATCCTCTCGTGAAGGAATCTCGGCGCGCCTTGAGGGCAGCCAGGAAGCAGGCGAAGATGGACCAGTCGGGCGTGCTGGCGACATGGGGCGTCCAGGAGCCATGCCCTGTTGAGCTTCATGTCAGCGCCGAGACGCTCGATCCCGCGCTCCACACGATGGACATTCTGCTCCGAACTCTCGAGGAGATGGGCTGCGCGACGAGAGTGCCGCCTCAGGGGGGCGAGCATGCAGAGACAGACCTCTTGGGCGAAGAGTACCGATTCATGATCCGGGAGCAGCTGAAGCAGCGACGGATCGAGGAGCAGCGCGGAGGAGCTTTGCAGAGCGCGTTCTCGTCGAGGGTCGAGCTCTACCCAAGCGGAAGACTCGAGGTTCGAATGCACAGCCCAGAAAGAGGATACTGGCGCCGAAAGTGGCGAGCGGGTCCTCCGATCTCAGCCGGGGCGATCCGAGTGATGATCTCTTGTGCGTTCAGGGAGGTCCAGGATGACCGAGATCGTCGAGAGCAGAACCGAAAGGCCGAGGAGGCGCGACGCGAGCGAGAGCAGCAGCGACGCCAGGAAGAGGAGATGCGCCGGCGCGAGAAGGAGCGCCGGGAGAGGCTCCTGAAGCAAGCGGCGGACTGGGAGCAGGCCGACCGGCTCCGGCGTTTCCTGGCCGCATGTCGCAAGCACCTGGCGGCATCTGGCACCAATGAGTCGGCAGCCACGGAATGGCTCCGGTGGGCAGAGTCGGTCGCCGGCTCGATCGACCCGCTGGCCGGTGGCAACGCGCCGTGGCAGGATGCCCGTGACCGGAACGCCAACGCGGCTTCTCCGAGGCCCCTGTGCCATGGGACGAGTCATGACCCCGGAACGCCTAGCGGAACTCAGTAGCGCCATCGACCAACTCGGGCAGCAGCGCGTAACCTTCACGCACTGGGACCCGTTCATCCTCGGTGACGCCGACGACCTCGCAACCGAGCTCATGACTGCCCGAGAAGCCGGCCAGCGCGAGATCGAGCGCTGGCGAGCCGGCCGATTCGACTCGGTTCAGCTCGCCGTTGCCGACGCCGTTTTCAGCAAGCAGCAGGACTACCGGTCCGCTGTCAGATCCGCGACCCGGCCCTTCGCAGCGGCCTTCCGCTCGATGCCGCTGGCCGCGTTCTCTGACCTCGAATCCGGCGAGGTCTTCCGCCGCACATTCGGACGCGAGCCGAACCGAGACAAAGAGCGAGCGCACCTGTCGCCGGAGGGACGCATCCGAACGATCTGCGAGGTCAGCCGCCTTCTCGTCGAGGCGGCCGTCGGGACGGTCGAAGACGCCCGTGAGGCCCTTGCGGCCGCACCACCGGATCTCGACCTCGCGCGCCGGCTCAAGCGGGTCTTCGGCTTTGGGCCGGCGATGCTCGCCAACCTCCGCATGAACGTCGGCGTGCTGACTGCGAAGCCGGACGTTCATGTGAAGCGCTTCCTCGCGCCGTTCATGGGAGTCAGCGAGACGGCCCAGGCGCAGACGTTCATCAAAGCGCTCGAACAGCTCCGCGATGCGACGGGGCTCGAGCCCTTCGAGGTGGATCAGGTCATCTGGTACGCGAAGGCAGTGTCGGGGCGGGTGAAGTTCACCACCAAGACCGCAGCATGCTTCACTGAAAGGCTGAACTGAGGACGCGGCACGCCAAAACCACCCGATATGGTTGTCACCTCTCGATCCAACCCAGGTCGTACATTTTCAGAGTTGCCACCGTGGCCACATCCATGTCCCAGAACGTCTCCGGGTCAAGCTCGCCATCGACTGAGTAGAACTCGTCGATAGAAGCGGCGAGAAGCAGGGCGTGAACTCTGATGTCGTTGAGGTCTGAAATCCTCTTGGCGAAACTCCCGGAGAACACTTTCTTGTTGTGAAGCCCCGCAATAATGTTGCCGCAGGTCGAGACCTTGTCCGAGGCGTTCGCCGCACACCAAGTCTCTGCGCCCTCTTCCCCAAGCCACTTTCCGGTGGCCCACTTCGGTGATCGCTGCCGACCCTTATTCGCGATGTAGTGTGCCCGACCAGCCTTAGTAGGTGCGAGTCCAGCTTCTTCAAGAGCCGCTCGATCGGACGAGTCGTCGAGGCGACTGCAGGCTGCTAATAGAGTTGCAAGAAGTGTCGTGGTCAAGGTTTTGCGCATCGTCTCTTCCGTCCCTTTTAGACCTCGAATCGCCGCAGTGTCATGGGCTCTCGCGCGACGCCGGCCGGCAGAATCCGTGATAGCCTGAACGAATCTACTGCTGCTTCCTTCACTGTCGGAAGAATCGCTAAGACGTCTTGAACCGCCCTCACCAGGCTGGCGAGAATCCGGTGTCATACAGCCTGCGATGGCGTCGTGTCGGACAAGGGCCACGCGGACGATATCTGGATGCCGCATGAGGTACCTTCCAGACGATCTGGGAGGTCCGCCGAATTTCGCTCGAAGCCGGCACGGCCGCGCAGTCCCTCATCAAGTGCTCGAGCAACTTCATGACGCGACCGACCTCGATCCGTTCGAGGTCGACCAGGTCATCTGGTACGCGAAGGCAGTGTCGGGGCGGGTGGAGTAGCCGGGATCGGCTGACAGAACCGGCCGGGCGCCAGAACGCTTGGCGTTGCTCCCCGGATTCGGGATGATCGGCGCTCTTGCTTCGGTGGTCAAGTTGACCACCAACACCACCGACCCCGATCTGCGGTCGGATCTCCATGACGAACGACCACGAGCTTGGCCCCATCGACGTTCAGCGCCGAACCGGCCGCGAGGGCTTCCACGCCACCGGCCGCCGGCTTCCGTTCACGCTGCTCGACTTCTGGCAGTGGAGCACATCGGATCTCGTCAGCAACGCCACGCGCGGCGTCCTCGCCGAGTACCTCGTCGCCCAGGCGCTCGGGATCGCCGACGGCCAAGTCCGAGACGAGTGGGCCGCCTGGGATCTGACGGACGCCGACGGCACCCGCATCGAGGTCAAGTCGGCGGCCTACGTCCAGAGCTGGCACCAGAAGGCGCCCTCAAGAATCAGCTCCAGCGTTCGTAAAACGCGAGCCTGGAGCCGCGAGACCAACGAGCTGAGCCCAGACGTCGGCCGGCAGGCGGACGTCTACGTCTTCGCGCTCCTCGCCCCATTGCAACCAGCGAACGCTCGACCCCATGGACGTCTCGCAGTGGGAGTTCTACGCCACCCCGACCTACATCCTCGACGAGCGAAAGCGGAGCCAGTACTCGATCACACTTTCGTCGCTACGGAAGCTCGTCGGCCAGTCGGTCGCGTTCGAGGATCTCAGGAGCGCTGTGCGGGTGGCCGGGACTGATCAGGAAAGCTGGGAGTAGGCGAGCTAGACGGCTGCGCCGGGTCGGCTTGGGAGCTGACTTGACCGCCGCGCCAGCTCCGGCGTAATGTGATGACTCGAAAAGGGACGCGGGGCAGGAGGCGCGAAGTCGACTCCGAGCTCTGGAGCGACAAGCCCGGCAAGTCTCGCCCAAGATGCGATTTCGGTGGGAGCTCGGCCATGCAGATACTCCGGTGCGCTGCGCCTTGGACCGCCTGCGCTGTGCTTCAGCTGCTCCTCCTTGGCCAGGCTGCTTGCTCAAGGCACGAATCGAGGGCCTTGGTGTCGAGCACCGCCTCGGACGCGCGGCTTGTCGCAGTGACTCCACCACCAGGCTCTACGGACGTCGCGAGGCTTCCGTTCATCTCGATCGAGTTCTCTCGACAGATGCGGGCCTCCTCATTTGCCTCGAGTACTCTCTGGCTGGAGGCCACCGGCAACGTGGTTCCGAGCCGCGTTGCATCCAGTGGCCGCTTCGCGAGTCTGCGGCCGCTCGAAGAGCTCCGCGCAGGTACGATGCACACTGTGGTCCTATCCGAGCGCGTTCTCGATAACCAGGGGCGACCACTCAGTTCGTCCTACCGGTTCGAGTTTCGTACTGTCGAAAAGACGCCTTTCGCTCTTGTAGGCACGAACCCCGGCAATGGGCAGCGCGGAGTAGCCGTCGACTCGACTCTGGAAGCCGGCTTTACCGACACGCTTGACGCCGACGCCTTCGATCCGAGCTGGTTTGCCCTCGCCGATGATGGCGAAACTCTTCCCGCCGAGGTCCGCGTCGCCGGTAAAACGTTGTTCCTGAGACCACTCGGATTGCTCGAGGAAGAGACGCGGTACCGCGCATCGCTGTCACCCCACATTCGCACCCCCGAGGGCGAGGTTCTGGGAGAGCGAATCGAATTCGAGTTCGTGACTGGGCAATACCTCGATATCAAGTCAATCGAACCAGCCCCGGGTTCAACTGAAGTGCCCCGCTCGCAGGTTGTTCGTGTTCGATTCTCTCGATCGATTGATCCGGGCTCGGTCGACGATGAGTCGTTTCGCATGGAGGGTGCCGAAGGTGAACTTCTCGAGGGCCATCTGTACGCGAACGGTGACTCGGTAACTTTATCGCCATTTGAACTCCTGGACGGCAAGAAAGACATCACCGTGTATCTCGCTGCGACGATCCGCTCGGTCAGCGGGCCGCCACTCGGCAATCCGTTTTCCTGGACTTTCCGCACCGAGAGAAGCCGTGTTCCCCCTATGGTCTACGCGCTCAGGACTAGACGGGACGAACCGAATACGATTGTGGGCTTTGCAGTCGGGTCGGATGGTGGACTGATCGGAGAGGGTGTGGTCACTCCGACGACAGGGATGGGCACATCACCATTCTGGATCGAGGGCCTGATTCTGTCGCGTGACCAACAGTATTTGTTTGTGTCGAATGAGGGCTCTGGAGACGTTTCGAGTCTTCGCGTCGAACCAGACGGGAATATAACGGCAGTTCCAGGCTCTCCTTTTTTGGCTGCGGGAACCGAGCCAACCTCGATGGCCGTTGCGGTCACTGGCCCCTGGCTCTTTGTTGCCGACGACACCCAACGGATATCGACTTTCACGATTCAGAAGGATGGAAGCCTCGCTCTTCGAGCGCAGAGCTTCTCGCTCCCTGGTCGACCATTCAACCTCAAGGCGACACCCGATGGTCGCTGGCTCCTTGTTTCGTACGTACTCTCACCCAAGCAAGTTGACGTGCTGGAGATCGATCCGAACGGCGGACTGCGGGCTTCCAGCGAGCTGTCGAAGGAGGGCGAATGGGGCTTCGCCGCCATGGCACTATCACCGCGGAGTGAGTTCTTTTTCGCTGCCGCCTGGAGAGAAGAAGGAGTCTTCGTTTATCGAACCGGCAGCTGGGAGACGATCGCCGGCAGTCCGTTTCCGAATCAGGCATCCGATCCCTTCGATGCGGTCGTCTCGCCGGATGAGAAGTTTCTGTACATCGCGAATCGCAATTCTCACAACATCTCGGCTTTCCGCGTGAACAGCTACGGAATCCTCATTGATGTCCCTGGCGCCCCCTTCCCAGTCGACAAGAACCCCAACGCTATCTCCATCACACGCCAAGGTCTCATCTATGTCGGGAGCGCGGGCGACTTCAAACCTACGATCAGCGTATTCAGAATAGCCCCCGACGGTGCTCTCGTACCGCACCATCCGCCTACGCCGCTGCCAATCCTAGGATGGCTGTCAGCAATCGCGCTCACGAGTCCTTGCGACTAGCGGTTATCTTCCTGGACCCACCAACACGTTGCCCTTTCGCGTTGCACCTTGCGTCTGAATTGCCATGAATGAAGAAAAGCATGAGTACCTGTTCTACCGCGAGTCAGCCAGGTCGCGCGGAGAATACCGCGCGGTCCAAATTGGCAAGAGGCTGCTTGAAGTCACCTCGGACACCTTGAGCTTCGATGGAAAGACCGTTTGTCTGACAGATGTTACTGGGATAAGGTACGGAATATATGAGCGGTACACAAACGGCTCGCGCGACCTGCAATCCTACTGCATTTGGATCACAGATGGAATTAGCGTTATTGATATCGAATGTTCAAAAGGCCTGTTTCTCAAGCAGCAGACCATCAAACAGCGCTGGCGCGAAGCGCTGGCGTCGGTGGCTCCGCTTCGAGCGAGTGTACTCGAAAAGCTGCTGCGGGATCTGCGGACGGGCAAGGGTGCCAAGGTGGGCGAATTTCTTATCGACGTCTCCGGTATCCACAGGCCGGGCCGCTACGGCAGCCTCAAGAGGTCCTTGATCGATAGATGGTCAAAGCTGACAAATGGCCTATCTGCGGATGAACGTGAGAGAGATCACTTCTTCTTGCCGTGGGTAGAATATCGTGGCCACGATATTGAAAACGGCACCGTCAAATTGTACCGCCAAGGGAACAAAACGCCCTGGGGCACGGTGTCTTTTCGACTTGACTGGAATGCGGTTTGTTTGGATAGAATACTTGCCGCGGTCCCGGGCTTCCGTCTAGAGGCCTCCCGGAACAGCGATGATCCAGCCTTCCGCGATGCCCAGCGCCTCGACAGGCTGAACCTCGCAAAGAAACTTGCGCAGATCGCACTGCTAGCCCCCGACACCATCATTGAGCTAGTGCACGAGAGTACATGGAGGGAGTCGTCAAGAAACGTTGGCGAGCAGATTGCGAAAACCCATTTACGCCTTTTGAGCCTCGCATGCCTGGACTGGCTGATTACACTAAACGAAAGCGTTGTGGGCGAGAACTTTGGCCTTGCCGTCCACGCTTGCATCAGTCTCTGGGTAGAAGAGGGGTATGGGGCAAAAGGCGAATCTGATGAGATTATTGGGCTCGTGAGGCGTTATCGAGAAGCTATGGGTGGGCATCGCAATCCCGGATTCGGGGTCGGCTGCCTTTTTTCGAAACTCGTAGAAGCTCCTGAACCAAACGCCGCAATCCTGATGGGTGACGCTGTCTTTAAGGAAGTACTGAGCACGGGTGGAAAAGCGATCTGTGATTGGCGATTTCCCTCCTAGTCGTCGAGCTTCTTCACGATCGAGTCCGGATTCCCCACTTCGGGTCGTCCCAACTCGCCCGGCGAGGCGGCGGCCCGGAGTCGGTGACGCGAACGACCTCGATCATCCGGCCGTCCGCGTCGAAGGCGATCGACGCCTCCCAGACAGCGGTGTTCACCTGTGTTGTCGCGTTTCCGTGCTGGACCCGCGTACATCCACAGCTCACGGAGGTCGCGCGCTCGAGCAGATTCCGAGCGGAGATTGGCCCGATAAGACGCGAACTCTCGCCTCTGGCTAACCTCTTCGGTCCTACGCCTCCTTGGCCCAGCTGGGCAATGTCCGCCACGAATCAGCATCGGCGAGCGAGGGGTGTCGAGCGATGAAGCTCTGCCCGCTGGCGCTCGGCTTTCGAGTCCTCGCGAAGACTTCAGCGAGCCTATCGACCGGGACGCTTACCGTTGACCTCTGGCCGCTTCGCTCCCTTCTCTGGTTCTACGCTGGCCCGAGGCACCGAGAGTAACAACTCCCGAGGTAGGGTACTTCTGTTCTGGCTGCCTTGTCTCGCCGCAGTACCTGCAGCGTTTGGCGGCAGGGAGAATCAGCTCGGCACACTCGTTGCAAGGGACTCTTCCTTCCATCGATTGTGCCTTCAGCGCGCCTGCAACCCCATCGCGAACCTGCGTCGGACCGCGGCCCGCAATCTCGTCGAATCCTCTTAGAATGATTACCGCTGTCGCGATAACGGCCGCAAGGACTAGCGCCACGACTAAGGGACCCATGAATGCACCGCCCTTGAAGCCTTGAAGTGTTGATGGGAACGCCAGTATCGCCGTCGTCCTAGTTATCGACCAGATGGTGCAGGTAACTTTCGAAGCTGGTCAGTCCCATAAGAGCGGAAATGCGACGTCCCCGCCCCCCATCGACCTGCCCCGAAGGTACACCGGAGACCGGATCTCCGCGGCGGGTCGCGACCTGAGCCCGGCGATCGATCGGTCAAGTTGACCACTTGCTCCGGAGGGTCGCCGGCAATGGTGGTCACCGTGACCACCGACGATAGCGCCGAGGCATCCTCCTGATGTCACCGAGGTAGCCAGTTTGTGGCCACAATTCCGGCGATCCCGTGACGAGGAGCAAGCGTCAACTACCGACGTAAGCCACAACGTTGCAGTTGGATACAGAGCGCAGTGAGCACATCGACGCCGGTGACGCGGCCGAGTACGGTGGACACTCGCCCAATTCGCACTCTCGAGGAAGCCGAGCTGCCAGGCGATAGGGTCCAGCTCATGCGCGAGCTGTTGGCCACACTCGTGCCGACGCGCTATGATGGGCTCGTCGGAAGCAAGGTCTGAGGTCGAACTCCAAGCGCTTCCCCAATCAGTCCGCCTTCCAGCTGGAGTTCGACAGATGAACACGATCCACCGTGCCGGGGCGCTCCCGCGCCCGGCGCCGCTCGCCGAAGCGCGCCCTTTCCGCGGAGCCCTGCGATGAGCCGGCTCCCGCACGACGCTTTCGACTACTACTTCTCCCTCGGTGCGGACCGATCCTACGAGGCGGTCGCTGCGCGCTATCAGGTCTCGAAGCGGACCGTGACGCGCCGGGCGAAGGCCGAAACGTGGAGGCGACGCATCGAGAAGCTCGAGCTCGAGGTCCGAGAGCGCGCCGATCAGAAGCTCGTCGAGACGATGGGGCAGATGACTGACCGGCACCTGAAAGCCGTCAAGGTCGTCCAGGCCAAGTCGCTCGAAGCGTTGCGGACCATGTCATTGACCAACGCCATGGATGCCATTCGCGCTCTCGACCTCGCCATCAAGCAGGAGCGCACGATCCGTGGAGAACCTTCCGAGCGCCGCGCCGTGTCGCTGGAGGAGACCATCAAGCGGGAGATGCGCGAATGGCTCACGGTCGATTCCGATGCCGACGAAGGACCTGAGGAAGAGGAGGAGGACTGATGCTGACCGACGAGCAATACGAGCTGATCGAAGCCGTCGAGGAGGCGACGGTCTTCTCCGCCCCTCTCCCCGACTTCGACATCCTGCGCCAGCTTCGCCTAGAGACGTACGCCGCCCTTCAGGATATGAGCCGATCCCTGCCCTTCTACATCAGGCGTTGCCGAGTCGGGCTCGAGCACATCGACGATGCGCTCCGCGACTTTCTGCTGGGCGATCAACCTGCATCGCAGGAGCCCTATCCTCTCGACTCGGCCTGGCTGGCGAAGATCAACGAGCTCGTGCGCTTATCCAGTCCCGTCTGGTCCGTCTTCCTCCTCGCCGGCAGTGGGCGTGACGGCGCGCGGGCATTCGTCCGCGAAACCTACTTCACGTCGGAGTGGGTCAACGAGGTCACCCTCGACCGCTTTATCGACCACGTGCTCGACATGCTCGCACCCGAGCGCTCGGCGTAGCGAGCCGACACGCGATGCTCGGGACCTGAGTTCAGCGTGGAGTCGCGCCTGACTCTTGCGGATGCCCACCGAAGGTCGTCGCCGGCAGATCCGACGACCACGGCAGACCGGACCCGGCAGCCCAACGCCTATTGGAGTCTCGATCATCCGCGGCCCACCTGGTAGGTGTGGACGAGCATTCAACCTCCACGCCCCAGGAGCCTCCCGATGTCCATCGACGTCCATGCCCTCGCCCATCAGCTCATCGACCTCGCCGAGCGGAGCGCCCGCATCGACGATTCCTGGTCATTCCAACGTCTCAGCCACGAACGCCGCCTCGAGCTCATGGGAATCAGTCACGAGACGGACGCCGCCTGCTTCGATCCATCGATCTCGAAGCCTTGGCGTTTCCGCATCTCGGCCGACGGCAGCTCCGGCATCGTCGCTCGCGTGAGCGAATCGGAGATCGACGTCCGACTCGCCAGCATCGCTTGGAATGGACCGCACACTCCCTACGCCACGAGTCGGCCCTTTCGGCGTATCGCTGTCGCCGGCCTCACGACCTTGGCCTTGGCGACGGTCCTTGAAGAGGCATTTGCCGCGCGTCGCGCGCAGTTTCGGCGGTGTCCCTACTGCGGCGACCTCGTTGCACCCGAGCACACCGTCGAGGAAGGTGCATGCCACGGCTGTGCCGAGCGTCACCTGGGCGTCGTGTTCTGAGACGGCCGAGGTCGGCGCTTGTCGGGTGGTTGTCGGGTAGGCGCCCGACAGGCGCAACCCTGCCCCCATCATCATGTTGAACGCAAAGCCCTAGATTCTGTCGGGTGGTTGTCGGGTAGCGCGTCGAGCGCGTTATGCCACTACGAAGTAACAACTTAGAGTCGCGCGGCGAGACTTGTCGGGTTGTCGGGTGACAGATCGCTACCGACGTCGGGACCGACTTAGGAATATACATATGATAATAACTTCATTCGTTCTCTCTTACCCTGCCTCCTCCTGTCGCCATGGGCACCCGACAACCCGACAGCTTGGCCGCATCGCTCCTAAGCAATTGAATGCCATACTCTTGAGGCCCAAGCACGGTCACCCGACAAGCACCCGACAACACCCGACAGCCGAAACGGCTCACTCTCTAATTGACTGACCTGATAGGTGTTGGAGCAGACTCACCCCTTCGGGCAGGTTACCCGACACCGCTCGACAGACCTTGAGCATCGCGCGAGCGTGCAAGCACTCGAGCGTCTCCTCGAGCGCGAGCCGCTCGGCCGCCCGGCGCGGGTAACCTCCTTCGCGGTGCAAGATGAGGGCGAGCTCCTCGATCTCCTGGAGCCTTAGATCGACGAGCGCTCGGAGCTCGGTGAGTCGGTCATCATCGAACCCCTCGCAGAGATGCATGGCTCGGTATCGGGCCTCCTCGCCGCTCGTCAGCGTCAGCCCGCGAGCGAAACGCGCGCGAATCTCGATGAGACTTCGCGGCATGGCTCTACGCCCAGCTTCGCAATAGGCGGTCGCCGTCGAGCATCGCCCGAGACTGTCGCTCGAGGACTTGGAACGCTGCCCGCGCGTCAACGGAGCGCTTGATACCTCCGGCGTTCGCTCGGCAGACATCGCGCACCGTCGTTTCCGTGTGACCCTTCCGCTCCATCCACCCCGCGACGCCGTCGGCGGCTATCACAGGATCGAATTCATTCGACCGACCTGCTTCGGACAAGACGTGAATCAAGGACGCCCGAAAGAAGCGTCCCAGCTCGACCGCGCCTGCCATCGTCTCGCTCCCTATGCAGGTTTTCGCCCCCTGGCCACCAGCGGCATGCAGCACGAGCGCCATTCGAGCGATGTTGCCAGGAAGTTTCGAAGCCGCTCCCGTAACGTGTGCCAGCGGGCCGCCCGGCTGCTGCGCCTCCTCGATCGCTTCGGCTTCCTGGACCCACAGTTCCCGGGCGCCCGGTTCGAGCTCCACCAATCGTCGATCGCCGGTCTCTTCCAGGAGTCCGCGAAGTGTGGCCGTCCACGTCTCTCTCAGGTCCTCGGGAATCGCTACCGGATCTCGGTAGCTCCGAGCACCGAACAGCGGCGTCGGCTGAGTCCAGAGGAAGCGGTCAAGTAGTCCTCGTCCGACGTAATCATCCTGGCTCCAGAGCCGGCGGCAAACTTGTGGCTGGATGGCGAGGGCCAGGGTCAAGAGCGGGCGCTCGACGATGATCACTTCGGCGCCCTTCTTCCGATCGATGAGGAGTGGATCACCCGAATGGGCCTTGAGGTAAACGTCGATGTCGTTGTTGTTGGCGCTGCGCTTGTACTGGCCGAGCCCGACCAAGATTCCGCCGCCCTCGGCATCCAGCATCGCGATACTGCCGGCGTTCTCTTCGAGGAGCTGGGCTAGCCTCTCGGCAGTCACATCACTGGTCAGAATCCTCTCCGGCCGATCGGGGCGCTCTTGGCCTTCTCCGAGTGACTTCACCGTCTCTCGCCACCGATCGATGCGATGCGCCTCTCTTGCCACGAGCTCGCGGGCGACCTCACTCGCAACGGCCGATTTGCGACTGCCCGGCGGAAGCACCCCTGCGAAGTACAGATTGCAGGGCTCGATGTACCCTCTTTGGATCACGATCTCCCAGCGCCCCCGAAGCGCTGCTGAGACGGCGCCCAAGATGAAGATGCCGACCAGCTCGCGCGGAGCCTGAATAGAGTCGGCGACCGCCACGAGGTACCTCCCGATAGCGCCGGGAAACGACTCGCAGGGAAACGCTGGGACCAGGGAATCCTCGGCACCGTCTTGGCCGGAAACTCTGCCTCGCGCGTCATTGCCCGATTTGCTCCCGGCCGGACTATCCAGTACATTGCCCATCTCATCTTTTCCACCAGGGACGCGTTCCTCGTCAATTCTGGGCGCGTCCCTGATGGTTTCCCTGCCTTGTTTACCCCGCGGACAATTCAGGCGAAGGCCACCATCGCACCGGAGAATCCGGCTGCTGGGGTAGGATCATGCCTTCAGCGCGGCGCTCATCGAAATCGCGTGCCCTCGCTGGGCGAGCGCGATGGTCGGACGAGGTCCGATCCGAGATGAGCGAGGCGGCGCAAATCGCGCCCGATGGGCTCGAGGACATGGAAACCAACTCCGGTCAGCAGGAGGCTTCGTCGCGATTTCTTGGAGTTGGCTTTGGAGTTCGTCGCCACCGGGACCGGCGGCGCTTGGAGGTCTCTCGGAGTTCTCGCTCCTCGAGAGTAGCGCGATCGAGGCGTCCGGGGAAGTCCCCAGCGCGGGAGCGGCGCGTCGGCCGGACGGCAGAGAGCTGCTGCGCGTCCGGCGGGCGCCCTTCGGGCTCGACTATTCGGCGACGAGCGCGGCCGTCTGACCATCGAGGCGAATCGAGAACGAGGTCCGGCCAGTCGTGTTCTGATTCAAGTACGCGACGAGATCGGCCCAGTAGTCGAGACCGTTGGAGGCCGAGGTCTCGATCGGAAACCCTTGGGCTCCGCGGCGAGTCTGGCGAGCCGGAGCGCCGTCCGGCTGGGCGTCCTTTCGAGGTCGGCCGGGGCCGCGCTTCGCTTGGCCGGTCTTCGCCTTCTTCCTCTTGCCGCTCGTGCCGAACACCTCGGACAGTCGCTTGGGCGGAATGCCCTTGCCGAACTGCTTCTTCAGAGCCGCCTGCAGCGGTCCGACGAGCGTGTACTTTCCGGCCTTGTAGAGCTTCTTTGCGGCTGCGACTCGCTGATCGACGCTGACCTCTTTTGGCATGGATCGCCCTCCATTTTGGATTTGAGACATTGAACTCCTCCTCCCCGTGGCCCCGAGTATCCGGCGGGGTCATCGGTAATACTAGATCCAAACTTGACGAGTCGCCGCCGATTAGGCTGCACGGCGTCGGAATTAGATCGGATTGCCTTGCTGAGGTCGAGCAAGTCGAGCCTGTATGGCCATCGTGTTGATTACGCCAGCCGTAGCGACGGAGAATCACGATGACCACGACAAACCACCAGATCGACCCGAAGAGCCAGACCGAGCCTCAGACCTCCGACGTCTGGACCGAGCTCGCCGCCAACGACACGCCGACGACTCCCGAGACGACCCCTCCTGCCGAGCCACCGGTGACGCCAGCAGCCGCGAGCCTGGAACCGGCCGCGACCGCAGAGTCGACCGCGACCCCGACCATCGCGAAGGCGAAGGGCGCGGCGAAGAAGCCTCGAGGCTCGAAGGGCACGGGCAAGCGCAAGCCGGCGCCTCGCCAGCGCTCGGGTGGCCGGAAGCCGGCCGTCACGCTGAAGGACATCGGCGACGGCTACATCGCGAGCCTGCAGGCGAGGGAGGCGAGCCCGGGCACGCTCTTTTCCTACACGATGGAGCTACGTCTCGCGGCCGACCAGCTGGGAGAGGACACGTCCGCCAAGAAGCTGACGGCCAAGATGATCGAGGCGTTCTTCGAGTCCGACCGCGTTACGAAGAAGCGGAACGGCAAGGCGAAGGCGAAGCCCTCGATCGACAAGACGCGCCGGGTCCTGCGCCAGGCCCTGCTCTGGGCCGAGGAAGCCGGGCTGATCGAGAAGGCGCCGGTCGAAAAGCCGGCCCGCAAGAAGGCCCGCGCTTCGAGCTGAAGTGCCTGCGCGCTTCGCTTCAGGGGAGGCCGGCTGACCATGACCGCGCGGCCGGCTTCCCCCGCCGCCTTCACCGAACTCCGAGATCCCAATTCCAAGGAGGCAGCCGCGCATGCAGATCGAGGATGCCCTCGAGCTATTCGTCACTCAACTCGAGGCCGACGGGCGCTCACCGCACACGATTGCCCAGTACCGGCGCCACATCCGCTTGCTGGCCGGCTGGGCAGCCCAGGGCGCCCGCAGCGGCGACGTCGGCAACTTGGACCACCAGGACGTCGCTCGGTTCCTCGTCGCACCCGTGGCGCGCACGCGGCCCGACGGCGCGAGCAAGAAGGCGGCGAGCGTTAACGCGCTCCGATCGTCGCTGAAGGGATTCTTCGGCTACCTCCACCGGGCTGGGCTCACAGGTCAGGACCCGAGTCGGCTGGTGCGGCCAGCACTCGGCACCGGTGGGCCTCCGCGGGGGCTATCGGATGCGGAGCAGGAGCGTCTGCTGGCCGTGCTGGACGAGGCCGAGGGTTTCGAGGATCGGCGCGACCGGCTGCTGTTCCGGCTCATGCTCCTCTCGGGCGTCCGGCTCGGCTCCGCGCTCGCTCTTGGCGGGTCGGACGTCGATCCAGATGCCGGGGAGCTCCACATCCGCGCAAAGGGCGGCAGCGAGCAACGCGTGTTCCTGCCGCTGGGCCTCGCCTCGGAGCTGGCCGCGTGGTGCGAGAAGCTGAGCGACCCCGCCGGTCCCGTCTTCACAACACGCGGCGGGCGCCGCCTCTCCGGGCGACACGTGCAGCGGCGGTTCCAAGGGTGGCTGGCGCGAGCCGAGATTCGCCGGGAAGCCTCGCCTCACTCGCTGCGCCATTCGTTCGCGATGCGGCTCTACGCGGCGACGAGCGACGTCCTGCTGGTGAAGGAGGCGCTGGGGCACCGGTCGATCACTTCGACGATGGTCTACGCGCGGGTGGATGAGAATCGACTCCGGCAAGGCGTCAGATCTGCGCGAGCGAGACACCGCGAATCGCGATGGGTATAGTCGATCCGAGCGTGCACGAGCCTTTTGGGCTCCGGGCACTCTTGGGTGGAGATTACGGAATCGCAGATCGATTCTTGGGAGGGAACGATGAAGAGCAGAGTAAACACAAACTTCCGTACTGATCGAATCGTCTTGGGATTCGCGATCTCCGGCGTCCTCGCGCTCCTGCTTGGCCTCGCCTCGAGCGGCGCGGCTCAACCCACCAAGCATAAGCTTCCTTCCGCGCTGGCACTAACCTCAGAGCAAGCCGAGATCCTCAGCCACATGAGTATCGAGTACCTCGAGGATGGAAAAGGCGGTCAGGTGAAGACGATTCGCTTCACTGGAGTGAACGTCCAGATCGTGAACGGTCTCGACTCGACCGAGTCCATCAACGGAGTCGGAAACTTGATCGTGGGCTATCAGGAGCTGGGGAACGAGCGGGAGCCGGACGACCGGACTGGTTCTCACTACGTCGTCGTCGGCCGCCGCCACAACTACAGCCAATTTGGGGGCATCGTCGCGGGCGAATCAAACATCAGTGCGGCAAAGTACGGGTGCGCCTCGGCAGGCCGACGCAACAAGGCGGACGGCCAGTGGAGCGCGACTCTGGGTGGCGGCTTCAACCGCGCTGGTAGCGACCAGGCTGTCGTGGTCGGAGGTGACTTCAACTTCGCGGGCTCCAGTTCGGCTGTGATCGTCGGCGGGTCCGGTAATCACGCAGTGCCACCGGGACCGGGAAGTTCCGCGACGAAGGCGGTCGTAGTCGGAGGCTTTGACAACCGCTCGATGGGGCAAGGCTCAGTCATCGTGGGTGGTCGCTACAACGAGACGTCGGCGAACTACTCTGGGATTCTCGCTGGGACCAACAACACCTGCCTTGGAGATTCCCAGGGCGGAGGTTCCTTCTCTGCGATCGTGGGCGGCGAGAGTAATTCGACGGGACTCGGCGATGCAGCGACGGTTGGTGGGGGCCTCAATCGAGGCGTTTCCGGTAGCCATGATTGGTCTGCTGGCAGCCTCTTCGAAGACAACTGATCGGTCAGTAGAAGTCGACGTACAAGAGGAGTGCCAGCAACGAGTCGTCGGACTCCGACGACATCTCGAAGCACACCGGCGCGGATTCGTTGCCGCACAGAATCCCGGAGCCTCTGTGGAGTTAGTCTGCTTGACTTTCCGTTTACGAGAAGCCTCTGGTCTTGCTAGCTTTCCCACACAGAAGTGGGGATTCCGAAGCGACGGGCGCTTGGTCGACGAAGGGCAACGGCCCGGCGAGGATGGACCGAAGATGAAAACAGGCTCGCTTACCCAATCGCGGACTGCGCTGTCCGAGCTCGACGGCTTCCGCCAAAGCGCGAAGGTCATCGGAGTATTGATCCTGCTCGCTGCCCCGGTCTTGGCCCAGGGGGGATACCGAGAGGAGCAGCGGATCTACCCACCGGGAGAACGACAGGTCTTCTACTTCGGCGAGTCCATCGACGTCGCCAACACAGAGATGGTCGTGGGCGCCCGGGTCCCGGAGCTAAGCAACTCCGGAGTCGCTTACGCCTTCGAGTTTGATCAGACAAGCTTGGAGTGGGTCTACCGTGCGGCCCTCCTTCCGCCATCCTCTGAGGTGGGGGACCATTTCGGGGCACTCGTGGTGACCGCCGGAGGAACAGTCTTCGCTTCGGCACCTGGCCGGGGACCGGAGGGACGGGGATCGGTCTTCCGATTCAAAAAGGTCGCGGGTCAATGGCCATGGCAAGAGGAGATTCGCCCCACCGATCTTGAGGCTGGTGCACGTTTCGGCTCCTCCCTCTCGACAGATGGCGATCGCCTCATTGCGGGAGCCTCGTGTTCGGGAACCTCGACGGGTCCGCCCTGGCCTCCAGGTGAAGTCTACGTCTACCGCAGAGCTGGCGGTAGTTGGAACCTCGAGCAGCGCATCCCATCGCCTTTGCCTTCATCGGGGCAATACCGTTACTTGTTCGGCGCGGATTCTACGATCCATGAAGACTTGGCGGTCGTCGGGGCTCCCGGCGATTACACCGCAGGTGCCAACGCCGGAGCAGTCCACGTGTATCGTTCCGACGGTCAGGTCTGGAGTCTCGAGCAGACGCTCTACATCTCGGACGCTGAGGCGTACGACGAAGTCGGCGGAGCGATCCACACCGATGGTGAGCGTATCATCATTGGAGTTCGGAACAAGAGCAACGGAGGCAGCTACAGAGGCGCCGTCTACATTTTTTCCCACGACGGCCAACGCTGGCACGAAGAGGAGCGCCTCACAGCATACGACTCTCACGATTACCACGCATACGGGGACCGCGTTCGCATCCTGGGAGCCCGAGCAGCCGTTGCCGGCCGCCTCGACGGCGAGACCGAGTTCAACTCGGGGGCTGTCTACCTGTACGAGTGGGATGGTTCGTCTTGGAAGGATCTCCAGAAACTCAAAAGTGAACCACCGATTTGGGAGTCGATGCTCGGTCTCGGGCTGGACTTCGACGGCCGAAACATCGTCGCCGGAGCACCTGTGACGGTCGGACAGCCAGGGACCGTCCACTGGTTCAACACGGACGAGGCGTTCCTCACGGCGCCCGAGAATCCACACGCTGGAGACGCCTTCTCCTTCGAAGTCAGCGAGCTCTTCGGCGAGGCCGGTGGCGTGGCCCTCGTGGTCATCTCCTGCTCGGGGACCGAGGCCGGGATCCGCCTTCCGGGCGATGGCCGATTCCTCCAGTTGACGCCGGACGGCTGCACGTCGTTTGGGCTGTCCCTCTCCCCGTTTCTCTCGGCCACTATCGGAACGAGCTGGAAGGCCAAGACACCGTCGATGCGGTTCCCCGATCTCGGGGCTGGCTTCTCGGTCTGGGCGGCGGCGGTCTCGATCGATCTGCACGCAGGCCGATTCGTCAGTCTGACTGAACCGATCAAGATCGTCCAATCAAGCGACTGAAGCGGGCCGGTTTCCATTCGAAGCGAAGGCGTATGTGCTTTACTCCACATCCACATACTCCCAGACCAGCGCCAGCACGGCGTCGTACGACTCCGACGACGTCGCTCGCTGCACGAACTCCTCGGCCCGTTCGTGGAGCCCGGCGTCGCGCAGCGCCTTTCGCACACGGGCGATGATCGCGAATACGTTACCGTCCTGGCCGACCATGCGGCACGGCGGCTTGAAAGGCTCGGGCGTCGGCTTCTCGCTTTCAGTCACGGCACGCCTCCGACGCACCGGGCAGATCGACGTCGAGGATCACCTCGCCGCCGGGACCAAGGAGCTGAAGCTTCGTCGCGATCTTTGTCTCGGACGTTTCGAGCATGACCTGCACCGCCTTCATTGCGGCGAGGCGTCGCTCGGCTTCGCGCTCACCATCCGCGCGCTCAGTGAAGATCGCCGGGCGCCGCTCGTGGCTGAGGCCACCCTTGATCTGCAGCTCGAGGTCGTGGAAGTCGCAAGCGAAGAAGATGTCGGCCAGCTCGCACTCGGGAGTGGGATCGACGACGACGTAGAAGCGGTCTTGGTGTCCGATACGCATGGCGTGCTCCATTCGATTCCGTCTCACAGCCCGTAGCTCTGGGCGAGGTTCTCGGTGATCTCGGGCTCGGCCTGCTCGCAGGCGCTGATCGCCAGGAGCACCTCGTCCTCGAAGTCGCGGGTACTCAACGCGTCCAACGTGCCGTTCTCGGCACGCATCCATCCTTCGACGTGGCGCGGGTCGAGGTCTCGGTGGTGGTCGGCGAGGATGGTGCGGATGCGCGCCTGGTAGGGCTGTTCGTGCATGGCAGGGGTCTCTCCGAAATGGCCTGGGGTATCCGTGTCCTATGAGCCATCCCCGGGGAACGTCAGCAAGGCCATTCGATTCGTTGATCAGCTCGGACGATCAGTTTTTGACTTGCGGTAACTGCGAGCTATCATCACTTCTGTAGACCTCTGAGCGAAATCCGAGCCTGAACTCCAAGAAACCTCTGAGCCATTCGTCCGCCCGGCTTCTTGGAGCACAGCTCGCCATGAAGATCACTCGCCTCTCTCTCGACCAGCTCCACTGCGATCCCGCCAACGCTCGGGAGCACGGCCCGATCAACATGGAGGCGATCCGGGCGAGCCTCCAGCGCTTCGGGCAGGCCGAGCCTCTGGTCGTCCAATCGGATACGAGGCGCGTCATCGGTGGTAACGGTCGGCTCGCCGCGATGCGCGATCTGGGGTGGGACGATTGCGAGGTCGTCGAGCTGGAGCTGGATGACCTGCAGGCGACCGCCCTCGGCATCGCCTTGAACCGTACCGCCGAGCTCGCGAGCTGGGACAGCACGACGCTCGTCAAGCTCCTCGATGAGCTTCGGGCCGAGGACGCGCTCGAAGGCGTCGGGTACTCGGACTCCGACATCGACGCGCTCCTGCGCGAGCTCGAGGCGGACCTCGAGCCGGGCGAGCTCCAGGACCCTGGCCCAGGAGACCCGCCCGAGGTGCCGGTCTCTCGGACCGGTGATCTCTGGATTCTCGGAGACCACCGGCTGATGTGCGGCGACTCGACGTCCGAGGAGGACATGGCGCGGCTGATGGACGGCGAGACGGCGTCACTGCTCGCGACCGACCCGCCGTACCTTGTCGACTACGACGGCACCAACCACCCGGCAGATCACCACAGGAAGGCCGGGCGGACGACAACCCAAGACGGAAACGAGGTCGGCAACAAACGCTGGGACGCCTACGTCGACCCCGAGACGAGCGTCACGTTCTTCGCCGATTTCCTGCGCGTCGCCCTCGCCCACTGCATCGAGCGTGTCCCCGTTTACCAGTGGCACGCGACCCGCCGTCAAACGCTCGTCGAGCAGGCGTGGGAGCTGAACGGTCTGCTCGCCCATCAGACACTGATCTGGGTGAAAACCCGCGGGGTCCTGACCCGCTCTCATTACCTATGGCAGCACGAGCCCTGCTTCTACGGATGGCCTCGCGGCAAGATGCCCGAGAAAGAGCGGCGTCCGCCGCCGAGCGAGCGGACGGTCTGGCAGATCGAAGGCGATGAGTTCCAGGATGGATCGCACGCAACAATAAAGCCCCTCGCCATCTTCGAGCGGCCGATCCAGTTCCACACGCGACCGGGCGAGATCGTGCTCGAGCCGTTCTCCGGATCAGGTACCCAGATCCTGGCCGCCGAGCGGATGAAGCGATGCTGCCGAGCGATGGAGATCGCGCCGGCCTTCGTCGACGTCGCGATCCAGCGCTGGGAGAAGGCAAGCCGCAAGACCGCGGCGCTCGCGGCGACCGGACAGACCTTCAAAGAGGTGGAGGCCGAGCGATGCTGCTCCACTGGCTGACGGCCGGAGCCGCCCTCTTCGGCGTCTGGCTCAACATCCACCACCGGCGAGCGTGCTTCGCGATCTGGGCGGTTACGAACGCCATCTGGGCCATAGTCGACTTCCGCCACGGCCTGCCGGCCCAAGGAGCCTTGCAGGCCGTCTACTTCGCGCTCTCGCTCTACGGGCTCTGGCGGTGGCGGACACCAGTACGGCGTGCGTCATGACGAAGCTCCCGGCCGACGCTTTCGAGCTCTACTTCTCGCTCGGTCCGGAGCGCAGCCACCGGGCGGTCGCCGAGCACTTCGGCGTCTCGAAGCGCACCGTCACGAAGCGGGCGACCAAGGAGAACTGGAGGGAGCGACTCGAGCGCCTCGAAGCCGAGGCCCGAGATCGAGCCGAGCAAAAGGTGCTCGAGTCGATGGAGCAGATGACCGATCGGCACCTCAAGGCCGTGAAGATCGTCCAGGGCAAGTCGCTCGAGACGCTGCGCACGATGTCGCTGACGAGTGCGATGGATGCGATCCGTGCTCTCGACCTCGCCATCAAGCAGGAACGTACGATCCGAGGGGAGCCATCCGAGCGGAGGGCCGTTTCCGTCGAGGAGACGATTAAGCGAGAGATGCGCGAGTGGCTGTGCGTCGATGCCGATGACGACGCCTGACGCCCGGCTCCGACTCGATAAGGACGCCTTCTTCGACTCGCTCGGCTATCGGCCGCACCCGGGACAGCAGGCGGTCCATCGCTCTGACGCCTCACGCCGAATCGTCGCTTGCGGTGTGCGCTGGGGAAAAACAAAGTGCGCGGCCATGGAGGGGCTCGCCGCAGCGATGGAGCCCAAGGACAAATCGATCGGTTGGGTCGTCGCGCCGACCTACGATCTGGCCGATCGCGTCTATCGCGAGATCGTCTTCATCGCGGCCGAACACCTGCGGCACCGCATCGAGGTGATGAAGGAGAACGAGCGGAGGCTCGTCCTCCGAAACCTCTCCGGGGGTCTGTCAGAGATCCGAGCGAAGTCGGCCGACAATCCGGTGAGCCTCCTGGGAGAAGGGCTCGACTGGGTCGTGGTCGATGAGGCCGCCCGGCTCAAGCCTGCGATCTGGCAAGGGCATCTCTCGCAGCGACTGCTCGACAAGAATGGTTGGGCACTTCTCATCTCGACGCCGGCCGGAAAGGGATGGCTCTACGAGCTCTTCCTCCGCGGCCAGGGCGAGCGCGATCCCGACCACGAGTCGTGGAACGCGCCGTCGGCACAGAATCCCCACCTCGACGCGGCCCTCATCGAAGTGGAACGCGATCGGCTCCCCGAGCGCGTCTTCCGGCAGGAGTACATGGGCGAGTTCATCGAGGGCTCGGGCGCCGTCTTCCGCGGCATTCGCGAATGCGCGATTGGCGAGCTCGAAGAGCCGAAAGAGGACGAGAGCTACGTCGCCGGCGTCGACCTCGCGAAAGTCGCCGACTACACCGTGCTCACGATCGCCACGCGCTCGCCTCGTCGCATCGTCTACTTCGACCGATTCAACAAGATCGACTGGACGAGCCAGATCGCTCGGATCCAGGGTGCGCTCGATCGATACGGCAACCCGCCGATCTTCGTGGACTCGACGGGCGCCGGCGAGCCCGTCTTCGAAGCGCTCCACAAGGCCGGATGCAACGCCCTCGCCTATGCGTTCACTTCGCGCTCAAAGGGTGCGCTCATCGACAATCTCGTCCTCCGCCTCGAGCGCCGCGAGATCGAGCTGCTCCGAGGCGACGTCTGGCCCGAAGCGATCGAAGAGCTCGAAGCCTTCGAGTACACGGTCGGCGAGACCGGCAACGTCCGCATGAACGCGCCGAGCGGCCTGCATGACGACTGCGTCATCTCGATCGCCCTCGCCGCCTGGCACCCGATCAGCGAGGGCGGCTTCGACGTGTCGGTAGTGCGAGAGCCCCACCGCCGACCGCGCCGCGACCTCTTCGCTCGAGCCACCGATAGCGAAGCGGAATTGCCGCCCTGGCTGAGGGACTGATCGCGCCGTCCGCCGCCAACTCGTCGATCGGGGCCGGTATCGTCTGTTAGGATATGCTTGAACGCTAACAAAGCTCTGACAGCGCGCTCGGATTGAATCCGATGGAGGCCAGCTTACCGAGTCTCTGGGTTAGGGCCGTGCGCTCGACCTCGGGGGAGGCACCACTCGCGGTTCGCCCAAGCATGCCTCGGCACCCAGTTCTGGGCAGCGAGGGCGGCCTGCTTAGTCTGCGTCTCGGCCTGCGGCTGGGTCTTCAGGTCGTTCGTCTGGGTCATCGTCGTTCTCCGTCGTCGCTTCGATGGCGTTCCAATCAACACGACGCCATACACGCTCGGGTGACGCAGACCCAGCAAGGCAAACCGGGGGTTTGTCTTCGCTGCGACAGGCGGATGCCGGGCATAGCGTCAAGGCGAAAGCACGCGGGATTCTCCTGTCGCGACTTGGCCTCGGGGGGGGTGGGACCAAGACGATCTGTTCGAGACGAGATTTTTGCGCCAGGTAGTGTTCGCCTCGGTCCTCTGGCAGACTGCTCCCGTCCAAGCCTGGCAGCGTTGCCCCCGATGGCTGTCAGCATCCGTGGGCGCTTTCAGCCGCCAACGCTCCCTGGCTCGACGTGTCCTGGACGAAACCATGGGAGCGTCCGCGAGCGAATAGGTCTGATCCGATGTCCGAGAGCTCCGCAGGAAGCGAGTGGACTGAGCGATGGCGATCATTGGCAAAGCAGTTCCAGGAGCTTGCCGATCAGCCGCCCACGCTGCACGCCTCGATCACGGCATTCGAGAACGACTCCGATCTCGCCGAAGCGAGGAATTGCTCAGAGCTCGAGCCCATCTGGAAGACCATCGGGCCTCGAGAGGTCGCGAAGCCGCCCAGGAGTGGTCCGGGCAAACGGCCTCCCCTGAGCATCGTTCGCCAGGCATTCCGGGCAATGGAGCCCAGCCTCTGGATGGGCGCGAGGAACCCAGAGCGACTGAAAGCCGGGCTCCTTGGGCGAGGCGCCGAAGGCGGACAGCCGGTCCTCGTTTCGATCTGGGGCAAGGACAACGCGAAGGCCCAGCAGTTCACGAACCTGGCAGATGAGGCGCAGGCGATCCTCGATTCCGAGCTGCCGGATGGAGTTTCCGAGCTTCCGCTGCCGCCTCGGACGAACGGACCCGATTGGCAGAGATGGCTGCTCTCTCTGCTGGTCCTCGGACTGCGAACGAGCATCCAGGTCCACGTGTCGCTCGACCCATACGTTTGCGAGGAGCAGGTCGAGCAGGCGCTGGCCCTGATCTCGGGAGCAGCGCCACGCTCTCGGTCGTGGGCGGACTGGAGCCAGACCGACGTGGGGACCGCGTTCGGGCTGGGCAGCCCCAGCTCGATCGTAGGCGTCCTCCACGAAGACATCTGCTTGGCCTCCAAGCGGGCAGCAGAATGGCTGGCGACAAGGGTCTCATTGACCACCCAGCAGCAGGATGCCCTCTCTCCAATCCTCAAGTCGAAGCTCCCCCAGTTCGAACGAATCGGACGGGCTTGGAGGGTCTCCTTCGAGTCGAGGTCAGTTGAGTTGGGTGAACAGAAGGGCTGCCTGCTAATCAAAGAAGCCACCAACCATCCCGACCGTCTCCTTGATTGGGAGACTCTCCACCGCGCCTACAATGGAAGTCCTCTTCCCCCTGTTAGCCACCAACGCATTCTAGATGCCGAGACGTCAATGGCCGAGGCTCAAGCCCAACTCGAACGGCTACAGGAACGCCGCGAGTCTGCCGAGAACGAGCACGACGAAGTCGCTCTGGCGAGAGTTCAGCGGCTGACGGAGGAGTTAGAAGAGAGGCTCCGTTCCAGAGGGAGACGTCGAAACCGGCGTTCCAGCTTTACGGATGAGAGAGTCGATGCGATCGAGGCCATGAAGAAGGGCATCAAACGGACGCTTCAAAGAATCAAGGACAGGTCTCCTCAACTTCACCAGCACTTCGAATCCCACCTGAGAGTCGAACGGTCTGGCATTCAGTATTCAGTCAGCGAAGGCCCTGCCGAGCCTACCGCCGAGCAGGCGACGGGTTCCGACTAGCGTTCCCAAAGAAAAAGCTGTGATCGCAAACCGCTAATCTGCAAGGCATTACACGATCTGGACAGCTAGTGTCCATTTCTTGGACACTAGCTGTCTGCCCTCCTCAGGTGACGGCCGCCACGGTTGGCGGCGCGAGCATCTGACGGAGGAACGAAATGCTCTCCACTCGCGAAGTGCTGCAGATTCTTTCGCAGCACCATCCCGAAGCCGAGATCACCGAAGACCGGCTTCGACGCGCTCTGCGCAGCGGAGCGATCACCCCGCCGAACACGTTCGCCGGACGGCTCGTCTGGCTTTCCGACGACGTGGCAGCGCTCTGCGAGTACCTGGGCGTCGAGATCCCAGAAGTGACTCGGCGAGACGGTTCGGAGGCGAACCGATGAGCTGCGCGACAGGACCGCAGTCTTTCCTCTCGCCCCTCGAGCAAGTCGAGGCCAGGCTCCAGGAGCTCGGCTGCCGGCGCCAGGGCCGGAACTGGCAGTGCCCGGCTCCAAGCCATGAGGATCGAAGTCCAAGCCTCTCGGTCAACGAAGGCGACGACGGAAGGGCTCTGATCAACTGCTTTGGCGGCTGCCAGCCCGAAGAGGTTTGCGCTGCCCTCGGATTGGAGCTTCGAGACCTCTACCCGAATGCCCGGCCCTGTTCGCCATTGCCACCGCCGAAGGCGAAGGCTTCCGCCAGCCCGGTTGGATCGCGCAAGCCGAGGAAGAAGCCTCCAACCTTCTCGGCGGAAGAGGCGCGTGGGGTCTGGGAGCAGGCCCGTGCCCGAAGCCGAGATGACCGCTTCCTCGATGACGATGCCGAGGTCTACCGTTACCTCTCGGGCCGGCATTTGGCGGACGGCTGGGACATGGGGCTGTTTGGCATTCTCGGGCCAGGCATGACGCTCCCCGGGCGAATCCAAGACTGGCTCCGAACTGGGCACCGCATCGTCGTTCCGCTCTTCGATCACAAGGGAGCGATCGTCAGCTTGCAGGCGCGGACCATTCACCCGAACTGCGAGCCGAAAGTCCTGACCCCCACCGGCGGCCGCATCAAGGGCACGCTCTTCGCCAGCGAGATGGGTCAGCAGCTCCTCGCGGGGCTCTGGCAGGGACCGACGGTTTGCATCTTGGGCGAGGGCCTGACCGACTTCCTCGCCATGGCTCCCAGAGCTCCTGTGCCCGTCCTGAATGTCCCGGGCGCCACGGTCGCGGCATCGTCGGTCGGCCCCTGGGTCCGTGAGATGAGAGTCATCCTGACGTTGCATGACGATACGGCCGGCGACACGGCTGCCGACCAAGTAGAGCAAGCGGCGCTCGATGCCGGAGCCTGCTCGATCGAACGAATCGTCTGGCCCTACGGCGCGAACGATGCCGCGAACCTACTGGCTCTCCAAGGAAGCCGCTCGTTCACTGAATTCCTTGACGAACTCTGTGAGGTCTGACCCTTGAGCGTTCAGAAGCCAGAGACTCGACGACCTCGACGGGCTGCTCGGCGGAAGCGACCCACACCCGCCGCGGAAAGCCCAGGTTGTCCCGAGGTCGAGCTGCCCGAGATCCGAATCGTGCCTGGTGAGCTGACCAGCGTGCTGGACGCAGCCGAGGCGCGACTCCTTGATCGGTTTCCAGACGAGATCTTCCAGCGAGGCGGCTTGCTCGTCCGAGTTTGCCGGCTCCCCTCGCTTCGGATCTCCCGGCGCGGGCTGAGTCGAAAGGCGAAGTCTCTGGTGATCCAGATGCTCGACGCGCTCTATCTCCGTGAGCGGCTGACGGCATCCGCCCACTGGAAGTGCTTCAACAGCCGAAGCAACTCCTGGAAGCCGGCAGACTTTCCCGAGAAACTGGCCAGGCACCTGCTATCGAGGGCTGGCCACTGGAGCTTTCCCTCTCTCGCTGGTGTCATTGAAGCCCCGACGCTTCGGCCGGACGGCACCATCCTCGCGGAACCCGGCTACGATCCCGAGACGGGGCTCTACTTCGACTCTGGTGGCGTGAAGTTCCCGGAGATAGCCAATCGGCCATCGGCCACAGACCTCAAAGCAGCGATTGATCTGCTCTGCGATTGGATTGCCGAGTTCCCGTTCGTGGCCGAATCGGATCGCTCGGCGGCGATTGCGATGTTCATGACTGCTCTGCTTCGCCGGTCCATGAGCACGGCTCCGATCTTCGCCATCCGAGCGACGAAACGTGGAACGGGGAAGACCCTGCTCGCCGATCAAGCTGCCTTGATCGCGACCGGGAGACACGTGCCCGTCATGAATCAGCCCCGAGATGACGAGGAAGAGCGCAAGCTGATCTTCTCCATCCTCATCGAGGGCGGGAGCATCAGCTGCATCGACAACATCGAACGCCCCCTGGGCAGCGAGACGCTCTGCGCGGTGGTGACACAAGAGACTTACAAGGGCCGCATTCTCGGGAAGTCCGAGACCGCGACGTTGCCGACGAACACGACCTGGATCGCGACCGGCAACAACATCGTCTTCAAGGGAGACATCACCCGGCGCGTCGTTCCGTGCGACATGGAAGCGGACTGCGAGCGGCCTGAGGAGAGGCACTTCAAGCGGGACCTGCACCGAGAGCTAAGAGAAAGGCGTGGCGAGCTCGTCGCGGCCTGTCTCACGATTGCGAGAGCCTACTTCGTTGCGAATCGTCCCGATCAAGGACTGAGCCCATTCGGCGGCTTCGAGCATTGGTCCGACGACATGGTGCGCTCGGCGATCGTCTGGGCAGGTCTCGAGGACCCCTGCAAAGGCCGAGAGCGCCTCGAAGAGCACGACCCCGTCGCTGAGGACCTCAAGGGAGTGCTGCATGGTTGGAATGATCGATTCGGCAGCGATCCGGTCACCGCCGCCGACGTCGCTCGCCAGTGCCAGAATCTCGAAGACCCTTTCAGCGACTTGCTCCGAGAACTCGCGGCTGGAATCAGGCCGGGCCAGATCAGCGCACGTCGCCTCGGCAAATGGCTCGCACGACACAAGGGTCGCATCGAGAACGGGCTGCGGGTCGTCGAGCAAGGGAGAAAGCAGAGAAGCATCCTGTGGCGAGTCGTGAGCGTGTGAGTGTGGTGAGTTTCGTGAGTCCATTTCCCCCTACTTACCTATGGATGTCACTCTGACACTTCTCGCGTGAGGGTAGAGAGAAACTCACACAACTCACCAAACTCACACCGCCACCTCGGGACAGAACGCGCCGATTTGGAGCAAAAGAACTCCCGAAAGATAATGGCGCCAGATCGTGCAGGCGAGGCCGGCCGAAAAACGGGAGCGTTCCTCCCTTGCGTCGGTCTGGGCGACCTGCCGCTGCGAGGCGAGCCAACTACGAGGGAGGGTGAGTGATGAAGATCGAAGGACTGAGATACAGCGAATCCGCGCTGCGGCAGATGGAGACAGGTCTCTTCGGGTGGGTCTCCTTCGTCTGGGCCGGCATCCGGATGGACGGCGTCGCCGTGCGCCGAACGCTCGATGGCCAACTGACGCTGTCGTACCCGCTCCGAAAGGACTGGCAGGGCCGGAAGCACCCGACTTGCCGGCCGGTGTCGGACGAGGTGCGGTTCGAGATCGAGGAGCAGGTCTTCACCGAGCTCGGGATCTGGCACTTGGAGACGACGAGCCGTGGCTGAGGCGCTGGCCTGTGGGACCTCGCACTGGATCGGCACCCCCCTGCCGGAGAGTGATCCACGTGATCCAGTCCAAGCACAGGCCCGCTTGCGCTCAGAGACTGATGCCGAACTGAGAGGCGACGAAGTAACTGCCCGGAATCCGTGTGGCCATGGGCAGGAGTAAAGACAGGATCTCAATTCACGTTGACAAATCGGGACCCGACGATTTGGCCCGACTCGACTCGACTGAGACAATCGGTTTATCGATGAGACGGCGAGCCTTTTGGCGAAGATCGTGTTCCGACTCCGAACGGACGCTCTGCAATGAATACTCTCGTTAGACAACTGGCCGCCGCCATTGCCGAGCAGGTCGAGGATGGCCTGCTCGAATGGATGGCACTCGTCATCGACGGGGCTGTGAAGGTCGACGGTATCATGGTGCGTCGGACGCGTGAGGGGCGGCTGACGCTCAGCTTCCCGTCGCACGACGACTACGGGAACCGCCACCATTGCGCTCGCCCCGTCTCCGGTCGCGCGCGCCGCGAGATCGAGCGCGAGGTCATCGGGAGGTTGCGCCTGGAATAGCGCATCCGCCTTCTCGCGCGGGTCCGATGGACCTGCGTGAGCCCCGACGCCAAGCCGCCGTGACCGGGTCGGCATCGGGCTGAATTGCTCGCCAGCGCGGGCAGTCTGCGCTGAGCGTCCGTAGGTACTTCTTCGAGGAATCAATTCAGATGACCACAACGACCTCGGTACCCAGTGAGCTTATCGACCCGCGATCGATCGCGATCGACCCCGAGTTCCAGAAGCGCATCCCACCGATCAGCGCCGAGGAGAAGGCGCTCCTCACCGAGAGCCTCGAGCGGGAAGGCTGCCGCGACCCGCTCATCGTCGCCAAGCTACCCGGCCCGAACGGTGAGAAAGCGAGGCCCGTTCTACTTGACGGGCACAACCGCAAGGCGATCTGCGAGGACCTCGGCCGCGCGGTGCACTTCGTCGTGCTGGAGAGCATCACGACCCGCGAAGAGGCGCTCGCCTGGATCGACGCGAACCAGCTCGGGCGCCGGAACCTGAGCGACAACGCGCTGCGCGTCATTCGTGGTCGGCTCTACAACCGGGAGAAGGTCGGGGCCGGCGAACGGCCCGACGCCGTTGCGGAAGGTGGTCACGGTGACCACCAGAAGACGGCCGAGCGGATCGGAGATCGGCTCGGAGTATCGGAGAAGACAATTCGGCGTGACGGAAACCTCGCCATTGCGGTCGAGAAACTGACAAAGGAGCTGCCGGGAAGCCAGGCGGTCATGCTGTCGGCAAGCGGACCGAAGCCAATCGTGATCCGTGAAGCCGCCCGAATCATCGACCACCACCCCGCCGAAGCGCAGCGCCTGCTGGAGGGCAGCGCTACCGTCTCGGAGGTCCGGAGGGAGATCCAAGGCGAGGAGCCGAAGGCCGACGCCGACTTGGCGACCCGCCTCGGGAAGCGGTACGACGTTGTCGTGGTCGACGCGCCGTGGCGCGCGAAGAGGCGCGGCCGCCCGAAGAAGCCGTCCCCGGGCGAAGTCGCTCCGATGGACGAGGCCGAGCTGTCGCAGCTTCGGCTTCCGTTGTTGGACAACGGCCACGTGCTCTTTTGGACGCCTCTCGAACACCTTCCGGCCGCCCTCGCCGTCATCGACGCGTGGAAGCTCGAGTACCGATGCGCGTTCACTTGGCAGAAGCCGGAGCCCGACAAGCCTGGTGTTCAGCCGAGCGTGAACTCGGAGCTGGTCCTTTACGCGCGGCGCGGCAAGCCGACCTTCGTCGAGGGCGCGACGCTCGAGACGGCCTTCTCCGCCGACAACCTCCACGGCCGCCAGAAGCCCGACGAGTTCTACGCGATGATCGCGGGAGCGACGGAAGGCGAGCGGCTCTTGATGTTCGCCGAGCTCGGCGTCGAGGGATTCGAGCACTGGGCGGGCGTCGAGGTCGAGGTCGAGGCGGAAGCCGGCGAGTGCTCCGAAGACGAGGCCATCGAGGTCGTCGGCGACGGTGAGGACTCCGACCAAGCGGCCGACGCCGACGCCGCAGATGCGGAGCTGCCGGTCGAAGACTCGCCGCACGGAGCGCAGCCCAGTCTATTCCGTGATCCCGGGCCGGGGGCCGAAGCTACAGCCGCTCACGGTGAGTGAGCTCCGGTCGGGCGAGCCGCCGCCTCGAAAGCTTCTGCTCGCCCGATCACCCGTCCGACCGAGCAATCCATGAGCCGGTGACCTGCCCTCACTCGAGACGAGCCCTTCGCCATGAACAACGCCCTCGACCCTGCTGCCATGTCCGACCACGCCCGGCTTGCGGAGGTCGCCGAGATCCTGGCGCTCGGCGTCCTCCGCCTCCGGCTGCGCTCGCGCGTTGCCGCCGGCGAGAACCGGGACTTTCGAGAGCATTCACTTGCTGAGCGCGGCGAACAGAGCGTCCATGGCGCGAAACCAAGACCCGACGGAGAAAGCCCATGGACCAGAGCATCCTGAACGAGATCGCGAGGCTTCCCAAGCTCCCGCACGCCGAGCTCAAGGAGCGCTGGCGAGACCTCTTCGGCGCCGAGCCGAAGGTGACCGAACGGCGGTACCTCATCCGCCGCCTCGCCTACCGCATCCAGGAGCTGCGCTACGGCGGCCTCTCCGAGGCGACGCGCGCGAGGCTCCGCGAGATCGCTGAGGCTGACCAAGGCTCGAGCACTCGCATGACTCGCCGCGATCGCGAGCGCGAGAGCCCGATCCCGGGGACAAGGCTCGTGCGCGAGTGGCAGGGCGAGCGGCATGAGGTGACGGCCGTACGCGGCGGCTTCGAGTACCGAGGTGCCACCTACCGCTCGCTCAGCGCGATCGCCCGGAAGATCACGGGCACGCAGTGGAACGGGCCGGCTTTCTTCGGGCTGCGCACACGCGGGCGGAAGGAGCGCTGATGGCCGGAGGGCGGACGAAGACTCCCGAGCCGATCGTCCAACGGCGATGCGCCATCTACACGCGCAAGTCGACCGACGAGGGGCTCGACCAGGACTTCAACTCGCTCGACGCGCAGTACGAGGCCGCCCAAAGCTACATCGAGAGCCAGCGCGGCGAGGGCTGGACCCTGCTCGAGGATCGCTACGACGACGGTGGCTTCTCCGGCGGCTCGATGAATCGCCCCGCTCTCAAGCGTCTGCTCGCCGACGTCGAGGCCGGACGCATCGACTGCATCGTCGTCTACAAGGTCGACCGGCTCTCGCGGAGCCTTATCGACTTCTCGAAGATCGTCGACCTCCTCGACCGCCACCGCGCCAACTTCGTTTCAGTTACCGAGCACTTCACGACGGCGACGTCGATGGGCCGCCTGACGCTCAACATGATCTTGTCCTTCGCCCAGTTCGAGCGCGAAATCGCGGCCGAGCGGATCCGGGACAAGGTCGCGGCCGCCAAGCGCAAGGGCAAGCACACGGGCGGCGTGCCGATCCTGGGCTACGACGTCGTCGATCGGCGGCTCGTCGTCAATGAGACCGAGGCTGAGCTGGTCCGCCACATCTTCGAGCGCTTCACGAAGCTGGGGTCCGCGACCCAGCTCGCTCGCGAGCTGAATGAGGCCGGGCACACCACGAAGTGCTGGAAGACGAAGAAGGATCGGGTCGAGGGCGGCCGCCGATGGAACAAAGGGCACCTCTACCGGCTGTTGAACAATCGCAAGGTCATCGGTGAGGTCGAGCACAAAGGCGACGTGTACCCGGGCGAGCACGAAGCAATCGTGCCGCGCAAGCTCTGGGACGACGTCCACCGCATCCTCGCTGAGAACTACGCGACACGTTCCAACCGGACGCGGGCGAAGACGCCGGCGCTGCTCAAGGGCATCATCCACTGCACGAGCTGCGACCGGTCGATGGGACCGACCTTCACGACCCGGCGCGGGAAGCAGTACCGCTATTACCTGTGCACGCGGGCCGGCAAGGAGGGCTACGGCGCTTGCCCGGTGCGCTCGATTCCGGCTGGCGACATCGAGGAGGCCGTGCTCTCTCAGCTACGCGGGGTGCTTCGGCAGCCCGAGCTCGTGGCGAAGACCTACCGCGAAGCGCAGGCCCTCGAGGAGCGCGAGCGCGAACGACTGTTCCACAAGCGGGCCGAGATCGAGACGAGCGTCGAGGAGCTGGAGGCCCGCCTGGCTCGGCTCGAGGAAGCTGCCGACGGCGGCGGAGCGGCCCTCACGCAGCGGCTCCGCGAGGTCGGCCACGAGATCGACGACGCCCGCTCGGAGCTGGAGAGCGTCACCCACGAGCTGCGCGTACTGGAGACAGAGACCGTCACCGAGGGCGACGTCATGGCCGCCCTGGAGCGTCTCGATCCCGTGTGGGATGAGCTCTTCCCCGGTGAGCAGGCGAGAATCGTGCGGCTCCTGGTCGAACGAGTCGACGTCTCGCCGGACGGCGCGCAGATCAGCATCCGCGGCAACGGGCTGCGATCCCTGGTGCAGGAGCTCGCGGGCGACCAACCCGAACGCTCGCACGCGGAGGCCGGATGAGCGAGCCACCGCAAGTCGAATTCGATGGCGACGCCATCGTCATCACGGTGCCAACGAAGCTACGCCGGCGGAGCGGGCGGAAGGAAATCCACCTGCCCGGCGGCGGCTTGCCGCGGTCGACAGAGAAGAAGGCCGCGCCGGATTCCATCCTGCTCGCGCTCGCGCGCGCCCACCACTGGCAGGAGCTGGTCGAGTCGGGGGCCTACGATTCCACGACCCAGCTCGCAGCAGCCCTCGGCGCCGACCGATCCTACGTCTCCCGCATCATGCGGCTGACCTCGCTGGCGCCGAACATCGTTGAAGCACTCGTTCAGGACGACGGCTCCATCGAGACGAGCCTCGCCCGGCTCCTGGAGCAGCTCCCCGAAGCCTGGCACGAGCAGAGGAGCTGCTTTCGTCAAGAATAACGGGAGGCGATGTTCCGCCACCTCAGCTCCTGAATGTCCTGACACACAGCAAAGCGGGTTGCCGCCGCGATCGAGTCCGCTTCACGTGCACTGAGCAACGTCTCGACAGCACCGCATGTGTCGCCGCTTCGGGCGACTTGCCGGTCCGTTGCCTGCCTAGCCCCACCTGCGCAGCCCCAAGGGTCACCGATCACCCCCGGCGCGGGAAGATGGACTTCGTCGGACGCTTACGTTTCACCCACACGGCACCAAATGTTGCGATGAAGTCATCTGTCGCCTTCGAGAAACTGGCGCGGAAGGCGGCATCGGCAGATTCGGCAAGGGGAAGAAGAATGTCGCCGCCACCAAGAACCTAGCCGATCGAGAGGACCGCCACATCGAGGTGTGACGCTGCTTCGTTCCATCTGCTTTCGAGCTGCTTTGCAGCCTTTTCAATTGCGCCCACGTTTATCGCGCGATCGAGGAAGCTGGAATCTTATATTCGATTTCACCGTCCCCACCGAGACACGCCAAATTGATCGTCAGAATAAGGAATTCAGTTTTCGGCGGCGGCACTGCGAAGAGTTCGATATGCGAAGCATATGTCCCCGGTGCAATATCCTCGGAGCCCGTTAGTGAGCCAACCGGATTTGCAGTGATACCGTAGTTGACGCCGCGTATGACATTATCTACATCGTCACGAAGACGGAAGTGCCCCTTCATGAATGGGTTGCCCTCGCGAAATCGAAGAATCCTACGTTCGTCTGTATTCGCAAACGTGAACGAGAAAGCCAAATCTGGAGTTTTGCTAGTGCGAATGTCCCCCATCAGGTCCTTGACTTTGGATACTGCGATCTTTGCATCTTTAAGCGTGATAGCGAAGCCATCCGCTTGATGTGTTTTGCCAATCAACAGTTGAGGCAGAGGTTCATCCACGGCTTCAGTAGCTGACGGGTGTCTTTCAAGAGTTGCCGATGTAGAGTCATCACTACCAAAACCCTCGGAGAAAGCCTCCGCGACCTCGGACAGAGTTGATCGCATCTGATACTTAAGATGTTCGCGACCAATGAAGTAGCCGAGAATTAAAGTGGCAATAGCCGCTACTGCGATTATCGCCCATTGTGGAAGCGAAAATGTACGCTTAACGGAAAGTGGCGATTTGGGTTTTGGTTGTGGATCAAACGCAGGTTGGACAGGTGCTTTCATGTCGATCCTTAAGTCGCATAACTACAACGTCGCCTTTGCCGACGAGCTCGGGGTGGCTCGGCTGTATAACAGGCTCGTCGAGCGCTTCGGGATGCACGGAACGCCATCGCGGGCGGTACTTGGAGGTGCGTGAGGTGTGGTGTCTATGAGACTATTTCCGATTTGGGGCTCCCGGGTTGCCTGTCGCCTCGGGTCCTATTGATCACTTGAAAGTCTTCGAGAGTGACGAGGATCGCCTCGCGCTGAGCACGTCGCCGCTTGCGGCCGGGCGGGTGTTCGTGCAGGGCGTCCTCGAGGCGCGCGCAGGCGGCTCGATAGAGCCGTGCGCGCAGGTGTTCATCGTATCCATGGGGCAGCGCGTTGTCACG
>JAJDCO010000081.1 GCA_029260795.1 Planctomycetota bacterium | reverse complement strand
ATACCCTCTGACGCCAAACGCGTGATACAACAAGCTCGTGGACATGTTCCGTCTCCTTCTGAAGTCGTTGAACAACTCCAGATGAGACGGGCATGTCCACCTGATAGCAACCCGTTTCCGTACGCATCAGCCGGATGAACCGAAATAGTTTCATAGACACCACAAAGTAGCGAGGCCGAGGAGGATGGTTGGAAAGGTGGTTTCAAAGGGGGGAACGCTGCCTTCAACCACCGAGTTCTTCATGGTGAAGGTGGATGAGGTATCGAAAGCCCCCATTGACCCAAAGTGGCGGCTCCGAATAGGTCCGGATGGAAAATTTGAGTTGTCGGAAATTGAAGAGGACCTTTATCTTGCCTTTGCCGGAGCTGCGCACGACCAAAGTGCGTGGTTTGCAACGAACGAATGGGCTGCCTCGCCCACGCTAGTGCATTTACGAGAGCATGATCTAGATAATGTCGTTCTCCATCTGCAACAGGGAAACACTGTAGAGCTGTTGCCTGGAGTGGATCTTCCGAATGGAATGTTCGCCGAGCTTGAAGATTCGCGTGATCTCTGTATTTGGGCCGACGAAGTTCAGCCTGGAAAGGCGTCGCGACTAAAGCTGGTTTCGGGGAAGTACCTCCTGAGCGTGAGACATCTCGAGACGAGTGCCTTGATCGTGAGAAAGGAGTTTGATGTGGTAACAGGTGCTGCCAGCCGTGTCTGCTTCTAGGCGCTTCTCTTCGCTACGGTAAACAAGACAAGACAAACGCTATTCGGGCGCTGCGGTCCTTAATGCGCTGCTTATCATTGCGATAAACTAAAGGAGCTTGTGGAAGGTGCGCTACTACGTATTCGGAGTGCTGATCCTCGCAGTCTGCGTTGGTGTCGCACTAGTGATCACAGGTAGAGACTTGGCAATGCAGCCAACCAGGTCGGCTAGTGTTTCTAGGGAAACAAGCTCCTTAAGGAGAAGCAAGCTACTCTCTGAAACTCGTCATGCTCCGTCGCGTGTAGTTGTCGACGATGGAAATCGGGAAACTGGTAAGTCGAGCGAGCAAGGCGTTGCTCAGTTGAATGATCCTGAGCAGGCGCTGAGAGGTCAACTCAATGTCGTGGACCACCCTCATCCCGAGCCGCTTTCCAACGAGGCGCTCACCCTGCAACTAACGATGCAAGACGGTGCAATATTGCAGACAGCACCCAGCGAGGATGGGTGGTTTTATTTTGAAACTGAAGGACAGAAGCCGGTCGCCCTAACCTTGATTTCTGAGCGCTATAGAATACTCCTTGAGGGCAGGCTGGTTAGGGACGTTCAACTAGACGCCAAAAGAGACCCGGTTTACCTTTCACTGCGATTCGTCGGAGTCTGTGGCAGAGTGCGAGACTCTCGGTCGGAGCCAGAAATAGATGCTTCGGTTCGAATCACGTGGACCGTGGGTGGGCCGGGGGGCACGAGCGCTGGAGTCGAGTCGATCAATACGAGAGCTACGACTGTGGAGGAAGGTCTCTTTCATTTGACGATTCCGCAACAGAGCGGACTGATGGCACGGGTGCTATGCGCCTCATCAAAGGATGTGTCTGCTTCTGAGCTCCTTCAGCTTGGCCGGCCGTTGATGCCTGGAGAGGTTCTTGATCCCATCGTCTTGCCGGCGAGAGACGCAATCGCTATTGAGGTTTTGGACGCGGAAACTGGTCAAGGCGTTAGTGGCGCAGCCGTGTCTTTTGAAGGAGAGTTTGGAGACATAGTCACTGGCGAGTACACGGATGACTCGGGAATGACTACGGTCGCGCTAAGCGACGGTGTCTTGAAAGTCGTCGCGACGGCCTCCGGGTATTGGCCCGCGGCAAAGGAGCGAACGCCCGGAACGAACTTGCTTCGAATGACCTTGCAGCGGGCCGGCAAGTTGGAATTGTCCTGGAAAGGCCCGGTCGAGGCGACGAAGGTCGAGGTGACTGGGCTGGCGGTTGCGTCCAAGAAAATTGGGTTTAGCAACGTCGTGCTAGGAGAAGCGGATACCGTGAGAGAGAGCTTCGATGGCTCGGGCGGGGTGTCGTTGCTCTTCAATGCGCCCGAGAGCAGAACTTTGCTCATTTCAGAGGGACGGGGGCTCTCGTTGCGTGACTCATTGATAGTTCGCCTTTCTGACTCTCGGGGCCTCCTGATCGCCGAGCAAGACTACTCCGGGATTCCTAGAGGGTCTCATCTCGACAAGGTATTCCTCTCATACTCAGCGCCACAGGGAGAAATAAGAGGACGAGTAGTGTGGCAGAACGGAGGCGAGCCAGGGAATCCAGCTATCGTAAAGGTGAAGCCGCGAGGAGGTAGGAAGAGCATACTTGTCGATGTCGACGCTAGCGGGGTCTTCGCTCTGGTCGACATTCCCTATGGGGAATATCGCATCACCGTGCGCTCTGGCAACGAGAGCGGGTTCGCAGACTTACGAGTGCCATGTGACTATGTTATCCTCAGGACTGCTGAATGAACTGCCCTGCCACTGCTCTGCCACGATGCAGAGAGTGCTCGAAGGGTGTGGATTCTCTCCTGCGCAGTTTCTAAGCGGCCCTCCTTACGGCGCGCCGGAGCGTCTTGAGGGCGAACTTCATCCCCGAATCTCGCCTCGACTCTCCCCTCGAGCTCCCCCGAACCAGATCCGGATTCAGATCCACCTCACAGATCGATCCCAGGAATCAAACCCCGCTCGCACATCTTCACCGCCAGATTCACCCGGTTTCGCACCGCGATCGACAGACCGCCGAGCCGCTGACGGCCTTCGTCACGATCGGTTCCGACTGAGCGGGTGTGTCCTCGGGCCGTTCTCGCGTTCGCCCGGCGTGGACGAGTCCGCGGTGAATCTCACCTCGTTGGCTTTCGGCCCGCTCTCGCGCGGACGAACGGCGCGCGGCATACTATCGACGGTTCATCCCTTCAGGAGGTCTTCGATGCAGCCGCGCAGCTTTCTCTATGACGAGTCCGACGGGATCGCCCGGATTCGGCTCAATCGTCCCGATCGCCTCAACGCGTTGACCTTCGAGGTCTACGAGGAGCTTCGGGACTGCTTCTTCGCGCTCGAGTCGCGGAGCTCGGTCCGGGTGGTGACACTCACGGGCGAGGGGCGAGGCTTCTGCTCGGGCGGCGACGTCGAGGACATCATCGGGCCGCTGTTCGATCGCGATCTCGAGGGGCGAGCGGTTTTCACGCGCGTGACTTGCGACTTGGTCCGCAACATCCGCCGGCTGCGCAAGCCGGTCATCGCGGGCCTCAATGGCGTGGTCGCCGGCGCTGGCGCCGTCATCGCCCTGGCCAGCGATTTCCGGATCGCGACGCCGTACGCCAAGATCGCGTTCCTCTTTACCAAGGTCGGTCTGTCCGGTGCCGACATGGGCGCGGCCTGGATGCTGCCCAAGGTCGTCGGCATGTCCCGGGCCACCGAGATGCTGATGCTGGGCGACTTCGTCACCCCGCAGCAAGCCGTCGACATGGGTCTCTATCGCGAGATCGTCGAGCCCGACGCGCTCGAGGACGCGATGAAAGCACTGGCCGGCAAGCTGATGGAAGGCCCCGCGTTCGGGATCGCGATGACCAAGGAGATGCTCAATGCCGAGGCCTCGATGAGCCTCGAGCAGGCACTCGATGCGGAGGCCCGCGTGCAGGCGTGGTGCATGGAGCATCCGGACTATCGCACCGCCTTTGAGGCCTTCATGAGCCGCAAGGGCGGCGGCAAGTGACCTTTCTCGAGCCGACGTCGAGCTTCTTCCTCGAGGACGAGCACCTCGCCTGGAGCGACGCGGCGCGCATCTGGGTCGACGGTCCCGGCGCGTCCTTCGTTGCGACAGAGGACGGTCGACTCGAGACCGCGCGGGCGATCGTCTCGTCGCTGGGGCGCGCTGGGCTTCTCGCTCCGCTCGTCGCCGAGGACGGCGCCCAGGCGCTCGAGGTGCGCTCGATCTGCGTGCTTCGGGAAGCGCTCGGCTTCGCCTCCTCCCTCGTCGACACGCAGCTCGTCATGCAGGGGCTCGGCTCCTTCGCCCTCTCCCTCGCCGGCAGCGCCTCGCAGCGCAACCAGTGGCTCCCGCGCGTTGCGCGAGGTGAGGCGGTCGCGGCCTTCGCCCTGACCGAGCCCGAGGCCGGCAGCGACGTGGCGGCGTTGCAGACGCGGGCCGAGCGACGCGGTGACGAGTGGGTGCTGTCGGGTCGGAAGACCTTGATATCGAACGCCGGGCTGGCGGACTTCTACCTGCTCTTCGCGCGCACGGGCGAGGGCGAGAAGCGCCATCAAGGCATCTCGCTGTTCCTGTTGCCGGCCGACACGCCGGGCCTCGAGATCGTGCCGCTCGAGCTGATCGCGCCACATCCGATCGGTGAGCTTCATCTGAAGGAATGCGCCTTGCCGGAGAGCGCGCTGGTCGGCGAGGAGGGGCGAGGCTTTCGGCTGGCCATGGCTTCGCTGGATCTCTTTCGACCGACGGTGGGCGCGGCTGCCTGCGGGATCGCGGCGCGGGCCCTGCACGAGACCTTGAGCCACGTGCGCGCCCGGTGCCAGTTCGGCCAAGCGCTGTCGAGCTTCCAAGCGGTGCAGGCTCACTTGGCCGACATGGCGACCGAGCTGGAGGCCGCTCGCCTCCTGGTATACCGAGCCGCCGCGGTCAAGGACGGTGGGCAGGCGCGAATCACGCGCGAGGGCTCGATGGCCAAGCTGTATGCGACCGAGGCGGCCTTCCGCATCGTCGATACGGCCGTGCAGCTTCGAGGGGGGCGCGGCCTGGTGCGCGGTGAGGTCGTCGAGCGGCTCTACCGTGAGGTCCGCGCGTTGCGGATCTATGAAGGAACCTCCGACGTCCAGAAGCTGATCATCGCTGGAAGCGTCCTGGAGGCGACGTCCGGCTGACCCCGACGAGACGAAGCCATGCCCGAATTCGAGCACCACATCTTCGTTTGTGAGAACCAGCGCGAGCCCGAGCACCCGCGAGGCTGCTGCACCGATTGCGGTGGAGTGGCCGTGCGCGCCGCTCTGAAGAAGGAGATCGGAAGTCGGGGCTGGAAGGGGCGAGTGCGGGCCAATGCGGCCGGCTGCCTCGACCAATGCGCGTTCGGTGCGGCCCTGGTGATCTACCCCGCGCAGACGTGGTACGGTGGCGTCTCGGTCGAGGACGTGCCCGAGATCCTCGACGCTCTCGAGCGCGGAGACGTGATCGAGCGTCTGCGCATCGACCCGGCGGTCCTGAACACGCCCGAAGCGAAGCTGCGGGCCCGGCCCCGAGAGGCCGGATCGGAATGAACCCTGACCCAACGTCACAGCTGAGGATCCGCCGCCGATGTCCGAGCGCATGACACCCATCGATCTCTCCTACGAAGAATACCTGAAGGTCCCCGAGCTGCTCGACCTGCAGAAATGCCTCTCGCGACCCGAGGCTCATGACGAGCTTCAATTCATCATCGTTCACCAGGTCTACGAGCTCTGGTTCAAGCTCATCCTGCACACCGTCGATCACGTGGCGGAGCTGCTCGAGAACGGCGGCGACTACGAGGTCCGCGAGGCGACGCGCCTCCTGGGCCGCGTCGTCTCCATTCAACGCGTGCTGGTCACGCAAGTGCACGTGCTCGAGACGATGACGCCGTTGGACTTCTTCCAGTTCCGAGAGAACCTCAAGCCGGCCAGTGGCTTTCAATCAGTGCAGTTCCGCGAGCTCGAGTTCGCGCTCGGGATGAAGGATCGCTTCTACCTCGATCACTTCAACTTCGACCCGCGCGCTCGAAAGCGCCTCGAGCGTCGCTTCGAGGCACCCTCCATGCGCGACGTGCTCTATGCGCTACTCCGGCGCCGCGGGTTCGATCTGCCTCACGGGGACGAGCTCGAGACCGACGCCGGGCGGACTGCCCTCCGCCACGAGCTGCTCAAGATCTACGGAGACCGTCGCACCCACGACGTCTTGTACTGGCTATGCGAGGAGCTGGTCGAGGTCGACGAGCATCTTGGGCTCTGGCGAGCTCATCACGTTCGCATGGTCGAGCGGACCATCGGTGCCAAGACTGGAACGGGGGCTCGCGTGACCGGCGATCGCGAGGGCGCGCGCTACCTGAAGCAGACGATGGAAAAGAAGGCCTTCCCGGAGCTGTGGGAGGTGCGAACCTACATTGAAGAAGCACCGCGCACACGGTCCTGATCGGCCGCATCGACCCTGGAGTTGACGAAGAGGAATGTCATGGACGAGCTCCTGAAGTGGCGCTCCGAGTTTCCGATCTTGGAAAGCTCGGTCTATCTGGTCAGCCACTCGCTGGGCGCGATGCCCCGCCGAGCCCAAGAGAAGCTCGCGCTCTACACCGAGCAATGGGCCACCCGCGGTGTTCGGGCCTGGGCCGAAGGCTGGTGGGACGCGCCCGTGACGATCGGCAACTTGCTCGGCCAGATCCTGGATGCGCCACCCGGCTCGATCGCGATGCATCAGAACGTCTCGGTCGCCCAGTCGGTGCTGCTCTCGTGCTTCGATCTGAAGGGCCCGCGCAACAAGATCGTCTACACCGATCTCAACTTCCCGACCGTCATGTACGTGTACGAGGAAGCGGCTCGCCGACACGGCGCTCGCATCACGACCGTCCCCTCCCGCGACGGCATGACCATCGAGCTCGAAGACGTCCTCGCCGCCATCGACGAAGAGACCCTGCTGGTGCCGATCTCGCACGTGCTCTTCAAGAGCGCTTACCTCCAGGACGCGGCCGCGATCATTCGGCGAGCCCATGAGGTCGGCGCCCACGTGATCCTCGACACCTATCAGTCGGCCGGCACCATCCCCTTCAGTGCTCGCGAGCTCAACGTCGACTTCATCGTCGGCGGCTCCGTGAAGTGGCTCTGCGGAGGACCTGGCGCCGGGTACCTCTACGTCCGCCCGGACCTGCAGACGAAGCTCGAGCCGGCCGTGACCGGTTGGATGGCCCACGCGGCGCCCTTCGCCTTCGAGCCGGGTGCGATGCGCTACGCCGAGAACATCACGCGCTTCCTCCATGGCTCGCCGGCCGTGCCCGCACTGTTCGCGGCCTCCGGCGGCTACGAGATTGTGAGCGAGATCGGCGTCCCCGCGATTCGTGAGAAGTCGAAGCGCCAGACCACCCTCTTGCTCCAGCTCGGTGAGGAGGCCGGTTTCTCTTCGAAGAGCCCGAAGGACCCCGAGCGACGCGGCGGCACGATCACCCTCGATGTCGAGCACGGACCGGCGGTGACCGCCGAGCTCAATCGCCGCGACTTCTGCGTCGACTACCGGCCCGGCGCCGGCATTCGCATCTCGCCGCACTTCTACACCCGCGACGACGAGCTCGGAGCCGTCGTGAACGAGATCCGGAAGATTCTCGAGACCAAGGCCTACGAGGCGCACGCCTCGGGGGCCGCATTCTGATTTCGTGGAGGGCTCGCGCATGGACGTCCGCTTTCCGGAACGGTTCAACCTCGGTGCCTACTACCTCGACGCCAATCTCGAGGCCGGTCGAGGCGACCGCCGGGCGCTGCTCTGCGCCGACGACTCGTTCACCTATCGCGAGGTCTTCGAGCGAAGCTGCCAGGCGGGCCATGTCCTGAAGGACCTCGGCGTTCGGCAGGAGGATCGGGTGCTGCTGATCCTGCCCGACCTGCCCGAGTTCGTGTTCGCCTGGTTCGCGGCGGCGCGCGTGGGAGCCGTCATCGCGATGGTCAATCCGCATCTGCCGGCCGACGCCTTCGAGCATTACTTCGAGTACACACGCGCCCGGGTCGCGGTCGTGCACGCGTCCGTGCTGGAGAACGTCGCTCCGGCCGCCCGACGCGCTCGCCATCTCGATCACCTGCTCGTGGTCGGTGGCGGCGGCGAGGAGTTCTCGAGCTTCGAAGATCTGTGCGCGCAGGCGCCCACCGAGATCGCGCCCGCCGACACGCATCGCGATGATCCCGCCATCTGGCTGTTCACGTCGGGCTCGACCGGACGTCCCAAAGCCGCCGTGCACCTCCAGCACGACCTGCCCTTCAACACCGAGCACTACGCCAAGCAGGTGCTGCGCATCCGGGAGGACGACATCTCGCTGGGCGTTCCGAAGCTCTTCTTCGGCTATGCGACCGGTACGACCTTGCTCTTTCCGTTCGCCGTGGGCGGTACGGCCGCGATCTTCCCGGAGCGCTCGACTGCCGAGACGCTCTACCAGATGATCGAGAAGCACCGTCCGACCGTGCTGACCTCGGTGCCGACGATGATCAACGCCATGCTGCATGTCGAGGGCGCTGCCAAACGCGATCTCGGAAGCATCCGGCTATGCCTCTCGGCTGGTGAGGCCTTGCCCGAGGCTCTGTATCGGCAGTGGATGGAGCGCACAGGCGTTGAGATCCTCGACGGCATCGGCTCGGCCGAGATGTTCCACATCTACATCTCGAACCGACCCGGTGAGGTGATGCCGGGCAGCCTCGGTCAGATCGTTCCCGGCTACGAGGCACGCATCCTCGACGCCGAAGGCCAGGACGTGGACGAGGGCGAAGCGGGCGCGCTCTGGATCCGAGGCGACAGTGCTGCCGTCATGTATTGGCAGGATCACGAGAAGACGAAGGCGACCTTCCACGCCGATTGGTGCAACACCGGTGACCAGTTTCATCGCGATGCCGTCGGCTACTACTGGTACCACGGCCGCACCGACGCCTTGCTGAAGGTCGGGGGCATCTGGGTCAGCCCGATCGAGATCGAGGACTGCTTGCTCGGCCACGACGCCGTTCGCGAGTGCGCCGTCATCGGTGTGCCGGACGCCGCCGGCCTCGTCAAGCCGAAGGCGGTGATCGTCGTGGCCGAAGGGCAGACCGGAGACGACGGACTGGCCCGCCAGCTCCAAGAGCACGTGAAGACGACACTCGCCCACTACAAGTATCCGCGGATCGTCGAGTTCGTGGCCGAGCTTCCCAAGAACGATCGCGGCAAGATCGACCGTAAGCAGCTCGCCGCGCGCGAGGCGGAGATGGCGGGATGACGCATTGGGCCGCCGCGACGACGCGCGAGGCCGAGCAGACTTCGGTGCGAGTGCTCGTGCTCCCGGTCGGATCGACCGAGGCGCATGGCCCGCATCTCCCGCTCGACACCGACGTCATCATTGCCGAGGCGATGGCTGAGCGTGCGATGACGCGGCTTCAGGAGAGTGGCATCGGTGCGGCGATGCTGCCTCCGCTGGCCTACGGCGTGACCGACTTCGCGGCGCCGTTCCGCGGCACGATCTCCATCTCGCGCGAGACCGTCATCGCGCTGGTGGGTGACATCGCGCGCGGCCTGACCGATTCGGGCGCCGAGATTCTGGTCCTCGCCAACGCGCACCTCGAGCAGGCGCACCGCCAGGCGCTGCGCGAGGCGGCCGCGGCCAGCGATCGCCCCGAGCTGCGCGTCCTCTTTCCCGACGCCACGCGCCGTCCCTGGGCCGAGCGCCTGGGCGCCGAGTTCGCCAGTGGCTCGTGCCACGCCGGGCGCTACGAGACGTCGCTCGTCCTCGCCGCCCGGCCCGACGCCGTGCGCCAGGAGCTCGCCCGCGCTTTGCCCGATCTCGAGGTCGACCTCGCCCGGGCGGCCCGCGAGGGCGCCGCGAACTTCCTCGCCCTCGGCATGCAGGACGCGTACTGCGGTCAACCGGCCGACGCGAGTGCCGAAGAGGGGGAGCGCTGGCTCGACGTCCTCGCCACGATGCTGGTCGAGGCGGTCGAAGTGGCTCGGGAGGTCACCCCATGACGGTCGGCTTCGTGCGCGAGGTGCCTATCCGCTTCGGGGCCACCGACCCGGCCGGCATTCTCTACTATCCCGAGGTCTTCCACCTCTGCCACGGTGTCTTCGAAGACTTCTTCACCGACCGAATCGGCCGAACCTACGCCGACCTCCTCAACCACGATCGCGTCGGATTCCCCACCGTCCACGTGGAATCGGATTTCTTCGCACCGATCCGTTACGGCGAGTCCCTGCGAGTGACGATGAGAGTCGAGAAGATTGGTTCGTCGTCGCTCGGGCTGCTGTTCCGGGGCGAGCTGGCGGACAGTCGAGCCGCGTTCGTGGCGAGAATCGTCAAGACCGCGGCCAGCTTGGATACCTTTCGATCCGTGTCGATGCCTGAGACGTTGCGCGGCTTCTTCGAGACGATTCGCGTCGAAGAGGAACACTGATGCCGCGATTTGCGCTCGAGCTCGGGAACCATTCCGGCGGATCCCGATCGGTCGAGATCGAGTAGATAGGAGTGCGCCTCATGTCCCGTTGGATCTGCATCGCCCTGGTCGCGGCCCTCATCGTTGGCTGCGGTTCGACCCCGAAGGAACGAATCACTGATCGTCGACCCGGTGGTCCCGCACCGCAGGCTTACTTTGTGAGCCCGGAGTGGACCAGCGACGAGATCTCTCGCCCCGATGTCCTCGTCGTCGACGTGCGACCGCTCGAGAGCTTCGAGTCGGGTCACGTCCCCCGAGCCCTTTGGCTCGATCCGAAAACGCTTTTCTCGGATGTCGATGGCATCAAGGAGCAAGTGCCGTCTTCCGACCAGCTCACGGCCATCGCTCGGGAGATCGGACTTCGCTCGGATGCGACGACGGTCTTCTATGGCGACCAGAGCTCACCGCTCGCCGCCTGGGCCGCTCGGACGTTTCGGGCAGCGGGCCTTCATCGCGCCTACGTGATGGACGGCGGCTTCCAGAACTGGCTCTCCCAGAATCTCCAACCCGAGACCGGTCGCCAGCGTCCGACGCGCGTTGGCAACTTCAACGCCTCGGTCGCCACCGGTGACATCGTCTCGGGGACCTGGATCCAGGAGCACCTCAGCGATGGCGACGTGATCCTCGTCGACACACGCAACGAGGACGAGTATCTCCGAGGTCACATCCCGGGCGCCCTGCATCTCGACTGGCTCCGAAACTTCGGCACTGATGGTCGCCTCCTGACGACCGACGATCTCGAGACCGTCTATCGGAGCCTCGGCCTCGAGCCCAAGGCCGGCACCAACCCGCGTGTCGTCGTCTACTGCGATACCGGCACACGCGCCTCGCTGGCCTTCTTGGCCCTCAAGCAGGTCGGCGTCGATGATGTCGTGCTCTACGACGGCTCCTGGGATGAGTGGGCCCAGTCGGGCTACGATCGCGAGACCGGAAACCCGGCCGTGAGCGTTCCGCAAGGCTTCCGCGCCGCTCCCGAGAACAGCGGCAATGTCGATGGCAACAGCGGCGACACGAATCGCTGACGCCCGAAGCCATCTTGAGCTCGACGACCGGGGCGCTCACGCGCCCCGGTTTCGTTGGTTCGTACGCCGGGCTGTCGTTCCCCCGGTGCCCCGAAGGGGCAGCCCCGAAGGGGCGACATCATCCAGGCGTTGCAACCGTCGTCTTCCGAGATCAATCCCCGCTGACGCGCGCCCAGACTTCCTCGTCCGTGAGAACCTGCGCGCTCTTCTCCGCGCCACGAGTCTTCATCACCTGCGGCAGCCGGCGCATGGCGGCGCCGAGCGTGCGATAGAAGCGAAGGTCGCCGGCGAGCCAACGGATCGCGATCTTGCCGAGGAGGGGCAGGAGGTGTCGGCGCCAGAGGAGGCCGGTCGAGGTGATGTTGCGCCACGTGAACAGAGTGCGATTTCGGCGGCTGACGTCGTCGAGATGCTTCTTCTCGAAATGCGTTCGAATCGTACCGACGTCCTGGTGGATCACGCGGCTCTCGGGCACGACCACGGTCGGCCAACCGCGCTTCCAGGCCCGGTACCCGAGATCGACGTCTTCCCAGTAGAACGGTCTGTACAACGAGTCGAAGCCACCGAGCTCGAGGAAGCGCTGGCGATGGACGAGGGCGTGCCCGCCGGTGGCGAAGAGCGTCGGTATCGCGGTGTCGCTCGCGAATGCTGCCTCGACCGCCTGGCACGAGAGCTTTTGAAAGGCCACGTTGCCCCGGGACCAGCGAGGTCGTCGGAGCGTGTCGTGGTACGAGCGTGCATCTTCACCCAGAGCGACTGCGGCGGCCGAAAACAGCGCCGAGTCGCGATCGAACGCCGCCACGAGCGGCTCCAAGAAGCCTTCGAGCACGTGCACATCGGAGTTGAGGAGGAAGACGAGCTCGGCGTCGGCAGCCTCGACGCCGCTCTGGCATGCGGACCCGAAGCCCCGGTTCGTGTCGTGCACGACGACCCGTACCCAAGGGAACTCAGCCGCGAGCACGGCTCGACTGTCGTCCGTGCTGCCGTCGTCGACGACGATCGTCTGGACTCTCTCGGAGTCGTCACCGAGCTCGCCACGCAGTGCCGGCAAGTGGCTCCGAAGCAGCTCGGCGCCATTCCAATTGGGAATGACGATCGCGACCCGTCCCTCAGTGAGCATCGGCGGCGGACCCCGCCCAAGACGAAACTGAGGAGCTCGACTCGAGGGCATGCCGATACGACTCGAGCGTCGCGGCGAATGCGCCCTCGCGCGTGAACACGCTTTCGACCTTCTCACGAGCCGCCTCTCCGAGGCGTCGGGAAAGCTCGGTATCGGTGAGGAAGCGTTCGATGGCATCGGCCAGGGCGAGGCCGTTGCCGGCGGGCACGACGAACCCGTCGACGCCGTGGTCGACGATCTCGGGCAAGCCGCCGTGGTCGGTCGTGACGACGGGCTTCTTCATCGCCATCATCTCCTTGAGCGCGATCGAGGAGGTGTCACAACCGATCGACGGCAGCACGCCGAGGTCGCAGGCCGAGACGAGCCGACGCACGTCGGAACGGAAGCCCGTGAAGGTGAGACGATCGACGACCCCGAGCTCGCCGGCCAGTCGGAGGAGCTCGGCGCCCTCCGTGCCTTCACCGATCAGGAGGGCGTGAACCCGGTGATGACCTCGGCGGGCGAGCTCGGCGAGAGCCTCGACCAGATAGCGGTGCCCCTTCTCCTTGACGAGTCGAGCGACGACCCCGATCACCACGGCATCGTCGGGCAGCGAGAACTCCGCGCGCACGGTTTCATCGGGTGTCACCTCGACGAAGTGCTCGAGGTCGACCCCATTGTGGATGACGTCGATCGGGTGGCCCTCGAAGACGGGACCGATCAGTCGATGCTCTTTGACCCACTGGCAGACGGTGATGGTCCGTGTCGTGAGGGATCGGTTGAGAATGCGGTTGGTGACGTTCTTGCGGACGCGATAGGTGTTGTGGCGCGTCCGAACGATCGGGATGCGACTACGCGTGCGCCATCGGGCGAGGGCGAAGACCCAGTGGTCCTGCGAGCCATTGACGTGTACGAGGTCGATGACATCGCTTCGCAGGAGACGCGAGGCTCTTCGAAGGTCCTTCCAGAACTCGAGCGGGCGCATCCCACGCGAGAAGTAGAAGGCGTCGTAGAGCCTCAGCTCGCGCTCACGGCACTCGGCGGCCAGGCGGCTGTCGGCTCGCGCCGCAATGGCGGGCTCGTGGCCGGCGGCTCGGAGCTGCTCGGCGAGGGACAGGACGTACTCGACCTGTCCTCCGCCAACCCGATGGAAATCGGTGAGCAGGATCCGAAGGCTCATCCTCGTCCTCGGCGTGGATCGAGCTGCTGGAGCTCTTGGTAGAAGCTCTCCACCTCTTCGGCCTGGTGCTGCATCGAGTACTGTGTCCGCGCGTGCTCGGCAGCAGCGACTCCGAGAGCCTGACGTTTCTCGTCGCTCTGAGTGAGACCCTCGATCGCTTTCGCCAAGTTCTCGACCGTGTCCTCCACGATGAGCCCCGTACGGTCGTGATCGATGATCTCGGGCAGCGCGTCGCGACGAGCCGCGATGACCGGAATCCCCATCGCCATCATCTCGCGCACCGTGCGGCATGAGCCATCGGTGCCGGGGACCAGATACACACCCACGTCGAACGCGCGCAGCAGCTTGACGTAGTGGTCGCCGGCTCGGTAGCCCGGGAACTTGACCACGTCCTGCAGACCGAGGCGCTCGACGGGCTCGACCGCCACCTCTTCCATGTGCGTTCCGCGACCGACCACGAGCACCCGAAGATTCGGGATACGGTCCCTCAGCACGCTCACCGCTTCGAGGAACACGTCGAACCGGCGACGCGGCTGAATACGAGCGACGATGCCGACCACGGCAGCCCATTCGGGAATCTCGAGCTCGGCTCGGCTGCTTGCCTTGTCGAAGCGGTCCGGATCGAAGCGCTCCAGATCGACGCCGCCCGTGACGACGCGAATGCGATCTTCCGACAGTCGAAAGCCGTCGAGCGCCTTCGTGCGGCCTTGATCGGAAATCGTGATCAATCCGTCCGTCGCGACGCGGAAGGCCGCTCGCACCCGGAAGAGATCCTCAGGACCGTCGCCTTCGTAGCAGGTGCGCACCAGGCGCGCCTTCGACTTCGCGCGTCGCACCGCGATCGAGCCGACCAGATGGTCGTTCGGAAGATGGCAATGGACGACGTCGAAGCTCTCGCGCTGGAGCAGCTTGGTCAGGCGACGCACGTCGGTCCAGTTCGCACCGACCTTGAAGTGCTTGCTCAGCTCCAAGCCGTCCCAGAACTCGAGATGACGTTGCTCGGCCTCGAGACGGACGTGGTTGGGTTGGTGCGGCGGCGCCGCTCCGCCCGCAAAGACGACCTGGTGTCGCTGCCGCGACTGCCAGGCGAGGTTGAGAGCCGGCTCGGCCGGTCCCGTCCACTTCCAGTTCGAGAAGAGATGCAGGATTCTCATAGGGCTGCCCGCACCGAAAAGCGGGGATTCTATCCGATCGGCGAAGCGGAAGGAAGAGAGCCGGACCGTCAGCAGGCGGGATGGGGTTGCCGGCTGGGTCGCGGCATCAGCTCCGCTGGGAGGGGAGGATGGCGGCGGAGTCGATCGACAAAGGCGCCTTCGCAGCGCGGAGGCAGTCCGGATTTCGCTCGCGGGCCCGCGAGGCTTCCCCGGGGACCGCCTGGACTGGCGAAAGCATGGAAGCGACATCGCGCTTTTCTCCGTGCGGCGACCATGCATAGAATGCCCCCTGGCTGGGAGCGGGCCCGTCGATGCCGTTCGCTCGCCTTCGGGACACCGGATGTCTCCCTGGCGACCGAGCACTCGTCGGCAGTGCACGATGGATGCAGGATGACTTCAGACTCCGAAGCGGAGCAGCAGATCGAAGACGACGCCGGCGTCCACTGGACCGTCGCGACCTCGTTCCGCGCCGACTTCGAGGCCACCCTGCGCGGCCGCGCCGCGGCACTCGCTCGTGGGGAGGGCAGCCGCTTCGTCAAGGGCAACCAAGTCCGCTCGGTCGTCGTGGTGCGGGCTGGTGAGCGCGACGTCTACCTCAAGCGGCATTGGCTGACGGGTTGGAAGAACGCCCTACGCTACGCGATCTTCTCGACCCGCGGCGTCAACGAGTGGCGTCAGGCGAAGCGGCTCCTCGCGCATGGCTTCGATACGGCCGCTCCTCTGGCGGTCGGCGAGCGACGCCGCGGCCTCCGCTGCCTCGAGTCCTTCAGCGTCGCCGAGGCCATCGCCCCCGCTTCGCCGGTGTTCGCCGTGATCGAGTCCCTTCCCCTCGTCGAGCGTCGAGCCTTCCTGGTGCGCATCGGCGAGACACTGAAGCGGCTGCATGACGAGGGCATCCATCACCGGGATCTCCACGGCAACAACCTCCTCGTGGCCCAGGGGCCGGGCGGCGAGGCTCGGCTGTGCTTCATCGATCTGCACTCGGTCTGGTCGATGCCTTGGGTTCCTCGGCGATCGCGGCAGACGGCCATGGCCAAGCTGCTGGGCTCCATGCTGAGTGCGTTGTCGCGCTCCGATCGACGGCGCGTGCTGGCGGCCTACCTGGGATCGGCGAGCCGTCCGACCGTGCGCCGTTGGTGGCGCGGCATCGAAGCCGCCATCGAGAAGGAGCGCCGCCGTCGCCTCTTTACGCGCACTCGGCGTTGCCTGCGGGAGAGCACGCGCTTTCGGCAGGCCATGATCGAAGGCCAGCGTCTTTGGCACCGCCGGGAGATCGAGCCCGGCCGGGTGAAGTCGTGGGTCGACCGCCTCGACGCCGGCGACGTCGAGTGGATGAAGGAGGGCCGCCGCTCGCGTGTCGGACGATTCGTCGGTGGTCCCGAGAGTGGTGAGATCGTCGCCAAAGAGTTCCTCGAGGGTCGTTGGTCTCGCCTCGCAAGATGGCTCCTCGGCGCGCGCTCGAAAGCCGAAGCGGGCTGGTTGGCGGCCAACGGGCTGAAGGTGCGCGGCATCGAGACGCCCGAGGCGTTGGCGTGTGTGCGCGTGAATCGGCAGCGGAGCATCCTCTTGACGCGCTTCTTGCCCGATGCCGCTCCCCTGGACCGGGTCTTGGCGAAAGGCGGACCTCCGGGGACGCGGCGAGCATTGACCGAAGCCTTGGCCCGATTCACCGCCACGCTCCATCGCCGAGGCGTGCTGTGCCCGGACCTGGCCGCCAAGAATCTGCTCGTCTTGCCGGGCTCGAAGCATCCGATCGTGCTGGCCGATCTCGACCGACTCAGCTTCGACGATCGTCGGCCTTCGCGCCTCGCCGAGCTCAATCTGGTGCAGCTCAACGACCTGCCGCCCGACTCCGCGACCCGGACCGAGCGACTGCGCTTCTTGCGGGCCTACCTGCGTCATCATCCGATCGGCGAGTGGAAGAGGCTCTTTCGAAGCATCGATCTTCAGACTCGGGCGCGCATCGATCGGTATCGCGCGAAGGTGCTGCGGATCTATGGAGAGCTCCCCGACGACACGTATTATCCAGCTGCCGCGAACGGGATCCGCACCGGACGCCGATGACGCTCTTTCAGGGCTCGTTGTCACGGTCGGGAGATGAAACGGCGAATCGCGGTGCCGCCCTCCCCGGGGCTTTCGCCCCGGGCTGTCCGAAGGCGAGGTGCTTCGGGCCTCGCATCGCGACGGACTGCGATGAACGGGTGCTGGCAGGAAGACGCGACTCGCCCGCACATGCAGTGGGCCTGCTGTGGCCGATCGACGTATTCCACGGCGGCGAGCCGACCGCTGCTCGGTCGAGCGTGGTGTCGAGATGCCCAGAAAGGTTCGATGAAGGGCCGAGGGATCGGGCAAGAGGTGGGAGAGCGGGCGACGCGTCTGGGAGGTTGACCCCTTTCGCTCGGTCTCGGTGGGGCCCATAATGAGGCGCCTGGGAGGGATCATGGCACGCATTCTCTTGAGCGCGCCCCACAATCGACCGTGGAGCGTCGGGCAATACCTCTTGAAGGCACTTCGAGACCTCGGTCACGACACCGAGGTGTTCGACTTCCGCAACGCGGTCGATCTGCCGGCGGAGCTCGCCCAGCATGTCGAGCGGCATTCGCCCGAGATTCACATCTTGTTCAATGGCGAGAAATTCGCGCCGTCGGACATCGCGTGGCTGAAGGCGCGCGGCGTCTACACGATCTTGTGGAATCACGACGTCCATAAGAACCTCCCCGAGTGGTTGGTCGAGCTGGCTCGTGCTCACGACTTCTACTTCAACATCGCGCGCGGGATGATTCCGCGGTACCAGGAGCGCGGCATCGAGCACTGTGCCTGGCTGTCGGAGGGCTTCGATCCCAGCTTCTTCCAGGTCGACGAGATCAGCGAGAGGGAGCGGCGCCTCTACGACACGGATGCGGTGCTGATCGGCAACATTAGCAACAACCCGTCCTATCGCATCCGGCGAGACATGCTGGCGCGGCTGCGTCAGGGTGGCCTGCGCATCCAGTGGTGGGGGACGCGTATTCCGCACAAGTGGCGCAATCTGATGTTCTTTCTGACACCGGTGGCGCGGGCCTGGGGTGGCGAGTACATCTGGAACGAGACCTACGCCAAAGTGGTGTCGTGCGCGAAGATCTTCGTAGCGCGTGAGATCAATCCTGAGGTCGAGGGGTCGGTCAGCAACCGGATCTACGCGGCATGCGGCAACGGCGCCTTCTACCTGAGCTGGTACAATCCCGGCATGGAGGACCTGTTCGAGATCGATCGCGAGATCGTGGTCTTCAACGATCTCGACGAGATGGTCGACAAGGCGCGCTACTATCTCGAGCACGAGGACGAGCGGCGCGCCATCGCGGCGGCCGGACAGGCTCGCGTGCTGCGGGACTACTCCTGGAGCCAACGCTTCGAGCAGATGTTCGACATCGTGCGCTCGAGCACGGGAGCCACGGTATGAGTGAGCGCGAGGCGATCCTGGACGCGCCGACCGAGGCGGCGACGCCGCCGAGCGACGCCGCGCCCTTGACGCACAACACCTCGAAGCGGACGCCCGAGACGATCGTGCGCCTCGCGGCGAAGCTCCCTCGCGGCCGATTGCTCGATGCGCCCGCGGGGTCGGGCGCCCTCGCACGCACGCTGTCGGAGGCGGGCTTCGACGTGACGGCGGCCGAGATCGCGGTCGAGACCTTTGGCGCCACCGAGCTTCCGTGCGAGCCGGTCGACCTGGACGGCGACCTCCCGTTCGAGGCGAACCGATTCGAGGTCGTGACGTCGATGGACGGCATCGAGCATCTCGAGAACCCGTTCCACTTCGTGCGCGAGTGCGCGCGCGTGCTGACGCCGGGCGGTCATCTGATCGTGTCGACGCCGAACGTGACCTCGATTCGTTCGCGGGCGCGGTTCTTCTTCACGGGCTTCCACAACAAGTTCAAGCTGCCGCTCGACGAGACGCGCCCCGATCCGCTGCACCACATCAATCCACTGACGTACCAGGAGCTTCGATACATCTTCCATGTCTCGGGGCTGCGCCTGGTCGAGTGCACGGCCAATCGCATCAAGGCCGCTGCCTGGCCTTACCTGCTCATCTGGCCTCTGATCTGGCTCGCGACGCGGATGGCATTCCGTCGCGAGAAGAACGCGGCACTTCGAGCGGAGCATCCCGAGATCGTGCGTCATCTGCTCTCGCGGGCCGTGCTGCTGGGAGAGACCTTGATCGTCGTGGTCCGAAAGACCGGGGAGCCGGCGCGCAAGGCGGGACCGCCGCATGGGGCCGAGCGCCGGGGGCGAGGCTGATGGGAGTCAAACGCGCGGATTGGCCTCGTCTGAAGCGACTGATCGGCCGGCTGCTGAGCTACCTCGTCCAGCGCAAGCTGCTGCTGGCGGTCTTGATCGTGAGTCAAGTCGCGGCCGCTTCGATCCAAGTGGCGCCGGTGCTCTTGATCAAGGACGTCGTGCGCGCGGTGTTTCCCGAGTGGGACGGCGGCTCGGAGGGCTCGGCCGGGTTCATCGGAGACTTGGCGGGCGGGCTCCAGAAGAGCGTCGGATCCGAGGATGCGGAGCCCGGTTGGATGTTCCGCCAGCTCGAGGGGCTGGGCGACGACGACCGCGCACAGTTCTTTCGGGTCGCGGCCATCGCGATCTTGCTGCTGCTCCTCGGAGTCGCGGCCGGGCTCACGAGCTTTCTCTCCGAGTACACGTCCCGCTTCTTGAGTGCCCGCATCGTGATCGACATTCGGCGCGAGCTCTGCGCACACCTTCTCGGGCTGTCGCTGCACTTTCACAACAGCCGCAAGACGGGCGACACGCTCTCGCGCCTCACGAATGACATCTTCACGGCGTACTCGTGCCTCCGGCTGGTTCTGGGCACGGTGTTCCTCAGCCCGTTCAAAGTGCTGATGTTCCTCATCGCCGGGATCTTCGTGAACCCGGCCTTGGCCGGCATCCTGTTCGTCATGGCTCCGCTGATCGCTTGGCCGTTGGCCGCGCTCGGGCGGCGCGTGCGAAAAAGCAGTCGCAAGACACTGCTGTCCCTGGCCGACGCGACGCAGTCGATGATGCAGATGTTCTCGGGTATCCGCACGGTCAAGGCATTCCAGATGGAGGATCGGGAGCTCGAGGAGTTCGATCGCGTGAACGATCGATTCCTCAAGGTGACGATGAAGATGGTCCGGGCGAAGTCCCTCGGAAAAGGGTTCGTCAACTTCTCGGCCATGGCCGGCTTCGCAGTGATCGTCGCCGCGGGTGGAGCTGCGACGGTCCTGGCGCCCGACCTGGTCAAGGCCGGGGACATGTTCGCGATGCTGCTCTGCGTTTCGATGATGTACCCCGAGGTTCGCCGGCTGACCGAGGCGAACAACACCATCCAGGAGTCGCTGGCCGGCGCCGAGCGGCTGTTCGAAGTGCTCGACACGCGGCCTCAGATCGTCGACGCCGACGACGCCATCGCGATCTCGGGCATCCGCGACAGCATTCGCTTCGAGGACGTCTCGTTCCGCTATGAGGACGAGCTGACGCTGAGCCACCTCGATCTCGAGGTGGAGGTCGGTCAGCTGGTGGCCATCGTGGGACCGAGCGGCGGCGGCAAGTCGACGCTGCTCGATCTGATCCCGCGCTTCTACGATCCGAGCGAAGGCCGCATCTTGATCGATGGTATCGACCTTCGGAAGATCCGACGCGTCAGTCTGATCGAGCATGTGGCGCTGGTCGGACAGGAGCCGTTCCTGTTCAACATCTCGATCGCCGAGAACATCCGCTACGGTCGACCCATGGCCACCGAGGACGAGATCGAGGCAGCCGCCCGGGCTGCCAACATCCACGACTTCATCCTGACGCTGCCAAAAGGCTACCAGACCGAAGTCGGTGAGCGTGGTGTGAAGCTCTCGGGCGGACAGCTGCAGCGAATCACCATCGCGCGCGCCATTCTCAAAGACGCCTCGATCCTTCTGCTCGACGAGGCGACCTCGGCGCTCGATTCCGAGTCCGAGCGGGCCGTCCAATCGGCTCTCGACAACTTGATGAAGGGCAAGACGAGCTTCGTGATCGCCCACAGGCTGTCGACCATTCGGCATGCCGATCAGATCGTGGTCCTCGAGAACGGAAAGATCGTCGACGCGGGTTCGCACGCCGAGCTCTACGACCGAGGCGGCATGTATCGTCGCCTGTACGATCTCCAGTTCCAGAGCGTCGGCTGAGACGGGTGCGCTTCAGCGTCGTCATCCCGACGTTCAACCGCAGTGACAAGCTCGATCGCTGTCTCGAGCATCTGTTCGCCGCCGACTTCCCGTCCCAGCAGTTCGAGATCCGGGTCGCCGACGATGGCTCGTCCGACGAGACGCCCGAGGTGCTCGAGGCGGCGCAGGCCCGCAGCCCGGTGCCGCTTGAGATCCTCCGGCAGGCGAATCGCGGTCCGGCCGCGGCGCGCAACGCCGCCGCCCGAGAAGCCCGCGGCGAGCTGCTCCTCTTCCTCGACGACGACGTGCAAGTGACACCCGACCTGCTCGCCGTGCACGATGCGCGGCATCGAGCGGCCGATCCCGAGACGATCGCGGTGCTCGGTCACATCGACTGGTGCACCGATCTCGAGGTGACGCCCTTCATGGAGTGGCTCGTCGCCGGTGGCCCGCAGTTCAACTTCGGCATGATCCGGGACGCCGAGCACGTCGGATACGAGTTCTTCTATACCGCCAACATCTCGGTGCCTCGCCTCGAGTTCGAGCGGGTGGGAGGCTTTGACGAGGGCTTTCCGGCCGCGGCCGGGGAAGACACCGAGCTGAGCTATCGCCTGCGCGATCGGCTGCGCCTCGTCTATGAGCCCAGCGCGCTCGTCCATCACGATCACCACATCGAGCGGCGCCCCTACCGCCTGCGCATGGAGCGCGTCGGACAATCGGCGGCTTGGATCGCGCGCAAGCATCCCGAGCTCGCCCCGGCCATCGAGAAGCACGTGGGCACACGCGGACGTCGCACTGCCCGCGCTCGTCTCCTCGCCACCGCGCTCCTGCTCGAGAGCTGGCTGCCGAATCGGACGCGGCGAAAGCTCTACCGCTCGGAGCTCAAGGAAGCCTTCGCCCGGGGCTACTTGGCGGCGTATCGTACGTCGGAGTAGATGGGGAAGCTCGCCGCGAGCTCGCGGACGCGGCCGCGCACGCGCTCGAGGATGGCATCGTCGTCGAGGTGTCCGATCACGTCGGCGATGAGCTGTCCGAGGACGCGCATCTCGTCCTCGCCCATGCCGCGCGAGGTGATGGCCGGCGTGCCGAAGCGCACGCCGCTGGTGACGCGCGGCTTCAAGTGATCGAAGGGGATCACGTTCTTGTTGGCGACCAGCCCGGCCTCTTCAAGGCGGTCGGCGACATCGCGTCCGGTCAGGCTGCGCGAGGTCAGGTCGACGACCATCATGTGATTGTCGGTGCCTCCCGAGACCAGTCGCAGGTCGGCGCTCTGGAGCGATTCGGCCAGAACGGCCGCGTTCCGGACGACCTGCTGCGCGTACTCGCGGAAGGCGGGCTGGCCGGCTTCATGGAAGCAGACGGCCTTGCCGGCGACGGTGTTCATCAGCGGTCCCGCCTGCACGCCGGGGAAGGTCGCCCGGTCGATCGCCTTTTGGTGGGTGGCCTTGCAGAGAATGAATGCGCCGCGTGGACCGCGCAGCGACTTCTGCGTCGTCGACGTCACGAAGTCACAGTGCGGCAGCGGGGACGGATGAGCCCCGCCCGCCACCAAGCCGGCGATGTGGGCCATGTCTCCGAGCAACAGGGCGCCCACCTCACGAGCGATCTCGGCGAAGCCGGCGAAGTCGATGGTGCGGGCATACGAGCTGGCACCCGCGACGATGAGCTTGGGACGGTGCTCCTGGGCGAGGGTGCGCACCGTTGCCAGATCGAGGCACTCGCTGTCGCGGTCGACGCCGTAATGCACGAAGTGGTACTGGCGACCCGAGAAGTTGAGCTTCTGACCGTGCGACAGGTGGCCGCCATGGTTGAGGTCCATGGCCAGCACGGTGTCGCCGTGCTCGAGAGCTCCGTAGTAGACGGCCATGTTGGCGGCCGTTCCTGAAGCGGGCTGCACGTTGGCGTGCTCGGCTCCGAAGAGCTCCTTGACGCGATCGATCGCGAGCTGCTCGACCTGGTCGACGACGCGGCAGCCGTTGTAGTAGCGGGCGCGCGGATAGCCTTCGGCGTACTTGTTGGACAGCACCGATCCCTGAGCCTCGAGAACGGCCACGCTCGCGTGGTTCTCGGAAGGGATCAGGATCAGGTCGTCGCGCTGGCGCTCGACCTCCTCCTGAAGCAGTGCGGCCAGGACGGGATCCACGGTCGCCACGGGGGCTTCCAACGGCAGGGTGTCTCGGGTAGGGGGCATGGTGGCAGGTCGGCTCCAACGAATCGATCGCAGTGAGAGGTCGAGCTGGCCAGTGTAACCGGCGTCCCCGTCGCATGAAATGCGGTTTTCGGGGTGTGTCACTCCGGGTCCCTTTGAGAGCGGTCTGGCCGGCGGACGGACGCTGCTCGAACCTTGCCCGCTCGTACTCCCGAGCCCGATCGGGCATACTGGCCGCTTGCGCATCCCTGGGGAGGGGTGCCCGCGGGGGCGGCTTGGGTCCGCCCGGAACCGACGGTGGATTCGAGAGAGGATCGAGAGGCGGATGGACGCGCGACACCCCCTCGACCGGCGACGCGAGATCGTCGCCGTCGCATTGATGGCGCTGACGCTCTTCTTGTTGGCGGCGACCGTCACCTTCGCCCCGATCGGCTATCGGGCTCATGGTGGCGGCAACCTCTGTGGACCGGTCGGTGATCTGCTCGGTGGGGGACTGCTCTTCCTCTTCGGCGTCCCCGGCTTCCTCATCCACCTCGGGCTAGGCCTCCTCGCCGTGCTGCTCTGGATGGGCCGGCTTCCCGAGGAGCTGCCATTGCGCTTTCTCGGGTTGGCGGGCTGCGTCGTCTCCTTCGCGGCCGTGCTCAACCTCTGGTTCGATCCCAACACCTACGGCTCCTCGACGATGCCCGGCCCCGGCGGCCTCGTCGGCACCTACCTCGCCTGGCGGGCGGCGCAGCTCTTCGGCGATCTCGGCGCCAGCATCCTCCTGATCGGCCTCGCGGCCATCTCATCCATTCTGGCCGCGGGCGGCCTCGTGATCGCCTTCAGTGCGAAGGTCTGGGAAGGCACGCAGCGGGTCGGCTCGTGGCTCCGGTCTCCGGACCTCGAAACGGACAGTCGCCCGTCGAAGCGAAAGGCCAAGGACAAGGGCGAGTCGAAGAAGAAGTCGACGAAGAAGGCGAAGATGACCGCCACCGCGACCGAGGAGCTCGAGGAGATTCTCGCCGACCAAGCTCCGCCCGAGAGCGACTTGGAGGCCGAGGACGAGCCGGAGCCGGAGGTCGACGAGGAGGAGGTCGCCGAAGACGTCGACGAGTGGATCGAGGAGGAGGTCGACGAGGTCGAGGAGGTCGACGAGAGCGAGGCGCCGCTGTTTGCGGGCATCGACGGTGAGGAAGAAGCGCCGGAGGAAGAAGGCGAGGCAGAGGTCGAGGACAGAGAGGCGCCCGGTCCGATCCGCAGCTTGCTCGGCAAGCGAAAGCGCGAGCGGAAGAAGAAGTGGTCCACGTCGAGCGCCGGCGGGAACTCGATCGAGCTTTCGCACAGCTTCGAGAGCGCCGACTACACACCGCCGCCACTGGAGCTGTTGCAGGAAGAGAAGACCTCGGCCGACGACCGGCGCGTCGAGCAGCTCGTGCAGCGCAAGGGTGAGATCCTCGAGAGCGCGCTCCGCAACTTCAAGATCGACGCCCGCGTGGTCGGGGTCGACCGTGGTCCCGTGATCGCGATGTACGAGATCGAGCTGGCGGCCGGCATCAAGCTCAACCGGATCACGACGTTGGCCGATGATCTGGCGATGGCTCTCAAGGCGCAAAGCGTGCGCATCGTGGCACCGATCCCCGGCAAGTCGACGGTGGGCATCGAGGTGCCGAACGAGGTGCGCGAAGAGGTGCGCCTTCGCGGACTGCTCTCCTCGGCCACCGAGGAGCACGCCAAGATGGCGGTGCCGCTCTTCCTCGGTCGGGACGCATCGGGCTTCCCTCTGATCGAAGACCTCGCGCGCATGCCGCATCTCATGATCGCGGGCTCGACGGGTTCGGGTAAATCGGTCTGCATCAACTCGATCATCTTGAGCGTGCTGTTCACGCGCTCACCGGCCGAGGTGAAGCTGATCCTGGTCGATCCTAAGATGGTCGAGCTGTCGTACTTCGCCGAGATTCCCCATCTGCTCTGCCCGGTCGTCACCGACATGCGCAAGGCGCCGGCGATCCTCGAGTGGGCGGTGATCCAGATGGAGAAGCGCTACGAGCTGTTCACGCGTGCGGCGGTCCGGAATATCGCGTCGTACAACAATCTCGGCGAGGACGGTCTGAAGTCGCGTCTCGGAGAGGATTGCTTCGAGGAGGGTATCGAGACACCGCCGATCACCTTGCCCTACATCGTGATCGTGGTCGACGAGCTGGCCGATCTGATGATGGCGGCCGCCAAGGAGGTCGAGAACTCGATCACTCGCCTCGCCCAGAAGTCCCGCGCGGTCGGCATCCACATCATCCTCGCGACCCAGCGGCCGTCGACCAACGTGATCACCGGGCTGATCAAGGCCAACCTGCCGACGCGGATCTCGTTCCAGGTCGCATCGAAGATCGACTCGCGTGTCGTCATCGATCGCAATGGTGCCGAGAACCTGCTGGGAAGCGGCGACATGCTCTACCTGCCGCCGCGTAGCTCGAAGGTGGGCCGCGCACAGGGCGCGTTCGTCGCCGATGACGAGGTCAAGGACACCGTCAAGTTCCTGCGCGAGAACACCTCACCCGAGTTCCACCGGGAGCTCATTCAGGATCGCGGCGCAGCCGGCAAGGACGAGACTCCCCCGTGGGAGCGCGACGTTCTCTACGTCGAAGCCGTGCGCACGATCCTCGAGAGCCAGCGCGGCTCGGCGTCGCTGCTGCAACGCAAGTTCGGCATCGGCTACACGCGCGCGTCACGACTGATCGACATCATGGCCGAGCAAGGCATCGTCGGTGAGTACAAGGGCAGCCAAGCCCGTGAGGTGATGATGTCGCTCGAGGACTTCAACGAGCAGATCGCCGAGCTCGAGGTCGAGTAGCCAGGAGGCTCCTTCCCGCTTGCGTGGAGCGGTCGACTCTGGCAACGTTCAGTCGGTTCTCGTCCTCGAAGGGACGAGCCCGGCGAGCTCTCTCGAATCCCTATTGGAGTGTCGCCGTGCTCATTCGTGTCGTCTTTGCGTCGCTGCTGGCCGTGGTGCTCGTGTCCTGCGCGGCTCCGGACGAAGAACCCGAGGCTGCCGCGATGGACTCCGCCAGCGGCAAGGAGGTCTTCGATCGCCTGCATTGCGGGGTGTGCCACGCCGTGTCGCCTGAGGGCGAGCCGTCGCGAGGCCCGAACTCAGGTCCGAACCTCTGGGGAGTCGCCTGGGATCGCACCGAGGAGTGGATGCGCGGTCACATTACCGACCCGCAGGCAGCGTCGCCCGCGACGACGATGCCCGACTTCCCGCTGGAAGAAGACGAGCTCGACGCTTTGGTCGCGTGGCTGAAGAGCCTGCACTGAGGGATTCCAGCCTCTCGCCTGGGGCGATGTTCTGCCGCCCCTCGTTCCTCGGGGCTCGCGGTTGTCGTGCGTGTGCCATCGGCGGATATCGGAGGTTCATGCCGTTTTCCCCAGGCTTCGCCTGAGGCTAAGATCTGGCGCCCCTCGTGCCTCGGGGCTCGCGGTTGTCGTGCGTGTGCCATCGGCTCGCGGTTGATGCGTGTGCAGGCGCCCGGCGGTGATCGGGCGTCGGCGGCGTTTTCCCCAGGCCGGCGAGAACGATCAATCGATGCGTTGGCGATCGGGTGACGATTGCGAGGCCCGGAGGGCCGGAAGATCTTAGCCCGAGGCGTCAGCCTCGGGTCCAGCGGCCATCGAATCCGCTGACATCCGTTCGCCGACCGAAACCGAGCCCCGAAGGGGCGGCAGAGATTCTCTCGAGAAGGTCGAGAAGACCGCCAACCGATTCACCATCCACCGCTGACCGAATCAGAGCCAGCCGAGCCACTCGACGATCGCCAGCACGATGACGGAGTAGACGCCGGCGAGGGCGTCGTCGGCCATGACGCCCCATCCGGCGCGGAGCCTCTCGAGGCGGTGGATGGGTGGGGGCTTCAGGACGTCGAAGATCCGGAAGACCACGAAGGCCGCGATCCATGCTCGCAGGCCGTGATCGAGGAACGGCACGACCGCGATCAGATAGCCGAGCACCTCGTCGAGGACGAAGCAGCCCGGGTCCTTGCGGCCCCAGGCCTGCTCAGCCCAACTTCCTAGTGCGACGCAAAGCCCGCCGGTCAGGAGGATCGCAACCAGGCCGAGCCAGAAGCCGAGGGCCGTCGGTGGCAAGAGCACGGCGATGGCGACACCGCCCAAGGTGCCGAAGGTGCCGGGCGCGACGGGAGCCATTCCAAGGCCGCCGGAGGTGAGCACCCAGAAGCGCCAGTCCCGGTGATGCCATCGGGGCGGGAGCGGAGTCACACTCGGCCCTTGATGTAGCGCGTGGCCTTTTGCACGTAGCTGATGCCGGAGATGACGGTGAGCGCGGCCGTCCCGTACACGAGGGCGATCAGGGTCACACGCGCCCACTCAGTGCCTGGGATCAAGGTGAAGTAGGCCAGGATGCACGAGATCGTCACGCACTGGACGATCATCTTGATCTTCCCGAGCTGGTCGGCGCCAAACGGGATGCCTTGGCTCTCGACGAAGCCGCGGAGCGCCGTGACCAGGAACTCGCGGGCGATGATGACGACGACGATCCAGGCCGGAACCAAGTCCATGACGGTGGCGGAGGCGCAGAAGAACACGAAGGCGCCGCAGACCGATATCTTGTCGACGAACGGATCGGCGATGCGCCCGAAGTCGCTCACGAGGTCGTACTTTCTTGCCAGATAGCCATCGAGCGCATCCGTGGCCGCCACGATCACGAACACGCCGAACGCGATGCCGGCCCAGAGGCGGTTGCGGTAGTCCTGAGAGTCGAGGAGCATCAGGATGGCGAAGAGTCCAAAGGAGAGCACCAGCCGCGCGAGCGTGATCCGATTCGGCAGATTCACAACGCATCCAGCTCCGTGTCTTCGACCAAGCTCCCGACGAGATCGAATCCCAAGGACTCCTCGATCTCGACATTCACCACGTCGCCCGCGGCGACGTTACCGTCTCGGATGAGCACCCGGCAATCGATCTCGGGACAGTCCCGATACGACCGGCCCTCGATGTAGCCTTCGGGCTCGTAGGACAGGCCATCGATCATCACGGCCATCACGTCTCCGATACGCTCGGCGTTGTCCTCTTCAATGATCTGGCGCTGGAGCTCCATCACCCGCTGCTGCCGCTCGGCGGCCACGTCGTCCGGCACCCGATCGGGTAGGTCGAAGGCGGGAGTGCCGGGCTCGGGCGAGAAGACGAAAGCGCCCAGGCGATCGAAGCGAGCCCACTCCAGGAACTGCATCAGGTCCTCGAACTCGGCATCGGTCTCTCCGGGGAAGCCGACGATCATGGTGGTGCGCAGCGCAATCCCGGGGACGCGCTCGCGGAGCTTGCCCAGCAGCCCCCGCAGCTCCTCCTGCCGGTTGCCTCGCTTCATGGCTTTCAGCACGCGATCGTTGGCGTGCTGGATGGGCATGTCGACGTAGGGAAGCACCTTGGGGTTCGAGGCGATCTCGTCGATCAAGGCATCGTTGTAGAACGACGGGTAGGTGTAGAGCAGCCGAATCCAGTCGATGTCCTCGACCCGGCGCATCGCCTTCAGAAGCCGATCGAGCGAGGTCCTGCCGTAGAGATCTCGCCCGTACGCCGTCGTGTCCTCACCGACGATGATCAGCTCGCGAACGCCCGATCGACCCAGGCGATGCGCCTCCTCGACCAGCGTCTCAATCGGCTTGCTCTGAACGATCTTGCCGCGGATCGCGGGAATCGCACAGAAGGTGCACTTGTTCGAGCAGCCCTCGGCGATGCGGAGGTAGGAGTAGGACGGCGGCGTCAGGAGCAGGCGATCGAAGTCGGTCTCGGGTCCGCGAACGGGAGCCCCACCGCGATACTTCTCGGCCATCGCCGGGTCGCCGCCTCTCAGCACCTGACGTACGGCCTGGTGTACGGTCGAGTAGTCGGTGATCGGGAGGTAGGCATCGACGCCGGGCAGCTCGTCCTGCAAGGACGATTGGCCGACGCGATCGACCAGGCATCCGGCCACGATGACGGCACCGACCCGGCCGCGCTTCTTCAGGTCGAGGGCCTCTCGGATGACGCCCTTGGACTCCTCGCGAGCCGCGTCCAGGAACCCGCAAGTATTGATCACGACCGCGTCCGCGTCCTGTGTTTCTCGGCACACCAGGAATCCGTCGGTGGCCAAGCGGCCGAGGATGACCTCGCTGTCGATGAGGTTCTTCGGACAGCCCAGGCTGATCAAGGCGACCTTGCCGGGCTCGAGCGCCGGGAGCTCTTTCGAGGCGGCTCGTTTCGTTCGTGAGGGCATGAATCCTGCTCGTAGGCAATCGGGCGATGACCGCCCGGGTCTGCGAACCGTCGGGAGGTAGCGGACAAACGCCGTCGTCCCGGCGACAGACGGCACCGGGCTCGACTCGGTCGGGACCATCGTCGGTAGCTCGGGATCGCCTAGAGTCTAGGTCTTTCCCGGTCAGGCGCAACCGTGGCCAGCCAGACCCGCGCTCTGGGGCCCGGTCCCGTCAAGCTCCTGAGCGGACGGGCGAGTCGTACCCATGGTGGTGTCCCTTGGTAGGCACCGTTAGGATAGGCGCCCATGGCAGCGAGGAAGCGGCAACAAAAAGGCGGAAGACGAGGGGGTGGGGAACGCCGCGGACGCTTCGGTTTGGCGACTCGCTTCTCTCTGGTCGTGAGCCTGACGATCGCGTCTTTCATGATCGTCTTCGGGGCCGTGAACACCCTGACGGCGATCTCGACCCTCAACGACGAGATCGACGAGAGCGGCCGCATGCTGGCTCGAGCCCTGGCCGTGCCCGACCTCGGCACCTGGGACGCGCTGGCCGGCACCACGGCGGCCGGGACCTCCTCCAGCGCGGAGGAAGGCTTCCGTCTGAAGGACGACGCCGAGCGCGCGCGCTTCCAGGCGAACCTGCACCGGCTCGAGGCTCTGATCGTCGACACGACGAGCCTGGTGGACGCCTTCATCCTGAGCCAGGACGAGAGGCGGGTGCTGCGCGCGGCTCGGCAAGGCGACGCGGGGCGAGTCGATTTCAGAGCCGAGTCGAGCCGACGCGCCGGCCAGACCAAGATCTCCTACGGGTCCTTCGGCTCGGATGGTGGACGGCAGCCCGGTCGCCTCTTTCGCCATCCGATCCTCGTCGATTCCAGCGAGCCCGAGAGCCGGATCGTCGGATACAGCGCCGTGATCCTCTCCGAGCGACGGATTCGGGAGCGCGTCCTGGCTCTGCTCTCGACGACGGCGGCTCTCGCAATCGTGTTCATCGGGCTCGGAGTCCTGGTGGCGCGTTTTGCGGCTCGCCGCGTGACCCAACCGCTCCGCGAGCTCACGCGCGACGTGGAGATCATCGCTTCCGGCGACCTCGATCATCACACCTCCGTGCGGACGAGCGACGAGATCGGCACCCTCGCCCGCACCTTCGACGAGATGACTCAGAGCGTGCGCGAAGCGCAGCGCACCGAGATCGAGCATCGCGCGCGCCTGCACGAGGTCCAGGTCGTCAACGAGATCACCAGCCACCTTTTGCCGACCGAGATGCCGCAGCCCCCCGGGCTCGAGGTCGACGGCTTCTATCGACCGAGCAAAGAGGTCGGAGGCGATTACTTCGACGCGTTCCAGCTCGGGGAGAGCCATCTCGGCCTGGTCGTGGCGCATGCGCCCGTGTCGGGCGTGCCGGGCGCGATGATCATGACGATGGCACGCTCGATTCTGGGCGTCGAGGCGCGTCGCACCCTGTCGCCGGCCGAGACGCTCCGCCAGACGAATCACTTTCTCGCGCCCGATCTCCGGAAGGGGCTCTACGTCGATTGTCTGTATGCGGTCCTGGATCTCGAGACTCAAAGCCTGCAGGTCGCCAGCGCCGGACAATGCGTGCTGCTCCGTCGCACCAGTCGCACGGGTGCCATCGAGAAGATCCACACCGACGGCTTCGCGTTGGGATTCGATCGTGGTCCGGTGTTCGATCGGCGGCTCAACGAGGTGCGCCTTCCCCTGGCACCCGGTGATCGCGTTTGCCTCTGCACCTCGGGCACGTTGTCGCTTGCAAACGAGGCCGGCGAGGAGTTCGGCGAGAAGCGTCTGGGGCTGTTGATGAAGCAAGAGGCCAAGACGAGCGCGACGGGCTTCGTCGCCAAGCTCCGTCAATCGCTCGACGCCTTCACCGCCGGACACGCGCCGACCTCCGATCTGACCGTCCTGACGCTGCGGGTCACCGAATGAGGCGAGAGGGCCATGCGCATCCGTGAGTTCCAGCAACGCATCGAAGAGATCTACGGCGACCGCGATTCGGCCCGCGGCGTCGAAGGCACCTTCATGTGGTTCGCCGAGGAGGTCGGAGAGCTCTCACGAGCTCTACGCGACGGCACCGCCGCCGAGCGCTCCGCCGAGTTCGCCGACGTCCTCGCCTGGCTGACGACCCTGGCCAGCATGTCGGGCATCGACCTCGAGAAGGCGGCCCAGGACAAGTACGGCCGCGGCTGTCCGCGCTGCGAGCAGACGCCGTGCGACTGCCGGCACCGGGAAGGTGCGTAGAACGATGCGCGTCGGCCGACCTGGAGACACGGTGCGGAGGGCTTCAAGGCCGTGCACCGAGTGCGGTGACCCGTGAGTGAGCAGCCGGCCCCCGAGGCGTTCCCGGTCGCGCAGGTCGTGCTGGTGATTCCGGCCGACCGGGCATTCGACTATCGCATCCCGCCCGGACTCCAAGGAATGATCCGGCTGGGAGCGCGGGTCAGCGTTCCATTCGGCCGTCGTCAGACGCAGGGATTCTGCGTGGGACTGGTTGCCGAGAGCGAGCACGCCAAGCTCAAGGACATCACCGAGCTCCTCGACGCCGAGCCGCTTCTGAGCCCGACCATGCTGCGTATGACGCGCTGGATGGCCGATTACTATGCTTGCTCCTGGGGGGAGTCGTTGGCCGCGGCCTTGCCGGGCTCGATGCGACGAGTGCGGCGAGGCCGGAAGGTAAGGACGGTGCTTCTGCGTCTCGACAAGACCGAGGCGAGGGAGGAGGCCGAGCGTCAGGAGAAGGCGCACCGGCCGCGCGCCCGCGTGCTGCAGGCGCTGATCCGCGGCGGGGGTGAGCTCCCCCTGGCGCGGTTGATCGGGGAGGCGAAGACCTCGGTGTCCCCGGTGTACACCTTGGCCAAGAGCGGGGTCGTCGAGCTCGTCGACCGAGAAGAGCCGAGTGCCTTGGCCAGCCTGGGAGCGATCGAGCCCGAGCCACCGCGCACGTTGACGGAGGAGCAAGCCACCGCGCTCGCGAGCATCACGAGCGCGGCGAGTGGCGGAGGTTTCGGCGTCACTCTGCTCTACGGCATCACCGGGAGCGGCAAGACCGAGGTCTATCTGCAAGCACTGGCGGAGGTCGTCGCGGGCGGTCGCCAGGGGATCGTCCTCGTGCCCGAGATTGCACTGACCCCGCAGACGGTCTCGCGCTTTCGTCGGCGCTTCGAGCGCGTCGCGGTCTGGCACTCCGCGTTGGGCGACGCCGAGCGCCGCACCCAGTGGCAGAAGATGCGGGCCGGTCAAGTGGACGTCGTCATCGGCGCTCGCTCGGCGATCTTCGCACCGTTTCCTCGCCTCGGGCTGATCGTCATCGACGAGGAGCACGAGAGTAGCTTCAAGCAGTCGCAGTCACCCCGATACCATGCGCGCGATGTGGGCGTCGTGCGGGCGCGCCTCGAGAATGCCCACGTGATCCTCGGCTCGGCGACGCCTTCGTTGGAGAGCACGCGCAACTGCGAGCTCGGGAAGTACACGCTCGTGCGGCTGCGCGAGCGAGTCGGCGGCGGGCGACTCCCGGAGGTGCAGCGCGTCGACATGCGCCAGGAGATCGCCGAGCTGAAGCGCTTCACGCTGGTTTCTCGGCAGCTCCATGAAGCGACGCGGAATGCTCTCGATCGTCGGGAGCAGGTGATCCTGTTTCTGAATCGCCGAGGCTTCTCGACGGCCGTGCTCTGTACGAACTGCGGCACCACCCTGAGCTGCGAGCACTGCGACGTCCCGCTCACCTTCCACAAGGGAATCGGTCGGCTCCTGTGCCACTACTGCTTCACGGAGCTGGCGCCGCCAAGCGATTGCCCGTCCTGCCAAGTACCCAAGCTCGTGTATCGCGGCTTCGGCACCGAGAAGGTCGAGGACGAGCTCCGCGCGCTGTTTCCCAAACATCGACTGCTCCGCGCCGACAGCGACACGATGAAGAGCCGCCGCCACTACGAGAACCTGTTCGAGGACATGCGAGCCGGGGAGATCGACATCCTGATCGGCACGCAGATGATCGCCAAAGGCCTCGACTTCCCCAACGTCAGCGTCGTCGGCGTCTTGGCCGCCGATGCCGCGCTGTCCCTCCCCGACTTTCGGGCGAGTGAGCGGACCTATCAGCTCATCGCGCAGGTCGCGGGGCGAGCGGGGCGAAGGTCCGAAGGGGGGCAAGTCGTCGTGCAGAGCTTCGACCCCGATCATTTCAGCATCGACGCCGCTTCGAGCCACGACTACGGCAGCTTCTACAAGCAAGAGCTCGAGAATCGGCGTGAGCTCGGGTACCCGCCCTTCAGCCGGCTGATGCGCATTGTCGTGCAAGGCAAGCAACCCGATCGGGTGCGGAAGTTCGCGTTTCGATTGAAAGGCGAGCTACTCGGCGCGGGCGGTCGCGACGAGGTGGCGATCCTCGGTCCGGCCCCGGCTCCGATCGCCTACCTCCTAGGCCGACACCGCTGGCACCTCCTGGTCAAGACCGACGAAGCCCGCATCCGTCGTCGCGTCGTCGACGCCGTGCGTCGCCACCAAGCACTGCGCGGTGCCGTGAGATGCCAGATCGACGTCGACCCGTACGACTTGCTCTGAGAAGGCGAGTCGGAGGGAAACTCGACGAAGCGAGCGAAGCTGACGCCGGAAAGCGGTGGAGTGCGTCCGCGCAGCGAGCACGTGTCGGTTTCGGGGCGACGAGAGGCGATGGTGCGAGTGTAGCTGACGCCGGAGACCACCTCACGTCCTTCGCCGGCAGGACAGCTGGCCGGCACGTGAATCCGGTCGATCACCGTCGCACACCGGCTCGGCGTTGTCTTTCGGGAGCGTCTTTCCCTGGGACCGCGGGCGGCCCGCCAGGCGGCCCGCCCGCTCTTTTCCGAGCGTCAGCTCCGCTTCGCCGCGACGACCGTTGTGAATCCGAGAGACGTGGTCGGCTGCGCTGCGCGGACGCACTCCGGTCCCTTTCGGGGGCGTCTTCCCAGACGTCGACATCGTCGGGCCACCACGAACGCGAGCTCGCCCGAATCGGGCGAGCTCGCGTTTCTCAGACGGGTGCACCAATACCAGCGGGGGTTTTCGGCCCGACTCACTCGCTCAGCGAGAACAGATGCTTCGCCAGCCAGCGGCCGGGGATGTTCGAGGCGTTTGCGAGCACCTCCAAGGCGCCGTTGATGTCTTGGGCCGCGATCTGCTCTTCGAGCGCAGCGGTGAGCTCTTTGCAGAATCCGCCTTCCATCGCGTGAAGCTTGCGGGCGAGGACCTCGAAGGCCTTGAGCTCGTTGCCGGGCTTGAGGCCTTTCTGGGTCTTCTCGATCTCGGAGAGAGCGCGAGTCCACATCTTCGCCGAGCCGCTCATCCTCACCTCGCGGGTCTCCTTGAGATCGTCGCGGCTGGGCGGCTTCTCCATGAGCTCGGCCCATTCGAGGAACGTCAAGAGCGCGGGGTCACGGCCCTCTTCGGCGATGCGGCTGGCCAAGGTGGGGATGCTCATCGAGGTCGACTTCAGGAGATCGAACATGAGCTGCACTTCGCCGACCAGCGGATCGAAGCGCTTGTCGAACTCCTTCGACTGCTGGATCATTGGCCAAGCGGTCGCGAAATCACCGGATCGGAGGGCCTCGACGCCCGCCGTCGTCCACTGGGCTCGCCAAGCCCCGAGCTCATGCAATCGATGCTTCGCGATCAAAGTCTGCAGCGGGTCGTCGAGATAGCTCGGGTCACCGGGCGCCCACTTCTTGCCGAACTCCATGCCGGGGTCGCCTTCCCAGACGACTTTGCCATCGATGTCGATCAAGAGCACGCGCGGCAGATTGAACTGCGGGATCAAGAAACGCTCGAAGTTCTCGCCGTAGCCCTTGCCCTTGCGCGTGTCGTGGGCGATCGAGCCGGGGAACGGGTTGGCGAGCAGATACTCGTCGAGCTTGGGAGCATCATCGGGACCCGCCACGGAGACGACTTGAAGATCGATGTCTGAGAACCGCTCGGCCAGCTCGTTCAGCCAGGCGTGGATCGGAATCGTGTCATTCTGGTGAATGCTCCAGAACACGAGCACCGTCGGCACCAGCCCTTTCTCGTCCCAGCTCGATCGAGGGTTTTGGATCCAGCGGGCATCGTCGAGCCAAGGCGGCTGAATGCCCATGTAGCTGCCGTTGACAGGCTGGCCTGGCTCCGCGGACGTGACCGTCGCCTCGATCGCCTCCATCCGGATGTCGCGCTCGATGCGGGCGCCCGGATCGTTGGCGGGATAGGCGATGTAGCGCACGTCGCGGTACTCGGCGTAGCCCGGTCCGGTGAGGAGACCGAAGTTGCCGCGGAGGACATCGAGGTTGCCGAACTCCTGCGTCACGACATGCCCACCGTCGAACCAGACGTCGACCAACGTCCCCGTGACGTCGATGCGGACGGTATGCCACTCCTCGGGCGTGGCTTTGACGATGCTGTGGCGCCAAGTCTTGAAGTCACCGGCGCCATAGAACGACGTGAGATCGGCGAAGCCCGAGCGCTCGAGCTTTCCGTAACGCTCCTCGCCCTTCTGCCCGGGGAACATGATCACGGCGTGGAAGGTTTGGTCGTTCTTGCGACCGAACACGAGCCCGCAGAATTGGCTCTGTGCTTCCTTCACTCGGATCTGAGCTTCCATCGAGTAATCACCCGCGGTGACGGTATCGACGGTGAGGAACTGGTAGGCGGCGTCTTTCTGATCGGGGCTTCCGAAGCTGGTCTGGAGAGTCGGTCCCTTGGGCTTCCAGCTCTCGTTGCCACCGGCTGCCCAGCCATCGAGGTTGCGCTCGTTGTAGGCGAGGCGCCAGATCCAGATCGACTTGCCCGACTGGCGAACAGCGTCCTCGTAGTACTGGAACATGTCGGGGACGTTGAGCTCGGTCCCGAGGCGCCAGGCCGACTCCATGGTCATCAGGGGCAGGCCTTCGGCCAGGTAACGCTGTGCGATCGTGCGAGCGGTGGCCCAGAGCTGCTCGTGAATGCGGTTCACGCTGCGGTACTTGGGATCCCACTTGGCGAGGAGCTTCTCGGCGTCGGCGATGGCATCGTCGTCGCGGGGCTCTCGGAACTCGAGGACACGGAGCGCTTGGCGAACGAGCTTGCCGGCCCGGTCAGAGTTCTTCCGGTGCTCGACGAGGAACTCGGCGAAGCCCAAGAGGATGTCGATGTTCTCTGGCTCGGCGACCACGCCCTTCTCGAAGTGCTCGGCGGCATCGTTCACCTGTCCCCGCGTGATGGCGTGGCGGGCCCAGTCCTGATAGGGCCGCGACACCGCCAGGCTGCCCGACTGCTCATCGCGCAAGCGGAGGATGTATTCCTTCCAAACGTCGTTGAGCTCGTCGACGGTGCGTGGGAGACGGATCGCGTCTTCGGCTTCTTCGAAGTTGACGCCCTTGGTGCGCGGGGCGGGGCTCCAGAGCACCGTCTCCTCGAACGTCTTGATCGCGCCCTCGCCGCGCTTGCCGCCCGACTTGTCGATGTAGGTCTTGAAGGCCTCCCGATAGATAAAGCGACCGTCGACCGGATCCTGGAAGTTGTACAGGAAGTAGACGACACCCCAGGTCGGGGCGTACCAGGGCGGACCCCATCCGTAGGCATTCTCGAGCACGATGCGAAAGCTGGGAGCCTTGGTCGGCGTGGTGTTGGGATCGCTGGCGTCGATGCCGTCGTTGGCGGACGACATCCAGCCGTTCTCCATCCGGCTGGCGAGGGGGAAGAGCCGGTGGTTGGCCGGCATGTTCATCAAGACCGTGCCGTTGGGCAGGATGCGGCAGCCTTCGAAGAACGAGGCCAAGCCTTCGTTCAGCCAGCCGACCGCGTTGGTCGAAAGCGAGACGAACTGGTGGGCCGCCTCGTGGAAGAGCGTGCCGACCATGCCTTCGAAGCCACCGCCGGCCGGGATGTAGGTCTCGACCGCGCCGCCGGTGAAGTGTCCACCCGACCACTCGACCGGCGGACCGATCCCGAGCTCGAGATACTCGTCGCGCGTCTTGAAGATGTTCAGGTTGATGCGCGGCACGCTGCCGCCGTGCTGCGGAGTGCCGTACTCGAAGAACTGTCGATAGAAGGCGTTCATCTGCTCCATCGACTCGCCGGAGCGCACCAATACCTCGTAGCCGGCATTGGTGAACGTGTTGTAGTTCTCTCGCTCGAGCTTCGCGCGGTTCTCCCAGGTCGCGTGACGCGTGTCGTGCTTCGCGATCCAGTCCTCGGAGACGTCGGCGAACAGGTCCTTGGGCTTGGCTGTCTCGGCGAGGCTCGGATCCGGCTTCGAGGAGATGCGCTCAACGGCGATGCGGCTGGCCTGGTTCTCCGGATCGAGCGACAGCACCTCCTGATGCACGCGAATCGCCGAGTGAGGGCGGCCATCCTTTTCGTACGCCGCTGCGATCGGCTGCAGCTTCTTCACGAAAGTCTGGGACAGGTTCAAGAGATCCGGCGCGATCGGGTCGAGCTCCTCGAGGCGCTCGCGCAGGACCTTCTGGTCCGATCTCGGGGCCTTCTGGGCCACCGAGAGTCGCAAGCCATGATGGAGTGAGTAGACGAGGTCGTCCCGATCCTGGCTGGCTTCGGCCCAACGGGCTCGAAGGCCCCACACTTCGATCGATTTGGGATCTCGCTCCAAAGCGCGAAAGATCAGTCGATGGGCTTCGTCGAGCTCATCGGCTTCGAGCGCCGCTCGGGCATCCCGAACAGCTACCTCGAAAGGCGTCAGGTCGTCGTTGGGCCAAACGGCGGCGAGGAGGACCAAGGTCCACAATGCGGTCATGGGTAATCCCCTTCCGGAGGCTAGGCCGATTCCCTTCCTCGGGCGGTGTCTGCGTCACCGTCGAGGCTCGACCGGGTGCTCCGTCAGTTCGGAGTGGAATCGCGGCCCAGGCAGGTCGACCGCGGCGAGTCCAGTTGTCCGTTTCTCCTAAACACTTCGAGTCTAATCACTTCACCCGCCACAGGTCCACAGTCCTCTCGCACTACACCTCTTCGTGGGGATGGAAGAGACGCCGAGTGCCGTGAGGACGCTAGATGGACGTTACGAGCCGGGAACGGTTTGTCTCTTTCTTGAAAACTCTTTGGCGGAGTTCCGGCGTCGTCGTGCTTTCGGGGCGGCCCGCAACGTTACCGATCGCCAATGCAGTGACTCAATGGCTGTCGGTGTGACGGGTCGATACCCCAGGTGAGTCGGGGCGCATCATCCAGCCCCGGCTCACCTGGGGCTGGATGATGCGCCCCTTCGGACCCACAAATCGCCGCGGGGCGCCCTCAGGCCGCGGCCGGCCGAGGGGTCATCAGGATGCGGTAGCCGGAGGGGATCAGGACGAGCGCGAGGACGGTCGCTCCACCGACGCCGGCTGCGATCGTGATGGCCGTCGGGGGCCAGAACTCTCCGCCCGCGATGAGCAGCGGCAAGAAGCCCGCCACGGTCGTCAGCGTCGTCGACAGCACGTGGCGACTCTCCTGCAGCGCGACCTGGACCAACCGGCCTGGGTCCCCCGTTCGGGCACCTGCGTCCCGCTGGATCGCCGCCAGCACGACGATCGAGTCGTTGATCGCCACGCCAATCAGGCCCATCGTGCCCACGATGGCCATGAACCCGAACGGAAAGCCGAACAGCCAGAGGGCACCGAAGGCGAGGCCGACCGAGAGACCGGACACGAGAGCGATCAATCCGGTCAGGCGGAATGAGCGGAAGGAGAGCACCAGGATCGCAGCCATCAACGTGAACAGCACGCCGACCGAAGCCATCAAGTTGCCGATCGCCCGGTCGCGCTCTGCCGATTCGCCTTCGATCTCGAACTGCACATCGGGTGGAAGCTCGAGCGTTTCGAGCCACGCGCGAAAGGGCTCCAGCACGGTCTGAGGCAGGACGCCCATCGCCAGGTAGCCGCGAATCGTGTTCACCGGCTGGCCTCGGCTGCGGTATCGGCTCGCCGACTCGGGCATCAGCTCCCAATCCGCGATGGCCGAGAATGGGACCGGTCGTCCCGCGGTCCCCGAGATCGGGGCGATCAGGTCGAGTGAGGCGATGCGATCGGGATCGGACCGGCTCTCGCGAGGCAGCCGAACCCGCACCGGGATGCTCTCGGTGTCCTCGAGGATCGAGCCGCCCGTCGCCCCTTCCAAGCCGGCCGCGAGCTGCCGGGCGATCGAAGCATGATCGAGCCCGACGCGCCGGGCCGCGACCTCGTCGACCACCAGGCCCAGCTTCGGAAGCGACTCCGATGCGCTCGCCGTGACGTGCAGCACCTCGGGGCGACTCGCCAGCTCGAGTCGGATGCGATCACCGAGCTCGCGGAGGACGACCGGATCGGGGCCGGCGAGCTGGAGCTCGATGGGAGCCGCGAAGGGGGGACCTTGCTCGAGGCGGCGCACCAGGACTCGGGCTTCGGGAAACGCGCGATCCAGCTCCTCCTGCAAGCTAGGAATCAATGCGTTGGCGGTATCGGCCGAGCGCGTCAGCACCATCGCCTGCGCGTAGCCCGGTGAGTGCTCCCGTTCGGAGAGCACGTTGTAGTAGAAGCGCGGCGCACTCTCGCCGAGGAACCAGTCGATGCGGGTGACACCGGCGTGTCGCTCGAGGTGCTCGCTGATGCGCTCCGACAATCGGCGAGTCCGATCGAGCGAGGCCTGACCGGCGAGCTCGACTTGGATGTGGAACATGTCGCGATCGGCAGGCGGAAAGAACTGCTCGGTGAGACGAGTGAGCGCGAGGAAGCCGGCGGCTGGGAGCAGCAATGCGAAAACGACGCCCCGGAGCGGACGCGCGATGAGCCAGGTCAAGACACGGCGGCCGAGCGTCGCGACCGGCCCTGCCGGGAGGCCGAAGGCCCAGGCGCTCGGCGTCGTCGCGGCCATTCGGATACCGAGGAGACCCGTGAGCGCTGGCACGACGGTCAAGGCGAGGAACAGCGAGCTGATGAGCGCAAGGATCACGGTGATGGCAATCGCCGCGACGAAGTCCCCTGCGGCTCCGGGCATGAGGGCGATCGGTAGAAAGGCGAGCACGGTCGTGACGGTCGAGCCGAGCAGGGGGACCGCGAGATGAGCGACGCTGGTCGAGACCGCGTCGCGCGGTGAGCGGCCGGCGCGGAGCCCCCGACGGACCTCGTCGACGATCACGATCGCGTTGTCGATCAACAGGCCCAAGGCGATGATGAGCCCGGTGACCGACATCTGATCGACCGGTACCGAGAAGGCGCGCATGCCGGCGAACACCATCAGCGTCGAGAGCGGCAGAGCCGTGCCGACCAGCAGCGCCGAGCGCCAGCCCATCATCAAGCAAATGACGGCGACCACGGCCAACGCACCGAGGGCGAGGTTGGTCAGGAGCCCGTCGAGACGTTGGCTGGTATACCGATTCTGATCAAAGACGGTGGTGAGCTCGAGGCCAGTCGGGAGAGCGGCCCGGAATTCGGCGAGCCGAGCTCGAGCGCGATCGGACCATTCGTCCAATCGTTGGTTTGGCAGGATGCGGACGCCGACGGCAATCCCGGGCCGGCCATCGAGCACGGCCAGGCGATCGAGCGGCTCTCTCACCGTGCGGCTCACGGTCGCGATGTCGCCGATGCGAGCGAAGCGAGCGCCCTCGGCCTGACGAATCGGGATGTCGCGAATACGATCCAGTGAGTCGAGCTCGGTCTCGAGCTCGATGGAGATCTCCGTCTCGCGGCTCCGCATCCGGCCAGCCGCGATCTTGGCATCGCTGGCCGCGATCTGGCGAGCGAGGTCGATCGTCGTCCAACCCAGCGCCGCAAGCTCGCGCGGGGACACTTCGATCCGGATCTCCTCCTCGGGCTCGCCGTGGGTCTTCACCTCCTCGGTTCCGGGAATACGGCGCAAGGCCTGCTCGAGCTCCTCGGCGTGACGACGTAGCAAGGCGAGCTGGACCGGTGTGTCCGCATTCCATCGCAAGCCAACCACCAGAGCGTAGGCTCGCGTGTCGTCTTTCTCGAAGTCGGGATCGCTCGCTTCGACGGGGAGACGAGCACGTGCGTCATCGAGCTCGTCGCGGATGCGCGTCCACACCGACTCGATGTCGGACACCCAGTCGTCGAGCTCGATGTACACCTTGGAGATCCCGGGCCGGGAGACCGAGTCGAGCGAGCGGATCTCCTCCACCTCGAGAAGGATGTTGTCGATCTCCTCGGTCACGAGTGCATCGACGCGATCGGCGGTCGCTCCGGGAAGCAGAGTCGTCACGTTCGCGAAGCGGGTCACCATCTGCGGATCCTCCTGCCGAGGCAGGACCGCGAAGCTCGACAGGCCCGCGACGACGATCAGCAGGATCGTGAGGACGAGGAGTCGGCGATTCCGGAGAAACAGGTCACCCAGGGCCATCGCGCACTACTCCCGATCGGCCGGCGCGGGCACCGACTCGACGAGCTGCCCGGGCACGACTCGGTGTTGGGCATCGGCGACCACGCGATCGCCGGCTTGTAGCGGCGCCCGCACGAAGGCCCGCAGACCTTCGGTATGGAGGATCTCGACGTCGCAACGTTCGGTCGTGAGTCGACCCTCGCGCTCGACCAAACGCAGGCAAGACCACAGCCCACGCACGGAGTCGCGCAACGACGAGATCGGAAGCCAAACGCCGCGCGCCGAAACGGGCTCTTCGACCGGTAGGCGCGCGATCTGACCCGGTATGGCCGTCGTGCTCTCGAGCGTCAGGATCACGCCGCGGGTCTGCGTCGACCGGTCGATCTCCGGAAGGAAGCCGCGAACTCGAGCCGGCCAGCGCTCGTCTCCGGCGAGGACCTCGAGGACATCCCCCGCCGCGAGCCCCTGGACGAGCGCGAGTGGGATTCCGATCCTCGCCTCGAGGTGCGCGTGCTCGACGAGACGCACGACGGGCTCACCCGCGCGGGCGAGGGCTCCTTCGTCTGCGCGGCGATCGGTGACCGTGCCGCTGAAGGGGGCGACGAGCTGTCCGTCCTCGAGCTCGATGGCGATCTCTCGGAGCCGTGCCTCCAATCGCTCGACGACGGCTTCCTGGGCTCGAATCTGCTCGTTGCGCGTTCCGGCGAGGAGCTCGTCGAGGTTCTTCTGGGCCGAGGCCTCTCGGGCCCGTGCCGCTTTGGCTTGGAAGCGGGTCTCGTCGTAGCTCTCGCTCGAGATCGTCCCGTCCTCGGCGAGCCTTCGGCGTCGTTCGGTCTGGAGATCGAGAAAGGCGACCTCGGCCTTCGCCTCGTCGACCTGAGCGTGGGCGGCCGCGATGGTCTCGGCGCGCGGTCCGGCCCGCATCTCTTCCAGCCGCGCGGCATGCTCCGATCGTTGCGCGACGAGGTCTTCTTGTCGCGCTTCGAGTCGGCGAGCGTCGAGGCGAGCCAAGAGCTGGCCCTCGACGACCTCGTCACCGTCGTCGACCCGGATCTCGACCAGGCGTGCCGTTCGATCGAAGGAGAGATCGGCGCTGCGACGAGCGACGATCTCTCCGGTGAGCTCGCGACGGACCGTCCAACCATCGGACTCTTCCACCACGATCGTGGAAACGGGAAGTGCACGGGAGACCGAAGGGGCGTCCGAATCGGAGCGGGCCGAGAGGACTCGAGTGAGGATCCACCAGCTCGCCGCGACGAGCAGGATGACGAGAGCCCCCCAGACCCAAGGCGATCGCGTGAGCTTCTTCGTCGGGGGTGGGCTCGAGCTGTCGGGCAGCGTCCTAGTCATGGGTGAAGACCTCGGCCTCGATGCGCGCGTAGGTGCTCGCGTAGTCCCATTGCGCAAAGAGGGGCTGCCAGCCGTAGCCATCCATCAAGGCATGTCCGTGACGTCGAACGGACGGGAAGACTCCGGATCCCGTCAGGCCGTGGACGAAGTCGTTGGAGTCGGCGAGGGAGTAGGCGCCAAAGCTCAGGGACCACAGCCCGAAGCCGATGTCGCCGGCCGTCTGGTCGGGTTGGAGCACGAGATCGCCCTCCGCCAGCGCGTCGCGCACGACACCATCGACGATGCTCATGCACGCCTGCTCGCCGGTCAGGAAAGCCTCCTGGCGCTCGGAGGAGATCTTGTCGCGGAGCGCGTCGGGTCGGAGCATCAGCCAGAAGCGGAAGTCCTCCGGCTCGTTCTGCACGAAGCTCGCATAGGACTCGCCGAGGGCGCACATGCGTTCCCGGGAGCGTCCCGAGAAACGAGCGGCGCGCTCGAAGAGCTGATGGGTGCGCTGCACGGCCCGGGAGGCTAGGGCGACGACGACTTCTTCCTTGTTGGGGAAGTGTCCGTAGATCGTGCCCTTGGAGTACTCGCAGGCTTTCGCGATGCGGTCCATGGTGACCCCGTGGAATCCGCGCTCGATGAAGAGGTGGCGAGCGACGTCGAGCACGAGGTCGGCTCGCTCTTCGATCTGTCGCTTCTTGCGTTCCCGGACGGACATGGCGCTCCTTTGACGAAACGTCAAAAACTGACGCTTCGTTCTACCAGGGGAAGCCGGTGGCCTCAAGCGGGGAGCCGTGGCAGCCAGGAACCGCGCCGCAGGGAACCGCGCCGCGAAGCAAGCGGCCCATGGCGCCGGCAACGCGCCCAACCGGAACCGCGCGCGAAGCAAGCGGAACGGGCGAATACTCCCCTCGTTCAATGCCCTCGCGGCTAGGCCGTTGTCAGCTCACGATGATCGTGTGCTTGATCAAGACAAATGGAAGCACGAACACCAGGATGGCGAAGACGATCGCGCCCAGCTTTTGGGCCCTCGGCCGGTCTTGCCAATCGTGGGCGGCTCGCCGCGCTCCGGCGCGATAGCTCCAAGCGGTCAGGAAGGGCGTGAGGAACAACAATGCGATCGGATGCGTGATCGCGATAAGCGCGACCATGCCGAATGCCGACATGGCCAAGCCCCAAGTCGCAGAAACGAATGCGGCACCGTTCAGCAAGGGGGCGAGGAAAAACCCCGGCTTGAGCAGGTTCAGGCAGTACGCGGCGACCACGATGCCCGTCAGCACCGATAGGCCGGGCTGAAGCCCGTCGACCCAGGTTGTCTCTGCCCAAAAGACCCAGAAGAGCGGAAAGAAGATGCCACCGAGCAGCTCGAAGAGTCGGCCCAAGAGTCGGCCCAAGAGTCGACACGGGAGTCGACACGGGAGTGGCGCGATGACGCTGCGAGTTGGATCCGTCTTCGCGGAGCTCTTCATCGGATGACCTCCGAAGCGTGATTCCGTGGAGGAAAACCCCGCAGCGAATGGCTCCGGAGCGGGCGATTCTTCGCGGGCTGGCTCCTCCTGGCTGCGGCCCGAGGCTTTGACTCTACCAAGGCGAGGGTCGTGCCGAACAGGTGCCCTGATACACTGCGGCCCGAGTCAACGAGGAGCGGCCAAATGACGATCTTCGTCCATCACCCCGGTTACGCCTTCGACTGGGGCGTGCACGTGTTTCCGATCGAGAAGTATCGATTGCTCGCCGAGCGGCTGCGGTCGGAGCTCGGAGCAGAGTTCCTCGTGCCGCGGCCGGTTTCATTCGAAGAGCTCCGCCTCGTGCACTCCGATGATTACGTCGATCGTCTGGCCGCGATCCCCGAAGGCGATCCGGTGATCGATCCGCTCCTCGAGGCGCCAATCAATGCCCGAGTCGTCGAGGGCTACCGGCTCCACACCGGGGGAACGCTGGCAGCGATGCGGGCCAGCGAGGACTCCGGTTGCGGCATGAACCTCGGCGGTGGCTTTCATCACGCTTTCGCGGATCACCCCGAAGGCTTCTGCCTCATCAATGACGTCGCCCTCGCCGCCCGGACCGCGTTGGTCGAATGTCGGGCGTCTCGGATCGCGCTCATCGACTGCGACGTCCATCAGGGCAATGGCAATGCGCGCCTCTTCCAAGACGAGCCGAGAGTCTTCACGTTCTCCATGCATCAGGAGAACAACTACCCGATCAAGGAGAGCGGCGACCTCGACATCGGCCTCGAGGACGGTGCCGGCGACGAGGTCTATCTCGAGCAGCTCGCGAGCGCACTCGCGACGATCGCCTCGCGACACGATCCCGATCTTGTCTTCTACCTGGCCGGTGCCGACCCTTACCGCCTCGATCAACTGGGTGGCCTGAGCCTCACGCTCGACGGGCTTCGAAGACGCGACCGCCTCGTCCTCGAATGGGTGCAACAGCTGGGCGCTCCGATCGTCATCGTGCTCGCCGGTGGCTACGCGGCGAGCACGGCGGATGTCGTGGGCATTCACTTCACGACGGCCGAAGAGTCGCTGCGGCTCTGGCCCGCGCCCTCGAACCGTTCTTGAGTGACCTTCGCCGCCTCGTCAGAAGCTCTCGGTCGCCTCGGGAGTGACCGGAGCCGGTCCCGCCACGAATCGACGAGCTGCTCGGTAGAGGAGGTAGACCGGCATCAGCACCAGGCACACCAGATCGAGCAGCAAGAGGACTGTCAACGCGATCAGCGGTGCGAAGAAGAACGCCAGGATGTCGACCCCATGGCCCTGGGGGCCATGACGCGTCTTGGTGTCGAAGCGCAGATAGGCCAAGAAGGCACCCAGTGCGACGACCACGAGCGTGAGCGGGACCCAGAGCCCGCCGGAGATGTTCCATTCCATCTGCACTCCCCCACCACTTCGCCTTGGCGAGGGCAAGGTGAAGTGCTTCTTCCCGAATCCAACGCTTCCCGATCGTTGGAGCGGCCACGGGGGCGAGCCGATTACGGCGGCCTCAGGACCGGAATGACGTCGCGAGTTGTCGTGGGTCGGGCAACAAGGCTGCCCGGCATCCAGCGGATATTATCAAAGGAACTTTGGCGCCCGCAACCCGAATGAAGCTGAGTCCATTCGGAATGCCGGCCCAGTTTCCCATGAATGCTCATGGCATCGGGGCTCCCGAGCCGCCGAGAATCTGTCGAGTTCTGGGAGGCCAGGCAAGACGGTGGGGAGTTGAACCGCCAAATCGGAGGCTGCGCTTCCTCGGAGGCCAGGCTTTCGCCTGGTGGGAATTCGCTCCCAACGAGTCGGCCCGAGGGGACGAATCACGTCGAGCTCCGACTCGATTCGATCCAGTCCACTCGAGTATCGCCGTCCGACGTCCGGAACCGTCCGGTCAGACCCGAGCCGCGATGTCGGTAATCTCGGCTTGTACCTGGGCGAGGCGGTCTTTGGACTCCTGGACGAGATGCGCCGGGGCGCGGTCGACGTAGCCGGCATTCGAGAGGCGTCCTTGAAGCGCCTTCTCCTCGCCGCGGAGCTTCTGGAGCTGCTTCTCGAGGCGCTGGCGCTCGGCATCGGCGTCGACGATTCCGGGGACACGATACTCGATCCCGTCCAGGCGGAAGGTTGCCGCGTCGGCCGCCGAGGGCTCGGAAGCGTCGAGCTGAATCTCCGACACGCCGCACATCTCGCGAACGATGTGACCGGCCGTCTCGATGCCGTCCAGTGACGCCGCGCCGATGACGAGGGGGACGAGCGCCTTGGGCGCGACCTTGTGCTCGCTGCGCACCTCGCGCACGGCGCGGGTGATGGCGATCATGTGCTCGACCTGTCGCTCGGCTTCCTCGTCCACGAGTGCCGCGCGCTCCTGCGGCCAGGGGGCCTTCACGAGCAGCTCAGGCGAGTCGAGCTCATCCACGCCCGGCAGGCCGCGCTTCGGCACGATCGCGTTCAGGTTCCACCAGATCGTCTCGGTGATGAGCGGGATGAAGGGATGCAGGAGCCGCAGCGATCGGTCGAGGCAGGTGGCGAGGACCTGGAGGGCGGCTTGCCCGCTGGTGCCGCCTTCCTTCACCCGCGACTTGATGATCTCGAGGTACCAATCGCACAGCTCGTTCCAGAAGAACTCGCGGAGGCCGTCGATGGCAGGATGGAAGGTGAATGCCTCGAGGGCGGACTGCGCCTCGCGAATGCGCTTCTGGAGGCGCGACAGGATCCAGCGATCTTCGACCGGGAGCTGGGCGATGTCGAGGGTCTCACACCCGACGCCTTCGAGATTCATCATCGCGAATCGCGAGGCATTCCAGAGCTTGTTGCAGAAGTTGCGGCCGCTCTCGAAGCGCTTGGACGTATTGCGCCCTTGCTCATCGCGATCGATCGGGAGGCGAATGTCCTGTGTGTCGGTCGTCATGTGCGCGAGCGTGAACCGCATCGCGTCGGCGCCGTAGGTCTCGATGATGTCGAGCGGGTCGACGCCGTTGCCCTTCGACTTGCTCATTCGCTGACCTTCGCCGTCGAGGATCGTCGCGTGAATGAACACGTCGGTGAACGGCAGATCGCCGGCGCCATAGAGACCGAACATCACCATCCGCGACACCCACAGGGTGATGATGTCGCGCGCGGTCACGAGCGTGTTGGTCGGATAATAGGTGGCGAGCTCCGGCGTCTTCTCGGGCCAGCCGAGCGTGCTGAACGGCCAGAGCGCGGAGCTGAACCAGGTGTCGAGCACGTCCGGATCACGCTCCAACGTCACCCCGGCCACCTCGTCGCCTCGGAGGTCACGCATCGAGCAGACCAGCCATCCGTCATCGGTCTCGGTGCGCCGGTAGACGGACTGATCGTCCGAGCCGAAGGCCTTCTCGAACGCCGACTCGTCGCCGCCTTCGGCATGCCAGATGGGAATGCGATGACCCCACCAGAGCTGTCGGCTGATGCACCAGTCGCGCAGGTTCTCGAGCCAATCGAGGTAAGTGCGCGTGTAGCGCTCGGGATGAAAGCGCAGTCGCCCGTCCTGGGCGGCCTCGATCGCGGGAGCGGCCAGGCTCTTCACGGCCACGAACCACTGATCGCTCAGATACGGCTCGATGGCCGCATGGCTGCGATACGAGTGGCCGATCTCATTCTCGATCTCCTCGATCTTCTCAATGAGATCGAGCTTCTCGAGATCCGCGACCACGCGCTTTCGCGCCTCGTAGCGATCGAGCCCGTCGTAGGCGCCGCCGTTCTCGTTGATGCGCGCGTCGGGATGCATCACGTTGATCATCGGGAGGTCGTGCCGCAGGCCGACCTCGTAGTCGTTCGGGTCGTGGGCGGGCGTGATCTTCACACAGCCGGAGCCCTTGGTCGGGTCCGCCCAATGATCGGCGATGATCGGGATCTCCCGGTTCATCAAGGGGAGCGTGACGGTCTGCCCGATGAGCTTTTGATAACGTGCGTCGTCGGGATGCACCGCCACCGCCGTGTCGCCCAGCATCGTCTCGGGACGAGTGGTGGCCACCACCACGTGCCCGTCCCCGGAGGTGAGCGGGTAGCGCAGGTGGTAGAACTTCGACGTCATCGCCTGGTGCTCGACCTCGTCGTCGGCCAAGGCGGTCTGCGTGGCCGGGTCCCAGTTCACCAGGCGCTTGCCGCGGTAGATGTGCCCGTCCCGAAACAGGTCGAAGAAGATCTGGCGCACCGCCTGGGCGCACATGTCGTCGAGCGTGAAGCGCGTCCGATCCCAATCACAGCTCGCCGCCAGGCCGTGGAGCTGATTCAAGATCCGATCGCCGTACTTGCCCTTCCACTCCCAGATCGACTCGACCAGCTTCTCGCGGCCGATCTCGTGACGCGTCTTACCGGTCTCGGCCAGCAGCTTCTTCTCGACCACCGTCTGGGTCGCGATGCCGGCATGGTCGACGCCCGGAACCCAAAGCGTGTTGCGACCTTCCATGCGCCGCCAGCGGATCAGGATATCCTGGAGCGTGTTGTCCAGGGCGTGCCCCATGTGCAGGGAGCCCGTCACATTCGGAGGCGGGATGACGATCGTGTACGACGGGCCTCCGGCCGACGGGTCGGCATGAAAGGCCTGGGCTTCGAGCTCCTTCGCGTAGGCGGCTTGCTCCACCGCCTTCGGGTCGTACGTCTTGCTCAGCTCCTGAGACATGGCTGCGATCTTCTCTCGCCTCATGATCCGGGGACAGATGGGCCCTCCACCGGTAGAGGGCCTTCTTGGAAGGGATCGAACGATACCAGAGGGAGCGGGCGTTATCAGCCCGTCAATGACCGGAAGGAAGAGGTGACGGGTCACCTGGTGCTTCCGGAGGCTCCGAGGCTCTCGGGATCGAGGATCCGGTGGGCCCCGGGGCACCGTGGGATCTCATCGAGCAGAGGAGGGGGGCGGAACCAACGAAAAAAGGCGCTGCTCGCCGCAGCGCCTTTGATACGTGCACTGTACCAGATGTCTTCCGCGGGTCAATGAGGGAGCCGAGAGTTTTTTCTCAGCTCGAACGACTCGGTCGGAAGCGTCTCATCGGGGGTCTCCGTCAGATGGGGGCCAGCGCCTGTATCGCCCGGTTTCGCGGGGGATCCGAGGAGTCTCTCCTCAGATCGAGCGCGCATTCTAACTCCGATTCCGACCCAGGTCTCCTGTCGGCTGCCGCCGTCCCTTCAGGCACCGAGCTCCGCCGCCAGCCCCACCCCCGAGCGCCAGGCGCCTTCGAGGTCCTTGACCGGCCCGAAGTCGCCGCACGCTCCGAGGCGAGGCCCGGCGTCGGTCGCGAGCCAGAATCGGTCGAGGCGCTGAGCCGGTCCCGCAAAGCGCCAGCGCTGAAGATGTCGCGCCCGGGGGAGCTCTACCCAGTCCCCGAGGATCCGCCCGGCTTCAAAGAGCAGGTCGGAGAGTGCCACGTCGTCGGTCACTCCCATCATCTCTCGGCTCCACCAGCCCCAGCCATGGATCACCAGCGCCGGATACTTCGCATCGGCTCGCAGTGCGCTGTCGACGCCGATCCACTCCAACGGCCCGTCGTTGCGGACCACGATGCCCTCGTAGGTCGGCAGCACGATCGAGCTCTCGTACATCGAGATGGCCGCGATGATCGGGTCATACTCGATCCGGGCCAGGGGCTCGTGAACCGAGCTCACGGACGCGAGAGGGCCCGGCGGCAGCGTCTCGAGAAGCTGGGTCGCGACCGGTGTGGGCAGTGCCAGTACCACCGCGGCCGCCTCGACCGTTTCGCCAGCGTCGAGGTGAATCGTCCACCGCTCGGAGCTCAGCTCCAAGCGCGCGGCACTCGCGCCCAGGCGGAGATCGAGGTCGCGCGCCAGGAATCGGCCAATGTCCGGCATGCCGTCCGGGCAGATGAATCGATCGATACCGTCGTCGAGATCGTGCAGACCGCGTTCATCGACGCGCCCCAGCCGCCCCGTCCAGCGCTTCGAGACGCCGTGTGCGATCAGCTCGTCGACGAAAGCCCGGAAGCCGGCATCCTGCGCGACGAAGAACGGAGCCCCGCAGTCGATCGTCTGTCCCTCGACGACGAGGGTCGCCAACCGACCTCCTAGCCGCGGGGCCTTCTCCAGCACCGCGACCCGTTGCCCATGGCTCGCCAACCGCTGAGCACAGCTCAGCCCCGCGAACCCGGCACCGATGACAGCCACATCCAGCACGGGGACTCCTCCTGATCGGATCGAGAGTGAAATCGTGGGCGCCATTCTAGGTCTTCGCGACCAAGAGTCGGAGGGAAACAGAGACGCGAACGGAGCTCGAGGCGAGGCCGAGCTCCTGACATCGACGTTGTCGGGCCGTGGCGCGGTCAGCTTCCATCCCGTGAGAGAGCGGTCCGGACGCCCCGTCGACGCTCGCCCGTGCGGCCGTCAGCGCTGCTCGTCGACGGGTCCCAAGTATCCGAGGCCGCGCATGGCCGCGACGGTTTCGGGGCTGAGATCGGTCAGTCGACCGGGACGCCGCGGCTCGGCGGTGCCGGCGATGGCGCGGTTCCACATCCACAGCGCATCGATCAGATGGCGCTCGAGCGGATGTCCGGTCCCGATCAAGTCGACCTGCTCATCGGGATCTCGGGCGAGGTCGTAGAGCTGATAGGGGCTCTGGGGCTCGTTGATCAGGCCTCGGTTCTTGATGAGCTTCCAGTCGTCGAGGCGGAGGCTCTCGAGATCGAAGGGACCCAAGCTCAGCTCCGAGTAGATGTACTCGAGCGCGCGTGGACGATCTTCACCCCGCAGCAACGGGAGCCAAGAGTGGCCTTGGAAGGAGTCGGGTTGAGGCAGCCCGAGGTGGGCCAGGACCGTCGGGGACAGGTCGATGAGGCTCACCGGCGTCTCGATGGACTGGCCTCCGGTCTCACCGGGCAAGCGAACCAGCAGCGGAACTCGGATCATCTCCTCGAAGAGATCGGCTCCATGACCGCGCCAGCCGTGCGACCACAGGCCTTCGCCGTGGTCGGCCGTCACGACCATCAACGTCTCGTCTCGCCCCAGCCCGCGCGTCGCCAAACCGTCCAGCAAGGCGCCGATCCAGCGATCGCAGTAGGCGACCTCGCCCGAGTACAGATCGACGATGCGATTCCGGTCGAGGGCCGTCAGCTCTTCAGGTGGCGTGGAGTCGAGCTCTTGAAGCGAGGGCCGAGAGCCGTCGAAGCGCCCTGGCGAGAACCGCGGGTCGTTCCACTCCTCGTGGGGCAGGTACGGGTCGTGAGGGTCGGTGTAGTGGAGGAACAGCAAGAACGGTCGCTCGGCGTCTCGCCCGTCCAACCACTCCAAAGCCGCGTGGGTGACGGCCTCGGCGGGCACCATTTGGAAGCCGTCGGGATAGGAGTCGCGGCCGGGTGGAACGGTGAAGGAGTCGAAGCCTTGGCTGAATCCGAACTCGGCGCCGGCGTTGACGTTGGTCGAAAGACCGTGCGTGGCGAAGCCTTGCCGGCCGAGGATCTCGGCCAGCGTGACCTCGGTTTCGGACAGCAGGTCCGCGCGACCGAGTGTGCCACAGGCCGTCGGGTAGCGAGCCGTCAGCAGGGAGGCGATCGAGGAGCGAGTCCAGGCGGACGTGGCGTAGGCACGCTCGAATCGAATGGACTCCTCGGCCAGGGTGTCGAGGTCAGGCGTGAGCCCGCGATCCGATCCGTAGCAGCCAAGGTAGTCCCAGCGCAGCGTGTCGAGCACCACGATCACCACACCCTGCACGGGTCGTCGCGAGCGAGGCCGCGGAATCTCGGCTGCCGTCGGCGTCAACAAGGGCTCGGGAATCGGTTTGGGAACCGGTTCCGCGGCTGGCCGGCAGGCGGTCAGGATCAGAATCGAGAGGATCGGAAGGTTGAGGAGGTGAAGGGCGTTCCGCCGCGACATCCGAGTTATCCCTTCGCAGCCAAGCGGGTCCAAGAGCCTCGAGCCACTGGAGTTCATCGGCCGAGTCCGGTGCCGGTCTGTCGATCGAATCCCAGAGCTTCGGGTGGTCGAAGGGTTCTGGAGTGAGTTCGGTGGAGCGCTCGCACGGAGCCCTCCTCGGGCAGTAAGATGGCGCGGCACGAGGGTGGGCTCGGTCCCGCCACTCGGGACATTGCCGATCAGCCACACACTCGACTCTTTCGAAGACTTCCAGGAGACGAATCGTTGACGGAGCCGCGGTCCTCCCCGCCCGACCTGTCGGAGCTTCGAATCTCCGCAGACCAGCGCCGGCGGAGGCCGACCCGCTGGCCCTGGGTCGCCCTGGTGCTGGGACTCGCGGTCGTCGTCTGGGGCACTCGCGGAGCTTGGCAAGGCTGGCTGGATGCGTGGACGCTGCCCGAGGTCGTCGTGGCGAGCGTGCGTCGAGTCGCGGCGGGCACGGGATCGGGATCTCTGACGGCGAACGGCTACGTCGTCGCGCAGCGGCAATCGGCACTGGCTCCGAAGCAGACGGGACGGCTGGTCGAGCTGAATGTCGTGGAAGGGAGCCGCGTCGCCGAGGACGAAGTGGTCGGGCGGTTGGAGAAGAACGATCTCGACGCGCAGCTCGAGCGGGCGCGAGCGGAGGTGGCGGCGGCGAGTGCCGAACGCGATGGCGCGCAGTCTCGAGCAGAGCAAGCGGCAGAGGAGCGAGCCGAGTCGGCCGAGCTGACTTCGGCGGCCCAGGCGAGCCAGCGCGACGCCGAAGCAGCGCGGCTCGACGCGGATCGTGAGCGAAAGCGTCAGCAGGAGCTGGTCGCGAAGGGCTTCGCCTCGCAGCGGGATCTCGACCAGGCCGAGACCACCTTCTCGCGGGCGGAGGCACGGTTCGAGGAGACGGAGGCTCGCGTACGATCAGCTCGCAAGCGCGAGAGCGCGGTCGAGCTCGGTGAGCGATTGGCGACGAGCGCGGTCGCCACGGCGCAGGCGATACTCGAGGCGCGACGGGCCGATGTCTCGCTGATGGAGGCCCAGATCGAGTACACGATCATCCGGGCGCCGTTCGCCGGGGTCGTCATCCAGAAGAACGCGGAGATCGGCGAGATCGTGGCGCCGGTCTCGGCCGGAGCGCAAGCGCGCGTGGCCGTCGTCACCATCGTCGACATGTCGTCCTTGATGGTCGAGGCCGAGGTCAACGAGTCGTACATTCGGCGCGTGCGGATCGATCAACCGGTGCGCATCGTGCTCGATGCCTTTCCTGACGTCGTCTACCGCGGACGCGTTTTCAAGGTGGTGCCGACCGCCAACCGGCAGAAGGCCTCGGTCGAGGTGAAGGTCTCTTTCGATGCCCTCGATGACCGGATCCTGCCCGAGATGGGCGCGCGGGTCTCCTTTTTCGAAGAGGAGGAGGCCGAGGCGTCGGCGGAGGACGCCGCGCCGCGCCTCCTGGTCACTGCCGCAGCGCTCAGCGGCAGCGAGAGCGCTCGCTTCGTCTGGGTGGTCTCGGACGAGGGACGGCTCACACGGCGTCCCGTGGAAGTTCGAGAGCAGCCCGGCGGCGAGGCCGAGATCGTGAGCGGACTATCGGCGGGAGAGCGGGTCGTGGTATCTCCTGCTGCAGATCTCGAGGACGGTGCCACGGTGAGGATCGCGGCGAGCCCGCGTTGAGATGAGCGAGACGAGGAAGGACAGGACCCTGATGGCGGATGCACTGGTCCACGTCGACGACGTGACGAAGAAGTACACGACCCGCGGCGGCTCGGTGGCGGTGCTCGACCATATCGACCTGGAAGTCCCGAAGGGCGACTTCATGGCCCTGATGGGGCCGTCGGGCTCGGGCAAGACGACGCTGCTCAACTTGATCGGCGGGCTGGATCGACCGACGTCGGGCCGAGTGACCGCGATCGGGCAGGAGATCTCGCGCCTCAGCAGCCGAGAGCTCGCCGCCTGGCGCTCACAGCACGTCGGGTTCATCTTCCAGTTCTACAACCTGATGCCCGTGCTGTCCGCGGCTCAGAACGTCGAGCTGCCCCTGCTCCTGACGCGGATGAACAAGGCCGAGCGACGCCGGCAGGTGGAGGTCGCCTTGGGAGTCGTCGGGCTCAGCGATCGCCTGAAGCACAAGCCGTCCGAGCTGTCGGGTGGTCAGCAGCAGCGCGTGGCCATCGCGCGCGCGCTCGTGATCGATCCCGAGCTGATTCTGGCCGACGAGCCGACCGGTGATCTCGACGCCGTTTCGGCGCGCGACGTGTTGGAGCTCATGACGCGGCTGAACGAGGAGTTCGGCAAGACGATCCTGATGGTGACCCACGATCCGCACTCGGCCGAGGTCGCCAAGCGCATCATCCACCTCGACAAGGGCGTCCTGTCACAAGAGGTGAGGGTGTGAAGTTCTTCGGCTACCTCAGGGCGAATCTGGGTCGCAATCGCGTGCGCACGACGCTCACGATCATCGCGATCGCGATCGCGATGTTCCTCTTCTGCTTCCTCGAGGCGACGCTCTCCGCGCTGCAAACGGGCATCGACTCCTCGAGCGACCGCCGGCTCATCGTGCGCAACCGCGTCTCGCTGGTGCAACCTCTGCCGATCGCCTATCGCAGCAAGATCCAAAGCGTCCCCGGCGTGGCCGAGAACGGCACGGCCTTCGGCATCTGGTTCGGAGCGACTTGGGAGCAGGATCGCGACTACTTCTTCGCACAGTACGGAGTGAACAAGGACACCTACTTCCAGATCAATCCCGAGATCCAAGTTCCGAAGGAGCAGCTCGAGCGCTTCTACGCCGACCGGCGAGGCGCGATCATTGGACGCGACCTCGCCGACAAGCTCGCCAAGAAGATCGGAGATCCGATCGTCCTGCTGGGGTCGATCTACCCGGGCACGTGGGAGTTCACCGTCTGCGGCATCTTCGAGGGCAAGGACAGCAGCGTGCCCGAAGACGTGATGTACTTCGACTACGACTACGCCGACGAGAGCCGCGACGAGTCCAGCCAAGGGTTGGTCGGGTTCTACACCCTGCAGCTCGCGGACGGAGCCAATCCGGCCCAGGTCGCCGAGGCGGTCGACGCCACCTTCGAGAACGACGCCTACCAGACGAAGACCGAGACCGAGCGAGCCTTCCGCATGGGCTTCTTCTCGATGTGGGGCAACGTGACGTTGCTGCTTCGCTTCGTGGGCGCGGCCGTGGTGTTCACGATTCTGCTCGTGGCGGCCAACACGATGATGATGTCGGTGCGCGAGCGCACCAACGAGATCGGCACGCTCAAGACGCTGGGCTTCCAGAACCGGACGATCGTGTCGTTGATGCTCTTCGAGGCCCTCTTGATCGCGCTGATCGGGGGCGTGCTGGGCGTCGGACTGGCGATCGTGATGCTCAACGACTTCAGCATGCCCGGTGGGTTGACCATCCCGCCCGTGCCGCCGCTGTCGATCCTGCTGGCCCTCGGCATTACCGCCTTGACGGGGCTCGTGAGCGGGACCGGGCCGGCCATCATGGCCTCGCGGCTGTCGGTCGTCGCGGCCCATGGGAGAATCTGACCATGGCACTTCCCTTCCGGTACAACCTGCGCAACCTGCTGGTGCGGCGCCTGGCGACGCTGATGACCGCTGGTGGTGTCGCCTGCGTGGTGGCCGTCTTCGTCATCGTGTTGGCCCTCGCCCAAGGCTTCCGGCAGTCGGTCGAGAGCTCGGGCTCGCCCGCCAACGCGATCATCATGCGCGACGGCGCGACCTCGGAGCTCTCCAGCGCGATCGATCTCGAGGCCTATGCCCGCGTGCGAGCATTGCCCGGCATCGCGGTCGCCACGGACGGCTCGCCCCTGGCCAGCGGCGCGGTGGGGGGCGTCATCAAACAAACCCAACTGGGGAACGGCGAGCCGACGAACGTCTCGGCCCGTGGCGTCTCCGCCAACGCGCTGGCGGTGCGTCCCGATCTCGAGATCGTCGAAGGGCGAGCCTTCACGCCCGGCTCGTCGGAGATCATCGTGGGAAAGGCGCTGAGCCAGCGCATTCAGGATTGTCAGCTCGGCGGTGTCATTCGACAGGTGAATCGCGACTGGAAGGTGGTCGGAATCTTCTCGGCCAACGACTCTGCCTTCGAGTCCGAGATCTGGGGCGACGTCGACGTGATGCGCGACGCGTTCCGGCGTCGCGTGTTCCAGTCGATCACCGTGCGCCTCGACGGGGCGGGAGGTCTCGACACACTCCGCGCGCGCTTCGCCGACGATCCCCAGCTCAAGACCTTCCAGGTCAAGCGCGAGGACGTCTACTACGAGGAGCAGGCCGGGCCGCTGTCCGAGTTCATCACGATTCTCGGCACGATCGTGACCGTCGTGATGTCCATTGGCGCCATCGTCGGCGCCGCGAATACGATGTATGCCGCCGTCGCCCATCGCCGTCGCGAGATCGGAACTCTCCTGGCCATTGGCTTCAGCCCCTTCAGCATCTTCTTCTCGTTCTTGCTCGAGTGCCTGCTCATCGCTCTGGTGGGAGGCGCCGCTGGCTGTTTGTTGGCCCTACCGATCGACGGCGTCCGGACCGGCACCACGAATTGGCAGACCTTCAGCGAGATGGCCTTCCCCTTCGAGGTGACGCCCGGCCTGATGCTCGCCGGCATCGCCTTCGCCGCCATCATGGGCTTGGTGGGAGGCGCGCTCCCGGCGTTTCGCGCGGCGCGGCAACAGGTCGTCGTGGCCCTGCGATACTGAGAAGAACGAAAAAAACCGCAGGGCCAGCAGAGACTAGCCAGGCCGTCCCCTCGGAGGCCCGAATTCTCGGAGGCCCGAATTCATTCGGGTGGGAGGTCTTTCGCCGTTCCGAAGTCGTCGTGATCGCCGAGGGCGTCTCCAGCGGACTGAAGTCCGCCCTCCGATTCCCCCGTGAGACCGTCTGACTAGGTGGTCGTCGGGCCTTCGACGGGATCAACGATGAGGAGCTTGTCGCGCAGTCGCTCGAGTGTCGTCGTCATGGCTTCGACGGTGCGCGCGTGCGCCAGCTCGCCGCGGAATGCCTTGCCGAGCGGCAGCTCTTTCAGATACAGGCCCAAGTGACGTCGGATGTCGGCGATGGCCGCTCGCTCACCGCGGAGCTCGGCGGTCGTCTCGAGATGCTCCCGTGTCACGTCGATCCGCTCCTCGGTCGTCGGCGGCGGCAAGGGCTCGCCGGTCGCGAGGCGGTGCTTCACCTCGCGAAAGATCCACGGGTTGCCGATGGCGCCGCGGGCGATCATGACGCCGTCGCAGCCGGTGGTCTCGAAGGCGCGCTCAGCGGCTTCGGCGCAGTTCACGTCGCCGTTGAGGATCACGGGCAGCGGAGTGACCTCCTTGATCCGCGCGACCCAGCTCCAGTCCGCTTCGCCCTGGTGCCCTTGCGTTCGGACTCGGCAATGGATGGTGAGCGCCTGGATCCCGCAATCGGCGAGGCGGCGAGCGACGTCCAGGATGCAGATCGAGTCCGCATCCCACCCCAGGCGGGTCTTGAGCGTGACGGGGAGGTCGACGGCCTGGGCGACGCCGGTGGCGACGTCGATCATCGCGCCGAGGTTGCGAAGAAGGCCGGCGCCGGCGCCGTGCTGGGCGACCTTCGGGACCCAGCAGCCCGCGTTGATGTCGATCAGATCGGGCTCCCGGGCGGCCGCGATCTTCGCGGCTTCGACCATGGCCTCGGTCGAGCCGCCGTAGATCTGGATGCCGACCGGGCGCTCGTCGCCGGTGAGCTCGAGCTTGCGTAGCGCCTTGGCGGAGTCGCGGATGAGGCCGTCGGCGTTGACGAACTCGGTATACGCGACGTCGGCTCCGAGGCGGCGGCAGATCCGCCGGAAGGGGATGTCGGAGACATCCTCCATCGGCGCGAGCAACGCAGCGTTCTCGAGATCGAGTCCGGCGAGGCGAGTGTGACGAGCGAACGGCATGCAGAGTCCTTTCGGAGTCGCTTCTATCACAGGCGAGACGGAGTCGCCACGGCCGTTGATCCCGCCGCGGCCTTGTGGGACGCTCCCAGCTCGGAGTCGGGTCGATCGTGCGCGTCCCGAGCCGTCGTCGTTCGACTCGGGGATCCGGAGGAGTCGTGATTCGAAAACTGGGAGTGCTGCTCGTGATCGGCCTGGCCGCATGCCAGCTTACGGAGCCGAAGCCGGCGCCGACCTGGCGAGACTTGCCCACGGTGATGCCGGAAGGGCAGCGCGTGGATACGGGTGCCCATGTCGTCCCGAATCGCCTCGAGGTCGAATGGCAGCGGCCACCCTTCCACTACGACGCGCAGGTGGCGACGGGTCGCAAGCAGGCCAAGGTCGTGGTCGTGATCTACGATCCCGTGCTGGAGTCCGAGGGCGGGAAGCGTCTGACGGAGCACGTGGGGGCCAACGATCCGCTCGCCTTCTCGCACATCCTGGCCAACGTGATCCGCGAGGCGAGCTGGGGGTACGTCAATTACGAGATCGTCGACTTCTTGGTCATCGACGACTACCCGCGCAAGGTGGACGGGTTTCGCTATACCGACGAGTCGTTCCTCGAGGCGCGCGCCGCACAGCAATGGCAGCCGGCCCGAATCTCGTACCGCGGCGTCTTCGAGGATCTGGATCTGATCGAGCGATTCCGGCGAGAAGGCATCACCGAGCTGTGGCTGTGGGGCGCGAGCGGGATGCACTTCGACGAGTTCGCGATGTATGTACCGAATCGCTACGCGCGGTACGGGCCGACCGACAACCCGTGGCTCTACCGTCCCTACGACATTCCCGAGGAGCTGGGCCGTTCGACCTTCGTGATGGGCTTCAACTACGAGGTCGGCGCCGACAACATGATCCACAGCTACACGCACCGCGTGGAGAGCATGGCGGCCCTGGCGTACGGCGACGGCATCTGGGACCCGTGGAATCGCACCGATCCCTGGAACGTGTTCACTCGCCTCGAAAAGGACGCGGCAGGGCGAGTCTCTCAGGTCGGGAACTGCCACTACCCGCCCAACGCGGAGCGCGACTACGACTACACCAGCGACCGCGCCGTGCTCTCGACGGCCGATCACTGGCATCGGTTTCCCGACGTGCGCGGACCGGCTCGTCCGATGACGCAGGACGAGTGGGGACGGAACCAGTTCGGGTACCAACGCTGGATCCTCGAGCGCGTCCCCAAGGCTCCGGGCTTCACCGAGCACGGTGTCAACAATTGGTGGGTCCACGTCGCGAACCCGGACGGGGACCTTCCGGACTGGGTGCCACCGGATCGGAGCCGGTTCCGGTACGAGGACGCACCGCCCACCGCGGTGGAATGACGAGGCGATGCTGAGCGCCTACCGAGAGCTGCCGCGCGCTGCCTATCTCTTGGCGTTCGGTACCTTCGTCAACCGGGCCGGCTCCTTCGTCGTCGCCTTCCTCACGCTCTACCTGAGCGAAGAGCTCGGCTACACCAAGACTTTCGCCACGCTCTGCATGGGCGTCTTCGGGCTCGGCGGGGTCATCTCTTCGATCGTCGGTGGGCAGCTCGCCGATCAGTTCGGGCGACGCCGGGTGATGCTCTCGGCGCTGGTCGGAGGGGCGATCGCGCTCTTGGTCCTCAGCCAGCTTCGAAGTCGGACCGGCATCGTGATCGGCATCGGGGCGTTCGCGCTCGTCATGGAGATGTACCGACCCGCGGCGGCCGCGATGATCGCCGACATCGTGCCGGCGAATCAGCGCAACCTCGCCTTCGGGCTCCTCTATGTCGCGACGAACCTCGGCTTCACCTTCGGCGCGCTCGTCGGAGGTTACCTGGCCGAGCACGTCTCGTTCGCCTGGCTCTTCTACGGCGACGCGCTCACGACCCTGCTGTTCGCTGGTTGGATCGCGCTCGTCATCCGGGAGACGTTGCCGAAGCGGAGCTCGAGTGACGGAGGCGAGGCCGTGCCTCCGATCACCTTCGTCGCTGCTTTCGCCCGGATCGGCCGCGACTGGGTGTTCCTGCTCTTCTGCTCGGCCGCGCTGATGGGGGGCCTCGTGTTCATGCAAGGGATGTCGACGCTCCCGCTCTATCTTGGCTCGATCGGAATCGGCAAGGCCGTCTATGGCCAGCTCATCGCCATCAACGGCTTCATGATCGCGGTCTGCCAGCTTCCTTACGGAGCGTTCTTGAGTCGGTTTCGTCGCATCGCCGTCATCAGCTGCGGGTCGCTGTTCTTGGCGACTGGCTTCGGGCTGGTGCGCTGGGCCGACACGCCGGTGGCTATCGCGCTCACGATCGTCGTCTGGACGATCGGGGAGATGATGCAGGCGCCGTTCATGGCCGCGACCGTCGCCTCGCTGGCGCCCGTCGAGCTACGAGCGCGCTACCAGGGTGTCTTCAGCATGTGCTTCGGCGCCGCCGTCACGCTCGGTGCCCCCATCGGCGGACAGATCTTGACCCACTGGGGCGGCGACGCTCTCTGGACCGGCTGCGCTTGTCTGGCGGGCTTGTCCGGCCTGACGTTCGTGGCGATCTCGCGGCGCATCGAAGCGCGCGAGCGGTTCTCGGAGGCGATGCCGGATCCGCCGGGCCCCCTCAGCCAGCCGGTTTCGGAGTCGACAACTCCATCCAAATGACGTCTCGCTCGGCCTCCGTGAGGTGCTTGTCGAGGGCCGCGTAGAGGTCGTTCTGCTCCCGCACGTCGTGATGGGAGAGCAGGTCCTTGAAGAAGCACTCGCGATCCAGCACCGCGATGATCTCGGCTGCCGAAGGCGGTCGCGACAGCGCGGCGACTCGATCCTCGATCTCGTGAGCGATCTTCAGCAGCTTTTGATGTTCGCCGTGGTAGAGCTTCGCGTAGCGCTCGGTCGTGTGCGGCAGCGCTTCATAGGCCGGCAGCATCCACGCTTCTTCGTCGTTGATGTGTGAGGCGAGCCGTCGGATGAAGTTCGCGAGATGATCGGACGCCGTGCTCAGGTCTCGATCGAGCAACGCCGCCTGGTGCGCGGCGAAGTGAGCTTCGAGCGCGCGGTGCACGTCGAGGAGCTGGGAGAGTGGGGGCGACATTCCGCGATTCAATCATGAAAAGCCCCGCGAGAACAGGCGCACGGCTGACCGGCATGCGGAAGCAGAGCCGCGCACGGCTGACCGTTAGTCCGGTGGGTGGAGTCGAGAGCCCTTGTCCAGGCCGAAGGCGTTGGCGAGCGTTCGGTGAGTAAGCGGGCCGGACCCGGCATGGGCGACGACGCGCGGAGAAAACGGGCCGTCGACCGTCGTTCGATCTGTGGGGCCCACTGACTCGGTTTCGTCCATTCCGGCGTCGACGGCCGCAGGTGGGATTTCCGTTCGTTCCCCGGTCCTGGTCCCGCGTGATCGTGCGCGGATCTGCTAATCCGGATCGCCGCTCAGCACCCAGCCGGCCCAGTCGCGGATCGAGTACACTGGCGCGCCGTCTTCATCGAGCTGGCGGCGGAGCTTCTGCTTGGCGTTCCAGAGCGCCTCGGCCTTCGGCTTCTTCAGGATCCAGAGCTGGCGGTAGAGCTCGGCCATCAATTCGCGCGTCGCTTCGTCGGGGACTTTCCACAGGGACGTGATCGCGGTGCGGACGCCCGCCGCGTGCAAGGCGGCCTGCAAGGATGCGATGCCCTGGCCGCCGCGTCGCAGGCCGACGTTCGTCTCGCACGCGGAGAGCACACACAGCTCCACGCGCCGAAGGTCGAGCTCTGCGATCTCCTCGGCCGTCATGACGCCGCGGACCCGGCCGTACGAGTCGGCTTCTCCGTTGGCGCCGGCGAAGGCGAGGCCGCAGAGGAGGGACGGCGCGAGGCCGCGGACCTGATCACGCAACGACGTCGAGCGGACGGCGATCTCCCGGTCGAGGGAGTGGTCATCGGCCATCGAGGGTACCGATTCGGGCGCGAACCAGCCGTGGGTCGCCAGATGGAGGAAACGCGCCTTGGGGGCTAGGCGAGCGAAGGCGGCGCGGGTCGCCTTCTTTCGCGTCAGAACGTGCGGCTCGGGAGCGCCTTGCTCCTCGAGGGCGTCGAGGAAGTACTCGGCGACCGTCAAGGCTTCGCCGCGCGTTTCGACCAGCTTGGGAAAAGACCAGGTGAAGGTCGACTCGGTCCCGCGGGGTGGATCGCCGGCTTCCGCCGGCCTCAGTGTCGATCTCGATGCGCCGACGGAGCGCGAGGCCAATGGATCTTCAGTGACCGGAAGGGCCTCGTCCTTCCGATCGTAGTCGACGCCGCCGAGGGCCAGCAGGCTAGGCGGCGCGAGCTCGGTGGGGTGTTCGATCGTCAGCTCGGCGAGCCCGAGTCGGTAGCTGATCCGATAGCGGTCACCGAGCGCTCCTTCGCCGTCGGGTAACGCTCCAAACGGCAGAAGGTAGAGAGCATCGGCCGGCGCGATGATCAACGTCGCCGCCTCGCCGATCGCCTCGCGCAAAGGATCGAACACGAGCCGGCGCACCGTTTCGCCCATGGCCTCGTCCGTCTCGGAAGGCTTGGTGACTCCGCGGCGCACAGGGGCGCCGATCGTGGTGCGCCAGCCGTCGATCGCCGTTTCGATCGCCGCCGCCGGTCCCAGCTCGATACGGCGCAGCTCGGCGCCTGGGCGCAGGATCCAGGCCAGGACGCTGTCCGTCGACTTCTCTTGCGATGTCTCGGGATCGATGGTCCAGCGCCGATAGCGCCAAAAGCCGATGGCGGCCTGGTTTGCTTCGAGCCTCGCGGCGATCGCCCGCCATTGGAAGCTCGGCTCGAGCGCCCGGGCGGCGGAGCTCCCCTCGAGGTGGGCTCGAAGCTGGCGCTCCAACCGATCGCGTCTGCGAACGGCGGCTTGGAACGCGTCCCGATCCTCACTCCCCCCGGCGCGGAGGGTGACCTCTCTGTGTGCCTCGGCGAGATTCCGCTCGAGGTCGTCTTGACCCTGGTGGCGGATCGCTCGCGACAGCCGATGCGCATGAGATACCGCGCCGCGAAGCGCCTCCGTCATCGAGAAGCACAGCTCCTCGCCCTGAGCGTCGCTCTCGAAGACTCCCGCACCGCCCGCGATCGAGAGAGCCGTTCGGGCCGCGTCGTCTTGATCGTAAACGAGCGCCTCGAGCTCTCGAGGCGAGAAAAGATGGAACGATCGAGCATTGAGAACTGCTTGCCTCGCCAGCTCGCGGGCGAGCAACTGGCTGCTCTCGCCTTCATTCAATCGAGCCCGCGTGAGGGCGAGGTTCCCGCGAGCGACTTGGAGAGCGGGGTGTTCTTCGGGCAGGTTTTGGGTGCTGATCTCGAGGACCTTCTCTTGGAGCGCGCGTGCGGCGTGGAGATCGCCGAGGTCTTGGAGCGTGGCGGCGAGGTTGTTTCGGGCGGTTTGGAGGTCGGGGTGTTCTTCGGGCAGGATTTTGGTGCTGATCTCGAGGACCTTCTCAAGGAGCGCGCGTGCGGCGTGGAGATCGCCGAGGTCTCGGAGCGTGGCGGCGAGGTTGTTTCGTGCGGTTTGGAGGTCAGGGTGTTCTTCGGGCAGGATTTTGGTGCTGATCTCGAGGACCTTCTCTCGGAGCGCGCGTGCGGCGTGGAGATCGCCGAGGGCTTGGAGCGTGAGGGCGAGGTTCCCGCGAGCGATTTGGAGATCGGGGTGTTCTTCGGGCAGGATTTTGGTGCTGATCTCGAGGACCTTCTCAAAGAGCGCGCGTGCGGCGTGGAGATCGCCAAGGGCTGTGAGCGTGGCGGCGAGGTTCCCTTGGGCCCTTTGGAGATTGGGGTGTTCTTCGGGCAGGATTTTGGTGCTGATCTCGAGGACCTTCTCAAAGAGCGCGCGTGCGGCGTAGAGATCGCCGAGGGCGCAAAGCGTGATGGCGAGGTTTCCTCGTGCGGTTTGGAGGTCGGGGTGTTCTTCGGGCAGGTTTTTGGTGCTGATCTCGAGGACCTCCTCTTGGAGCACGCGTGCGGCGTGGAGATCTCCGAGGGCGTGAAGCGTGAAGCCGAGGTTCCCGCGGGCTTTTTGGAGATCGGGGTGGTCCTCGGGCAGGTTTTTGGTGCTGATCTCGAGGACCTTCTCTTGGAGCGCGCGTGCGGCGTGGAGATCGCCCAGGTCTCTGAGCGTGATGGCGAGGTTTCCTCGGGCGGTTTGGAGGTCGGGGTGTTCTTCGGGCAGGATTTTGGTGCTGATCTCGAGGACCTTCTCTTGGAGCGCGCGTGCGGCGTGGAGATCGCCGAGGGCGTAAAGCGTGGCGGCGAGGTTCCCGCGAGCGACTTGGAGAGCGGGGTGTTCTTCGGGCAGGTTTTGGGTGTCGATCTCGAGGACCTTCTCTTGGAGCGCGCGTGCGGCGTGGAGATCGCCCAGGTCTCTGAGCGTGAGGGCGAGGTTCCCGCGAGCGACTTGGAGGAAGGGGTGTTCTTCGGGCAGGGTTTTGGTGCTGATCTCGAGGACCTTCTCAAAGAGCGCGCGTGCGGCGTGGAGATCGCCGAGGGCGTAGAGCGTGAGGGCGAGTTTCCCGCGGGCGACTTGGAGGTCGGGGTGGTCTTCGGGCAGGGTTTGGGTGCGGAAGCGATGGGCGTGTTTCCACCCAACGTGCGCCGCCTGGATGCCGGAGAAGTTGCTCCAGAGCTGGGCTCCCAGGCCGAACAGCTCTCGGTCGATCGCTGCGCTTCGCTCGGCGCCCTGGGTGGCGAGGAGCGATTGGACGCAGGAAGTGAGGACTTCGCGAGCTGCTGCGTGCTTGCCGGCCGCCCAGAGGCGCTTCGCTTCGGCGAGGGCCGGGTCGACGGTGGCGGCCGCCGCGCGGGTGGCCGCGGTCTCCTGAGCCTCGAAGCAGTGAACGGTGATGAGTGATTCGGTGAGTGGCGCCTTGGCGGCGACGTGAACCGTCAGCGTGCCGCCGCCTCGGTGATCGATGCGCAGGCAGGGTGTCGTGAGGCCTCCGGAGTCGTCGTTCTCGAAGACGGTGGGGCGCTTCTTCCCCGAGATCAAAGCAGCGGCGCTGTCTTTCTTCTTGCTGGCTGAAGCCGACGCTCCGGGCGCTCCGGACTCGAACTCGGCTCGAAGCACGAGATCCAGCTCATCCGAACGCGCCCAGATGAACAGCACCGCATCGTCGGACTGGATCTCGTAGCGGAAGGTCTTCGAAGGTCCGACGTCTGCGAGTAAGGGATCGTCCGCACCGAGCGTGAACGTGTGCTTCTCGGCATGGCGAAGCGACGGGACGTCCTGAGCCAGGGCGGCAAGCAGCAAGAGGGCGGTGAGCATGGTGCAGTTCCCGTGAGCTCCGAGTGAAGAATCGGGCGCTCGATCGTAGCGGATTGGGCCCCTGCATCGTGAGGGAATCACGGGCGACGATCAGCTCGTGAAGAAACGGTGCCGCGCTCGGTGATCAATCGGGATCCAACAGAGAGCCGCACACGGCAATCGCCCGGATCGTCCGTGGAGGCGTTGCGTGGATTGGAGCTGGGGTTCGATGAGCAGCGTCCCGTGAGTACGCGGGCCGCCATTCACAACCGGCGATCGACTTCGCCGGTCGAGTCGATTGGGGTGCCCCGGGTATGGGAGCCTCAGCGGCTCTTCTCGAGCGCGCGCGCGATGCCGTCGGCGATCAGGTCCGCCAGAAGCTCGTTGCCGCGATCGTTGGGATGGATGCCATCGTAGGTCAAGAATCCGCGCTCTTCGAAGATCAGCGAGCCGTCGAGCTGCAGTGCTGCGTTGTGGTTCTGCAGATAGGCGATGCAAGCGGCGCGCAGGTCGACGAGCGCGGCCTGCATGTCGGAGGCGACGGCGCGCGTGAGGTCGGAGTAGGCGTCGATCTTCGCGTCGTGTTGGTTCGAACCGTCCGGGCGCTCTTGGGCGAGCGCCGGAGTCGCGAGCACGGGTAAGGCATCGGCCGAGCGGATCTGTCGGACGAGCTCTCGGAGCACCTCCTCGAACTGCTCGGGCGTCGTGCCTCGCCAGGTGATATCGTTGATGCCGATGTATACGACCACGACTCGCGGGCGATCTTCTCGGAGGATGTCGGCGAAGGCAGCTTGCGGCGAGTTGCCGGCTGCTCCACCGATCCCTCCGGCGCGAGCGTTCCCGGTCGACCCGTTGCGCAGATCGCGCACGCCGCCGCCGTTGATGCCCCGATTGACAAGGCGAATCGTGCGCGCTTTCGTTCCGGTGCCGTCGGCGAGGGCCGCTTCGATCTTGCCGAGGTAGCGATGCTGCCAGGTGATCGAGTCGCCGAAGAACGTGAGGACGTCGCCTTCACGCAGAGCTGTCTCCGGACTCGTGAGGCGAGAGCGGCCCGCGACCTCGTAGAGACGTGCTCGTGCGGCGCGCGCTCCGTCGCTGATCGAGAACGGGTTCGTCGCCTGCTCGACGACGAGCGCGGTCGGGGTCAGCTCGCCGCTCGGAAGCCGCTTCGCTCGATAGAGTCCGGGTTCGAGGCCGGTCGGGTCGCGAAAGCCGATGCGCGCCACCTGATCTTCGGTCAAGCCGGGAGTACCCTCGAACCGGAGGGAGGCGCCACTCCCCGGCCTTCCGCTTCCTCCTTCGATGATCAGTGATGCCTCGGCCCAGGCGTGCTCCGAGCTGTCGGCAAAGACCAGCTCGCCATCGCCCCCTAGGTCGATCGTTGCTGCGGTCGCGATCGATAGCGGGCCGACCGTCTCGTCATGCCCCTGGGTCCCAAGCCGGGCGGGATGAGGGCCGACGAGTCGGAGGGCGGCGTCATCGGCGATCTGATGCGAGGCATCGAGGCGAACGGTGGCCTGGTTGCTCCCTCCACCGATCACGAGCGTTCCCGCGATCGCGTCGACACCGTCGGGCTTGGCGAGCGCGATCGTGCCGCGCTTCAGCGTGAACTGGCCGGACAGCGTGGTGGGCTGTGTGCCACCCAGGAGCGATGCCGCACTCTGCGTCTGCGGCGTGCTTCCTCCTCCGATCCAGAGGACGTCCCCCTCGCCGCTCAAACGGCCGAGCATTCGCGTCACGTTGCCCCCGCCCGTGTCGAAGGTGAGCGTGGCTCCCGTCCTGAGCGTGACGTCACCCCGAAGCGTGCTCGCACCGCCGGTCGAGATGCTGGCGTCGCCGGCGATCGTGAACGGTTCCTCGAGGGTCACGCCACCTCCGAGGAAGCAGTCGCCCCCTCGGAGCGTCGTGGTGCGCTCGGCATTCCCCAGTGAGCCCGCGCTCCGCACGATGAGCCGGCCCCCGAGGATCTGAATCGCTCCGGTGAAAGACGAGCGATTGTCGCTGCGGATCTCGATGCCGCCGTCTCCCTGGCCGCGAATCGTCAACGTGCCCGAGCCGTGGATCGGACCGAGCAGTCGAATCATGTGCGCCTCGTGCGTCCAGGCGTTGTCGTTGGTCAGCGTCGCGGCGCCGCGCAGCTCGAGCGCGCACTCGATCGTCTGGTTCGCGACGGCGGCGTTCTTCTGATATCGAATCACAGCGTCGTCGAGCAAGACGATCGGACCGCCGCGGAGAGTCGTGGCCGCTTGGAGATTCGCGTCGAAGACGATCGAAGCGACTCGGGTGTCAGGCGCGATTTCCTTCACGATCGGCTCGGTACCGGTCAGGACGAGGTCGTCAGCATGGGCCCACGGGACCGTCAGCACGAAGAAGAACGACCAGAGCGGGATCGTGAGGGAAGCAAGGAGTCGCATCGATGATTGCTCCAGGGTGAAGGGTGGAGCGCATCGTAGGCGGCGACTGCTTGGAAGTCACACGGGAAGCGGAAAGCTCCCGCTGACTCGGCAATTGCCGGTTCTGGGGTCGGCGAGCGCGCTTGCGTTGAGAGCCGGTTCCATCGACCCCGTGTCGCGTCATCGTGTGCGGCTCTGATTCTTGCGTGCCTTGCACGGCTCTGGTTTCACTGTGGGTGGCCCCGGTGGCTTGTCACACGCGCGGGCGACTAGGCTTCGCCGCGATCGCCGGCTTCTCGACCTCGCGCTTCCAGGCGGCGAGAGCAGACGCGATCGTCTGGTCCATGTCGTAATAGCGGTACTCGCCGAGACGACCACCGATCAAGAAGCGTTCGTGATCGACGACCTCGCGGTACTGCTTGTACCGCTGATCGTTCTCGGCGGTGTTGATCGGGTAGTAGGGCGTCGCGTTCTTGTGCCAGGTTCCGGGCGTCTCCGTCGTGACGACCGTGCACTTCGTCTCGCCCATCATCGCGAAGTGCTTGTGCTCGACGCGGCGAGTGTGCGGGATGTCGGCCTCCGTGTAGTTGATGATCGCGTTGCCCTGGTGATCGCTCTGCTCGTAGACGTCCTGCCGGAACGAGAGCGTGCGATACGGCAGCTCGCCGAATCGAAGGTCGAAGAACTCGTCGATGCGACCGGTGTAGACGATGCGGGGAGCCAGCTTGTCGAGCTCGGCGCGGTCGGCGAGGTAGTCGACGCCCGTGCGGACCTCGATGCCTTCCAAGAGGCGTTCGGTCAGGGCGGTGTAGCCGTCCACCGGAATGCCCTGGTACGGATCGGCGAAGTAGTTGTCATCGAAGGTCAGCCGGATCGGCAGGCGGCGGATGATCGAGGAGGGCAGCTCCTTGGGATCCATCTTCCACTGCTTGGTCGTGTAGCCTTGGATGAAGGTCTCGTAGATCTCGCGACCGACCTGCGAGAGGATCCAGTCCTCGAGGTTGCGGGGGGTCTCGCACGGCACGCGCTCGCGCTGCAGGCGCGCCTCGGCCTCGGCCGGCGTCTTGGTGCCCCACATCTGGTAGAGGGTGAACAGGTTGATCGGGAACGAGAAGAGCTGGCCGCGGTAGCAGACCTTGGGTCGGTTGACGAAGTGATTGAAGGTCGCGAAGCGATTCACGAACTCCCACACGCGCGGGCTCTTGGTGTGGAAGATGTGGGGGCCGTGGAGATGGACGTCGATGCCCTCGACCTTCTCGGTGCGGATGTTGCCGCCGATGACCGGACGCTTGTCGATCACGAGGACGCGGCGACCGGCTTCGCGGGCCTGCTGAGCGAAGGTCGCTCCGAACAGACCGGCACCGACGATGAGGTAATCGTAGGTCATGGAGGGCTCCGACGAATCGCAGGGGAGAAGGCGACGCGGGGAGCCGAGATCGCAAGGGCGAGGCCAGAATGGTCGTGAGTCGGTCGCTGGAAGAGGTCGTGGTGAGAGTGGAGAGGAATCGGTTGGGGATGTCGAGCGTGGCGAGGTCGTTCAAGCGCTCGTCCGCTCGCGAGGCACTCGGCGAGCTCGATCCGCGTCGACGGGACGCGACGTGCTGTCGAGGGTGGACCTCATCCGTCGCCAGAGCCTCGGCCACGCCTTGCGAATTGCGGCTCGGTCTCGGAATCCACTAGAATGGCCCCGATTGCCGATGAGAGACCGTGGCCCGAGAATGCCCACTGGACCGACGAGGAGACCCAGGATGAGATTGTCGCCGCTGACCGGGACCCTGACCGCGAGCCTCCTTTTCTTGTCCCTCGGGCTCGGACCCGCTGCGCTCGCGCAACCGGCGACCTCTACGGCCGCGATCTCGGGACGACCCGTCTACCTGCCGAGCGAAGCCGCGGGTGGTGAGCTGCGAATCGTCGAAGGCGTCCCGGTCATGCTGCTCGAGGGCACGCCCGAGCAGATCGGAAAGCAGATCGGCACGCTGGGCGCCCGCAGCGCCCAGGAGCTCTTCGCCTATCCCAAGGACTTCCTCGAGCAGTTCGGCTCCCGCGTCGCTTCGGCCTTCGCGTGGCCGATGATGATGCAGTGGGCCGAAGGCATGCTGCCGATGTTCCCCGAGCATCACCTCCGCGAGATGAACGCGTGCGCGAAGGCCTCCGGCCTGGATCGCGATCTCTTCGTGGCCGCGAACACGATGTTCGACATCAAGAAGATGGTCGCCTGCTCGACGATCTTCATCGACGACGAGCGCTCCGAGACCGGAAGCCCGATGCTGGGCCGCAATCTCGACTTCGTCACGCTGGGCTACCTGCAGCGCTACTCGTTGGTCTCGGTGGTTCGCCAGCCCGGCAAGCACACCTTCGCCTCGGTCGGATTCCCCGGGCTCATCGGTGTCCTCTCCGGCATGAACGACGCCGGTCTGGCTGTCGCCGTCCTCGAGGTCTACTCGTCCAAGGACGGCTCACCCAAGTTCGAGCGCTCGGGCACACCCTACGCCCTCTGCTTCCGCCGCCTGCTCGAAGAGTGCACGACCATCGACGAGGCCTTGTCGGCGCTGCGCGAGATGAAGCGCACGACCTACGTGAACCTGGCGATCGCCGACAAGAATGGCGGCGCCGTGTTCGAGATCACGCCCAAGCAGGTGGTGCGACGCGATCCCGTCGACGGGATCCTGTCCTGCACGAATCACTTCCGCACCTCCGAGCTCGGCACGCCCTTCCGTCGCGGCGGAAGACGCTACGACGCCCTCGAGCGAGCCCGCCGGATCGAGACCCTCGGCACCGACGAGGTTTGGGAGCGCCTGCACGCGGCCAACGCGGGCAGCATGACCCTGCAGTCGATGATCTTCGAGCCCAAGACGCTCACGCTCCACCTTGCCATCGGCGAGTGCCCGTCGACCGAGCAGCCCCGCCGCACGCTCGAGCTGGGCCCTCTGTTCGAAGCGCCCGACAGCAAGAGCTCTCAGCGCTGACGATCGTTCGGACTGCGCCGAACCACGACCTGGCCGCAGGCACACGACGTCCCCGCGCCGAGACCGGGCGTCAGTCGACGACGCGGTCGCCGGTCGTGCGCGTGAGCTCGCCGTACAGCTCGCTGAGCCGGCGCGTCACCGGACCGGGCTGCCCATTCCCGATCGGCCGGCCGTCCACCTTCACGACACTGGCGAGCTCGCCCATCGTGCCGGTGCAGAACATCTCGTCGGCGCGGTAGACGTCGGTCAGCGAGAAGTCGAGCACCTCGTGCGGGATGTCCTGCTCGCGGCACAGCTTCAAGACGGTGTCGCGCGTGATGCCTTCGGGGCAGGCGATGGCGCGGCTCGTCTGGAGCTGGCCCTGCTGCACGATGAACACGTGCGTCGCGTTGGTCTCGGCGACGAAGCCGCGCTGATCGAGCATCAAAGCATCATCCGCTCCCGCCGCATTCGCTTCGATCTTGGCCAGGATCGATTGCAGCAGGTTGTTGTGGTGGATCTTCGGGTCGAGGCAGTCGGGCGGAAACCGCCGCACCGAGCTGGTGATGAGCGTCAGCCCGCTCTTGTCGTAGACGGGGGGCTTGTGCTCGGCGAGGACGATGAGTGTGGGGCCGGCCTGGTTGAGGCGAGGGTCCATGCCTGAGGTGACCTTCACGCCGCGCGTCAAGGTAAGGCGCAAGTGAACGTCGGTGCGCATCGAGTTGGCTTCGAGCGTGCGTCGAATCTGCTCGATGATCTCGTCGTGGCTCGGGATCTGGGTGAACGCCAGCGCCAAGGCCGAGTGGCGCAGGCGATCGAGATGCTCGCGCAGCTTGAAGATGCAGCCCTCGTAGAGCCGGAGCCCTTCCCACACCGCGTCGCCGCCTTGGACGACCGAGTCGAACGGACTGACGCCGGCCTGGTCGCGGTGCACGAGTCGACCGTCGATGTTGACGATCAGGTCCTTGTTCTTCTCGTTGAACTTCTGAAGCATCGTCTCGCTCTCCTCGGGGCTACTGGGGCCGAATGCGAAGAGCGTACAGCTCTTCATAGAGAAGCTGGCAGGCTTCCAGGACCAGCTCGAGGTCGTCCGGGACTGGGTCGGGCTTGGCTCGATAGGGCTGGAAGTCCGTCGTCCTTTCGACGGCCGCGTACCAATGCTTCGCCCAGATGCCATCGGTCGCGCGCGGTCCGGCCGGCCAGGTGAGCATCGCGTCTTCGAACGGCACGCCGACGTGATCGCAGAGCTGCGCGAGCAAGCTGCGCGGATGGTCCAAGACGTCCTTGGAGTCGAGGATCGCCGGCACTCGCCCCGTCTTCTCGCGCACCCAGTGCATCAGCTCGATCTGCTGCGGCAGGCCCGTGTCGTCGAGGCTGGCGTCCGGCGTGATCTTGATCAACGAGGTCAGCATCTCGCGAGGATCGCGAATCAAGAAGGCGTGCGTCAGGTCGTCCAGCCAATCGCGCTCGATGTGGGGGAGGAGATGATGCGCCATGTGCTTCTGGTAATAGACGCGCTTGCCGCCCGGGATGGGCCCGGTCAGCTCGCTCGTCACTCGCCGCCAATCCGTCTCACACGTCGCGACAATCTCGTCGCGGCCCGGGTGCTCCAGCTCGGTCACCGACAGGTAGTGGGCGTAGAGCGGCTCATCGCAAACGGCCGTGTCGGAGCGGTTCTCCCAGGCTCGCATCAGCGCGGTCGAGATGTTCCGGGGCCCGGACCACATGGCCAGCCGCAGCTCGTGCATCGTTCGTCGTCCTCCGATCGTCGGCAAAAGGGAGCCGGAGGGTATCCGATCGGCGCCGGGTCCTCAACGGCAGGCCGATGTCGCGTGATACGCGCCGACTTGGAGCCGGGGTGTCCGCGCGGTATCGTGATCGCCGGGGTGAAGAGGGAGTCCGGAGGCGAATGGATGGCATCGTCGAAGCGTCCCAACGGGCGGCGCCTCGTCTTGTACGGAGCCGGCCTGGCGATCTTGGTCCTCGCCGATCCCACGGTCCCGACCTTCGGAGTGGGCGCCGGTCTGGCGCTGCTCGGAGAGCTTCTCCGGCTGTGGGCGGCAGGTCACCTCGAGAAGAATCGATCGCTCACCACGACCGGTCCCTATGCCCATGTGAAGAACCCTCTCTACCTCGGAAGCCTGATCCTCTTCTGCGGCATCGTCCTGGCCGCCGCGCGACCCGAGCCTCCCACGGTCTGGGTGATGGGAGGCGGGTACCTGGTCGGCTTGCTCGCCTTCTTCCTGATCTACTTTCCGCGCAAGCTTCGGATCGAGAGCGCTCGTCTCCGACGCCGCTTCGGGAGCGAGTACGAACGCTATGACGCCGCCGTGCCGGCGTTGATTCCGAGCTGGCGACCCGCCGTGCCTCGAGAGGGACGCCGTTGGCTTTGGCGTCGAGTGGTCCGCAACAGTGAGCACTGGACGGCTGCTGCGATTCTCGCGGTCTTTGCCTACTTGGCACTCCGGCTGTGAGCTTGCCGTCGGCAAAGGCCGCGAGCATTCGAGACGCCATGCGGGCCGGGCAGACCCGCTGTCTGGCGGCGGGATCTTGGTTCAAGCCTCGCGTGACCGTCTGCATCTTGCCGAGCGAGCGCCTCGTGCTGAAGGACTTCCGAAGCAACCCGGCTTGGATTCGAGGCTCGATGGGCCGTTGGGCCATCCGGCACGAAGCTCGCGTGCTCGACTCTCTCGCGGCGGTCGCGGGGGTGCCTCGGTTTCTCGGCTTGCTGGACCAGGACGGGCTCGTCATGCAGTACGTGGATGGCGATCGCCTCGGAGACCCGGGAACCCACGAGCTCGCCGAGCAGTTCTTCGACGACCTCGAGCGCATCGTGAAGGAGGTGCACGCGGCGGGCTGGGCTCACGGAGACTTGGCGAATCGACGCAACATCCTCCGCGATCGCGAGGGTTCACCGTGGCTGGTCGACTTCGGGGCGGCACTTCGGCTGGGGCGAGGCCGAAACTGGCTCCGGCGCATCGATCGTTGGGGGCTGCTCAAGAACAAGGCGCGCTATCAGCAGATCGGCTTGACGAAAGTCGAGGCGGAGGACTTGGCGCGGCGTGCGATCTGGCGGCGGCTCTGGCCGTTCGGTTGGTTTCGGCGTCGAGGTCGGAGCCGCGCGGCGAGAGCGCGCTCTCGGAGGGGCGCGGCGGCCGCCCGCGAAGGGGCGCGGACTTCATGAAATGAGGGTTCTTTCATTCTTGACGTCCCCTCGCCCGAGGGGCATATTCGCAGGACCGGAGGTCGTCGGTGGGATTCGGTCACCCGGACTCGCCCGATGCAAGCGGTTGCGTCTTCGACCCGTCCGGTGGTTGGGCGGTTGAAATGAGCGATTCTTTCGTCGAAAGACGAGCGGAGGGGAGTCGCTGCCGGGACGTCCCCGCGTTCCGGGTTCCGAGAGGATGGGGGGGGACATGGCCAAGAGCGAAAAGATCATGGTCCTTTGGATCCTGATCGTGGTCGTCGGGCTGCTCGGTTTCGCGATCGTGCAGATGCCGAGCCTCGATGACGAGGAGTCTGAAGGCGAGCAGCGAGCGGCTGCCGATGGAAGCCAGGTTGGCGAGGCTCGAAGTGAGGACGTCGGAGACAGGTTCTACGACATCTTCCGAGGAGAAGCTTTCGCGGGCGGACCCGAGGAGGTCGACACCTCGACGGAGCCCCCACTCGGCAAGGGTGAGATCGGGACCTCGGTTCCGGTAACCCGAACCGAGCCCCCGATCGAGACGGCGCCGCCGGTCGAGACGCAGCCGACTCCTCCCGTTGAGAAACGCCGCCTGACGGAGCCGAGCCGAGACGGCTCCTACGACTACTACACGATCCAGCCGGGTGACTCGTACTCGAAGATCGCGCAGAAGCTGTACGGCTCGGCCAAGCACTGGCCCGAGCTCAAGAAGGCGAACGAGGACGTGCCGGTCGACGGCTTGCAGGTCGGTCGCCGCATCCTGGTCCCCAAGAAGCATCTGCTGTCGTCGGGTGCCATCGCACAGGCGAACCCGGATGGGCAGGGCCCGTTGAGCCGACGGATCGCCGATCCGGCGCCCACCTCTGGCGGCACCTACACCGTTCGTCGAGGGGACACTTTCTACTCCCTCGCCAAGCGCTTTGGTGTGTCCGTCGATCAGCTGTTCGAGATGAACCGCCGAGTGCTGAGAGACCCGGCCGACCTGCGCACGGGCCTTACGCTGCGCGTTCCCTGATTCGAACCGGCGCTCGCCTCGGCGAAGGCGAGCGCCGGACCCGCCCTCTCGGTCGGTGCTCGAAGGGCTCTGAGCCGGCAGGTGGCTGTGGCCGACGCTCTGGGCGTCCGAGCGGGCTCAGGACGTCCGACCTTCTTCGATCTCGAGCGGCAGACGGATCACGAAGGTCGCGCCTCCGCTCGGACCGCTGATCGCCTCGATGCTTCCCCCGAGGTCGGCGAGAATCGAGCGGCAGATCGCCAAGCCGAGACCGCTTCCAGAGGTCTTGGTGGAGAAACGCGGCTCGAACAGGTACGGGAGCACCTCGGGGGAGATTCCGGGGCCCGAGTCCTCGATCCTCAGCTCGATCGCCTGCTCGATCACGCGGGCAGTGACGCGGATTCGCTGCTCCCCATCGTGGGCCTCGAAGGCTTGTACGGCATTCGTGAGCAGGTTGTTGAGGACGCGACGGATTCCGGCCGACTCGGAATCGATCGGCGGGAGGTGGGGATCGACCTCTGACTCGAGTGTGATCGCGTCCCGGGCGCAGGTGGGGGCGAACAAGGCCACCACGTCGTCGATGAGTGCCTGAAGATCCACCGTCTCTCGTGGTAGCCGGCTCGGGCGTGCGGCGCGTGCGATGTCTCCAAACGAGTCCGCGATGTGGGCGAGGGCGTCGATCTCCGCCAGGAGGTGGCGCCCGGCGCGCTGCACGGTCGGATCCAGTGGGAGGCGCTGGTCGTTCAGCACTCGCTGTAGGTGCTGGACAGAGAGCTTCATGGGAGTCAAAGAGTTTTTGATGTCATGAGCGATCTGGCGCGCCATCTCTCGCCACGCCGCCTCGCGTTGGGCTCGGAGCTGCCGCTCCCGACTCCGTTCCAGCTCGGCCGTCATCGTGTTGAAGGCCCGAACCAAGTCACTGATCTCCTGTCCCTCGTGACGCTCGTCTAGCCGGAGTGACAGATCCCCGGTCGCCACCAGCTCGGTACCCCACTGCAAGCGGCGGAGAGGAGCGGACAAGCGCCGCGCCAGCAAGACGGCCACGATCCAGATCGCGAGAATGGCGACGAAGAGACCCATCAGTGAAAAGGCGAGCTGACGTTGCTGCTCTCGCCCGAACGAAGCCCGGGTCTCGCCGAGCGTGAGACCGATCACGTCGCCCGGCTCGCCGGTCAGGTTCTCGGTACGACGAAAGGTCGTCCAAACCTGTTCGCTCCCGAACGGTACCAGCGACAGATGCTCCGCCAGCCCATTGTGCTCCATCAGCTCGTAGGTGCGCCCTGGCAGACGCTGAGGCACGAGCTCGAGGGCATCGAGCGCCGGCACCGAGCTCGCGATCAGGCGGCCTTGGCGATACACCGACACCGGGGTGCCGAGAAGCTGGGCCAACCCCAGGCACCAGTCCGTGCTCACGTCGTCGACCCCGATCGGGACGATCTCGACCGCGCGATCGAGCTGGGCGAAGAGCTGATCGGCTTCGATCTCGAGCTGGCGTCGGAGATCCTCCCGCGAGTATCCACTCTCGAGCCAAGCAATCCCACCGATCGGGAGCAATGAGACGAACACGGTGGAGATCAAGATGCGCGACTCGAGTGTTCGCCCGTGTCGGCGCCGGATCAAGGCGAGCCCGAGTCCTGGCAAGGCGACGAGAGACGAGAAGAGTGCCAGAAGGCTGGCTGCATCCCGCGCTCGCGACAAGATGTCCGGCGACCGCACCGTGACGGCGATCTGACGATCGGGTCGACTCCGCCGCGCGAAGTAGCATCGGGTGTCCCGACCGCCGATCGGTTGATCCGCCCAGAGACCAGGACCGTCGACCGGAAGCTCGGACAAGCCGTCGGGAGGGACGAGCGTCGCAGGCGGAGTCTCGTAGCGTGTCGGATCCCGGCCGCCCAAGACCGTGACTCGAATCGCCTCTTCGTCGAGCCGATCGAGACCCCGCGAGCCGAAAGGCGTCGGCTCGCGGGAGAAGGGCGCGTGCACCTCGATCTGTTGATCGTTCCCCGAGTAGCGGGCCACCCACCAGCTTCGGCCCTGGCTATCCACCCACTGACGAGGCTCCACCTGGGCATTCTCACCCGGCAGGGGCCAGGGAAGGTCGACCGGACCGTGGTCGGGACGCTCGTTGGTCTGCGGCAGCCCGATCTCGAAGTCACCCACCACGCCCCCGGGACCCGACCAACGCACCAAGGCCGGCCAGCCCTCGCGACCGAACGGGCTCGTGGCCCAGATCGCGAACGCCACCTGATCGTCGGTGCCCCCACGCTCGACGACTTGCTGGACCTTGGGGGCCGTCGTCCCCTCGGTCACCAAGCTCTCGAGAGCGTCGCGGAAGGCGATCTCCGGATCCGGGCGCATTGCCGCGATGTCCGCGACCCGTTGGCGCTGGGAGCGCTCGAGGCTCGCCTCCAGCCCCGGAGTGATCGCGAGCGTACCGAGGATCGCAGCCGCTGGCAGCACGAGCCCGCCTCGACGGAAGATCGGGGTCGCCAGCGTGAACGCCCAGCCACCCAGTCCCAGAGCCGAGACGACCTGGGTCCAGGATCCGCCCCAGACGGCGCCCACGACGAGCCCGAAGAGCAACCCAGCTCGAAGTTGCCCGGCCCGGCGGGAAGAGAGAGAGCGGGCGCGGGTGGCCAAGACCAGCACGGTAGCCAGCGTCGCCGCCAAGCCGATACCGACGAAGAAGAGACCCGTCAAGAGGAGGACCCGAGGTCCCAGGGTCGGATCCGCCACCGGCCGAAGGAGGTCGAGCTGGCTGTCGAGCACCACGGTCGTCGTCGCCAGCCTCAGGCACCCTGTCGCCAGGGCTCCGAGCAGGAATCCGACACCGGGGAAGAGGCGAGCGAAGCGGGTTCCGATGATTCGGGTCTCATGCCCCCAGCGCAGTGTGATCAGGCCAACCGCACCCACGGTGAGGCACGTGAGCCAAATCTCCGCTGGACGGGCGAGCCAACGATCGAAGGCAAGCGCTGAGCGAAGTGACTCCCAGGCCGGGCCGAAGAATCTCACGAGTCGGTCCGAGTGAAACAGGCCTTCATCGAGGGCCGCGGCCGGCCACGGCAGACTCTCGGCTCCCAGATGCGCCCAGGCGACCCGCAGTGCGAAGGTCGCCGCGACGGCCACGGCCCATCGAGCAGCTGGGCGAACGGAAGCTCTTGCGCTCACCAGCAGAGTCGCCAGGCACAAGAGCAAGGCGCCGATAGCCCAACGACGGTGGCGCCATGAGACCTCGACTTCGTGTCGCCGGCTTTCGAGCCGCTCGGGGGCGGGTAGGTCGAATACGAGATACCGGTCGGCTGCAAGGCCGCGGATCTTTCGGGAGACCGTGCCCGGAGTGGGGTCGGTCGCTTCGGCGATCCACCAACGATCGATCGCCGTGAGCTGGGTGGAATCGAGCGCGGCTTGGGTGAGAGCGAGCGGATGGAGGTCGAACCAGAGCGAGCGAATCGGTACGGTTGCCCAGAGCACGTCACCGTTCGTGGCGACGCGGTGACGGTTCAGGGCCCAAACCGAACCGACCCGCGCCAGTCCGATGCGGAGTCGGGAAGGCGTCTCGGCAGGGCGTCCCGTCCAGGCGATGGGAAAGCCGTCCCGCCACTGCTCGATCGACGCACCCGCCGGCCAACCTTCGGTGGCTCGGTCGAGAGTCGCGGCGAGGATCGGCTCGAGAGTCGCGGCGTCGGCGACCTGTTCCAAGGACCGAAGTGCTTCTTCGAGCCGCTGCTGCCAAAGCTCGATCTCGTCCAGGAGCGTTAAGACGTCCCGCTCCGTCGAGGTGGAGAGATCGGTGTCGCCCGTCGAGGTCGGGTTCCCAACCGTTCCCCAGATCAGGAGCGCTGTCGCCGTGAGAGCGAGGAGCGCCACCAGCAGTGATCCGAGTCGAGAGGGCCGGGGTGCGTTCGTGGCTCTCATGAAGCCGAGGTCAGGCGGGTCAGCGAAGTGCGGTCGTGACTTCGCGAGGCGCCGGAGCGCTGTCGCCGGGGCGGGACATCGGGGCGTCTCGGCTGTTGAGCCATGATGGGAAATATCTCTCGGTGTGCCGTGAGCTCGAGTCCGCTCGGGCCGATCCTTCGCGAGCGAACGAGCCTAAGGCATGGCGAGAGCGCAAATCAACGATCGAGCATTCGAGAGGCTCGGTGCACGTTCCTCGATCGACACCGGGGAGTGTTCTGGACCTTCGGCCTGGTTGGTTCGCGGACGAATGCTGGCCCAACCAAAAAAAACTCCCCTCTCCTGTGGGGGGAGAGAGGGGAGCTCGTTGAATTCAGACCGAAACAGTCCGATCAACCGAGAACACTAGAGGGTTCTCAGTCGACGCGGAAATCATCACCACTGGTGAGGAAGCTGAAGCTCGGGAGCTGAATGCCGACGGCCTGGGTGCAGACGCCGAGCGGCTGCAGACCCGCAGGCACGTTGGCGGCGGCCAAGTCGAGCGGAAGGGTCTGCGCGGAGCCGGAGAGACCGACATCGCCCGTGAAGCCAGCCAAGGAGCCACCGGTCGTGAAGACGATCGAGAGGCTGAGGCCGAGGTTGGTGAGGAGCGGGTCAGCAATCAGGTTCGTGACACGACCGTCACCGGCCGGCAGCGTGAAGGTACCGGTCGCATCAGCAGCGAGACCACCACCCAGGTTCTGGGCCGTGATGAGGCTGATGACCGTGTTGGAGATACCGGTCAGCTGGTGGTTGGCTTCGTGAGCAATCGCGAAACCATCAGCCGGGAGACCCGGGTTGATCGTCGTCGTGTTCGAACGGAAGAGGGTACCACCGGTACCGACCGAGGCCGTGTCGAAGCCGAACACCGAGAAGGTCGATCCGGAGGACGGGTCACGGTTGGCCTGGCTGGAAGCATCGACCTGGAACAGGTTGTGGCTCCACTCCTGGGCACCGACCAGCTGGAAGGCGAGGTTGATGCTGGTGTCTTCGAGGAAGGAGACACCACCGGTGTTGAGATTGCGCTCGTTACCGGAGCCGGTCCAGTAGTTCTGGTTGCCCACGCTCTGGTTGGTCTCACCGCGCATCGAGAACGTGAAGTTCTCCTTGGCGCCAGCGGCCGAGGACGTCTGCGTGAAGTTCGTGCCCCACGTGAACGTCACAATCCAGAACCAAGGAGCGTTGCAGGGAAGGCTGGTGGCCCAGCTGGAGAGGGCGGCGACGGAGCCGTCGGCCTGCGAGAACGTATTAAGAGGACCATTGCGGAACTCCATCAGGCTGAAGCCGAGGGGCTGCAGGATGGACGGGGTCGAGCCGGCCTGGCCGTTCCAAGCCTGGAAACCACCCTGCTGGACACCGATCGGGTGCGAGACGGTCTCAACGCCACCGGACTGGTTGCCGATGCTGGTCCCGGAACCGAACGCGCGGGTGAACGTCGTCACGTTGCTTGGCGGAACGACGGTGTTACCGAAGAAGTAATCGACACCGTTGTGCCACTCCTGCTGGTTCGTCTGAGCAAACGTAGGAGCGGCGACAAAAGCGACTGCCACGAGGGCGAGCCCAAAAAGGATGAACTTTCTCACGAGAGAGACCTCCGAAACGGAAACAACATGGGAAACACGGGAAAAGGGCCCTTGACGTGTGTGGGACTCAAACCCTTCCGCGCGCCCCGTTGCCCCACGCAACAAGTCACTCAGAATGGCTCGGGAAACAGTCCTCACGACACAGGGAGCCCAAAGCGACAACGCCACTCCGAAGAGCGACGATTCAAATCTGAGCTGTGATTGGTCGAGTTCGTTTTGGGATGCAGTCCCAGAAGATGATCAGGATGCTTATCGAAGTCGAGGGACACGGGTTTTTGGGAGGTAAGTCAGGTCTAGGCGTTTTGGCTCGTTGCAAAGACTATCAACCCCACGGCGGAGGGTCAACTCGGGATTCCGAGAATCTAAAGAATCTTTGCCGCCGACTCAGGCTCTCCTTCAACTTCAGGCTCCCCTTCGACGGGCTCACTCCCTCCCCAGGTTCCCCTCTCACGAAGAATCCCCCTACTTCAACCCATACTTTTCGATCTTCTTGTACAGGTTGCTCCGCTGCATCTGGATCGTCTCTGCCGTCCGCGAGATGTTCCAGCCGTTCAGAGCCAACATCTTACGGAGGTAGCTGGCCTCGGCCGCTTGCTTGAACGCCTCGAAGGACTCGAACTCTTCGAACGCCAAGCCCGACACCTCGCGCGCCGGCTCCAGGTTTGCCAACAGATCCCGATCCGAGATCTCGTCGCCGTCGACCAACACCGACAGTCTCTCCACCACGTTTCGCAGCTCGCGGACGTTGCCCGGCCAGTCGCGACCCGCCAGGAGGTCAAGCGGTTTCTTCGAGAACCGCTTCGGCCCGCGACCGGTTCGGCTCGAGAACCGCTTCAAGAACTCGCTCGCCAACAGGGGTATGTCTTCGCGTCGCTCGCGCAGCGCCGGTACGTGGATCGGGATCACGTTCAACCGGTAGAACAAGTCTTCTCGGAAGCGGCCTTCCTCCACCTCCTTCGACAGGTCCTTGTTGGTCGCGGCGATCACGCGCACGTCCACCTCGATCGCACCCGAGCCGCCCACCCGTTGCACACGGTTCTCCTGCAGCACTCGCAGCACCTTCGCCTGCGCCGACAGGTCCATGTCGCCGATCTCGTCCAGGAAGAGCGTTCCCTCCGATGCCTGCTCGAAGCGACCGGCCTTTCGTCCCGTCGCTCCCGTGAACGCACCCTTCTCATGACCGAACAGCTCGCTCTCGATCAGCTCCTTCGGGATCGCCGCGCAGTTCACGTCGACGAACGGCGAGCGGCTTCGATCGCTCTGAAGGTGGATTTGGCGAGCGACGAGCTCCTTGCCCGTTCCGTTCTCCCCGGTGATCAACACCCGCGCATCGCTGGGCGCCGCCTTCGCGATCTTCTCCTGGACGGCGAGCATCGCCGCGCCGTCGCCCAAGATCCGATACTCGGTCGCCATCTCGCCGCGCAACGAACGGTTCTCGTCGGACAACCGAGAGTTCTCGAGCGCGTTGCGAATCGTCAGCAGCAAACGCTCCTGATCGAGTGGCTTCGAGAGGAAGTCGAAGGCACCCTCTTTCGTCGCCTCGACCGCCGTCTCCAGCGTGCCGTGCCCCGAGATCATGACCACGGGCGGTGGCGACGGGCGACGCTGAATCTCCCGCAAGACCTCGAGTCCGTCCTTGCCGGGCAGCTTGACGTCGAGCAGCACCAGGTCGACCGGCTCCGCGTCGAGCTGAGCCAGAGCGGCATCACCGCGATCGGCCGACACCGCCTCGTGTTTCGCGTACGACAGGATCATCTCCAGCGAATCGCGAATGCGCTCCTCGTCATCCACGATCAGAATGCGCGCCATCTCGAGCGCCCTCCTCGCAGGGGTTGGGGTCCGTTCGTCCGAAGACTACCAGCGCCCCGGTTCCGCCACCAGCCCAGCGTCATTGCCCGAAGCAGATCGAATGACTAGGCTGCCGTCTCACGCCTCCACACCTTCGGGAGAGAACCGCATGCACTCCTCGACCTCCTCGCCTTTCGACTTCCTCGCCGCACTCGCTCGCCAGCCGCGGCTCCGAGTGGTCGGGCTCATGTCCGGCACCTCCGGCGATGGCCTCGACGTGGCACTGGTGGACCTCCGGCCATCCGACGACGCTCCGTGGGGTGCCGAGCTCGTCGCTTTCGAGTCCGTGCCCTATGACGACCCGCTCCGCTTTGCGCTCTCGCGTGCCATCGAGTGGAGCGTCGCCGATCTGTGCTCCTTCGACTTCCGATTGGGCGAGCTCGCCGCGAGCGCCATCTCGGATCTTATCGAGAGCCAAGGCCTGCGTCCGCAGGAGATCGATCTCATCGGCTCCCATGGCCACACGGTCTGGCATCAACCGCCGGGCGAGTCCGGACGAGCGTCGACGCTCCAGATCGGCCAGGCCGACGTGATCGCGGCGCGCACCGGCGTGACCACAGTCTCCGACTTCCGAACGCGTGACGTCGCCGTCGGTGGACAAGGGGCTCCCCTCGTTCCGATGGCCGAATGGCTCCTCCGTCGTCCCACGACCGGTACCCACCTGTTCCTCAATCTGGGGGGCATGGCGAACCTGTCGGTGATCCCGACCGAATCGGCGCACGTGGTGGCGTTCGACACCGGTCCGGGGGTCGCCCTGATCGACGCGGCAGCGCGATGGGCCTCTCGCGGAGACGAAGCCTTCGATCGGGACGGCGAGCGTGCGGCCCGGGGCAAGGTGGATGTCGACCTCCTCGCCGAGCTTCAGCGCGATCCTTACTTCGAGCGGCGGCCGCCGAAGAGCACGGGGCGTGAGCGGTTCGGGACCGATCGGGTTCGGACCCTCCTCTCGACCTGGCGGGGTGAGGAAGACGATCTGCTCGCGACGTTGACTCGGCTCACGGCCTGGTCGGTCGCCGACGCGATTCATCATCTCGTCACCGTCGATCCCTCGGTCGGCGCCCTCCGAGTCAGCGGTGGAGGTGCTCACAATCCGACCCTCCTGCGCGCGATTCACGAGGAGCTCCCCGAGCTCGACGTCGTGAAGATCGACGATCCGGTACTCACGATCGATGCCAAGGAAGCTGTTGCGTTCGCCGTCCTCGCCGCTCAGGCCGTTCGCGGTGGCCCCGGAAACCTCCCCAGCGTGACGGGCGCTCGGAGTCCCGTCGTGCTCGGCAAGTTCTCGCTGGGCTTCTCGACAGAGCGTTCCTAGAATCCGAGCGATTCGACCGCACCGCGCCCGCTTCGGCAACGCGTCGAAGTGGGGCAGCTGCTCACGGACTCGACGGTGAGATGACGAGCGCGAGACACCCGACCCTCCGCGACCAACCCGAATCGAACGGTCTCGGGTCCGCCCGACGGCGAAGTGATGGTTGAGGGGCGCTGGCAACGTTGGGCGCTCGGCAGCGTGTTGGTCGTCGCAGCCTTCTTGCGCCTCGTCCTCCTGATCCAGACAGCGAACGCCAGCCCCTTCTTCGAGCCGAACTCCGACGCCCGCTTTTACGATCAATGGGCCTTGGCGGTCGCGAAGGGCGATGTCTTGCTTCAAGACGACTGGCTGCGTCCTCGGCCCGGGAGCCCCCCGATGGGTGGCGGAGAGGTCTTCCACCTCCCACCTCTCTATCCGTACCTGCTCGCTGGCGTCTACGCGCCGCTCGACTGGTTCGGTGAGCTCGAGGCACGCGTTTGGGTCATCGCGATCCTCCAGCTCATCTTGGGCGTCGCCAATCTCGTTCTGGTCGCCCTCTTGGCGCGGCGCCTCTTCGGGGACAGTGCGGCTGTCGCGGCGGCCGCGTTGGCAGCATTCTACGGCGGGCTGGCCTACTGGGAGGCGAAGCTGCTGATCACGACGCTCGCCGTCTTCCTCTCGCTGCTGACGCTGCGGGCACTCGGGGTGCTCGGAGATCGACCGACCCTGCGGCGGAGCTTTGCAACGGGCGTCCTGATGGGCTGCTTGGGCCTTGCCCGGCCGAATCTCCTACCCTTCGTGGCGCTGGCGCTGTTGTGGGTGCTGTGGAGGCATCGGCAGACGCCTGGTTGGATTCGAGTCCTGTCACTCCTGGTGATCGGTATCGGACTCCCCTTGGCGGCGAGCTCGACTCGCAATGCCCTCGTCGGTGGGGACCGGGTCCTCGTGTCCGACAATGGTGGAGTCAACTTCTACTTCGGCAATCATCGCGGCGCGTCGGGTCTGAACATGGCACCCGATCTGAGCTTCGCTAACATCTTCGATCAGGCGGCCCGCGCGCGGGCCATCGCAGAAGCCAGTGAGCGCCGCCGGCTTTCCGCCTCCGAGGTCTCGAGCTTCTTCTTTGCCCGCGGTCGAGAGTTCGTGTCCGAGCAGCCGAGCGAGTGGCTGGGCGTCGTCTGGAGGAAGCTCCGGTTCTTGATCGGCGACTTCGAGGCCGGGATCGGTTGGATTCCCGATGCCGAGCGCGACCTGGTGCCAATCCTCCGCTGGTTCCCGATCGGTTTCGCCTGGATCTTGGCGTTGGGATGGATCGGTGTCCTCTGGTCGCGCGCACGTGTCGAGACCTGGCTGCTCTTTGGCTACGCCTCGGCGACTCTGCTCGTGGTGCTGCTCTTCTTCTTCGCGGCCCGTCTGCGAGTCCCGATGGCGGCCGTCTGGTGTGTGCTGGCCGGAGAGGGTGCCGTGCAGCTCGTCCACGCCTTGCGATCCGGAGATCGTCGGCGTCTGATCCGTATGCTCGCGGTGGCCGGCTCCGTGCTCGCCGCCTCTTTTCTCATCGTTGATCGCGAGTTCCGGGATCGCCTCCTCTCGAGCGTTCGGCACACTCAAGGTGACGCTCTCCGCGAGCTGGGTCGGCTGGAAGCAGCCGAAGGCGAGCTCGAGGCGGCGGTCGGGCTGGACCCGAGCTCGAGCAAGGCAGCCGATGGCCTCGCCCGATTGCTCCTCGCGAGAGTCGAGCACTGGCGATGCGAGCCACCAGACACCCTCGCCCGTCGGATCGCGGCTCTCGAGCGGGCTGAGGCGCTGGTGAGGGATCGCGTCTCGACGTTCCCGTTCGCGGGCCTCACGCTGGGAGACATTCACCAAGCTCCCGAGCTCGCGCGGTACGCCGATGCTCTCGAAGCCTTCGAGGAGGCCTTGCCCGGGATCCGACAGATCGGAGCCTCTCCGGCGTTGCTGCTGGCGAAGGCGGCTCGCATGAAGCTCCGGCTGAACGAGCCCACCGAGGCGCTGGAGCTCCTCGAGCAGAGTCGAGCCGCTGAGCCCGGGTATGACCGCGATCCCGACTTGCAACTCCTCGAGGCTCGAATGCTGGCGGCGTTGGGGCAGGAGGCGGCAGCCGGCGAGGCGATGGGGGAAGCGGGACGGGGAGCCATCGAGCAGCTCGCCGCGGGTCCGCCACCGGCCGCGGCGATCGTTCTCGAGCGAGTCCGGTTGGAGGTCGCCGTTTGGCGAGAGGATTGGGTCGAAGCGCGGCGAGCTCTCGAGGCGTTGAAGAGTCGCCACCCCTGCGCGCGGGCCGCCGCCCGGGTGATGTGGCTCGAGGAGCGAGTGCTGAGGGAGGAAGGCCGGGGCGAGGACGCCGAGGCGGTCCAGGAGACGCGGCTGCGTCGCTACCCACGGTACTCGGAGTGAGCGGTGGCAGGGACGCCTGCCCTGCGGGGCGGGCATTCTTTCGCATCCTGCGCGCGTGCCGGCAATTGGATCGTTTGGGCCACGACTCGGCAGGCCATTTTTGCCTTGATTCCGATTCGCGCATTGCTAGGATGTGCGCGAATTTGCGGCGCCCCTTGCGCCTCCGGACTGTCGATCCTCGACGGTCTCTCAGCTCTCCACTGTGGCCCCGCTCAAGGAATAGGAGCGACCTCGATCGGCCGAGCTTGGTTCGGCACGCTGAGGTCTGTGCATTCGTATGCTGGGAGGAGATTCGATGACCCGTGCCGACTCGACGCGGTGGATGGCCAGCTTGCTCTGCGGAGCGCTCGCCTTGCTCGTCGTGATTCCGAGCGCTCGCGCTCAGGACGACGACGCCGCCATGCAGTCTTTCGAAGAGGGTCTGCAGGCCTATCGAGAGGGGAGGGCCGCTGACGCGCTGGCGAAGTTCCAAGAGGTCGTCGCAGCCGATCCGAGCCAAGAAGTCGCTTACCGGATGTGGACGAGCACCGGATACGAAGTCTGGGTCAGCATGATGGCCCGCGGCGGTGACTATCAGCTCGTGGCCGAGCGGTTGATCAACCTCTCCGCCCTGGGCATGAAGGAGCGTCAGGACGATGCCGACGCGATCGCGGCTCTGATCGAGACGCTGCGCACGGGCGACTTCGGCGCCCGTCGCCAGGCGATTCTGACCATGTCCAACGCGCATGGCGAGTACGCGGCTGCCGCGTTGATCCCGGCGTTGGCGAACGAAGACGATCTCGAGTTCCGGGTCCGCTCGATCGACGCCCTTCAGCGTCTCGGACGTCACTCGGTGCTTCCGCTACTCGGAGCCCTCGAGTCCTCGGATGCGTTCCTGCGTCGCAACGCTGCCTTGGTCCTGGGCAACATCCGCGACGAGCGGGCCACGGCCGATCTCAAGGGTCTCTCCGAGGTCGACGACAACGATCAGGTCCGCGAAGCGGCCGCCATCAGCCTTCAAAAGGTCACCGGCTCGGATCCCGAGTCCCTCGCCTCGGCGCGTGATCTGTTTCTTCAGAAGGCGCGCGCCTACGCCTTCGGTCAGCCGCCTTACGTCCGCGACTACGACATGGGCACGACTCACTGGAGCTGGAGCGCCGATGGCTCCGAGCTCGCGCGCACTGAGGTGCCGGCGAACCTTCGCCCCTTCAAGCTGGCCGAGGATGCCTGCTACCGCGCGATGATGATCGACCCCGAGAGCCAGGCCAACCTTTCGACGCTCGCCGTCGTCCTCTTCTCCGAGGTCGGCGAGATCGAGGCGATGATCGCTTCTGGAGACGACTCGCAGCAAGGTGAACTGGGCCGTCTCGGCTCGACCGCCCGTGCCACCGGTCGCCAAGCGCTCAATGATGCGCTGATGATGGCTCTCGAGCAGAAGCGGGGCCCGCTGGCGGCCAGCCTCATCTCGGGCCTCCAGACGGTCGAGACGGCTGCGACCTACGATGCGGCTTCGCCGCTCGGCCGGGCGCTTCTCAACAACGAGAAGCAGGTGCGAGTCGCCGCGGCCATCGCCCTGGCTAGCATCGCGCCGCGCGATCTTCCGGACGCGGATCGTGTCGTCAACACGCTCAACTCCGCGCTCGGTCAGGCGGCCGTGCGTCAGGTGTTGGTCGTCTCCTCGGACGAAGTGCTCCGCAATCGCACCGCCAACGGCCTCGAAGGCGGCGGCTACTACGTCTCGACCGCCGACTCGGGTGCCCTCGGCCTCGACCAAGCGATGCGCTTCCCGCACTACGACCTGATCCTCATCTCGACCGGGGTCAGCGACGTGCACTTCAGTGCGCTGATCAGCCAGCTTCAGTCGGGTGAGCGGACCCAGAGCACGCCGATCGTTCTCGTGGCTCCCGCGGCTGCGGTCGACGAGCAGCGAGGCTTGTTCGGCTCGAAGGTCGCCGATGTGATCTCCGATGCGGGCGTGCAGGACGGCTCCTTCCTGGAGTCTGTCTCGACGACCTTGGCCAGCAGTGGAAACGAGGGAGATCGCTCCCGCGCCGAGATGATTGCGGCTCGCGCCGCGTCCGCTCTGGCGCACACCGATGCCGATCTGTTCAATCTGTCGCTCGCAACGGACGGCCTGCTCGGTACGCTGAGCAGCTCCAATGACGACATCCGTGTTCCGGCGCTTCAGGCACTGGCTCGCATTCGTGGTCCTTACACGCTCGAGCAGGTGGGTGGGGTCTTCTCCGACTCTGCCAGCTCGACCGCGGTGCGCGTCGCGGCCGCTCATGCTCTGGGTGCCATCGCCAATGCAGGTACCGACGCGGAGCAGGTCGGCAGCGCGGTCCAGGTCCTGGTCGCCGGCATGGCCGATCCGGATGCCGAGGTCGCGCGCGCCGCGTCCGAAGCTCTTGCGATGATCGACAGCGTGCCCGCAGGAACCCGTGCCGATGCGCTGCTCGGCCAGCGAGACGCCAACCCGGGCACCCGCTGATCTGAAGTATCCGAAGACTCCAAGAAGGGCGGTCACCACTGCGGTGATCGCCCTTCTTCATTGGTTCGTCAATCGACAGGTCGCAGGCCAGGGCAAGCTGGCTCCCAGACTGCGTGTGTCCAGCTCTCGGAAGCTATCGACGCTCGCAGCGCATCACCCAGAGCTGGAGGTGCGCGTAGAACTCGCCGACGATCAGCGCATCGATCTGTAGACGATCGCCCTTTTCGATCGGTGACGGATGCTCGTTGGTCAAGAGGTTGTGGAGCGTCGCTCCCATCCCCTGCGAGCTCACGCGGGCGAGGCCGTCCTTGCCGATGGAATCGACTTTGGCTTCGAAGACGATTCGGTGAGCGATCTTCTCCTTTCGGATGAGGTGATAGTCCCCTCGTTCGAACATCGCTCGCAGCTCATCCATCGTGGTTCGGCGAGGCCACTCCTCGGCACGCTCTTTCACGGGTGGCTTCGCAGCCGGCTCGGTGTCTTGGGCTCCCAGAATCGCGGACAGCAAGAGCACGACCGCGATGGGAGTCACGATCTTCCAGCGGGTGTCGGGTGAGCTCATCGATCGTTCGCCTCGTATGAGATCGGTTGCGGGCGGCTTCCGAATGCGACAGCATTCGGAGCCGAGCCCAGCCTATTCTCGGTTGCGCACGGCGGGAAGGGCGATCCGGAATGGCCCGTGGTGAGGGCCGGCGCGAGGTTGGTATACTCGGAGCCCATCAAAGCCGCCTTCTCTCTCGACAGGACTTGCCTGGTGGATCTCCGAGGTCGTCTCACCCGTGCGAGCTGGTTGGCGTGGTTCGCGATCGCCCTGATGACGACGATTGCGGGCCGCCTCGGTGCCCAGCCCCTCGATGCTCGTCTCACGGCGGCGAGCCTCGAGCGCGTATTGGGATTGGAGCACGCGAGTCCTGAAGCCTGGCGAGCGTTGACCGACGAGCTCGACAATGCCGCCCTGGCGTTCACCGATCTCTTGTTCCGCGTCGCCGCCGAGGCGGAGGTCGGTGGCCATGTCGAGCGCGCGGAGCGATTCCGGTCTTCGGCCGAGCACTTGGCCGAAGTGTCCGCTCACGGGTCGCGAGACACATCGGCTTTCGAGGAGCTCCTGGCCTTTCATCAGGCGACGACAACCGAGACACGGCGAGAGGTCGCGGCGATCCACGCGCTGCTGTTCGAGACGCTGCAGCGCATCGGTGATCCCACTCTGGAGGCGGGCGAGATCGAGCAACGAGCTCGTGCTGCCGGTGAGATGGCGCGGCGAGTCGGATACCGGCGGGCCATCGCCGAGGCGATGTACCTCGAGGTCTCCGCGCACCGTCTCCAGCGTCGCTCGGGTCTGGCGCCGCAGTTCGATGAGGTCGAGGCTCGCATCGCCGAGGTCGGTGACGACTACCTGATGCTCTTGGCCAGCCTGTCCCGTGGCTCGTGGGAGTTCTCACTCGGGGAGCTCGCTCGAGCGGAGCGGGCCTACGAACGAGCGCGCGCTTTGATGTCGTCCGCGCCGGCCGCCCTCCGCATCGAAAGCCTGACCGGAGGAGCCCTCTCCCAGTCGCATCAGGGGCGCGTGGAGGCCGGGATTCTGCTGTTGCGGGAGGCCTTCGAGCAGAGCCGCCGGCCTGGCGCGCACGCACTCGATCAGATCACATTGACGGGTGCGAATCTTGCCCAGTCCTTGGTCCTCGCCGGTCGAGTGCCCGAGGCACTCGACGTCTGTCGCCAGGCCGAGCAGGGCTATCGAGGTCAGCAGGAAGACTACTACTACAAGCTACAGCGAGTGAAGGCCTACGCGCTCTTTCACGCCGGTCGTGTGGAGGAGGCGATGTCGCAGCTTTCCGGGCTGATCGTGATCTTCGGCGAGCTCGGCAACCAGGAGCAGCAGGCGATTGCACGCATGCAGCTCGGCTTGATGTGCTTCGAGCGCGGGCACTACCACGCGGCGCTCTTTCAGTTCGCTCAGCTCGAATCGACTCTTCCCGAGATCGAGCTGCCGTCTCTGGAGATCGCACGCAACGACTACCATCTGGGCCGGGTCTATGACGTGCTCGGCAAGCACGAGGTGGCAAGAAGCTACTACGAGCGGGGATTGGATCGTTCCCAGTCGCGAGGCGCGACGAATCTCTCGATGGGAATCCGTCGCCAGCTGATTCGACGTGCCTTGATCTCTGGTCGCGTCGCCGACTTGAAGGCCGGGCTCCTGGAGCTGGAAGCGATCGAGGTCGACGAGGTCGATCGCGCCGAGCACGAGTCGATTCGTGGAGAGCTGCTCGCAAACCTCGGTCGCGACGAGGAGGCGTTGACTGCATTCACTCGCTCGCTCGCGACGGCCACGGGTGCGCTCAACCAGATCAAGGCTCGAATCAACCGGACGCAGATCCTCATCAAGCTCGGTCGCCTCGAAGAGGCGGAGGCCGCTCTGTCGAAGGCGGGCGATCCCGACGTTCCCGAGGACGAGCTGTGGTCGGGCATCTTCGGGGAGGTCCGGGCTCGGATTCACTTGAGGCGCGGAGAGTCGGACGAGGCGATCGAGTCCCTCGAACGCTCGGCGCAGGGCTTTGACGAGATTCGGAGTGCCTTGTCGCGGACGTCGGATCGGCTGACGTTCTCCGCTCAGCTCGGGCTCGCCAACGAGGCGCTCGTTGCCTTGTGTCACGATCATCCTGACACGGCCGATCGAATGGAGCGCGCGTTTCGGGCGTCCGAGCGCGGTCATGCGCGGACGCTGCATGACGCTCTCCGGCAAGGGCGCGTTCCATACCCGGCGGGTGAGCGTATCGCGACCGCTCTCCGTCGAATCGCGCATCTCCGAGGCGGCTCGACCGGAGCGCAGCGACTCGTGCCCGATCGCGGAGCCTTGACGCGAGCCTTGAGTGAGCTGCAGGAAGCGGCCGACGATCCGATCCAAGCTCCGGGATCCGTCTTCGGCGCTCATCCCGTTTCGCTCGCCGAAGCACAGGCGCTGGCCGCACGGCTCGACGTCGAGATCTTCGAGTACTTCTTGGGGGATCGCCGGGCGTTTCTGCTTCGCGTCTCTGCGGACGAGGTCTCCTTCCAAGAGCTCCCGCCGCCCGCGCAGATCGCCTCGGAAGTTCAGAAGCTGCGCGCCTGCTTCGACGACCTGGCCGCCTACCGAGATCTCTTCGTCGGGTCGGCGCGCCGGCTCGGTCGGGCTCTGCTGCCGGAAGGCACTTGGCCCGAGCGCGTTGTCATCGTGCCGCACGGTAGCCTGTTCTCGCTCCCGTTCGACGTGCTGCTCACCGACGAGCCGCCGGCGGACGGGCCTCTGCCTTTCTTGATCCGCTCCTCGGAGATCACCCTGGCTCCTTCGGTCAGTGCGTTCGCCGCGTTGCAGTCGACGACTCGGCGCAAGGCGGTGCACCGCGCACTTCTGGTCGGGGATCCGATCGTCGCCGATTCCACTTCCACGGCTCCGGGGCGAGTCGCGACTCGGCGACCGGTCGGGCGACTTGACCATGCCGCGCGTGAGTTCGAGGCGGCACAGAGCTTCTTCGAGCCGGGCTCGGTGGCGAGCTATCGCGGCATCGGAGCGACGGAGGCTTCCGTCAAGGAGCACTTGGAAGAGGCTCAGGAGATCCACCTGGTGTGCCACGGATCTCTGGACGAGCGCTCACCGCTTCTCTCAGGGCTTTGGTTCGTGCCGGGTGCCGGGCAGGACGGGTTCCTGTCGGTCGCCGAGGTGCAGGCCCTCGAGACTCGGGCCGACGTGGTCATCCTATCGGCCTGCGTCACGGCCCGCGGTCATACGGTGCGATGGGATGGCGTCCACGGCCTGACGCGCGCCTTCTTCCTCGCCGGCGCTCGCCGCGTCGTCGCCTCGCTCTGGGGCGTCGAAGACGCCGCGACGGCTGACCTGATGACTCGCTTCTACGAGCATCGTCGAGACGGACAGGACGTCTCGACCGCCCTTCATCGGGCGAAGCTCGAGCTCCTCGAGGCAGGCAAGGAGCCGGTGACCTGGGCCGGGTTCATCGTTCAAGGCGCGTCGAGTCGATGCGCCGACGAGTGACTCGCCATCCGAACGTAACAGCTCATGGCAACGACGAGAGGTCGGACGCTCAGCGAAAGAGAATGGAGCCGGGAATCGGATTTGAACCGACAACCCCAGCTTTACGAAAGCTGTGCTCTACCGTTGAGCTATCCCGGCTAGGTGGGTCGAGGGGCGTGAGCCCCGAGGAAGGGCTCACGTTATATCCCCTCGTCGGAAGGGCATCAAGCCTTCGTTGAGACAAAAACGACCTGCCCCGGTCGGACGCACGTGCCGGTGTCAGTTCAAGTTCGGATCCGCGGCGAGGAGCGCGAACTGGCCGCCCAGCGAGCGGAGCACCTCGGCCCAGACCTCGTCGGCCGAGGCTGCGAAGACGAAGTGGGAGCGCGCCGGGCACAGGATCCACGAGCCTTGCTCCACCTCGGTGTCGAGCTGGCATTTACCCCAGCCCGAGTAGCCGGCGAACACGCGGTACTCGTCGTCTTCACCCGCGCCCGAGCAGAGGTACTCGCGGAGCAGATCCGGGTCACCGCCCAGGAAGACGTTCTCGCAGATCGGGATCGCGCTCGGAATCTCCTCGCAACGATGCAGCACCATGAGCTGCTCGCCGCCGACGGGGCCGCCCCGAAAGAGCCGGCGGTGTGAGCGCGCCAGCTCTTCGGCACTGGGAAAGGCGTCGCTGAGGCTGATCGGCAGGGGGTCGTTGACGGTCAGTCCGAAGGAGCCTTCCTCGTCGTGATCGCACAGCAGCACGACCGCGTGCCTGAAGTTGGGATCGATGAGATTCGGGTGAGCGATGAGGAACTCACCGCGACCGAAGGAGTCGATCATCCGCTTCCCTACGTCGTGAGACTCGAAGACGAGCCCGTCGGGCATCCAGCTCCAGAGCTGGGCCGGCTGGCTCGAAGATGGCCAACTGATTCATCAGAACGCAGGAGTTCGGTGCGCGTCAATGGTCCGCTCCCGGGTCGCCACCTTCCTGGATCGTTTCGAGCGCCTCTCGGAGCTGCTCGGGGATCGATCGCAGCTCGAAGTCATCGCTGATCGAAGTGACGGCGTGGACCAGTCGCACCACGGCCGTCGGGCGCGGCGCCGCGTCCTCATCCTGCGCCTCGAGGTCGTAGCGCAGTCGAAAGGCATGCTGTCGAATGTCCTCAGCCGTCAAGTGCACCCGAAGGCGATCCTGGTAGCGAACCCGGGCAAAGAATCGGCAATCGACGCGGGTGATCGGAAACCCGACGCCACCTTGGACGAGTCGCCGATAGGAGACGCCCGAACGCTCTGTGACGAAGTCCTCGAGCGCGCAGTGGCAAAAGTGGAGCAGTCTCGGAAAGTAGACGATGCCTGCCGCATCGATGTCGGAGAAGCGGATCGGGAAGTCGGCGCAGAATGTCGGCATCGGTTGCTCTCGAGAGGGAGGGACCATGGGTCGAGACGGTACCACACGGCGCTGGCCTCGGGCAGAATCACTCCGAGCCGAGTTGGCTCGCCGCGTCGTCGACGACGCGGCGGCAGGTATTCCGGAGGACGACACTTGCCCGAGCTCCCCGAAGTCGAGGTGTTGGCGAGGCACCTGCGACCCCATCTGATCGATCGGCGCATCGTGGCCGTCTCCATTCGGCGCGACCGCCTCATCGCCGACCGCTCGCCGCGCTCGTTTGCCGCGCGCCTGAGGGGACGTCGCATTCGCACGGTCGGTCGGCGGGCCAAGGTCCTCTGGCTGACTCTCGACGATGGCTCGCACTGGCTCGTGCACCAAAAGATGACCGGGCGCCTCGCCTGGCTTCCGCGCCGGCCGTCCCCCGAGCCCTCCCACACCCTCGCCCTGTTCCACCTCGATCGCGGCTGGGTCCTCTTCACCGACCTCCGGCGCTTCGGACGCATGTGGTGGTTGCCGCCACAAGACGTCGACGATCACTTCGCTCGTTTTGGGCCCGAGCCCCTGGCCGATGGCTGGACGGCGGCCACCTTCCGGTCAGCGCTCGCGCGGCGGCGCTCGGCGATCAAGCAGGCTCTTCTCGACCCGTCGCTGGTGGCAGGGATCGGCAACATCTATGCGTGCGAGTCGCTGCATCGGGCGCGCCTCGATCCAGCTTTGCCGGCGAACGGACTGACGTCGGATCAGGCGTCGCGCTTGCATCGGACCGTTCGCCATGTGCTGCGTCGAGCGATCGAGCTGGGCGCGACGGTCCAGCCGAGTGGCGACGGCTCCCCTCCAGTCACCTATCATGGCGGCGATTCCGTGCCGATCGGTGACGAGTTCCTCGTCTACGATCGCGAAGGCGAGCCCTGCCGTCGCTGCGGTGCGACGATCGAGCGTCTGCGGCAGGGGCAACGCAGCACGTACTGGTGTCCTCATTGCCAAGGAAGAGGATGATGGCTTACTGGTTGTTCAAGTCCGAGCCGAGCACGTTCTCGCTCGAGCACCTCGCAAAGAGCCCCAAGAAGACGACCTGCTGGGACGGCGTGCGCAACTACCAAGCGCGCAATCTGCTCCGCGACGAGATGCGCAAGGGCGACGGCGTCCTCTTCTATCACAGCAGCTGCGCGGTTCCGGCGGTGGTCGGTACGGCGGAGATCGTGAAGAACGGCTACCCGGACCACACCGCCCAGGATCCCGAGAGTGGGCACTTCGATCCGAAGAGTACGCCCGAGGAGCCCATCTGGTACATGGTCGACATCCGATTCCGGCAGCGGTTCGCCGAGCCCGTCTCGCTGGCCGAGATGCGCGAGATGAAAGCCCTCGAAGGAATGCTCCTTCTCCGCCGTGGGCAGCGCCTCTCCGTGCAGCCCGTCACCGCCTGCGAGTGGAAGGTGATCCTCAAGAAGGGGGGGCTCCCGGCTTGAACCGCTGCGGGCCTTGCCCACCCTTCACAAGTATCAAATGAGGCCGTTTCGGACCGCCGGCTTCAGGGGCTGTCCAATTATCAAATGATGTTGCTCTTGACTCGTCTACTTGGACCGCCGGCTTCAGCCCAGCTTTGCAAAACGAAATGCTCCAGACCGTCCCCTCGGAGGCCCGTCCCCTCGGAGGCCCGTCCCCTCGGAGGCCCGAATTCATTCGGGTGGGAGGTCGTTCGCCCTTGCCTCCGCTCGATCAGGCGGATTGAACGTTGAACGTTCAACGTTCAACGTTCAACGCTCAGATCTTCAAGTCGGCGCGCTAGAGCTTTTTCAACGCTCGGGTTTCAGTTCGCTTCGCAGTCGGTCTCGCGTGACGATTATCGTCAGTGGCTCTGCCTTCTCGCACGTGCATGGGGTACAGAGACCCGAACGGAGTTCGACAGGTCGCGCCACTCAATCCTCGTGGCCTGTCGGCGGGGCGATCTGCCTTCGAAGAGCGTGGGTGAGAGAGCGGTGCGCGAGACGCCCTCCCGCTCGACTGAATCCCAGCTTTGCAACACGAGACGGTGTTTTCTGGGGAGCGGAGCGTCGTGACCGAACGGGCTCTCTTGTTGCACTAAAATGAGGTAAACATCATATGACGACCAAGTCGGCCCGAATAACCTTCCGTTCGTCGGGGTGGCGGCTAGCCAACAGGCCTCCTCCCCTGACAAGGCTGGTCAAGACTGCCCCGACAGGCCTGGGTTTTTGCAACCTTGGGCTTCAGCCGGGATCGTTACGGGGTCGGCAACACTTGGACTCTCCGCACGCTCGACCTCGAACGATCGGACGGGAATCGGATAGTTGGATCCTCTCTCCTGGGCCGGTTCAGTCGAGCTCGCGAATCCGCAGGTCGCGGATCTCGGCGATGGTCGCGAAGGCGGCGACACCGAGTGGACGCGACGGCGCGACCTCGGGCCGGAGTGAGACCTCGTGATTCACGAGGTCCTGATCGACGATCGTCTCGTCGTCGACCCAGGCCGTGATCCGCTCGGGCGTCACGCGCAGCCGAACCGCATAGGCTCGGCCGGTCTCGAAATCGCGCGCATGACCGGTGTCGTTGTCGGCGGCGTCCTTGCCGTCGATGCAGGACAGGCCACACCAGGCGCCGCCCCAGCCTCCGAGCACCAGGGTGCAGTGCGACTCACCGACCGGAAACGTCAACCCGCAGAAGAAGTCCGAGCCGGAGACTCGAGTCGCCGTGAGGGCCAGCTCGTAGCTGTGTGTCGGCACCTCGCCTTCATAGTGGATGCCCGTGATCGGCGAACCGAAGTCGAGGCGAACGGCGCCGTTCTCGACTCGAACCTCGCCCTCACCGCCGAATGATGTGATCGCCCAGCCGTCGAGCGAGCGGCCATCGAGTAGGGATCGCCAGCCGTCGTGATTCGATGACGCTGCGTCGGGGGGCACCCTGTCGGCGGGGGTGTCCGAGATATCAGCCTGCTCGTGCCTCCCGCTCTCGGGTACTCGCTCCGGCGACGAGCACGACAGCAGCGAGAAGAGGAGCAACGACGAGGAGAGCTTCGTGGACATGGTGTGCTCCAGCGGGCTGAGGGAAAGTTCATGCGCCAGTCCGAGTCGCGCGGGCCTCAGCGAACCGGTTGAATCTTCTGTCTTCCGAGCGTCACCGTACCGCGCTCGAGGCTGTCTTGGAACTCCACCTCGAGTCGAGCCCCTCGGCCTTGGCCGCTGACCTTGAGGACGCGCGCCAGGCGGCGACCTCGGATCTTGATCCAATCGCCTCGCCGGGGAGTCCACACGCCTTCTTCGTCACGCTCCAGCTCGGGAAGGCTCTCGGCCGCCCTGACGCGGCTCTCCTTCTTCTTTGTCTTCTCAGCGGTCGCCGCACCGAATCGCGACTCGAGCCATGGGTCGCGTTCCTCGGTGTTATCGCAGCCCGAGGTCGACGGCTCTCCCCCGAGACCGAAGTAGGCGCGGAGGTAGTCCTTTCGGCTCGTCTCGAGCTTGGCGTATCGGACCAAGTCCAAGAGCTTCTCGAGATCGCGGCGCCGCTTGTCGGTGTTGAAGTTCTCGGGAACCTCCTCCTCACGCAGTGGTCGGATCAGCTCGATGTCGCGTCCCTCGAAGGTACCGCGAATGACTCCGAGGACCTCGAGCCAGCGGAGGCAGATGAAGACGCGGTTGTCCCGGCGGTTCTTCATCAACAGCTCGTTGATCAGGTCTTCCTCGGTGTGATGGAGGAGATGATCCTTCCAGCGCTCGAGGAGCCGAGCCACGCCGAGGAGGAACTCGCGATCCGGGTTGGCCCACTGCCGGAACTCCTGCTGGATCGCGAGATCGTCTTGGAAGTAGAGCAGCTCGCAGTAGCTCGGTTTCCCATCTCGCCCCGCTCGCCCGATCTCTTGAGTGTAGGCCTCGACCGAGCCAGGCATCTGGTAGTGCAGCACGAAACGGATGTCGGCCTTGTCGACGCCCATGCCGAATGCGTTCGTCGCGAGGACGAGCGTGTCGTCACCGCTCATGAACGTATCCTGCATGCGGCGGCGCTCCTCGGGACCGAGCTTGCCGTGGTAGACGAGCGGCTGGAATCCGCGGACCTTCAGCTCCTCTTCGAGACGGAGCAGGTCCTTGATCAACGCCCCGTAGACGATGCCGGCTCCCGAGAGCCGACCGAGAAGCTCCGCTACGCGATCGACCTTGGAGCCTTCCTCGTCGTGCTGGGTGGCGGCCAGGAATAGGCCTGGGCGCTCGATGCCGGCGTGAAAGAGCTGGGCCTCCTCCATGTCGAGGATGCGACGAATGTCCCGCTGGACCTCCGTGGTCGCCGTGGCGGTGAGGGCGAGAACCGGTGGGTGACCGAGGCGAGCTCGGATCTCGCCGAGCTGCCCGTAGTCGGGTCGGAAGTCGTGGCCCCATTGACTGAGACAGTGTGCCTCGTCGATAGCGAGGAGCGAGATGTCCTGCTGGCGGATGACCTCATCGAAAGCATCAGATCGAAAGCGCTCGGGCGTGACGTACAGGAGCTTCACCTCGCCGCGCCGCACTTGTTCGAGCCGTTTCTCCCGGGTGGCGCGATCGAGGGAGGAGTTGATGGTGGTCGCGGGGAGCCCGCGACGTCGGAGAGCATCGGTCTGATCCTTCATCAACGCGATCAGCGGGCTGATCACGAGCGTCAGACCCGGAAGCAACAACGCCGGAAGCTGAAAGCAGATCGACTTGCCATCGCCCGTCGGCATGATCACGAGCGTATCGGCGCCCGTCATCACGCGCTCGATGATCTCGCGCTGCCGTCCCCGGAAGTCCGGATGGCCGAATCGAGCCTGCAGAGTCTCACGCAGCAGGTCGCTCATCGGTGCCTTCTCTGCAGCTGGCGACTCGGCCTCGGGAGTGCTCGTTCGATTTCTCGTGTCCGCGCTCGTTCGATGCGACGTCTGGGGAGGGTAGTCATCCTACTTCCATTTTCGTGGGGGCGATTCGTAAGAGTCGTCCCCACGAGATTACCCGCGGGGATCGACGACGCTGTCTCACGCGCGTTCGGCGAGCTCGGCCCAACGATCGATCAGCTGGCCGTGTCGAGTGCGACGCTCCTCGAGCTCGGCGGCGAGCTGTCGACCTTTGGTCGGACCGGAAGCATAGAGCGCGGGATCCGCCAGCTTTTCTTCGAGCGTCGTGACGCTCGTCTCCAACGTATGGATCTCCTCTTCGATGCGTTCCAGCTCGCGCTGCTCCTTGTAGGAGAGCTTGCGGGGACGCGTCTCGTTTTGCGGTGGGGGAACGGGTGCGGACTTGGGAGCCGAAGTCGCTTCGGCCTCCATCACTCCCCGCTCTTCCACTCGACGGCAGTAGCTTTCGTAATCACCGGCGTGGAGCGTGGCATGGCCTTCTCCATCGAGCGCGAGGATCCGCGTTGCAATCCGGTCGAGGAAGTACCGATCGTGTGAGACCGTGATCACACAGCCCGGAAAGGCTTCGAGCGCTTCCTCGAGAACGCGCAGGGTCATGATGTCCAGATCGTTTGTCGGTTCATCGAAGGCGAGGACATTTGCGCCCTCGAACAGCAGCCTTGCCAACAGCACACGAGCGCGCTCACCGCCCGACAACGCGCTGCAGCGTGTTCGGTGCCGGTCCTTCGGAAAGAGGAGCGCCTCCAAGAACCCGACGACGTGTCGGCTGCTCTCGCCCAGCCGCACATGATCATGGTCACCGGCCACAGCCTCGATCAACGTGGCATCGGGATCGAGTCGATCGCGCGCCTGATCGAAGTGAGCGAACCGCGCGCGGGTGCCGACCTCGATCGTGCCTTGGTCGGGCGGAATCTCTCCCAGCAGGGTCTTCAGGAGCGTGGTCTTTCCGGCGCCATTCGGACCGACGATCCCCAGCCGGTCGCCGGGGTTCAGCTCGAGGTCGAGGTCGGAGAACAGAGTGCGTCCCGCGATCGAGTGAGTCAGGCCGCGAGCGAGCAGAACCTTGTCACCCAAAGTGGGCCCGGGCGGCAAGGGCAAGACGAGGTCGGCCGCCGGCTGCTCGGGATCGAGGCCGCGTTGGCGCTCGAACTCACGAATGCGAGACTTGGACTTGGTCCGGCGGGCGCTCGGACGACGCAGTATCCAGCGCAGCTCGTTCCGTAGGAACGCCGCACGACCGGCTTCGCCTTGCGCTTCGATCTCGAGGCGCTCGGCCCGCTGCACGAGATAGTCCTCGTACGATCCGTCGTACGAGAAGACCTGCGTTCGGTCGAGCTCGAGGATGCGGGTCGCCACCCGCTCGAGGAAGTACCGATCGTGGGTGACCATGATGATCGTCGCTCCGCTCTGACGCAGCCGCGTCTCGAGCCAACCGGCCACCTCGGTGTCGAGATGGTTGGTCGGCTCGTCGAGAAGAAGCAGGTCGGGGTGGGAGACCAGGATGCGGCCGAGGCTGACGCGCCGCCGTTCGCCACCCGAAAGAGTCTCGATCCGTGCCTCCGGCTCTCGAATGCCAAGGCCCTGCAACGTCTTCTCGACCTCGGTTTCGAGATCCCAGCCCCCGGTTGCCTGGATGCGGTCCTCGAGCTCCTGCTGCCGGCTCTGGGTGCGCGCGTCGGTTGCTCCGTTGGCATGCAGCTCGGCCAGCTCCACTTGCAGGGCCTGACGTTCGGCGAGGCCGCCGGCCACGACCGTGCGGGCACTCAGCTCTCCAGGCAGCGTGGGGTCTTGCTCCAGATAACCGACGCGCGTGCCGCGGCGCATTCGCACCTCGCCCTGATCGGGAGCCAGCTGACCGGCCAGGATCGACAGCAACGTCGACTTACCGGCCCCGTTGGGGCCCAGCAGACCGACCCGCTCCTCGTCCTGGATCACGAACTGGATGTCGGCGAGCAAGGGGCGGTCGCCGAACGACTTGAAGAGGCCTCGTACGGATGTCATGGCGCCCATCTTAGCGGCGCCTTCGTTCGAAGGTGAGGTGATTGTTCGTGCCTTGGCCCACAACGAGGCGCGTAGATTCTGGTCTCTGATGAGGTCGCGTCGTTCGTAGGGAAAAGGAAGCGAAAAGAGGCGGGGTTGTGACTCGTGCCGAAAGCGCCGATATAAAGAAGCGCAAAAACAGACGCCGACGCGGGCAGACGAAGGACGTGACATGAGACGATTGGTGCTTTGGCAAGCGATCCTGCTGACGGGGATGGGGCTGGCCTGCCGCGACGCGGCGGGACAGGGCGAGGAGCTGGACGCGGCCTGGGACCGCTACGACGCGGGCAAGTACCGACAAGCGCGCGGTGACTTCGAACGCGCGATGAGTGCGGGCGCCGACCTCGATGGGGAGTCGCGTGTGGCCTACGCTCACTGCTGCTTCCTGCTCGGCGGCTACGACGAGGCCGAGAAGGTCTTGCGCGAGCAGCTGGCCGACGAGCCGGACGATCCCGAAGCCCTGCTGATGCTGGGTGACGTCTTGCTGGTGCAAGGAGAGCACGAGGCAGCCCGAGGCCTGTTTGCGCGGCGTCTCCAAAAAGAGGAGGCCGACGTTCGAGCACTCTGGGGGCTGGCGCGCACTCATCTGGAACTCGGTCAGCACGATGAGGCGCACGAGATCTGTCGTCGAGCTGTCGTGGCGGCCCAAAACGAGATTCTCGAGGAACCCGAGCCCCTGACGGCGCTGGCCCACGTCTATTCCTATCTGGAGCGCTTCGAGCGCTATGGCAATGCGCTGGAAGAAGCGTCCAAGGCGTTGGTCGCTGCGCTCCGGATCGACGAGGACTACGTCCCGGCGCGGATGATGCTCGGCGAGCTGTATGTCAGGACCTACCGGGGAATCGATGGCAAGGGGCAGTTTCAAAAGGCGCTGCGAACGAGCCCCGACTTGGCCGAGGCACATCTCGGTATCGCCCGTGCCCACGACTATCGGGGGAACGCCTGGGAGGGCGAACGCTCGCTGCGGCGGGCGCTCGGCATCAACTCGAACTGCGTCCCTGCTCTCGAGCTTCGAGCGGCCTATCGGCTGACGGACAGCCGCATGAAAGAGGCACGTGAGCTGATCGATCGCGCCTTGGAGATCAATCCGCGCTCCCGCTCGGCGCGAGGACTCCGCGCGGCCTACCACTTCTTGCTGGGCGACGACGAAGCCTACCAAGCCGAGCTGGCGCGCGTGCTCGAGATCGATCCGTCATTCGGCGACGTCTACTTCCAGATTGGTGAGCAGCTCAACAACCGGCGGCGGTTCGAGGAGGCCATTCCCTTCTACCGGCGCGCCATCGAGACGGACCCGACCCTCTGGAGAGCCTACGATTCGTTGGGACGCAACCTGACCCAGAACGGTGCTCGGGAGGAAGGGCTGGAGTTCCTTCTCAAGGCGCGTCAGCGCGACGCGTTCAAGTACCCCTGGCGCGACAACATGATCCTGGTGCTGCGCAAGCTGGGAACCTACTCCGAGGTGTCCGATCCGCCTTTCGTCTTCTACATGCCGGTGGAGGAGAAGGGCGTTCTGTTCGACTACCTGCGGGTGCTGTATCGCGATGCCTGGGACACGCTGTGCGCCAAGTACCAGTTCGAGCCCCAAGGACCCATTGCCGTCGAGATGTTTCCGAGCCAGTCGGACTTCTCGGTGCGCACGCTCGGCATGATGGGCTTCTCGGCGCTGGGAGCGTGCTTCGGCAAGCTGATCACGCTCGTCTCACCGCGATCGGAGCTGCGAGGTCAGTTCGATTGGGTGTCGACGTCGTGGCACGAGTTCACGCACGTGATCACGCTCCAGCTCTCCGAGGGGCGAGTGCCGCGCTGGCTGACCGAGGGTCTGTCGGTGTACGAGGAGTTCCAGCGCAATCCGAAATGGGATCGCGAGATGGACCTCGAGCTGTACAACGCCTACCACAACGGCGACATCTTCCCGATCGATGAGCTGAACAGCGCGTTCCGCTCGAGCTCGATCCTCTTTGGCTACTACCAAGGGGGCCTGATCAGCGACTTCATCGAGCGTGAGTGGGGCTTCGATCGTGTGATCGAGATGCTGAAGCTCTATGCCAAGGACCTCCAGACTCCCGAGATCTTCGAGCGCGTTCTCGGGATTCCGACCGAGGAGTTCGATCGCCGATTCTTGGCCGATGTCGAGCGACGCATCGCACCGATCCGTGTCGAGCCTCTCTGGGGCGAGGACGCGATGACGGGTTTTCGGCAACAGCTCCGGGACGATCCGACGCACCTCGACTCACTGCTCGGCTTGGCGGCCGGCTTCTTGGCGCGCGGCAACATGGTGGACGCCGAGAGATTCGTGGGGCGCGCCCTCGAGAATCATCCCGACAGTGGGCGCGGATGGTTGATTCGCGGACGCCTCGCACTCCGTGAGCGGAGCGAACGCTCTCGCGAGTTCTTGGAGAAGGGCTTTGCGCTCGGCGCCGAGGACGCGTTCGCGCGCCTGCGGCTCGCCACCGTGCTCCAGGCCGAGGGCGAGCTCGAGGGAGCGATCGCTCAGCTCGAAGCGGCCAAGAAGGCCTTTCCTCGCTACGTGGGTCCCGACTGCGCCTACCGGATGCTCTTCCAGATCTATCAGCTGCGGGGTGACCGCGAGGCGGCCTATCGTGAGATCGAGCAGCTCACGGATATCGCCGAGACCGATCTCGAGGGGCGCCAGCTCTTGGCAGAGCATGCGGTCGAGAGTGAGGATTGGGCGCGGGCTCAGGTGTATCTCGAGGAGATCATCGGAATCGACCCCTTCTTGCCCGGTCCCCACGACCTGCTGGCGCGGACCTATCGGGAGCGTGGTCAGTACGAGCTCGCGGCACGGGAGCTCGAGGTCATGCTCGCGATCCCGCCGACTCTCGCTCAGCCTTCTCGAGCCGAAGAGCCCGGCGAGGCGCCGGTGCTGCGACCCCGGGCTCAGGTTTTTGGCGAGCTGGCCGAGCTCTACTTGCTGATGGGCAATCGAGCCAAGGCCGAGGCGTTCGCGAAGCAGGCACTCGAGCTCGATCCCGACGAGGAGCATGCACGGAGCGTGAAGCAACAGCTCGATCGTTGAACGCGATCTCGACCCGGCTGAGAGGGACGATTCGAACGTCGCGCTCGCGAGAGCCGCTGAGATCTGCGTCGCTTTCTGTCCGGACTGTTGGCGAGCGCCGAGCGACTTGATAGAGTGTCCGCCCGATCGACAGCGAGCCTGTCGATCCCAACCCTGATCCTTCATCATCACGAACAAACCGAATGCGCGGCGCTGGCCGGTAATCCCCCCCGGACAGGCAGCCTCCGTCCGTCGGTTGGCAATCGTGTGCTCCGGGGAGAGTGGATGGAAGTCGTCTGGAGAAGACTGGTCGAGAAGCTCGAGAAACGGTGGGGTGACGAAGCCGTCAGGCTCGGACTGCGCCGCTTCCGACTGAGCCGCTCCAGCAGCGGCCGATGGATCCTCGAAGCTCCCGACCCGTACGTGCGCGCTTGCTTGCAGGTGACCTTTCAGACGCAGATCGTCCAAGCCCTTCGCGAAGAGCTCGGTCGCGACGTCGCTCTCGACGTGTGCGTTGGAAGTGGGTCTTCCCGCCGGACCGGACGAGGGCGACCGCGGCGCTTCGCTCGCTCGACGGCATCGCGTGACCGGCTTTCCGTCGATGACGGGAACCGACAAGCGGTGTTGGCGGCGCGAAAGATCGTCGAGGCGCCTCGAGACTTCAGTCCCTTGTTCGTCTTCGGACCGGCGTCGAGCGGCAAGAGCCACCTCCTTCGTTGGATCGATCGTCGCCTGCGCCGCTCGGGCCGCTCGCCGCTGCGCTTGGAGCCCGAGCGCCTCCAGAGGGCCATCGGCTTCAGCCACAAGGAAAGGCGACCTTCACCGCTCCGGACCTGGTGCGACACCGCCGACGCCGTGCTTCTCGAAGGTGCCGATCAGCTCGCCAAGAAGCGGCAGACACAACGAGAGCTGGGCTTCGCATTGAAGCGTTGGATGGAGCGGGGCGTGCCGATCGTCTGCACCAGCCGAGCTCATCCCAAGAAGATCCATCCCCTGGATCCGGTCGTCGAGACTTTGCTGCTCTCGGGCTTCCTCGTCCACCTGCCGCCACAGTCTCCCGGCTTGCGTGCCAAGATTCTGCAACGTCGACTGCTAGCCGGCGGGCGACACGTTTCGAGAGACTGTCTCGAGGAGTTGGCGCCTCGCCTGGGCGGCTCCCTCGAGGTCCAGGAGCGGGCCGTCGTCGAGTGGCTCCAGTCCGGCAAGACGACCGACCCAGCCGCCTCGACCCAACGGCCGACGACCGATGCGATCGTGGCCTGGGTGGCCGCGCACTTCGGCCTGTCCAAGAATCAGATCTACTCCGGCGGAAAGGCGAGGAGCGTCCGCTTGCCTCGTCGACTCATCATGTACTGGCTCGTCGATCGTCAATGCAAGTCGCTGGACGAGGTGGCCGAGCTCTTCGGGTATCGGAGCCGGAGGAGTGTCCGCGATCATGTGGGCTCCGTGCGCGAGGGCATGCGCCACGACCCCGATCTCGCGCGTTGGGTGGCAGCACTCGAAGATCATCTCGACTTCATCGAGCCGCCTCGTCAACAGGAGCGCGAGGCGTGAGTGCCGGCCGATTCCTCGTCTTTGAGGGCCCGGATGGGGCCGGCAAGACGACCCAGGCCGAGCGCCTCGTGTCCGCGCTCGAGGCTCGAGGTCGCCAGGTCGTCCACCTTCGCGAGCCCGGGGCGACGCGGCTCGGCGAGCAGGTTCGTCAGATCCTCCTCGATCCCGCCAACACCCTGCTGGGGCTCCCGGCCGAGGCGCTCCTGTACTCGGCTTGCCGAGCGCAGATGATGCTCGAGCGCGTGCGTCCGGCGCTCGCTGCCGGCGAAGACGTCGTCTGTGAGCGCTACTACTACTCCACGCTCGCCTACCAAGGCCACGGTGCCGGAGAGGATCTGGAGGCGCTTCGAACGATCAGTCGCTATGCAACCGGAGCCCTCGACCCCGATCGCGTCATCGTTCTGGACCTCGACGTTCAGACGGCTCTCGACCGGCTTTCGGGAACACCCGATCGGATCGAGGCGCGCGGAAGGGAGTACTTCGAACGGGTTCGAAGCGGGTTCCTCTCCTTGGCGGCCTCCGAGCCCAATCGCTTTCGCGTCCTCTCCGCGGCTGCGGAGCCGGACCGTGTCGCCGAGGCCGTGCTCGAAGCTTGCGAAGACCTGCTCGCCTGAGCTCCGCGGGTGAGGAACGATCGGCTGCTCTGGTCGGCGCGTCTCGGATCGAATAGTCTGACGCCCATGGATGCTTTCGATCGCATCGTGGGTCATGAGACGCCCAAGCGGCTCTTTCGGGCGGCACTGGGCACCGATCGACTCGCGCACGCCTACCTTTTCGAAGGGCCGGATGGCGTCGGTAAGATGACGTTCGCCCTCGCGGTCGCTCGCTCGATACTCTGCGAGCGGCCGGTCGAGAGTCTGGCCTGTGAGGCGTGCCGTGGGTGTCGGCGTGTCGATTCCCGACAGCACTCCGATCTGATCCTGGTGGCGAGAGATCCCGGAAGCCGTCAGCTCAAGGTCGACGCGATTCGCGAGCTTCAGGCACAGCTCTCGCTCAAGGCGATGGAAGCAGGCGCCCGCGTCGCCCTACTCGATGATGCCGATCGACTCGGCGTGTCGGCCGGAAACTCACTCCTCAAGCTGCTCGAGGAGCCGCCGGATCGCACCCATCTGTTCCTGCTGACGAGCAACCGACCGAACGTTCTCACGACCCTGGTCTCACGTTGCCAGGTCGTGCGCTTCGCGCCCTTGGCTCCCGAGCAGGTGCGGCAGGTGCTCGACCTGCAGACGGAGCACGCCACCGAGAGCCTGGACGCCGCCGCCAACCTGAGTGAAGGCAGCCCGGGTCAGGCCTTGGCCCACCTGAACGACGGCTGGTTCGAGCTCCGCGACTGGCTCTTCGACGAGTTCTTGGCGGGACGCGGCGATCCGCTCCAGAGAGCGGCCCGACTGTCGGAGCGAGTCCGGGCACCCATTCCGGGCGAGAAGAAGAAGGTGGCTCCCCTCGAGGAGCAGCGGAAGCGTCTGGAAGGCGCCCTGCGTCTCCTGCTCTCGGTTTTTCGAGATGTCCGCCTGGCTCAGGCCGACGTGCCGGTGGATCGCTGGCTCCACCGTGATCGAGAGGACCGAATTGTTGACCTGGCGGAGGCTTGTGACCCAACTTGGGTCGAGTCACTCCCGGAGCTCGCCACCGAGTGGCTGGCCGCGCTGGCCGGAAACGTCACGCCGGAGCTGGTGGGGGAGCGCCTGTCGCTCGACTTTCAGATCGCGCTGGCGCCTCGGATATAAGTCGCTACGAATATTATATTTGAGGCACTTCTTGCTTGTCGGGTGATCGAAATCCTGACAGACTCCTCAAGTCATCGATCGAACGGTACGATTGATTGATTTGCGAAGATCGGCTAGGACCGCGACTTCGCATTCTTTGACGAGAGCTGCGGTTTCGCGGAGATGATCCGCCCGACCGGTGACTGGAGTGGCCTCCATGCACAATCCCGAGGTCGAGAACAAGATTCTCGAGATTCGCCGGCGCGATCCGCGCTACTCGGCGCAAGCGTACTGGTTCATCTTCGAGGCCCTCGATCACACGATCCAGCGCTTGGGGAAATCGCGCCAGACCGAGACCGAGCGCCACATCAATGGTCGGGAGCTCCTCGACGGCTTGCGCGAGCACGCGCTCGAGGCTTTCGGTCCGTTGGCTCGAGTCGTCGTCGAGTCGTGGGGCGTCCAACGCACCGCCGACTTCGGCGAGATCGTCTTCAACATGGTGGATGCCGGTCTCCTTTCGAAGCAGAACACCGACGTGCTCGACGACTTCAAAGAGGTCTTCGACTTCGAGGAAGCCTTCGACAAGGGCTATCGCGTTCGCCTGCCTCGTGATCTGACGCGACGCTGACGCGAGCGGCGAGCCGAAGTCGGGCATGAGGGGGAACGGACGAGAGGCACTCTCGACAGCTCACCGGTTCGCGGCGCTGTCGAACGAGAAGTGTCTACGGCACGTCTACTCGGGCCGCCAAGGCGGCGTGAGCCCGGCACCCTTCTCATCGCTCAACATGTCGGTCAGCGTGGGTGACGAGCCCGAGCGTGTGTACGAGAATCGCCGTCGACTGATCGAAGCGCTCGACGATACCGGACACTGTCTGGCAATCGGTGGCCAGGTGCACGGTGCCGAGGTCTGGGAGGTGACGGCGACGGAGGCGGCGGCAGCGGGCTGGCGCTGGGACGGACACCGACGAACCGCCGACGCGATGATCACGCGCGCGTCGGGAGTCGTTCTCCTCTCGTTGTTTGCCGACTGTCCGATCGTGCTCCTGTTCGACTCGCAGACGCCGGCCTTGGGCCTGGTGCACAGTGGTTGGCGCGGGACGGCCTCTCGCATCGTTTCGCGCGCGGTCGAAGAGATGTCGACCCGGCTAGGCTCTCGGCCCGAGAGCCTGCGCGCGGCGATCACGCCCCATATTCAACGCTGCTGCTTCGAGGTGGGACCCGAGGTCCCAGAAGCTCTGTCGGTGACCGTGACGGCTCCCATCGAGCAGTGGACGGACTCGGCGCGCTCCACGGTCGACTTGAGCCAGGTCCTCCGGTCGCAGCTCCTCGATGCTGGGGTCCTCCCCGAGCACTGCGAGGTCGACTCGACCTGCACGCGTTGTGATCGCGAGCAGTACTTCTCGCACCGCGGTGATGGAGGTCGCTCGGGTCGCAACGGGATCGTCGCTCTGCTGAGAGACTGATTCTCTTCAACGACGACGGGGCGACCCGTGAGGGTCGCCCCGTTCGATTCGAGTACGAGTCGTCTGCGAAGAACCTAGCGGTTCTTGTTCTCGTCGTCTTTCTTTGCGAGAGCGTCCCGGTCGGCCTTCATGGCCGTTGTGATCTCTTCTGCGAAGCGGACGTACTCGGGCACGCTCGTGAGGTCGGTCGGCATCTTTTCGAACAGCTCACCGATGGCTCGCTGGAGCTGCGGGTCCTCCTGGAAGTCACCCATGAAGATGAGGTCACCGGGGAAGACCTTGCCTCGAACGTCCGAGACGCGGCGGCGAGCATAGACCCGCAGCCACAGTCGGATCTCATCCTTGGTCAGGCGGGTGTCGAGCGAGTTGTAGAAGGCATCGAACTCGGGATAGGTCTCGAAGTCACCTGCGTCGAAGACGGAGTTCTTCGCGAAGATCTCACGATGTTCCGGGAGCTGCTCTCGCAGATACTTGTTGAAGACATCGTCTTCGAGGAGCTGGGGAAGCTCGGACTCGTGCCAGGCATCGACCCAGCGGTGCGCGATGGTGTAGTCCGGGATGACGCCGCCGTCATTGAGGACATCACCGGTCACCGGGTGGATCTCGCGTGTGACGTTTCGTCCGTCGGGCAAGAAGTAACGCGCGATGGTCAGCTTCGAGCGGGGACCGGGATCGAACTTGTCGTTGTCGTTGATGTCGGCGAAGCGCTCCTCGCCATCATCGAATCGGCCGTTGCCGTTGCTGTCCTCGTAGCGTTCACCGGCTCGAGTCTCCAGCGGGAACATGCTCTGAACGCTGCCCTTGCCGTAGGAGCGCTCACCCAGCACCAGGGCGCGACCGTAATGCTGAAGAGCACCCGAGACGATCTCCGAAGCGCTGGCGCTGTGGCGGTTGATCAGCACCACGACCGGGAGGTCCTCGTAGGGAGTCGGGTAGCGCGTGAAGTACTCCTGCCGCGGCGCGATATCGACGTTGCGCCCTTCCGTGTACACGACCAAGCGGCCGCGTGGCAGCAGCTCGTCGCACACCTGGATGGCCATGTTCAGGTAGCCGCCCGGGTTGTTGCGCAGGTCGAGCACCAGCCCCTTCATGCCTCGCTCCGAGAACTCGCGCAGGGTACGCTCGAACTCGTCGCCGGTGTTGAGGGCGAACTGGGTGATCTCGACGTAGCCGACGTTGCCGGGCAGGAGCTCGGCGTTCAGGCTGGGTACCTCGATGTGAGCGCGCGTGACGAGGAAGTCTCGAGGCTCTTTCCAGCTCCGACGGTTGATCGTGACGGTCACATTCGTGCCGGCCGGTCCTTTGAGGCGTCGGATGATCTCGTCAGAGTCGTGACCGCGAGTCTCCCAGCCATCGACCTTGACGATCTGGTCGTTCGAGCGGAGGCCGACCTCGAAGGCGGGGCCGGAGTAGATCGGCCGGATGATCGTGAAGACGTCTCCGATGAAGTTCACGAAAGCGCCGATGCCGGCGTAGTTGCGATCGAGGTCGAACGTCCACTGACGGACCTCGTCGTTCGTGAAGTAGGTCGAGTGCTTGTCGAGCGCCTGCATCAGTCCCTTGGCGGCGAACTCGAGAAGCTCGTCCTCCTGGAACTTGTCTCCGTTGATGTGATAGCGGCGGATCTTGTCCATCAGCTCTTCGATCATCGCGATCGGCTTGGAGCTGTCTCGATCCCGGCGCTGCATGTAGAGGCGTTCGAGCTGGCGGCGGTGCTGCTCCGCTTCGAGCAGTGAGCGCGCGAGACGTCCTCGCTCACTCGGCTCGTTCTCGATCATCTTCAGGTACAACCGCGCGTCCGTGAGGTCGCCGATCTCGGCCAGAGCGATCGCGCCCTCGATGCGGACGCTGATGTCTTCACTCTGAAGGGTCTGACGAAGCTCTTGCTTGGCTCGGTAGCCCTTGCGCGGCGAGAGGCTCCACAGCGACTTGGCGGTCTCGATCTTGATAGAGGGCTCGTAGGCCTCGTCGAGCACCTGCAGCAGCGTGTCTTCGACATCGCTGATCGCGGCGAAGCTCTCGTCTCCCAGCAGGCGCAAGGCTTGGATGCGAACAGCGTCGGTCACCTCGCGCTCGCCGCGTGCCAGCGGCTTGAGAAGCGCGTAGGCCTGATCTGCCCACTCCTCGAGATCGATGAGTGCTTTGGCGCTCACCAGCACCACGCGTGGGCTCGCGTACTCGGCCTGCTTGCGAATGGCGGTGACGACCGGTTGGCCTTCCTCGTCCACGATCGCAGCCAGCGACTCCGAGAGCGTCCACGCTCGACCCGGCTCCTCGGCCGTTTCTGCTTGGGCGAGCACCGCGGCGACCTTGCGCGCGATCTCGTCCTCGTCCTGAGCCCTGAGGGTCGCCGGGCCCAGCAGGCCGGCGAACACTACCGAGAGAGCGAGCACTCGGATCCTTCTCATGGGTGTCACCTCGATCGTGGGTTGTCTTCGTGTCCTGGGATGGGCAGAGCGAGGTCGGATCACCGAGGCGCCCCAGCCGTCCTGTGTACGTATCAAGACACGCGACAGAAGATATAGTTTTCGGGCGCTCAGCCGCAAGCAAGGGCACCCGCCCCTCTTCGGGGACCGCTCTCTCCATCGGGCCGTCGGGCCCACCAGCTCCGCCTGATTCTCGTTTTCCACCTGCGCGATCTGCACGACCTCGATTACCCGAGTCGACGGAATCCGGGCCCTCGACCCGAGGTGCTCCCGCAGACCGCGGGCGTCCCGTGGTCGGTCCTGTGCGGCCCTCCCTGCCTCGACACACGACCCGTTGCCGCTCTCGAGCACTTTCTTGGAGAGACCCCGAAGCCGGCGGTCCGAAACGGCGGTACATCATTGGATACTCGTGAGCCTTGTTTCGAGGGAGCGTGAACCGACATCTCGGACGGACTCATTCTTCCATCGAGCATGCCGAGCCGATTTCTTATCATGAGGCCTAGGGTGACGGCTTTTCGCCGCGCGCCTTCAGGGAGGTGTCCGTGCTCTTCAATCTGGGCAAGTTCGAGCTCGTGATCATTCTCGGCGTCTTGATCTTCGTGGTCGTCGGCGTGCAGGGGATGATGGGCCTCGTTCTCTTCTTGCGTCGACGGGCTTCCGAGCGCCGGGCGCGACGACCGACGACCAAGACATGAGCGACTTCAGCCATCTCGACGCCGAGGGGCGTGCCCGCATGGTCGACGTCACTGCCAAGGACGTCACGGATCGTCGTGCGGTGGCCGGTGGTCGCGTCCGCATGAAGCCCGAGACCCGCGCCGCCATCGAAGCCGGACGGGTCGGAAAGGGCAATGTCCTCGAAACGGCACGCCTGGCGGGCGTGCAAGCGGCCAAGCGCACTTGGGAGCTCATCCCGTTGTGTCATGGCATCCAGCTGACTCACGTCCAGGTCGACTTCGAGAATGTCGGAACGGACACGATCGAGATCCGTGCCGAGGCCCGCGCTCGTGATCGCACCGGCGTCGAGATGGAGGCGCTCACTGCCGTGTCGGTAGCCGCCTTGACCATCTACGACATGTGCAAGGCGGTCGATCGCGCGCTTCGAGTGGATGGCATCGAGCTACTCGAGAAGTCCGGCGGACGTTCGGGAACGTGGCGCCGCGAGCCGGCGCCGGAATCGGAAGATCGATGAGCGACCGGATTGCAATCGTGGGCGCGACGGGCGTCGTGGGAGAAGAGCTGCTCGCCGTCTTGACCCGACGTCAGACGCCGGTGTCTCGCCTACGCCTTCTCGCATCACCGCGCTCAGCCGGTCGCACCTTGTCCTTCCGTGGGGAGTCGATCGAGGTCGAGGCACTCGACGAGCGGAGCTTCGACGACATCGACATCGCCTTCTTCAGCGCCGGGGCCTCGATCTCTCGGGAGTGGGCACCGCGGGCCGTCGCGGCTGGAGCGAGCGTCATCGACAACTCGAGCGCCTTTCGGCTCGATCCCGAGGTCCCGCTGGTCGTGCCGGAGGTCAACGCCGCACGAGTCGGAGTCGGGCCGCACATCATCGCGAACCCGAACTGCTCGACGATCCTCCTGGTGGTGGCCCTCGCGCCGCTTCAGGAGATCTCGCCGCTGCGCCGTGTCGTCGTCTCGACCTATCAGGCGGCGTCGGGAGCCGGGCGCCAAGCCTGGCTCGAGCTCCGGGAGCAGGCCGAAGCGACTCTGGCCGGCCAACCGCCGGAGGCGAAGGCGTTTCCCGAGCCGCTCGCCTTCAACCTGTTTCCGCACATCGATGTCTTCGAAGAGGCGGACTACACCAAGGAAGAGCTCAAGATGGTCCGAGAGACCCGCAAGATCATGGCTCTGCCCGAGCTCGCCATCAGCGCGACTTGCGTCCGAGTTCCGGTCGAGCGTTGTCACTCCGAGGCGGTGTGGATCGAGTCCGACCCACCGATCTCACCCGAGACCGCTCGGGCGGCTTGGAGCGACGCTCCCGGAGTCGAGCTGATCGATGATCCTAGCCGGGCCGCCTACCCGACACCTCGTCAGGCGAGCGGTCTCGATCCGGTCTTCGTGGGACGTGTGCGGCGAGACTTGTCGCATTCCCACGGGCTGACGTTTTGGATCTGCGGGGACCAGCTTCTGAAGGGTGCGGCACTGAATGCGGTTCAGATCGCCGAGGTCCTTCAGCAGAGCGTCGGTCAACGCTGATCGCCTCTCGAAGGGATGGCTTGTCTTGCACGAGCTGGCGACGGGATCGTCGCGGTTGACTTCGGCGAGAGGGCGGGTGTAGAATCCCGCGCCTTATTGGTAGGAGCGAAAAGCAGTTAGCCCGGCAAGCTGGCTCGAAGAGCCGGCGGGAGTCTTGGGCTTGGCCGCGCCAACGCCCCGGATTCCAAAGTCGGGGACGAAGCCTGAGGGGATGCCCACATGGATATCCGGGAGCTGAAAGAGCTCGTCTCCATGATGAAGGAGTCGGGCCTGACCGAGATCCTGATCGTCGAGGAGGGCCGAAAGGTTCGCCTGCGCAAGCAGATCCCGGCCGTTTCGCCGAACGTCATCTCGATGCCGGGGGGGGGCTCGGCCTCGGGGGCCTCATCTGCCGACATGGGCGGAGTCCGAGAGCTGCCACCTGACGTCATCGAGTTCAAGTCACCCATGGTCGGAACGTTCTATCGAGCTCCGAGCCCCGAGTCGGAGCCGTACTCGCACGTGGGGGACAAGATCACGCCCAGCTCGGTGATCTGCATCATCGAAGCGATGAAGGTCATGAACGAGATCAAGGCGGAGACCGAAGGCGAGATCCTCGAGATCCTGGCCGAGAACGGGGAGGCCGTCGAGTACGGTCAGCCCTTGTTCTTGCTCCGCCGTTTGGCCTGATTCATCCGTCACGGTCCGGTCCTCCGGGGAAGGCATGTTCCGAAGAGTCTTGATCGCCAATCGCGGTGAGATCGCACTGCGCGTCCTCCGTGCTTGCAAGGAGCTGGGAATCGAGACGGTCGCGGTGTACTCCGAGGCCGACGCGAACGCGTTGTACCTGCGGTACGCCGACGAGACGATCTGCATCGGTCCGCCTTCCAGCCTGCAGAGCTATCTCGACATCCCCCGGATCATCAGTGCGGCTGAGGTGACGGACGTCGAGGCGATTCACCCCGGCTATGGCTTCTTGTCGGAGAACAGCCACTTCGCCGAGGTCTGCGCCTCGTGCAAGATCAAGTTCATCGGTCCCACACCCGAGACGATCGATCTGGTCGGGCACAAGTCGAAGGCGCGTGCTCTGGCGAAGAAGGTCGGAGTTCCGGTCATCCCCGGAAGCGCCTCGACCATCGAGAGCGAAGAGGAAGCGGTCGCCGTCGCGCACGAGATCGGCTACCCGGTCATGATCAAGGCGGCTGCCGGAGGCGGCGGGCGCGGGATGCGGATTGCGCACAACGACATCTCGCTGATCAACGGATTCCACTCCGCGCGCTTGGAGGCGGAGACGGCCTTCAAGAACTCGGCGGTGTACATCGAGAAGCTGATCGAGAAGCCGCGGCACATCGAGTTCCAGATCCTGGCCGACGAGCACGGCCATGTCGTGCACTTGGGCGAGCGAGATTGCAGCCTGCAGCGACGCCATCAAAAGCTGGTCGAAGAGGCGCCCTCGCCGGTGCTCGAAGACAAGAAGCGCAAGGAGATGGGGGAAGCGGCGCTGCGTTTGGCCAAGGCGGCCAACTACACGAACGCGGGCACGGTGGAGTTCCTGCTCGACAAGAACCACAACTTCTTCTTCATCGAGATCAACGCGCGCATCCAGGTCGAGCATCCGGTGACGGAGATGGTGACCGGGATCGATCTGATCCAAGAGCAGCTCCGGATCGCATCCGGTGAGAAGCTCCGTTTCACCCAGAAGGACATCAAGATCCGAGGCTCGGCGATCGAATGCCGCATCAATGCCGAGGACCCGGAAACCTTCGCGCCGTCGCCGGGCACGATCACGATGTTCGCTGCGCCCGGTGGAATCGGAGTTCGCCTCGATAGCCATGCCTACGGCGGCTACCGCATCCCGACGCACTACGACTCGATGATCGGCAAGCTGATCGTCTTCCGCGAGAATCGCACCGAGGCGATTCAAGCCATGCGCCGAGCGCTCGACGAGTTCGTGATCGAGGGCGTCAAGACGACGATCCCGCTGCATCGCCGCATCCTCAAGACCCTCGCCTTTGTCCAGGGCGCCTACGATACGAGCTTCATCGAGCAGCGCTTCCTCGACTCGTGAGTCCGGGCTCTCTCGAAACTCGTTGCGCTCGATGTCGACTCGCTCGTTAGGATGAACTGCGTTCCGCCCGGGTCCGTTTCGTTCAGGAGTGTCGACCCCATGCGTGCGTTCTTCTGGCTCTGTCTGTGGCTCGTCGTTTCGGTCTCGCGTGTGGCGGGTGTCCCCTCGATGCCGTCGCACGACTGGATTCCCAGCGGGCGATTGGACATCGCCGATCCCGCTGCGCGATTGCGTTTCGAGTACCAAGGGGACAGCGCCCGCCCGGCCACCATCGAGCTACCGTGGGCGACGGGTGCTCGCCGGGTCGCCCGGGGTTTGATGACGAACGAAGAGCGATTCGTCGTTTCGATCGCGACCGATCGGGCCGGACCCATGGCCGGCGACCTGGTCCTTCGGCGCCTCTGGGACACCGGGCAAGGCGCGGCTCGACTCGAGGTGACGGTCGAGGGGCGGGAGATGGGAGTTTGGGAGATCCCCGATCTCTCGACCGAGCGGCGCTGGATCGAGACCTTCTTCGTCGTGCCGCTCGCGAAGTGGATGGGGGAGGCCGAGCGCACTCCGCCTCGCGTGAGTGTCCGAGTCCGCAGCTCGCTCGAGTTGCCGTCATATGAGTATGCCTTCTTCATTTCATCAGACTGGCAGTGGCTCGGTGAGGAGCGCGCCGGGAGCCTGGTGGCTCCGCCCGGCGACTCCGAGGCTCCGGAGGACACCTTCGTTCAGGGGCTGGTCGCGGCTGGACGCCGCGACTTGGTCGTCGCCGCCGAGCGCTTCGGAACGCTCGCGGCCCATCCGACCCTGGGCCGAGCCGCGCGCCGCTGGTTGCGCCGCGTCGTCGCCCGACGCGCGATCGATCGCATGGCGGCGAGCGTCGCCGTCACGCCGATCGATGACGGGCGGGCAGTCGCACTCTTCGCCGGAGCCAACGGTTTCTGGGAAGAAGCGGCCGAGGCGTGGGGGCTCCGAATGCGTCGGCGCCCCACGGACCCCGAAGCCACCTTCCGCTACGCCGAGGCCCTCGCCTACTGCCGCCAGCCCGTCACTCTTTGGGCGCCGCTCATGGAGCGAGCCGGGAATCTGTGGAGCCGTGGCGCGGCGGTGAATGAGGTCGACGTGCTCGTCGCTCTCCAGACCCAAGCCTATCCCAAGGATCCCACGGCCGAGCCTCGACTCTGCAACGCTCTCAGTCTCGAGGATGTCGAGGCCCTCACTCGTGATTGGCGAATCTGTGAGCAGATCGTCTACGGCGCATCGCGCGGAAGCTATCGATTGCGCTCGACCTTCCGCGTCGACGGTCCCGACGATCCGGACTGGGTCATGCATCTCGGCTGGATCTTTGGCCCGCCCGACACCGCGATCCCCGAACGGGGCTCCTTCGACTATGCCCTCTGCTTCGCCGGCTACAACAGCAGCCACACCGGTGGGGTCGACTGCGGCATCGCCGGCTCCGCCGCCAGTCAGATCGGACCCCGGCGTGGTTGGGAGGTCTTTCTCCACGAGTGGAACCATCAGTTCGACTGGATCGCGATCTACGGGGAGCAGCTTCCCGGCTATCCGGTCACCCACGACTCGGATGGATGCGGAAAGCAGCCGATTCCCAGCATGGGAGTCGGCCACCTCGCGTCGATGGCGTACTACGTGACGCCCGCCGAGTATCGACGTCACGAAGGAGCCGATCCGGAGCGAGCGGGCTCCCATCTTCGGCGTTGGACTCTGGGCGGGCTTACGGCGCCGACCGTACCCCTCAACATCCCGCTCGAGGAGGCTTTGGTCGTCGCGGGCTTCGCCGATGCCGCGCAGCTCGCGCGCTGGCGCGAGGAGTGGCAGCAGGAGCAGGCTGGGGCCGGTCGGGCGCCGGTCGAGTCGCCGATCGTCCAGGTACCTGCCCCTCAGCCGATCCCTCGCCGATCGTTCGAAGACTTCCTCCAGGATCGCTGGGAGGCGACCTCGATTCTCGATCGGCTCGGACCGCGCAGCCTCGAGGCGCTGGCGGCAAACGACAGTGAGAGCACCTCTCGCGTCTTCGAGAGCGAGTCCGACTTCATCGATCTGACCGCCGCCTTCAGCGATCTCCCGCCCAAGGTACTGGTGGCGGCGGAGACCTGGGTCCACTCCGATCGATCGCGTGAGGTCCGCCTGTGGGTCGGTGCGAACGATCGCGCCGCGCTTTGGGTCAACGGCGAGCGCCGACTCCGAGGGAGCTATGTCGCGACGGCCAAGTGGAAGGACGCGTCGCGGACCGACATGATCGCCGCCTCGACCCACTTGGAGACGGGCTGGAATCGACTCGTCGTCGTCGCCGAGCGCCTCGGTGGCGGATTCGGCTTCTCGGTTCGGATCTCCGACTTCGAGGGTCGACCGATCACCGATCTGGAGGCGCGTCCCGCGCGACCCGACGTGCCCGGCGCCTTGCCGGCAAGACCGGTCGTCGGACCCAGCTACGACTGGGAGGCCGTCCGCGACGACTATCGCAGCCTCTTGCCCCGATTGAGCGTGACCGATCTGCGCACCCTGACCGGCTTGCCACTCGAGCTGGACACGCATCGTTTCTTCATTCGAGGGGTGTCCGCATTCCCCGGCGCTCGTCTGATCGAGGGCCCGGATCCCGAAGACCAGGCACTCAACAACTACCTGAACTGGGATCTCGAGGCGGTGGCGGCCTTGCGCTACTGGCGCGAGGGGAAGCTGGCGGACCTCCTCTTCGTGCGGCCCGAGTACTTCGAGGAGTATCTGACCCTCGCCGCGCCCGACGGCGCGTTGCGCCAGCGAGTCTTGGGCGTGCTGGAGATCGAGGACCCGACCTATGCCTCGACGCCAGGTCACACTGGCCGACGGCACGTGCTCGTGGTCTCGGCGCACCTCCCCGAGCGCTACCCGTTGGATGAGCAAGATCTGCTGAAGCTTCGCGAATAAGGGGCGCTCAGCGAGCGGCGGCTGGAGCCGTGCCGCTGGTGAAGCTACAATGCCCTCGCCGATCTCCGAATGCCGGAGCGGTGACGAACGATGCTCCCGAGGACACTCATGGAACGCCGAAGCGCGCGCGGATTCTTCATGTGGCTGCTACGAGTGGCCAATGGCTTGGCCGCCGTCATGGCTTGTGGGTGGATTCTGCTGGTCGCGCTGAAGTGGGTGGGTGAGTCGACAGAAGCCGGCATCGTGATCGAGCCCTTTCCGCCCTTGGTCGCCATCGGTGCCTTCTCGATCATCCTGTGCAACATCCTGGCGCTCGTCTCACTCTCGAGTCGGACGCGGTCCACGGAAGAGCAGTACATTCTGACGAAGAACCCCGATGGTCAAGCGCGAGTCGCGGTCGCCGCGATTCGGGACTCGCTCCAGAGGGTCGTCGAGGAGTTCCCGGGCGTCGATTCGGCCCGAGTCGGCGTGACGAAGCTCGCGAACAAGAAGGTCGTCGTGCAGACGAACTTCCGCACCGCCCATGGAGCGAGCGTGGTTCAGGTGACCGAGGCGATGCGCCAGGCCCTCCGGAACCGATTCGACGAGATCGTCCAGCTCGCCGAGGGCGAAGCGGCCGTCTTCGAGTTCAACCTCGAGGGCTTCTTGGCCGACTCCTCCGCTCCCGAAGCCCCGGTGCCTCCCCCCGAGCCCGAGCCCGAGAACGAAAACCGGGCGACCTTCACGGGCCCCAAGTATCCCATCGAGGAGACCGAGGGCGTTTGACGCTCCGATCGGTTCGCGTGCGAGCTCTCCTGGGACGGGCAACAGACGGCGGGCGGTCGAGTCGCTCGACGACTCGGTCCGGTCGGATCTCGGGAGAATCTGGGGAGGATGACGGCGCGGGGTTGTTCCGGCTGCCCGTGAGCGCCTAGAATGCCGGGCGGCTGCGGCGCTCTCTCTGCTGCGAGGGCCGTAGCTCGAATGAGCCTAGTATGATAGAACGTCCCGTTTCGCATCGTCGGAGCCAACGGCCGCCAGTCCCTCGTGACCTGGCTGCCCGTCGGTCAAGTTCCGTCGTCCACGACGTCGATACGCATGAAGCGATGAAATCGAAGCAGAAGCACATTCCGTGGTTGTGGTTGCTGCTCCTCTTTACGGGGAGTGAAGGGCTCATGGCTCAAGAGCCGGCCCGTGTGACCCTATTCTCCGAGTCGGTGGAGCTCTCGCGCGCCAGTGGCGAGCGCAAAGTTCTCCGGCACTTCGATCGGTTTGCTTCTTTCGAGCCCGGTGACCGGCTCGTGCTGCGCGGAACCGGGAGGGCCATGTTGAGCTTCCCGGACGAGAGCAACGTCGAGCTGATCGGCCCGGCCGAGATCGAGTACTTGGCGGACGATCAGGGACGCCGCCAGCTCGCGATTGCGAGCGTGGAATGGGCCCGCTTCCAGCTGCCGATCGAGTCGAATCTCTGGATACTGCTCCGCGACTGGACGCTGTCGGGCTTCGGTGCCGACGTGGTGGTCCGGCGTGAGATCGAGCGGGAGATCGACGTTCGGCACGTCGGGGGCGATCCTGTCCAGGTGGAAGGCTTCGGCCAGCTCTTCGACCTCCAATTAGGGGAGCGCTTGGTGCTTCCCGACTTCTTCTCGCTTCGCGAGTCCGGACCGCGGACTCCTCAGCGCGTCACGAGTTGGAGCGACAAGACGATCCAGGCGCCGCCGACGGTGCGAGTCGACCCCGAGGGGAACACGGTCTCCTTGGGGCTGCCGGCTCGGGCGGACGACGAGCGAGCGATCGTTCGATGCGGCGGCTCGACGGTCGTGCTCCGGCGTGGAGAGACGGTGCGGGTGACGAAGCTCTGAGTACGAGATTGGTCGAAGAAGTTCGGCGGCCGCATCGCCACGGACCCGGATCGGGATCCTGTGGTGTTCGAGCGGCACACGTCGGTTCATCGCAGAAAGTCCAGGAAGGACGGGAGTAGAGATGGCGCGGGCATTGGTGACAGGTGGTGCGGGGTTTCTCGGGTCGCACCTATGCGACTTCCTCCTCGCCCAGGGGTGCGAGGTGATCGCGATGGACAATCTCCTGACCGGCGATCTGAGGAACATCGAGCACCTCTTCGAGAACGATGGGTTCAAGTTCATCAAGCACGACGTGACCGAGTACATTCACGTCCCCGGTGAGCTGGACTACATCCTCCATTTCGCGTCTCCGGCGAGCCCGGTCGACTACCTCGAGCTGCCGATTCAGACCTTGAAGGTCGGGAGCCTGGGGACACACAAGGCACTCGGACTCGCCAAGGAGAAGAAGGCGCGCCTCCTGCTCGCCTCGACCTCCGAGTGCTACGGCGACCCGCTCGTCCATCCCCAGAACGAGGACTACTGGGGGAACGTGAACCCGGTCGGCCCGCGCGGCGTGTACGACGAGGCGAAGCGATTCGCCGAGGCGATCACGATGGCCTACCATCGCTTCCACGGAGTCGAGACCCGCATCGTCCGCATCTTCAATACGTACGGGCCTCGCATGCGACTCGACGACGGCCGGGCGCTCCCGAACTTCATGACGCAGGCGCTCCGCGGTCAAGACATCACCGTCTACGGAGACGGGAGCCAGACTCGCTCATTCTGCTATGTCGCCGATCTCATCGCCGGCATCTACCGACTCCTCATGTCCGAGCGAGTGATGCCGACGAACATCGGAAATCCGGCCGAGATGACCTTGCTCGACTTCGCCAAGAAGATCATCGAGATCACCGGGTCCTCCAGCAAGCTCGTCCATCGTGAGCTGCCGGAGGACGATCCCAAGGTGCGTCAGCCCGACATCACCCGGGCCCGCAATGAGCTGGGCTGGGAGCCCAAGGTGTCTCTGGACGAAGGACTGGCCACGACGCTCGACTACTTCCGGTCGCGGATCGACGAGCTGCCGGCCGACTAGGCGGAACCCAACCACATGTGCGGCATTTTCGGCTGTGTCTCCCACGAGGACGTCGTGCCTCGTATCCTCCAGGGCCTCAAGCGGCTCGAATACCGAGGTTATGACTCGGCCGGTGTCGCCTGCGTGGATGATCGAGGGGCGTTGTCCCTCACCCGGCGGGTGGGCAAGCTGGACAACCTCCTCGATGCCATGCGGGACCATCCCGTTCACGGTCACACCGGCATCGGACACACCAGGTGGGCGACCCACGGCGCGCCGTCGGAGATCAACGCTCACCCGCATACGGGCACGTCGGGAACGCTGGCCGTCGTTCACAATGGCATCATCGAGAACCATGACGTGCTCCGCGAGGAGCTGACGGCCGCCGGATGCAGCTTTCGATCCGAGACCGACTCGGAGGTGATCGCGCATCTCGTCGAGCAGAGCTACACCGGTGATCTTGCCGTGGCCCTGCGAGCCGCGATGCAACGCCTGCAAGGATCCTACGCCGTCGTCGTCGTCGACAGTCGCCACCCCGACCTCCTCGTGGCCGCGCGGCAGGATAGCCCGCTCGTGGTCGGGCTGGGCCCCAACGAGCTGTATCTCTCCTCCGACATCCCCGCCCTGCTCGAGTTCACTCGAGACGTGATGTTCATCGAGGACCAGGAGGTGGTCGTGCTCGAGGGCGGTGAGGCTCGGATCTTCGGTCCCGCCGGCGAGACGAAGAATCGGGCCGTGCAGCACATCGACTGGGGCGGCGACGCGGCCGAGAAGCTCGAGCACGAGCACTTCATGCTCAAGGAGATCGAGGAGCAGCCGCGCATCATTCGTGCCAACCTGGCGCTGCGGGCTCCTGGACAAAGCGTCGCCGGGGCCACCCCGCTTCAAGCCGATCACCTGCCCGAGGGCCTCTTCGATGGGCTCGAGTCGCTGACGCTCATCGCCTGTGGGACCTCATGGCACGCCGGGCTGGTCGCCAAGTTCTGGATCGAGTCCTGGGCCCGCTTGCCCGTCGACGTCGACCTCTCGAGTGAGTTCCGATACCGGGACCTGCTGGTCGACGACAAGCAGATCGTGGTTCCGATCTCGCAATCCGGCGAGACCGCCGACACCTTGGCGGCGCTTCGGGAAGCTCGCCGATTGGGTGCCCGCTCGTTGGCGGTGTGCAATGTCGTCGGCAGCACGATGAGCCGAGAGTCCGAGGGGGTGCTGTACACGCACGCCGGCCCTGAGATCGGTGTCGCTTCGACCAAGGCCTTCACGACTCAGCTCCTGTCTCTACGTCTGTTGGCGCTCGAGCTCGCGGCGCGGCGCGGCACACGATCGCCCGCCGAGATCGCGATCGCCATGGAGCAGCTGGCGGATCTTCCGCGGCATCTCGAGGCGACGTTGGCTCGAGCGGAGGAGATTCGCGAGGTCGCCGAGCGGTTCAGCTCGGCACAGGACTTCTTGTTCCTCGGGCGGGGTGTCAACTACCCGATCGCGCTCGAGGGTGCGCTCAAGCTCAAGGAGATCTCCTACATTCACGCCGAGGGCTATCCCGCCGGCGAGATGAAGCACGGCCCGATTGCTTTGATCGACGATCAGCTTCCCGTGGTCGTCATCGCGACTCCCGGGCGCGTCTACGAGAAGGTGCTCTCGAACATCGAGGAATCCCGGGCTCGAGGCGGTCGTGTGATCGCCGTCGCGCAGGAGGGCGATCAGCGCGTGGCCGCACTGGCGGATGCCGTCCTTCCGGTCTCCGACGTCTCCGAGGAGCTTTCGCCGATCGTCAACGTGCTACCTCTGCAGCTCCTTGCCTATTACATCGCTCACCATCTGGGTCGGGACATCGACAAGCCAAGGAATCTGGCCAAGAGCGTCACGGTCGAATGAGTGGGGGAGGAACGATGTCGGACGCGAGTCCCTCACGCGGCAGCTCGGGCGTGAAGGAGAAGCTGCTCGAGAAGATTCGCAACCGCGAAGCGGCCGTGGCCGTCATCGGAGCCGGATACGTCGGTCTCCCACTGGCGCTCGAGTTCGCGCGCGCCGGATTCCGCGTCCTCGCGATCGAGAAGGACGAGAAGAAGGTCGAGTGCATCAACCGCGGCGAGAGCTACATTCGCGACGTTGCCTCCGAAGATCTGTCGCGGCTAGTCGAACAGAAGAAGCTGCGCGCCGTCTCGGACTTCGATAGCCTAGCCGTCGCCGATACGATCTCGATCTGCGTTCCGACGCCGCTCGGCAAGAGCAAGGACCCCGACATCTCCTTCATCGCCGAGGCCACTGAGCAGATCGCACAGCGCCTGCATCGCGGTCAGCTGGTCGTGCTCGAGAGCACGACCTACCCGGGAACGACGTCGGAGATCATCCAGCCTCGTCTCGAAGCTTCCGGCCTCAAGGTCGGACACGATCTGTGGCTGGCCTTTTCGCCCGAGCGAGTTGATCCTGGTAACCGCGAGTATGGCGTTCGCAATACGCCTAAGGTGGTGGGGGGCATCACGCCCGAGTGCACCGATCTGGCGGTGGCACTCTACAACACCACCGTGCGTCAGGTGGTCGCGGTCTCTTCCGCCGCCGCGGCCGAGATGGTCAAGCTGCTCGAGAACACGTTCCGCAGTGTGAACATCGGCCTCGTGAACGAGATCGCCATCATGTGTGACAAGCTCGGCATCGAGGTCTGGGAGGTCATCGACGCCGCGGCGACGAAGCCCTTCGGCTTCATGCCGTTCTATCCCGGACCCGGTCTGGGTGGGCACTGCATCCCCGTCGACCCGCATTACCTGTCCTGGAAGCTGAAGACGCTGAACTACACCGCCCGCTTCATCGAGCTGGCGGGCGAGGTGAACAGCCAGATGCCGGCCTACGTGGTCGGCAAGGTCGCCGACACGCTCAATGATGCGGGCCTAGCGGTCAAAGGCTCGAAGATCTTGGTGCTGGGTGTGGCCTACAAGCGCGACATCGGTGACATCCGTGAAAGCCCCGCGCTCGATATCCTGCGGCTGTTGCAAAGCAAAGGTGCTGACGTTGCCTTCGCCGATCCGTTCGTGCCCGAGCTGAAGCTCGATGGCACGACCTTGAAGAGCCAGGGGACCACGCCGGACGAGTTGGCAGACTTCGACTGTGTCGTGATCGCAGCCGACCACGGTTGCTTCGACTGGGAAGAGATCGTCCGAGCGTCCCAGCGCGTGGTCGACACTCGGAATGCCACTCGCGCCATCGAATGCCCGGAGAAGGTCACCAAGCTGTGAGCACCGAGAAACAGACGGCGCAGATCGTGTTCGTGGTCGGCGCTCGCCCCAACTTCATGAAGGCCGCGCCGCTGGTCGCCGAGCTGCGGCGCCGTCCCGGGTTCGAGGTGTCGCTCGTTCATACCGGGCAGCACTACGACGAGCGCATGAGCCGCCTCTTCTTCGAGGAGCTCGGCCTGCCCGAGCCCGATCTCAATCTCGGCATCGGTTCGGGCTCGGCAACCGACCAGCTCGCCCAGATGATCCAGGCCCTCTCCGAAGAGTTCGGGCGTCGACAGCCACACCTGGTGATGGTCGTGGGCGACGTCAACTCCACCTTGGCCGCCAGCCTCGCCGCCACGAAGCTCGACTTGCCCTTGGCGCACATCGAGGCGGGCCTGCGAAGCTTCGATCGGGGCATGCCCGAGGAGATCAACCGGATCCTCACCGATGCCGCCTCCGACTATCTTTTCATCTCCGAGCCCAGCGGCGAGGTGAACCTGCTGCGCGAGGGCTTTCCGCGCGAGAGCCTGCATCTGGTCGGCAACGTGATGATCGACACCTTGCTCGAGCATCGGGAGCGGGCCAAGAGCGCCTCGGTGCTGGACGAGCTCGGCCTCGCCGAGCGCGGCTATGCAGTCGCGACGCTGCATCGTCCGGCCAACGTCGACGATCCCAAGCGGCTCGCCGGCTTGCTCGACGCCTTGGTCCGAATCAGTGCCAAGCTGCCGATCGCCTGGCCACTGCATCCGCGCACCCGAGCCCGACTCGAGTCGTTCGGGCTGGCCTCTCGGTTGGAGGAGACCGAGGGGCTGCGCATCATCCCGCCGGTCGGCTACCTCGACTTCCTGCGCCTGATGGATGCCGCGCGATTGATCCTGACGGACAGTGGAGGCATTCAGGAGGAGTCGTCGCTCTTGGGCGTGCCTTGCCTGACGCTGCGTGAGAACACCGAGCGACCGTTGACGCTGGAGAGTGGAACCAATCAGCTCGTGGGCATCGAGCCCGAGGCGATCGTGAGTGCGGCCAACGCCTCCTTGGACGCACCCTTCGAGCTGCCTGAGCTGAACTGCGAGCTATGGGACGGGCGGGCTGCGGTCCGTGTCGTCGATGTCCTGGAATCTTGTCGGCCCGCCTTGCTGGTGCGCTGGCGCCGTGGAGTCGATGCCGGAGGAGCCAAATGCCTCGTTTCCTAGTCACGGGCGGAGCCGGATTCGTCGGATCCCACTTGGTCGAGGCTTTGATCGCCGCTGGCGAGTCAGTGCGCGTGATCGACGACTTCAGCTCGGGCAAGCCCGAGAATCTACCTGCGGAGAGCGCCCACTTCGAGCTCGTCGAAGCGGACATTCGTGACCGCGACGCTGTGCGCGCCGCCGTCGAGGGATGCGAGGTCGTCCTGCACGAGGCCGGGCGTCCCTCGGTGTCTCGCTCGATCGAAGACCCGATCACCTCGCACGACGTCAACGCCACTGGCACGCTGAATCTGCTGGTGGCCGGGCAAGAGGCGGGCGTGCGACGGTTGGTCTACGCCGGCTCGTCATCCGCCTATGGCGGAAGCCAGCTCTTGCCGAAGTCGGAAGCACACCGCGAGTCCCCGCTGTCCCCCTACGCCGTGAGCAAGCTGGCCGGTGAGCACTACTGCCGCGTCTTCGCCCACCTCGGGCAGATCGAGACGGTGGTCCTCCGCTACTTCAACATCTTCGGACCGCGGCAAGACGCCTCTTCGCCGTACTCGGGCGTGATATCGCTCTTCGCGACGGCGCTTCTTCGAGGCGAGTCACCGCGGATTCTGGGAGACGGTGAGCAGACCCGGGACTTCACATACATCGAGAACGTGGTGAAAGCGAACCTCGCCGCGGCCATCCGGCCGGTCGAGCCGGGAGTGATCGTCAACGTCGGCTGTGGAGAGCGCACGAGCATTCGCCAGCTCTTCGACACGTTGCGAGACGTCATCGGCGCCGACGTCGATCCGACCACGGGCCCGTCTCGCGCCGGAGACCCTCGCGACTCGCTGGCAGACATCACTCGGCTGCGCAACGTGCTCGGGGTCGAGCCGTCCGTTTCCCTCGAGGAGGGGATTCGGCGCACCGTGGCGTGGTATCGCGAGCAGGAGGTCGTGTCGTCCTGACGGCACACGAGAAACAATGAGATGGAGTGGTTCCGCGCTGCGGGCCCTCGGAGATTCGAACCAAAGCAGCGGCTCGAGGCCAGCACGCCCCGGGCCCTAGAGGAGCCGAGAGTATGAAGGGCGTCATTCTGGCCGGTGGCTTGGGCTCACGCCTCAATCCCTTGACCAGCATCACCAACAAGCATCTGCTGCCCGTCTACGACAAGCCGATGATCTACTACCCGATCGAGGCGTTGGTCCGGGCCGGCATCGACGACATCCTGCTGGTGACCGGTGGGAACAACGCGGGCGATTTCTTGCGGCTGCTGGGTAATGGTGCCGAGTTCGGGCTCAAGCACCTCAACTACACGTATCAGCATGGTGAAGGCGGCATCGCCGATGCGCTCGGCTTGGCCGAGCACTTCGCCGACGACAAGAAGCTGTGCGTGATCCTCGGTGACAACATCCTCGAGCGCAACATCATCCAGGCCGTGAGCGACTTCGAGAAGCAGGAGGAGGGTGCCAAGATCCTGCTCAAGGAGGTTCACGATCCCGAGCGATTCGGAGTGGCCGAGATCTCGGAGGGCAAGGTGCTCTCGATCGAAGAGAAGCCCAAGAAGCCGAAGTCGAACCTCGCCGTCATCGGCATCTACTTCTACGATCGTCAAGTCTTCGAGCTCATCCACGGGCTGGAGCCGAGCGCCCGCGGCGAGCTCGAGATCACCGATGTCAACAACATGTACATCGAGCGCGGGCAGATGACCTACGAGGTGCTCAAAGGCTGGTGGACCGACGCGGGAACGTTCGAGTCTCTCCACCGCGCCAGCAACCTCGTCGCCGAGGGTGGCGCGAACAAGGTCGACGCGTGATGCACGTCCTCGTCACGGGGGCGGGAGGGATGCTGGGCCGTGAGCTGAAGGCGGCCTTTGCGGAAGGCTGGCAGGTCACGGCCCTGTCCCGGGCCGAGCTCGACGTGGCGCGCTGGGGCGACGTGCGCGAGCGCGTCGCGGAAGCACGGCCGGACGTCGTCGTGAATTCGGCGGCGTTCACCGATGTCGACGGCTGCGAGAGCCGAGTTGATCACGCCATGCAGATCAACGCGATCGGCGCCAAGAATGTGGCGGCCGCGGCCGAGGCCATCGGGGCGGCCTGCGTTCAGGTGAGCACCGATTTCGTCTTTCGGGGCGATGCTCACGAGCCCTACTGCGAGAACGATCCCGTCGGTCCCGAGAGCGTCTACGCGCGTTCGAAGTACTGGGGCGAAGTGCTGTGCCGAGAGGTCAGCTCGAAGCTGACGATCGTGCGTACGCAGTGGTTGTATGGTCATGGCGGTAAGAACTTCGTCGAGACAATCCTCCGCCTGGCCTCCGAGCGCGACGAGCTCAGCATCGTCGGGGACCAGTTCGGGTGTCCCACTTTCTGCCGTGACCTCGCCCAGGGCATTCGACGCCTCGTCGAGGAAGCGACACCCGGGACCTATCATCTGTCGGGTCGGGGAAGCTGCTCCTGGTTCGAGTTCGCCCAGCGAATCCTCGAGCTGGCCGGCGTGACCGGTGTCACCGTGAAGCCGACAACGGCCGCGGCCTTCGGGCGACCTGCGCCCCGGCCGGCCTATTCGGTGCTTCGAAACTACCACCTCGAGCTGACACTCGGCGACTTCGTGCGCGAGTGGCCCGAGATGCTCGCCGAGTACCTCCGCGAGCGCAGCGCCGCGAACTGACGGCACCCCTCATCCCGTCGCCGGCCCGTGTCCTCGGGGCCAGGCTTCAAACCCCGGCGTTGCAGAACGAGGTGCTCCAGACCGTCCCCTCGGAGGCCCGAATTCATTCGGGTGGGAGATCGTCAACCTCGCATCCGCTCGATGAGCGGATTCAACGTTCAACGATTCTCAGCCTGGTGGGAAGGCGTTCGCATCGCCCAGGCTCCCTCGCTCATCGAATCCCGTCACCGGCCCGCGGTCAGTGGGAAGGTGGATGCGAGAGAGGTTCTCGATGGCGATCCGACGAAGCTTCAGGAATCGATTCGGGTCGGCGGGCTGTGCCCTCAACCAAGTGATCGTCGAGCTGCCGAGTGAACCCAGGGTGTGTTCGAAGCTGCTCGGCCAATGATGCTGCCAGGCCGAAAGCCAGGCGAGGAGGAGCTCTCGTTCGCGCTGTGAGAGCAAGTCTCGATCCGCGACGACCTCGGCCACCGACGTGCGAGCTTCGGTGGCTTCGATGATGCGGTGTGCCTGCGGACGAATAGCGCCGTCGGGGAGCCCCATGCGCATCAGGATGTTCCAGCAGCGTTTCACGATCTCTATGATACCTCGATGGACGTTCCGCTGAACTACACTCAGCTCGATCACGTCGTTCAAGCGATCGCGGACCGCCTCGACGGAGACTGGCTGTTGATCGGAGGCGCGCTCGCAGCGCTGTGGTTCGATTCCGAACGCGTCACCGAGGACGTGGACCTGATGAGCCTGAGCGACGATGCGCGGCGGCTCGAGCTCATGCGCCTGGCGAGCGATCTGGGTCTGCCCGTCGAGTCTGTCAACTCGGCCGCCGACTTCTTCGTGAGAAGGATCGAGGGCTGGGCCGACGGGCTCGTGCCGTTTCGGAACGGGGCGCGGGGCACGATCTACCGACCGGACGTGAACCTCTTCCTCGTGCTGAAGATGCAGCGCCTTAGCGAGCAGGATCTCAGCGATTGCCTCGCCCTCCTCGAGCTCGAATGCTCATCGGACGAGCCGCTCGATGTCCCTCGCATCACCCAGCGGCTCGACGAGCTGCCTGCGAGCGAGGATGGTTCTGTCCAGGAGCGACGCGCACGACTGCGTCGTGCGCTCACCACTAGCCGCTGAGCCGGCAGATGGCCGACGACCGCGAAGGCGAGGAGGATTCGGCGAGCGGGCGGTCGAGTTTCGCTAGAATCCGACTCCCGGTCGGGAGCGAAGAAGCCGAGATTCGACTTTCGTCGACCCGGTCGAGCAGCTCTTCCCACAAGACTCAGGAGACTCCCGGCATGATCCCCCGTGCTCTCGAGAACCGATGGACTCTCGTCCTCGCGCTCAGCATCGCATCGATGGCACCGTGCCTGGGTCAAGAGCCGCCGAGCCCCGAGCCCACCGAACAAGATCGCGCGACCCTCGAGCAGCTCCAAGCCTTGACGATCCATGCCGATGCCTTTGGCGAGGTCGAGGTCGAGGTGATTCGCGGTGTGGTGAAGCTGCGAGGTGCGACCAAAACACCGTCGCAGAAAGAGGAGTTCGCGAAGATTGCCCGCGAGCTACCCGGCGTGCTTTACGTGGAGAACCGGATCGAGCTCCCACCCCCGCCCGATGAGCCTCCGGTCGAGGACGAGTCGGAGAGCGTGCCCGGAGTGCCGACGGTCGAGGATCAGCAGATTGCCGAGAAGCTTCGAGCGAGCTTCTCGAGGATCCCGGCTTTGAAGAAGGTCCAGGTCGAGGTGATGGCCGGCATCGTTCACCTGACGGGCGAGGTCCCGTCCAGCGACGGGCAGGAGAAGGCGACGACGCTGGCCGAGAAGTTCGGCGGCGTGCTGCTGGTGAGCAATGAAACGACGGAGACGGTCGACGTCGTCGAGCGCCTGACTCCGAGCGCGGACCGGCTCTTCGAGTATGTGCGAGATATCCTGGCGACACTTCCCCTGTTCGCGGTCGCCGTCCTGATCCTGCTCGCATTCTGGTTTCTCGGTCGTTGGGTCGAGAGCTGGAACACGCTCTTCGAGAAGCTCACCGACAATCGGCTCATCCGTGGAGTCCTCAAGCAGACCACGCGCGTCGTTCTGCTCCTGCTCGGGATCTTTCTCGGCTTGGAGGTGATGGACGCGACGGCTCTGGTCGGAGCGGTGCTCGGTACGGCGGGAGTCGTCGGATTGGCGGTCGGATTCGCCTTTCGGGACATCGTCGAGAACTACCTCGCCAGTATCATCCTCAGCGTCCGGCAGCCGTTCCGCTCCAAGGACTACGTCGAGATCGACGGGCAGGGGGGCACCGTGATTCGCATGGGGCTTCGCGACACGGTTCTGATGAGCTCGGATGGCAATCATGTCACTTTCCCCAATGCGCAGGTCTTCAAGAGCACGCTGATCAACTACACCCGCAATCCGATGCGTCGCTTTGCCTTGTCGGTCGGCGTCGGAACCGAGGTCGATCTCAAGGAGGCCGCTCGCCTGGGGATCGGCGTCCTCGAGGCGATGGCGGGCGTCGTCGATGATCCCGCGCCGAGCGCACGGGTCGAAAGCCTGGGAGATTCGAACGTCACCCTGACCTTCTACGGCTGGGTCGATCAAGGGAAGGCGGACTACGGCAAGGCGAAGAGTGAGGCCTTCCGGCTGATCAAGGCCGTCTTCGATGAGCACGAGATTGCGATGCCGGCCCCGATCTACCAGGTCGATCTTCGCCGCTTGCGGGCGGAAGCCGAGATGGAGGTCGAGAAGCCACGTGCCGGCAGCGCCGAGAACGAGGCTCGGCAGGCCGATGTCGAGGTCGACCGACACATCGAGGAGCAGGTCGAGCGTGACATCCAGACCTCGGAGGAGGACAACCTCCTCGTCTACGAGCCGGAGACGGAGATGGCAACGAGCGGCTCGGGTGCGGTGTAGCTCTTTCTGCAGGAGGGGAGGCTCAGGCGCCCCCTGCGGGCTCGATTCCGGAGCCGCCTTGCCCGGAGGCCGACGGTCGCGAGACTGGCAGCGCGTGACGAATTGCCGGCAATCCCCCTTTTCTGTATAACTGGCGGTTTCTCCGAGGCCTCCGAACTGCTGGTCTGACGCAGCCTCCGGTCGTGAGAGGGTCGCCGGGACCGGCCATTCGGCCTGGGCCGGGTGCCGGTTCGCCATCCGGATCCAGAGGGCGCTCTCATCCCGAGGCAAGGCGCAGATTCGGGCGAGAAGCGAGCTTTTGGAAGCCTGGTTGAGTTTCGCCGAAATGGAAGCCGATAAGTCCAGACGAGGCCGCGGGAGGAATCTCGCGAGTCGGGGGAGTCGCCGCGCGGTTGCCCTGGGATCTTCCTGCGACCGATCGGCACGAGGGACGAGGACGAACGGATGACACGAGTACTGGTGACGGGTGGCGCTGGATTCATCGGCAGCAACTTCATCCGATTCGCTCTGAAGGAGCGGTCGGATTGGCAAGTGACGAACTTCGATTCGCTGACCTACGCCGGCAACCTCGAGAACCTGCGGGATGTGGAGCGCGACGCGCGCTACCATTTCGTCAAGGGCGACATCGCCTGCGAGAAGGACCTGACGCAACTCTTCTCCGAGCCTTGGGACGCAGTGGTCAACTTCGCGGCCGAGTCGCACGTCGATCGGAGCATCCTCGATCCCATGTCTTTCGTCACCACGAACATCCTCGGGACGCAGCGCCTGATCGATCAAGCGCGCCGGACCGGAGTCGATCGCTACCTCCAGGTCTCGACCGACGAGGTCTACGGCAGTCTCGGCAAGAGGGGCTACTTCCACGAGACGACCCCGCTGCAGCCGAACAGCCCCTACTCGGCGAGCAAGGCGAGCGCGGATCTGCTGGTGCGAGCGGCCTTCCACACGCATGGATTCCCGGCGCTCGTCACGCGCTGCTCGAACAATTACGGCCCGTTTCAGTTCCCCGAGAAGCTCATTCCGCTCATGATCACCAATGCCCTGGAGGACAAGCCGTTGCCGGTCTACGGTGATGGCATGAATATCAGGGATTGGATCCATGTGGACGACCATTCGCGCGCGATCCTCACGGTGCTCGAGCGAGGGACGATCGGGGAGGTGTACAACATCGGCGGCAACGCCGAGCGGGCCAACATTCAAGTGGTCAAGGCCATCCTCAAGCATCTGGGTAAGTCGGAAGACTCGATCCAGTTCGTGACGGACCGACCCGGACACGATCAGCGCTACGCGATCGACTCCTCCAAGATGCAGGAGGAGCTGGGCTGGGAGCCGCAGCACGAGTTCGAGGTGGGTCTCGGCCAGACCATCGATTGGTATCTCGCGAACCGTCCCTGGTGGGAGTCGGTCCGCAGCGGGGAGTACCGCGAGTACTTCGAGAGGCAGTACGGGAGTCGGCTCGCCTGACGGCTGTCACGGGCGGCAGGGCGGAGCACGACACGAACGCTGGGGAGCGAGACATGATGCGGGGTTGGTGGATCTGGATCGGTCTGGTGCTGGTGACGGCGCCACTCGGTGGCTGCGTCGGCGTGTACGAGACCACCGATGGCGCGCGGCTGCTGCAGGAGCTCAACGATCGAGGCTTCGGCAAGCGCTACGAGGGTGACGTCAACGAGGAGTACTACGTCGGAGTCGGCGACGTGCTCCGCATCCTCGAGCTCAGCAATCCCGAGCTGACCATCCCTCCCGTGTCGGTCCAGTCGGATGGAACGATCTCGCTGCCGTACCTCCAGCGAGTGCACGTTGGCGGGCTGACGCCCGACGAGGTCTCGAATCTGCTCAACGAGAAGTTCTCCCGCTACTATCGCGGCTTGAACATCCAGGTCGATGTGGCGGCTTCGCCGAGCAAGCGCGTCTACGTCTTCGGACAGGTCACGCGAAAGGGTGCGATCCCGTTCACGGGAGACACCACGATCGTCGAGCTCCTGGCGCTCGTACGCATGAACGACCTGGCCCATCCCAGCAAGATCCACATCATCCGGGCCGATCCGCGAGAGCCCTTGATCATCCGCTTCAGCCTCAGCGACTTCCTTACCACCGGCAACTCGCTCTACAACATCCAGCTTCAAGAGAATGACGTGATCTATGTCGAGCCGACCTATCTCGGCTATGTCATCCTCTTCATGGAGCGTCTGCTGAGGCCGTTGCGCTCGCTGGTCCTCGGGGCGAATGCGATTCGTCTCGCCACCGTGCTCGAAGCCGAGCTCGAGAACCTTCAGGACCTGCGCGATCGCCAGATCGACTTCAACACCCGTGTCTTGGTGCAAGAGCCGACCACCGGCGACGGAAAGTAGAGAGCTGAAGAGAGAGCGTCCGATGGAGAACCCCACCAGCACCCAAGCTCAAGTCCAGCACTACCTGGCACTGATGAAGCGGCGACGCATCCTGATCGTCGTCTGCACGGTGCTGGGTGTGATGTTCGCCAGCTTTCTCGCGGTCAGCCTGCCCAAGCGCTGGTCAGCCGAGACCCAGCTCAAGCTGGCCCGACAGGGTTACTTCGATCAGATCGTCGGCGAGCGCTCCAGTGACATCCCGTTCTCGGACAAGCTCGCCAACGTCAAGAGCGAGATGACGGCGACCGAGACCGTGCGCCAGATCCTCAACGACCTGAACTGGCGTGAGTTCAAGGAGCTGATCGAGGACGATCAAAACAGCTTCATCGACAAGATCGTCGACAACATCGAGGTCGCCACCGAGCGCTCGGAGAACGCCGACGACCTGGTCACCTTCGGCTTCACCTGGAACGATCCCAATCGCACCGTCAACTACTTGACCGCGATGCGCGACCACTGGGTCCGCAACAGCGTCGAGTTCTACAAGACCACGCTGCTGCGCCGAAAGACGTTCGCCATGAAGAACGTCGAGCTGCGCGACAAGGCCCTGCGGCAATCCCGCGAGACGCTCCGCATCTGGCAGCAGACGCAAGGCTCCCTCGACATCCTGGCCGTCGACCCCGACGACAACACCCTGGTCAATCGCCAGTCGAGCCTCGAAGGACGTAAGAGCGATGCTCTCCAGAGGACCACCCGGCTCGACGCCGAGATCCCCGCCCTCGAGGCGGCTCTCCTGGACATCCCCCAACAGAAGACCATCGCCAACCTCTCGCCCAACGAAGACCACGCCAAGCTCGCGCTCGAGCTCGGCGCCCTCGAGCGCAAAGTCGAGAGCCTCGGCAAGTACCTCACCGAGGAGCATCCAACGTATCGGCGCGCCCTCGAAGAGCTCGAGGAGCTTCAAGCCAAGCTGGGAGACGTGCCGGAGAGCCTGACCTCGACCACCACCGAGGACTACAACCCGGCCTATGTCGATTTCAAGAAAGACATCGATCTCAAGAAGGCCGAGCGAGCGGGCTACAAGAACGAGATCGTCCTGATCACCGAGGAGCTCAAGGAGCTTCAAAAAGAGGTTCACAACCTGCCTTCGCTGCTCGAGTCGCAAGCGCGGCTCCAGGCGACCGTCGCCCGCCACGAGATCTCCTTCACCGAGGCCACCAAGAAGCTCAACAGCTACGAGGACAAGCTCGGTGAGGCCAACCTCGTCACGCCCTGGCAGATCCTCGAGGAGCCTCGCAAGCCCAAGTCACCGTCGTTTCCCTCCGTGCCCTTGTTCGTCATCGCGGGCCTGTTCCTGGGTGCGATGGTCGGAGTCGGTCTCACCTTCCTCTTCGAGTTCGTGAACTTCTCGTTCCGTTCGATCGACGAGGCGGTGCGCGGGCTGCCGGTCCCCGTGCTCGGCGCGGTGAACACGATCATCACCGAGATCGAGATCCGGAGGAAGCGCCTGAGGCGCATGCTGTATCTCAGCTTCTCCACCCTCCTCGTCGCGGTCGTCGCGACGGCGGGCGTCATCTGGTATCAGTTCCCCGACGTCATTCCGCCTTCGCTGATCGATGCCATCAACGACCTGAGACGGCGCTTCCTCTGATCCGGGTCTCGGCTGGCCTGGCCGGCTCGGGCGCCTCCTTGCCGTGGGCGCCCACCCGGCTCGAATCGGCCCGAGAGTCCACATGAAGATCCTGTTCATCGCCCATCGCGTTCCGTATCCGCCGAACAAGGGCGACAAGATCCGCTCGTACAACGAGCTGGTGGATCTGGCGCGCGGGCACGAGGTCACCCTGATCACGTTCTGGGAGCGCCTCGAGGATCTCGAGCACCGGCAGGTGCTCGAAGATCTGTGCCGCGGCGGCGTTCACCTCTCGCCCCGGCCGCGCGCCCGAGCTTTGCTGCGAACTCTGAAGGCCTTGCTTACCGGACGCTCGCTCTCCCTCGGCTACTTCGAATCTCCCGAGCTGGCGGCTAACGTCCAGCGCGAGCTCACGCAGGGAGGGTACGACTTCGTGGTCGTGTTCTCGTCCCAGATGGCGCAGTACGTCCTGGAGCTTCCCGTCGCCGTTCCGCGACTGATGGACTTCGTCGACCTCGACTCGCAGAAGTGGGCGCTGTACGCGCGCAAAGGACCCCTTCACATGCGACCGCTCCATGCTCTCGAGGCCACTCGGCTGAGACGCTTCGAGGCCGAAGTGGCCAGACGCTTCGAGCACGTGTCGGTGATCTCCTCGGCCGAGGCCGAGGATGTACGCCGCCTGCTCGGTCGGCAAGAGGTCCTGGTCGTGCCGAGTGGAGTCGATCTCGACTACTTCGCTCCCGCCCCCGAGCCGGACGAGTCGTCCGAGCCAACCCTCGTCTTCACGGGAGTGATGAGCTACTTCGCCAACGTCGATGCCGTGCAGTTCTTCGCCCAGGAGGTGCATCCCGAGCTGCGCCGTCGGGTGCCAGGACTGCGCTTCGTGATTGCGGGAGCCGATCCCAGTCCCGCCGTGCGAAGGCTCGAGCGCATCCCGGGTGTCGTCGTCACGGGTACCGTGGCCGACATGCGCCCCTTCCTCCATCAGGCCGTGGTGGCGGTCGCTCCGCTGCGCATCGCGCGGGGCCTCCAGAACAAGATCCTCGAAGCGCTCGCCTGCGGCCGCCCGGTCGTCGCCCATCCCGAGGCGCTCAAGGGGATCGAGGCCGTTCCCGGCCAGCATCTGTTGCACGCCACGACCGCTCAGCAGTTCATCGACACGCTCAGCGCGCTCATCGACGATCCGCAGCAGCGCCAGCAGCTCGGGGCCGCTGGCCGTGCCTTCGTGGAAGAGCACTATCGCTGGGATCGTTGCCTCGAGCCGTTCGAGCGCCTCTTTCGAGAGCCGGCTGCGGCCGCCTCGACCGCTACCGGAGAAGTGTCGTGACGCCGGTCGGAGTCGCCGTCGTCGGGGCCGGAGCTTGGGGCCGCAACCACGTCCGCACACTCGATCAGCTTCCGGAAGCCGAGCTCCGCTGGATCTGTGACAGCGACCCCGCCGTGGTCGAGCGCTTTCGACGCTTGAACCCGTCCAGTCGCGTGACGACTGACCTCGCGGACGTTCTCGCGGACGACGACGTCTCCGCCGTCGTGATCGCTTCACCGGCGCCGACCCATGCTCGTCTCGCCACGACCGTGCTCGAAGCCGATCGCCACGTTCTGGTCGAGAAGCCCCTCGCCCTCGACACCCACGAGGCCGATGCCCTGGTCGAGCTCGCCCGGGGCCGCGATCGGGTGCTCATGGTCGGACACGTCCTCGCCTATCACCCTGGCCTGGAGGCTCTCGCGGATCGGCTGCGAGACGGCGAGCTCGGAGACGTGCGCTACCTCTATGCTCAGCGGCTCAATCTGGGGCGAGTGCGGCGCGAGGAGAGCGCGCTCTGGTCGCTCGGCTCGCACGATGTCTCGGCCCTGCTCCAGCTCGTCGGGCGAGCGCCCGAGCGAGTCTCGGCCCACGGTCGCGCCTTCTTGGCACCCGAGGTCGAGGACGTCGTCTTTGTCCACCTCGAGTTCCCCGGAGGCGTGATCGGACACGTCCATCTGTCGTGGCTCGATCCGCACAAGGTGCGACGTCTGACCCTCGTCGGGAGCCGCAAGATGGCGGTCCTGGACGACATGGAGACGACCGAGAAGCTGCGGATCTATGACCGTGGCGTCGACCGCCCCGAGGGCTGGGACTCCTACGGCGAAGCGATCAGCCTGCGGTTCGGCGACATCGTCATCCCCCGACTCGACATGGCCGAGCCGCTGCGTCTCGAGTGCCGACACTTCCTCGAGTGCGTCCGGAGCGGGCAGCCGCCCCGGACCGATGGCCGAGAGGGGGCTGCCGTCGTGCGGATCCTGGCCGCCGCGGAGCGATCGCTCCGCGAAGGGGGGATTCCGCAGGTCCTGGAGACGAGGCAGCCGTGAAGGAGTTTCGAGACTGGGTCGAGGTCCGCTAAGATGAGCAACGTCGGCTGGTCGAAGAGGGAAGGAGGAGAAGCGAGCATCGAGACCACGAAGGCACCTTCGAAAAATGCGAGACCGAGTTTGGTCGTGACCTGCGGACCGAGCCAACGCCCCGTGATGCAACCGGGGGAGAATCCGACGGAGACGAAGGTGGAGGGAGCGCCGAGCCGACACGTGCTGGCCGTCGCCTACTACTTCCCGCCCATCGACGTCGTGGGGACGCAGCGCACACTCGCCTTCCTGCGCGAGCTGCGGCCGCTCGGTTGGCGTTCGACCGCTCTGACGGTCAACAACCCGCAAGCGTTTCGGATCGACCCCGCGCTCCTGGATGCCCTCCCGTCCGACTGCCGGATCCACCGCTCGACGAACTTCGAGCCCTTCGAGATCTACCATCGCCTCAAGAATCAGCTTCGACGCTGGCGGGGCCAAGAGGTCTTGCCGCATCAGCTTCCCGCGATCCTGTCTGCCAGCGGTGGCCAGGCCCGGCCAAAGGGCTGGCTGCGACGGTTGGTGGCCTACCTGTCTTGGTACGTCGCGATCCCGGACAAGATGCTCGGCTGGACTCCGTTCGCGGTCGTCAAGGGAGCCTGGGCGCTGCGCCAGGATCGCCCGGAGGTGCTCTACTCGTCGGGGCCGCCGCACACCTGCCACGTGATCGCCGGAGCGCTGGCGAGGATCTGGGGCTGCGCATGGGTTGCCGACTTCCGCGATCCGTGGGTCGACAATCCGTTCGTGACCATCCCACATCCCTCGGTCTCGAGCTGGAGCGCCTGGATGGAGCGTTGGGTCGTGTCGCGTGCCGATCGGGTCGTGTGCAACACGCCGGCGGTCGAGGAGGCTTTTCGGCGTCGATACACGGATCAGCATGCCGGCAAGTTCGTCACGATCACCAACGGCTACTCCCCGACGGATTACGAAGGCCTTCCGAAATGGAGCGCGCACGGCAACCGCGTGCGCATCGCGTACACCGGCGCCATCTATGGTCGTCGGAGCCCGGAGCCTCTGCTGCGCGTCTTGATCCGCCGTCATCAGGAGAATCCCGAGGACGTCGCGGGCGTGGAGCTGATGTTCGCAGGCGTCGCCGAGAACCAGGCCCGTCTCGAGGGTCTCGCTCGCGAGGGCGGCCTCGGGGACCGCGTCCGATTCCTCGGCACGGTCTCGTCGCGGGAGGCGCTCGAGCTACTCTCTCAATCCGAGCTCCAGCTCATGCTCGGTCCCCAGGGCGAGGAGGCCGAGCTGCAGGTGCCAGGCAAGCTGTTCACCTATCTGGGCGTGGGGCGACCGATCTTCTCCCTCTCGAAGCCCGACGGTGTGATCGAGCAGATTCTCGCGAGCAGCGGCGTGGAGTACTTCCAGGCCGATGCCGATGACGAGGCCGCCATCGAGCGCGCGCTGGAGAATGCCCTGGCCGCCGCTCGCGCCGGTCGACTCGGAATGGACCGCCGTGATCTGAAGCTGCGGGAGTTCCAGCATCCTTGGCTAGCGCATCGCCTCGGCCAGGTCTTCGAGGCGGCTATCGAGGAGCGACAGCATCCGACGGGCTCTCCGGTCCTCTCGACGGACTCTTCTCCCTTGACCGGCAGCTAGCGCGGAGGACGAACGATGCTCCGCGACATTCTGGTCTTCGCCGTCTTCCTGATCGGGCTCCCGCTCTCGTTCCGGCGTCCGTTCATCGGATTGCTGATGTTTACCTGGCTGGCCTACATGCGGCCGCAGGATCTCTGCTGGGGACCGGCGCGCGAGTTCCGATTCTCGTTCTACACGGCGCTGGTGCTGTACGCGGGCTACGGGATCTTCGAGTTCCGGCGCGGGCTGGGGCGCAAGGACCTCCGGAACTACATGTTCTTGGGTCTGTTCGCCTTCGTGGGGCTGTCGATCCCGTACGCGGAGTTCCAGTTCGAGCGCCAGTACGAGCGCTACCTCGAGTTCGGCAAGATCTTGCTGATGGCGTCGCTGACGACGACGTTGGTCGACAGCAAGAAGCGCCTGACGATCCTGATGTGGACCATCGCTGTCTCACTGGGATTCTACGGCGTCAAGGGAGGCATCTTCGGGGCCCAGGGCGGGCGCATCATCGAAGGGCCGGGCGGGCTGATCCTCGACAACAACGACTTCGGCCTCGCCATGGTGATGAACCTCCCGCTGCTGTTCTTCCTCACCAAGGGGCAGAAGAGCCAGAACCTTCGAGTCGGGCTTTTGATCGCCTGCATTCTGACCGTGATCACCATCGTGGTGACCAAGTCCCGGGGGGCGTTCCTCGCGACCGCCGCCGTCTTCATGGTCACGGTCTGGAAGTCCGATCGAAAGGCCGCCGGCATCGGCCTCGGCTTCGTCTTCGCGGTCGTGTTCATCATCTTCATGCCCGAGGACTACAAGGCCCGCCTGCAGACGATTCGGGAGGGAAAGGACGAGTCCGCCGCCGCCCGCATCGTGGCTTGGAAGGCGGCCATCCGGATGGCGCAAGCGCATCCGCTCACGGGCGTGGGCTTTTACAACTTCCGCTCGGCCTACTGGCGCTACAACCCCGATCCACTGCTCGTGCCCGGCAAGATCGTGACCCACAACTCCTACCTGCAGGTGTGGTCGGAGACGGGCACGCCGGCCTTGCTCTGCTTCATCGGGCTGCTGTTCTACTCGATGTTTCGATGCGGCCGAATCCGAGCGTTGGTGCGCGGGCGCGGCGACTTGAAGTGGGCCGACCACTACGCGAATGCGTTCCAGCTCTCGCTGCTGGGATTCATGGTCGGCGCGACCTTCCTCAACCGAGCCCACTTCGATCTCTACTACCAGATCGTCGCGTTGACGGTGGCGTTGGACTTCTTGGTGCGCAAAGAGCTGCAGGCACCTCCGGTGTCTGGCGACGGGGACACCGTTCTCAACCGAGGGCATTTCGCCGTTCAGACTGGCTTGCCATTCCTCCGTCCGCTGCAGCAGCTTTGGCAGTCCGGGGGCGCTGCGGCTCGGGCGTGGACCGCGCGCGTCGGGCGCTCGAGCTGGCCCCGGGTGGGACCCGGAAGCTCTCCGCCCGACAAGCGACCCAGCTGGCCGCGTCCATCGGCTTCGGGACCGGCCTCGCCCCGTGAGCCCGCTGCGCCCTCGAGCTGGCCGAAGCGACGAGGCTTGCGGTTCGAGCGCCGCCGCCCGGACTCCTCGGTCGACGAGGTGCCGTCGGCCGGCTGGCCTGAACGATCGGAGCCCCGAGCGAATCGATGAGCGGTCCCTCGAACGAGACCCGAGTGCTCTTCCTGATTCAAGGCGTCGAGCTGGGTGGCCTGGAGATGGTGGTGCGCCGCATTGCCGAAGGGCTCCCGCGCGATCGCTATCGCTGCGCGATCTGCTGCTTCGATACGCTCGGCGAGATGGAGGAGCCGCTCCGCGCCGCCGGCATCGAGGTGTTCCTCGAGCGTCGCCGGCCAGGCATCGACTGGCGATACCCGTTCCGCCTCCGCCGACGTCTGCGCGACTTCGGAGCCGACGTGCTGCATGCCCACAACGACACGGCACTCTTCTACGGCACGGTGGGCGGGCGGCTGGCGAGAGTGCCCGTGATCTACACCGAGCACGATCGCCAGTTCCCCGGCCCGGCTCGGACGGCGCGGCTCAACCGTCTCCTGGCTCGCCTCGATTACCGCGTCGTCACGGTCTCCGAGACGTTGCGAGGCAACCTCATCCGACACGAGCAGTTTCCGCCCGAGCACGTGCGAGTGATCGTCAACGGTGTACCGGACGTGGCGGGACCGGATCCGGCTCGCGTCGATGCCGTTCGGGACGAGCTCGCGCTGTCGAAGGACAACCTGGTCGTCGGGACGATCGGTCGCCTCGACCCGATCAAGAACCACGCGCGCTTGCTCGAGTCCTTCGGCCAGCTCGCCGATCGCTTTCCGAACGCCGTGCTCGTGATCATCGGAGCCGGTACCGAGGCCGAGCGGCTTCGCGCGTTGCGTACCCAGCTGGGCCTGGACGACCGAGTGCGGCTGCCGGGTGAGCGGCGAGAGATCGCCGAGTACTTGGCGGCCTTCGACGTCTTCGTCCTACCCTCGAAGAGCGAGGGCATGCCCCTGGCCTTGATCGAAGCACTCGCAGCCGGGCTCCCCTCCGTGTCGACGGACGTCGGAGGCGTGCGGGAGGTCGTGGAGGATGGGCAAGAGGGCTTCGTGGTACCGCCCGAAGACTGGTGCGCCTTCGAGGAGAAGCTGGCGAGCTTGCTGGATCAACCGGCTCAACGCGCGACCTTCGGGCACCGAGCCCGTGTGACTTACAAGGCGAGATTCACGTTGTCGGCCATGGTGGACGCGTACCGATCGCTCTACGATGAGGCGGTCGCCTCGAATCGTCGGCGTCGAAACCGGGAGGCAGTCTGATGTGTGGGATCACGGGTGAGCTCCGTTTCGATGGTGCGCCGGTCGACGCCATCGCCCTGGGGCAACGGACGGACACGATCGCCCACCGCGGCCCCGATGACTCGGGCACGCACATCGACGGCCCGGTCGGCCTCGGCCATCGCCGCTTGTCGATCATCGACGTCGCCGGAGGGCATCAGCCGATCTTCAATGAGGACCGGTCGCTGGCGCTCGTGTTCAACGGCGAGATCTACAACTATCGCGAGCTGCAGAAAGAGCTGCGCGGGCTCGGGCATCGTTTCAGTACCGACAGCGACTCCGAGACGATCGTGCACCTCTACGAGGAGCGCGGGGAAGCCTGCGTCGAGCGGCTGCGCGGGATGTTCGCATTCGCGCTGTGGGATCGAGGGCGCCAACGGCTCTTCCTGGCCCGCGATCGACTCGGGATCAAGCCGCTCTACTTTCATCTCGATGGCGAGCGGCTGCTCTTCGCTTCCGAGCTCAAGGCGATCCTGGCTGATCCCGACCTGACCGTCGAGCCCGATCCGCGCCGCGTGCTGGACTACTTTACCTACGGGTACATTCCCGGCGAGGCCTCCGCGGTCTTGGGCGTGCGCCGATTGCGCGCGGGGCACACCTTGACCGTCGACGCCGCTGGCGACACCCGATCGCGCCGATACTGGGACCTTCCGCTGACGGCCGCCCAAGCGGGCAACGAGGAGGACCACATCGATGCCCTGCTCGCCGCCCTGGATGAGAGCGTGCGGCTTCGTCTGATGAGCGAGGTGCCGCTGGGCGCTTTCCTGAGCGGTGGCATCGACTCGACCGCGGTCGTCGACTCCATGACTCGAAGCTCCTCGACGCCGGTCGTGACGAGCTCGATCGGATTCGACGAGGCCGGCTACAGTGAACTTGCCGAAGCCCGTGCGACCGCCGAGCGTCTCGGCACGCAGCACCACGAGCTCACCGTGCACGCGGACGCCGCCGACATCCTCGATACCCTCGCCTGGCACTTCGACGAGCCCTTTGCCGATCCGTCGGCAGTACCGACCTACTACGTCTCCCAGCTCGCGCGCCAGAAGGTCACGGTCGCCTTGTCCGGTGACGGGGGCGACGAGAACTTCGCCGGCTATCGACGCTACTGGTTCGATCGACTCGAGAATCGCCTGCGGTCGGTCGTGCCGAGCCCGCTGCGGCGAGGCCTCGTCGCTCCGTTGGGCCGCCTCTTTCCGAAAGCGGACTGGCTGCCGCGGCCGCTGCGCGCCAAGACGTTGCTCATGAACCTCGCGACCGATCCGGCCCGCGCCTACTTCGACTCGGTGACGGCCCATCGACCGGAGCACATCCGAGAGCTGGGGACGGCCGGTTGGCGGCAGGCGCTGGAGGATTATCATCCCTTCAAAGCGTTCGAGACACTCTACCGCTCTTGCCCGGCGGACGATCCTCTGTCGCGAGCCCAGTACGTGGACTTCCATACTTGGCTCGTGGACGACATCCTCACCAAGGTCGATCGGGCGAGCATGGCGCACTCGCTGGAGGTCCGAGTTCCGCTGCTCGATCACAAGATCTGCGAGCTGGCGGCTCGTCTGAGTCCGAAGTGGAAGCTTCGCGGACGGGAAGGGAAGTACCTGCTGCGCCGTGCGCTCGCTCGGCGTGTGCCGCGAGAGACTCTCGAACGCCGCAAGCACGGCTTCGACATGCCGGTGTCGGAGTGGCTGCGCGGAGGGCTTCGCGAGCGCCTCGAGGACACCGTCTTTGGCAACGATTCGAGGCTGGGGGACTTTCTCGAGCTGGGCGAGCTGCGCGCTCTCTGGAAGAAGCACCAGTCGGGAATCGGGAATCACGGGCGCCTCTTCTGGGCTTGTCTGATGTTCGAGACTTGGCACCGGCGGCACGTCGGGGCCCGCACGCCGTCGCAGACTGCGCAGGGGCGAGCGTGAGAGAGGCGGTACCGCAGGCATGAGCTCGGGTGAGCCGCAAGCTCCGATCAAGCCGCTCGTCTTCGCGAGCTTGTTCCCCAATCGCGAGCAGCCTACGCATGGTGTCTTCGTGCGCGAGCGACTCTTCGCTTGGCGGCGTGTCTATCACGCCGATCTCCGCGTCATCGCTCCCGTCCCCTTTTGGCCCACGGGCTGGCCGGGGCCGGCGCGCTGGGCCCGCTACGGGCGAGTGCCGCATCGCGAGGTTCAAGATGGTGTCGCCGTGCACCACCCCCGCACGCTCGTGATCCCCAAGGTCGGTATGCGCGCCGCTGGCCGACTCCTGGCACGGGCGACGCGACGCCTCGTGGATCGCTGGCACGAGGAGTGGGGGTTCGACCTCATCGACGGACACTACCTCTACCCCGACGGCGTGGCGGCCGCTCGGCACGCCGAGCGGCTCGGAAAGCCGTTGGTGTTGACTGCGCGTGGAACCGACGTCAATCTCCTGCCCCGTTTTCCCGCCGTTCGGAAGCAGATCCTCGCCGCCGTCGAGCGGGCCGATCGCGTCATCACCGTCTGCGCCGCTCTTCGGGATCGACTGGTGGAGCTGGGTGCGCGAGCCGATCGGATCGTCGTCGTCTCCAACGGCGTCGACCCCACCCAGTTCCCGCGTCGCGATCGCCACGAGCTGCGGGCCGCTCTCGGCTGGGGAGAGCGCGATCGCGTCGTTCTCTCGGTCGGGCTCTTGATCGATCGTAAGGGCCACCATCACTTGATCGACGCACTGGCCAAGCTCGCCGACAGCCATCCGCGCCTGCGCCTGGTCATTCTCGGGGAGGGGGAGCGGCGCTCGGCGCTCGAGGCACAGGTCGCTCGCCTCGGCCTGGCCGATCGCGTGGATCTGCCGGGCGCGGTCGCGCACGCGGATCTTTATCGCTACTACGGCGCGGCCGACGTGTTCGCGTTGGCGAGCTCCCGCGAAGGTTGGCCGAACGTGCTGCTCGAGGCGATGTGCTGCGGGCTGCCGGTCGTCGCTTCGGCGGTGTGGGGCATCCCCGAGGTCGTGCCCGATGAGCGCTTCGGCCTCCTCACCGACGAGCGCACTGGGCCTGCATTCGCGGATCGGCTCGCCGCGGCGCTGGCGCGCGATTGGGATCGCGATGCGATCGCCGCCAACGCGCGGGCTCAGACCTGGGACCGCGTGGCCGAGCGCGTCGACGGTGTCTTCCGGGCCGCCTTGGGACGCACGACCACCCCGGCTCTCGAGGAGGCTTCTCGGTGACACGTCTCCTGTATCACCACCGGACGCAGGCTCACGATGGCCAGTGGGTGCACATCGTCGAGATCCAGCGAGCGCTGCGCCGGGCCGGGCACGAGGTCGTTGACGTCTCGCTGATCGGGGACGCCGAGGCGGCGGGTGCCAAGGGCGACGAGGCCGCCCAGCCGTCGTGGAAGCGCCGGTTCTGGGGCGCGGTGGCGGCCATCACGCCCGGGATCGTCTACGAGCTGCTCGAGCTCGCCTACAACGTCGTCGCCGAGCGCCGTCTGGCGAGGGCCGTGCGAGCCCACCGCCCCGACTTCCTCTACGAGCGATACGCGCTGAACACTTGGGCGGGTGTGAAGGTCGCGAAGCGATTCGAGATTCCGATTCTTCTCGAGGTCAACAGCCCGATCGCCGATGAAAAGAAAAGCCATGGCAGGATCTTCCTGCACGGGCTCTCCAAGCGTCTGGAGAGCCGGATCCTGGCCGGCGCGACTCGAGTCTTGGCGGTGACGGACGTCTTGGGGCAAATCCTGATCGAAGAAGGTGCCGATCCGGCTGCCGTGCGGGTGATCCCGAACGGCGTGGATCCGCGTCGCTTCGCTCCCGTGGGCGCCGCGGCGCGTCGGAAGACTCTCGAGCGGCTCGGCATCGCCCCCGATCGCGTCTGCGTGGGCTTCGTCGGATACTTTCGTCCCTGGCACGGGATTGATCGCGCGATCTCCTTGCTCGCCGCCGAGCCGGATCTGAGGGAGCGAGCCCATCTCCTGCTGGTCGGTCATGGACCGGCCGAGGACGGGCTTCGCGAGCAGGTTCGTGCGGCCGGGCTCGAGAAGCACGTGACCTGGACGGGCGAGGCGAGCCGCGAAGAGGTGCCGGATTACGTCGGTGCCATGGACGTGGTCTTGCAGCCGCAGGTGACCGCCTACGCATCGCCCTTGAAGCTCTTCGAGTACCTGGCACTCGGAAAGGCAGTGGTCGCTCCTCGCCAGCCGAACATCGAAGAGGTCCTGGTCGACGACGTCGACGCGTTGCTGTTCGACCCGAAGGACGAGGACGCGTTCCGGGCTGCGGTGCGTCGCTTGATCGTCGATGCCTCGTTGCGCGAGCGACTGGGTGCGGCGGCGGCGCGCAAGATCGAGGACGAAGGCCGGACCTGGGACGACAATGCCCGACGGATCATCGAGATCTTCGAGGAGTGTCGGGCCGCGCCCGACCCGGCGCCGTGCGGAGTGAGGTGAGTCGATGGATTCTTCGCTCGCCAATGAGGCCTCCGGTCGTCGGGCTCCTTGGGTCTTCGGGATCGGTCTGGTTGCGCTTCTCTTAGCCGCCTATGCCGAGACCTTCGATTGGATGTTCGAGCGTTGGACGGCGCCCAGCACGTACTACTCCCACGGGTTCCTGATCCCGTTGGTCTGCCTCTGGCTCGTTTGGAAGGAGCGGCAGAAGCTGTCGGCGCTGCCCCTCGCTCCGAGCCGCTGGGGCTGGGCCTGGATCGTCTCGGGCCTGTCGATTCATCTGATGAGCCTGTTCCTCCGCGTGCACTTCACCTCGGGGATCACGCTGCCGCTAGTGCTGTTCGGTGCGGTGCTGTACCTGTTCGGGCGAGCGCATGCTCGCCAGCTGCGCCTGGCGATCGTCTTCATCTTCTTCATGATCCCGCTGCCGATGGCGTTGATCGAGAAGATGGCCTTTCAGCTCAAGATGCTGGCTACCGATCTGTCAGTCTCGATCGCGAGCACGTTTGGCTGGGCGGAGTCGTCGCAAGGGAGCACGATCTTCCTGCCGAGCGGTGAGACGCTGATCGTCGGGGACGTGTGCAGTGGTCTTCGCTCCCTCATCGCACTGATCACGCTCGGCTTTCTCTTTGCGACCACGATCTCGCGCTTGTCGATCTTTCGAAGGACCTTGCTGTTCGCACTCTCGATGCCGATCGCGATCGCCTCGAACGTCGTGAGGCTGGTCGTGCTCTGCGGGCTGGGTCATTGGGTTGGGGCTGAGTTCGCGGCCGGGCCCGCACACTATGCGGCCGGGTTCGGGATCTACGTCGTGGCTTTGGGGCTGATGTTCGCCGCCGAGCAGGCCCTCTCGCGTCCGGGGCGTGGAAAGGGGGCGGCATGAGCGCCTTCGTTCGGCGGACTCTGGTGCTGGGGGCAGTCTTCGCTCCGGTGGCCGCGCTGGCGCTTTGGCTTTCGTACAGTGACGCCCGAGCGACGGTCGACTCGAACCTCGGTGCGCGGGTACCGATGAGCATCGGGGACTGGGAAGGCGAGACCAAGCCCCTGAGTGAGCGGGTGTATCAACTGCTCGAGACCCGCGATGTCGTCTTCCGGCGCTACTCCCGCGGCAAGGGTTTCGTTTGGCTCTGCCTGGTGCAATCGCAAGACAATCGGCGAGGCTCGCACCCTCCGGAGATCTGCTACCAAGGCCAAGGCTACGAGGTCGATCGGAAGCAGGTCGGGGTCTTGAAGGCGGGCACAGCCGGCGCGGAGGAGGTCGAGGTCAATCGACTGGAGATCCAAAAGGGCCAGAGCCGCTGGGCCGTGCTCTACTGGTATCAGGTCGGTGATTGGCAAACGTCGAGCTACGCTCTGCAGCAGCTTCGGCTGGTGGGAAACCTTCTGCTGGGTCGCGATGCACCGGCGATCGTGGTGCGCTTCGACACGCCCATCGGCTCCGACGAGACTCTCGAGGATGCCAACGGTCGCTTGAACCTCTTTGCCCGCTCGGCGTTGCCGGCCTTGCGTGCTGCGGTCGCCGCTGGTCGCTGACGCAGTCGTGCCAGCCCCGCCAGATGGTGGGGACCCCGGGCGGCGGTTTTGCGTAGGATAGAGAGCCGAGCCCTGGTCAGCGGCGGATGCCGGCGCTGGAGGTGCTCTGGGAAGCGGTTGAGCCCACCGCTTCTTTGCGATCACGCTAGAGGAGGAGCTCTGAGCATGAAGCGGAGCTGGATTCAGTTCGTATTTGCGAGCGGTTTGTCGATGTTGCTCGTGACGTCAGCAGTCGCCGAAGACGTTCGCCCGTTCCCGATGGAGACGAGCAGCACCACGACCGGTGAAGTGCTCGTTCTCCCGAATCCCGCCGAGCTGGCGGGCTTGCGGGATCTAGATAGCGTGACGATGGTCGGAGTGCCGGTACCCGATGGGGGCTTTCGCACCCTGGAGCTGACGCGCGTTCGCCTCGCTCTCGGTGAAGGAGCCGTTCACATCGACGGTCTGCCGACCGAGGGGATCAGTGATCCAACGTTCAGCCTGTGGACCGGGCGCGTCCGCGGGATCGACGACTCTCAAGCCTTCCTGGCGCTCTCCGCCCACGGATCCCGCGGCTGGTTTGGCCGGTCGGGTGATGTGACGCACCTGCTCGCCCAGCCGGACGAGAAGGGCTCTTGGGAGAGCAGCCGCGCGCGTCTCGTGAGCGCCTCTTGGCTGGACCAAACCGGCTTCCAACCGGACATCCGCTGCTCGGTGCTCGACACGCCCATCGACGTCGATGGCTCGCTGCCCGGTCAAAAGCAGGACGAGCCGCCGGCGACGCTCGACATTCTGCCTTACTACGACGCTCCGATCGCGTTCGAGACGGACTTCGAGTTCTACCAAATCTTCAACAACATGAACGCGGCGCAGGCCTACGCCTTCTCGCTCATCGGTGCGCTGAGCGATCGGTATCGCGAGCAGCCGGGCGCGATCTTTACGCTGCCCTACGTCGGCTTCTACTCCATCAACAACGACCCCTGGAGCAACAACGACTGCTTCGGTCGCCTCGATCAGTTCCTCAACGCGTGGGACAACGGTGGTGCCCCGGTGCATGCCGAGCTCTACCACATGATCAGTGGCGTGCCCGTCAACGGCTGCGGCGGCGTCGCCTACCTCGACGCGCTCTGCAGCCAGGGATTCGGCTTCGGAATGAGCGCCCACATCGACGGCAACCTGTCGTTTCCGCCGACCCAAGGTCCGCTCACCTGGGACTTCATGGTCACCGCGCACGAGCTCGGTCACAACTTCGGCTCGCCGCACACCCACGACTACTCGCCGAAGATCGACAACTGCGCCGGGGGTGACTGCAGCGTCACGCCCAACGGCACGATCATGAGCTACTGCCACACCTGCCCGGGTGGGATGAACAACATCACGCTGTTCTTCCACTCCCGTGTCGTCACACACATCCGCAACGACATCCTCGCCAGCTGCCTGCAGACCTTCAAGGGCATCTTCACCGAGGACGTCGGTAACGCGCTGCCCGGCAGCAACGGGACACCCGAGCTCGAAGCGACCTTCTCGACCGGTCCGAATCGCGTCAACTTCGCGATCCAGAACGCGCCGCAGAATCAGTCCGGCATCGTCATTGCCGGATTCACGCGTATCGATCAGCCGGTCTTCGGTGGGATCCTCGTGCCCAATCTCGACGTGGTCGTCAATGTCACGGCGAACGGGTCGGGGGATGTCAACTTCTCGGTGAACGCCAACAAGTCGTTCCCGGCCGGCATCACCTTCTGGACCCAAGGCTGGTTCAACGATCCGGCGGGCGCCAACCCCTTCGCCGTCACCAACGGCCTGCAGATCGAGCTGATCACGCCCTGACCCCCAGGGACGATCGCTCTCGGTTCGAATTCATCATCGGCCGTCCGACCGCGAGGTCGGGCGGCCGATGCGTTTTCGGCTCGCCGGCCCTTCAGGCCAGGCCCTTCAGGCCTCTCTACCGTCGAGCCCTCATCTGCACGTTCGTCGGCAGTCGAAAGCCGCATCGTGCCGCCGGGCGTGGTGGCGGGTGGTGGGAACAGAGACGCGAACGGAGCTCGACACCAGGATCGCGGTGCATCAATCGGTGTCGTGGGGCCGCTCGGCGGTTGAGCCACGACAGCGAGAGAGTCGTCGCAGGAGCCTCCGTGCTCTCCTCATCGCGTTTGCCGCCGAGAGTAGACTTAGCGAACTCGATAGTCTCTGCTGAACGCTCGTTTGCGCCAACATGCAATGAGCGAGCTGGCTATTCGTGAGCTTCAAAGCCCCACCAGGAGGAGTGCCATGTCCGCCCCCGAAACCGTCATCGCGATTTATCGCGTCCGCGCCGACCAGGAGGCGGCCTTCTTCGCCATCCTCGCCAAGCATCATCCAGCCCTGCACGGTGTCGGCCTCGTGACCGACGAGCCGCCCGTCGTCTATCGCGGCGAGGAGAAAGACGGCCAGCCGATCGTCTTCGAGATCTTCACTTGGAAGGATGGCGATGCTGCGAACACCGCGCATCAGCTTCCCGAGGTGATGGCGATCTGGGAGCCGATGGGGGAGATGTGCGAGGAGCGTGGCGGCAAGCCGAAGTTCGAGTTCCCGCACGTCGAGAGAGTGACGCTGCCTGTTGGCTGAGAGGAAGAGCAAGGCTCGAGCGTCGCGGTCGAAGGCTCGGCTGACCGAACCGCCCCGCGACGCCCGACGCGAGCTCGAAGATCTCGAGGACGTCTTCAAGGCTCTCGCCCATCCCGCCCGCCGACAGATCCTCCTCGGTATACACTCTCGGGGAGGCGAGATGACCGCGGGCGGAATCCCCGGCCGTTTCTCCTGCGCGTGGCCGACCGTGACGCGTCACCTGGGAGTCCTCAAGGCCGCTGGCCTGGTCGAGGTCGTTCAGGCGGGGCGAGAGCGGATCTATCGCCTCTCGACCGCGAGCGCCTCGAGCAGACCGTCGGGAAGTGGCTGGCCTGGTTCGAGGAGTGACGAGGCTCGGCGCGACAGGAAGGTCGCCATCCCAAGTCAGAGAAGTGTGTACGAATCCGAAGGTGCTCTGGGTGTCATGCGGGTCGAGTGGGGCGAGAGCGTCCTCGTCGTCACAATGCCAGCGAACACCCTGCATTGGCGGGTTCTCTTGTCGATCTGGGTACTATCGCGTAGCTTGACAGCATTCGAGAAGCGGTGGGAGCGAACTGAAGCATGATGGAGCGACCTGGGCAATCGGCCAGGTCGCTGCGAGCCGTATCCAGGGTCTCCCGCCAATGAGAGTCATTCCGTCGGCCATCGGAGCCCTGCTCGGTCTCTCGCTCACCTTCGTTGCCTGCAGCGACGAGGGCGAGCCAGCTTCCCAGCATGAAGTCACTCGAGCTGAGACGGCATACCAAGACGTCTTGTCCTCTTTCCGGGCCGTCGAGCCCGAAGAGCGGCCGATATCGGGCTCGGTGGTCTCTGAATGGAATCTGGCAGAAGCTGCCGAGCGCTCGCGCCTACGCACTTCCGGTGTCGTGGCCGAGGGGGGCGGCCTCGGCCTCGTCCTCGCCAGCCAGGAGGGGCAGCCGGCCCACGTAGACTTCCCGGTCGAAGCGGATGCAACGGACATCAACGCGGTGGTGCTTCGACTCCGCGTCCGAGAGGTCTCCGGCCCCATTCGCAGTAGGCTGTTCTGGAGGCGAACCGGGGACATCGATTTCCAAGACGAGCGCTCGATCGAATTCACTACTCAGCCCGACGAAGTGTTCCACTTTTCCAGCCGAGCAGTCCCAATCGCGGGACCACTCTGGGACGCGCACGTCGAGGAGATCCGTATCCAGCCAATCATCGGTGATGGGCGAGTCGAGATCACGCACGCCGTTTTCGGCCGACTCGAAGGGCTCGTTCTCGGATCACCTCGGGCTCTCGACTCGCAGCGCGGCAGACGAGGACGGGCCAAGGTTGGTGAGCTCTCTCTGCGTGGGCGCCGGCTAAGCGGTCCGCTGAAGGCGTCGATCGAAGTGCCCCACCGATCGCAGTTGGTTCTGGCAATCGGGACCGGGAGAGTCGCCGGCTCGGAGGCGTCGGCGACTTTCCGGCTGGCGGTGGACGGCGATTCGATCTTCGAGCGGGTGATCTCACCTCGCCAATCTGGCCAGTGGTTTTGGGAGGTCCTCGATTGCACTCGCTGGGGAGGCCAACAAGTCGAGTTGCTCATCGACGCGCAGGGTGCGGCAGCGAGCCAAGGGGCAGCCTTGGTCGGATTCGCCAAGCTCCTGCCTCGAGAGCCGCGAACGGCGGCGCCCAACGTGCTCATGATTTCGCTCGATACGCTGCGCGCCGATCACCTTTCGTTGTACGGCTATCATCGAGAGACGAGCCCGATACTCGATGCGATCGCTGACGAGAGCTTCGTTTTTGAGCGTGCTTACGCCCAGGCACCTGTAACGCTGTCGTCGCATGTCTCCTTGTTCACCGGTCTCTATACGAGCGGGTCAAACGCCTACGGCCATCGCCGCATCGCCCCTGGAACGACAACGCTTGCCGAGGTGCTTCGCTTAGCCGGGTGGACGACATTGAGTCTCACCGACGGTGGGTACATGGCGGAGGAGTTCGGAGTCGCGGAAGGCTTCGAAGTCTTCTCGGATTCCGGGGGGGGGGCGGATCCCGTTTTCTCCCGCGGTCCCGAGCTGCTGAACCAGGTTGAAACCCGTCCTTGGCTCCTCTTTCTTCACACCTACGAGATCCACAGCCCGTACGATGCGCCCGAGGCGTTTCGTCGTCCCATTACCGACGAATGGCAAACGCTCCCCTCCAGCCTGTCGGCGGACGAGCTCTACCAGATGGCGGTTGACGAGGAGACGCCATCGTCGCGCGAATGGCAGCAGGTCATCGATCTGTACGACGCCGGGATTCGATACACCGACGACTGCCTCGGACGCCTCATGCAGAAGCTCCGGGAGCGCGGTGATTGGGAGGACACCGTTCTCGTCATCGTTTCCGACCACGGAGAAGAGCTGGGCGAGCGCGGGGCGACGGGCCATGGGCATACTCTGTACGAGGAGATGATTCGTGTGCCGCTCATCGTCCGGATTCCAGAGAAGTGGAGGCAGCGTTGGTCGTTGGCTCCTCCTGCCCGCGTTTCCAAGCCGGTCGAGCTCGTCGACGTCTTACCGACGCTGCTCGATCTCCTGCAGGTAGAGCCGCTCGCATGGCCGTCGCACGACGGTGAGAGCCTCGTTCCTCTGCTCAAAGATCGACCTTACGAGACGAGCCCGGCGATCAGCGGGTTCCAGCCGGGGGGACATCGCGGCTACTCGGTGATCTCCCCGCGCTGGAAGCTCTTCCACTTCGAGGAGAAGGAAGGGCTCCGAACGGACATTGTTGTCCAACCCGATGGAACGTACCTCTTCGACTTGATGGAAGACCCCGCCGAAAAGAGGAGCCTCGACAACCCGATGCGGGCGAAGCTGGAGGGTTACTTCCGGGCGCGTCGCGATGCCTGGCGGCTTCGCGCTTCGGAGAGTCCGGTCGGGCTGCCGCCCGATCAGCTCCTTTCACCCGAGCGGATCGAGGACCTGAAGCGCTTGGGCTACCTTCGCGGAAGATGAGGCGCTGCTGCCCATTCGAGGCGTCCGGCGTCGAGGACTTCGCTCTCAGAAGCATTTGAAGTACTATCGTCGCTCGCCAAGCCCTCCATGCCCAGACACTTCAGGGAGATCCCCGATGATCCCGCATGCCCTTCGCGCTGTCGTCCTTCTCGTCTGCCTCGCGGCTCTCGCTCCGGATGTCGTTGCCCAAAAGGCGACCGCCTCGCTCGCTCGCGGCACCGTGACCTTGGAATCGGTCGGGCCAATCGCCTTCGGACCCGAGCAGACGTTGTTCGTGAGCGACCCCGTTGCGGCCAAGCTCTACGCGATCGACGTGAAGGGCCTGCCGGGCAGCGGCATCGAGAAGGGGGCGAGCGTCGCGAAGCTCGACCAGAAGCTGGCGGCCCGACTCGGCGCGGCAGCGCGGGACATTCGAGTCATCGACCTCGCGGTGAACCCGGTCACGCACCAAGTCGTGCTGGCCGTGCATCGGGGGGCCGGTGCCGACGGCGACTCGGTTCTCCTCAGCGTCGACGGGAACGGGGAGATTCGCGAGGTCTCCTTGAAGAACGTCGCCTACACGATGGCCGAGCTGACCAACGCGCCCCCGGCGCCCGATCGTGCCGGCCGGGTCCAGGTCCAGCGCCGCAGCCCGCGCCTTCAAACCTTCACGGACCTCGCCTACGTCGATGGCCAGGTCATCGTGGCCGGGCTCTCCAATGAGGAGTTCGCCTCGAAGCTGCGAGCCATCGCCTACCCCTTCAAGCATTCCGACGCTGGCGCCAGTGTCGAGATCTATCACGGAGCACACGGCCGCTTCGAGACCAACTCGCCGGTGCGGACCTTCGTGCCGTTCGACATCGAAGGCGAGCCGCATCTGCTCGCGGCCTACACCTGCACGCCGCTCGTGAGCCTGCGCGTTGCCGATCTCGTGCCCGGCAAGAAAGTCCGCGGCAAGACCATCGCCGAGCTCGGCAATCGAAACTCTCCGATCGACATGGTCGCGTATGAGAAGGGTGGCGAACGCTACCTGCTCATCGCCAACACCAGTCGCGGAATCATGAAGGTGTCCTTGAGTGCACTGACCCAGGTCGAGCCGGTGACGACCCGAGTCGAGGGAGGCGCCACCGCGGGCGTGCCCTACGAGACCGTTGCCGAGCTTCAGGGTGTCGAGCAGCTCGACCAGCTCGACGCGGGACATGCCGTGATCCTCGTGCGTACCGAGTCCGGAGAGCAACAGCTCCAAGTCATCGCGCTGCCGTGAGAGGTCGCCTACCGATGAACGCATCCATGGGTGATCGACTCGGCGCCGCAACGAGCCGGGGCGCGTTCCTGGCCTCCTGGCTCTTGATGATGGCCTGCGAGGCACCCCTTTCAACTGCGCCGAGCGATGACGCGGCGCGCGCGGTGGCGGCGACCGGGCCCAAGATCCTCGTCCGGCTTCGGGAGCCGGGAGACCTGACCTCGGGTGAGTTTCTGCTCGAGGGGCTGGCGACTGAATCGCTCGAGCCGTGGAGAGAGCGATCGCCAGACGATCCCGCCTGGACCGGCTTGCTCGCCGTGACGCAGCTCGAGGCCGGTCGATCTCCCGAGGAGCTGCCGAAGCTCTTGGGCAGCACGACTCTCGAAGGCGATGTCGTGGTCTTTACGCCGCGCTTCCGAATGAGCGCCGGAAAGAGCTACCACGCCGTCGGTGCCGTGATCGGCTCGCCAGCTTCCAGTGCTTCGGACCGCATCGAGGTGACGTTGTCGATCCCGCCGAAGACCAGCCCATCGTCGGCCGTCGTCGCCGCCATCACCCCTTCGGCTGCCGTGCTGCCTGAGAACCTGCTGCGCCTGTACGTGCACTTCTCGGAGCCCATGAGTCAGGGCGATGTCTACGACCATGTCCGGCTCTTCGATCTCACCCGCGGCGAGCTCGTGCGCGATCCGTGGATGGCCGCCGAAGAGCTGTGGGATCCGGAAGGGAGGCGCTTGACGCTTCTCATCCATCCAGGGCGCATCAAGCGGGGTCTCTTGCCGCGCGAGGTCGAGGGACCCGTGCTCAGCGACGGGCACATCTACGTGCTCCGGATTGCGGCGACCCTTCGAGACGCCCAGGGGCGTTCCCTCGCCCGCGAGCACGAGAAGCTCTTTCGTGCCGGTCCTGAAGATCGCGAGCGTCCCGACACACGGAGCTGGCAGCTCTCTCCACCGCTCGCCGAGAGCCGATTGCCCTTGGAGGTGCGGTTTCCCGAGCCTCTCGACGGCGCGCTCGCAAAGCGCTTGATCTGGATCGTCGATGCCACGGGCGACGTCGTGCCGGGTGAGGCCACACTCGAGCGGGACGAGAGTCAATGGAGCTTTCGTCCGGACGAAACCTGGAGGTCGGGCGCCTATCACCTGCGGGTCGACGAGCGCCTCGAAGATCTGGCCGGCAACAACCTCGGCGCACTCTTCGACGTCGATGTCTTCGAGAAGGTGGAGACTCCCGTCGTCGTCACGACCGATCTCGGCTTCGAGATCCGGGAGTGAGGGACGGCGTGGCGAGGCCGCCGCGACACCGCGCGTGCCTCGGAGTGCTGTCGATGCTCCTCGTCCTGTCGGCTTGCGGCTCCCCCGAGCGACTCGCGCCGGCTTCGTCGACCCTCGACCCGCCCACGCGGCGCAGTCTCGACCTTCTCGCGCGAGAGGTGCCGGCTTGGCGAGCCGAGAACGGCTGCTTCTCGTGCCATGACAATGGGGACGGTGCGGCTGCGCTGTTCGCTGCGGTGCCGAGAGGGCGAGCGCTTCCTGAGTCGCTCGCCGAGTCGACGGCCTGGCTGGCACACCCGGAGCGTTGGCAGTCGGCCGGCACGGGCGCGCCCTTCGAGGATGACGCGTTGGCGCGGTTGCAGTTCGCCGTCGCATTGCTCGAGGCGAATCGAGCCGGGGTCGTGCCAGACCCGGCACCGTTGCGGGCGGCCGCCGAGATGCTGGCGCGCGACCAGGCCGACGAGGGCCACTTCTTGGCGAGCTCGGCCACGACCCTCGCGGCTCCGGTCACTTGGGGTCCCATTCTCGGAACGGTGCTCGCTCGGAGGGTCTTGTACTCTGTCGATCCCCGGCGCTTCTCGAGCTCCATCGAGCGGGCGGATCGGTACCTCCAATCGGTCACGGCCGAGCGCGTTCCCGATGCGGCGGCCCTCCTGCTCTGGGCCGCGGACGGCGGTCCGGTCTCGCCGCAGCGACGGGCGGCCAGCCTTCGGTTTCTCTCCGAAGCCCAGGCCCCCGATGGCGGATGGGGGCCCTATCGCGACTCCGCGGTCGAGGCCTTCGACACCGCTCTCGCCCTGATGGCATTGACCTCGATCGCGACGCCCGATCCATCGACTCCCGAGCTCTCCCAACGAATCGAGCGGGGCCGACGCTTTCTCGTCGAGCGGCAGCTCGCCGATGGCTCGTGGATCGAGACCACGCGTCCCTTGCCCTATGAGAGCCGCGCGCAACGTCTCTCGACCGTGGCCTGGGTCACGCGTGCCTTGCTCGCGACTCGCCGCTGAGCCTGGGGTCGTGGAAAGCAGCCCGGGATTCGCGTGATGAGCGCTGTCCCTGGGTGAGCGCAGCGCTTAACCTGAGCGAGCCCGAAGTCCCCGGAAGAGAGCCATGCCCCGGCGAAACTTGTCTCGTCGCAGCTTTCTGCACATCGCCGCGAGTGGCCTTACGGGCGCGACGCTCGCGGCCGCGCATTCACCTTGGCTTCGACCGAACGCGCCGGCGCAGCACGTCCTGGTCTTGCTCGAGCAAGGCGGCGTATCGCACACCGACACCTTCGATCCGAAGCCGGGCGCGCCGCTGGAGCATCGGAGCCCCTTCGGCCCGGTCAAGACCAAGATCCCGGGTGTGCACTTCACCGAGCTTCTGACCAAGACGGCCCAGGTGGCAGACAAGTGGACGATCGTGCGCTGCATGCGACAGCCGACGCCGGGGATCGGAGACAGCCACCCCAAGGGGACCCAGTACCTGCTGTCGGGCGAGGCGCCCGGGGGACCGGTAGAGATGCCCGACATTGGCAGCGTCGTCGCCTCTCTGTTGAGCTCGTCTTGTCCGTACCTGCCGCCCACCATCATGGTGCCGGGCAATCATGAGCAGGCCGCAATGACGCGGGTCGGGTTCCTGCACCCGCGGTACAAGGTGTTCAAGACCGGCGGACGCGACCTGTCGGATCCCGGCTGGTCCGTGCCGAACCTCGGTTGCTTGCCGACATCGACGAGCGCCGCTTTCGCGACCGACGAGACCTGCTGAGCCAGCTTGACGTCGGGCTCGGTGCCGCTGCGGACAGCACGGATGTCGAGGGCCTCCAGGCTGCCGTGGCGCAGGCGACCGACATGCTGACCAATCCCCTGACTCGCCGAGCCTTCGACTTCGGCATCGAGTCGGATGCCACGCGCGATCGCTACGGGCGGGGTCATCGAGGTCAGTGCTACCTGCTCGGCCGCAAGCTGATCGAGTCCGGCGTGCGGTTCGTGACGATCGACGTGCGCGAGCCGATGACGGGTGAGACACCGGGCGGCAGCAACATGAACTGGGACCACCACGACTTCATCTACTCGGAGGGCTCGACCGCGATCCAAGGAGGCGGACCGGGAGCCGGTCGCTACGGGATCGGGACCTGGCCGATGATGGGCAGCACCGACCAAGCCTTCAGCGCATTGATCGAGGACTTGGATCAGCGCGGGCTCCTCGACGACACCCGGGTGTGCTTCGTGACCGAGTTCGGGCGCACGCCCAAGATCAACGAGCGCAAGGGACGGGACCACTGGACGCACGCGTTCAGCTTCGCCTTCGCGGGCGCGGGCGTGCTCGGCGGTCAAGTGGTCGGCTCGACGGATGACGAGGGCGGGTACATCACGAGCTCGCAGTCGTACACGATCGAGGACTACGCGGCGACGGTGTTCGAGAAGCTCGGCATCGATCGCCACCGGCCGATCCTGACGCCAGAGAACCGTCCGATCTTCCTCGCTCACAAGGGCGAGCCGATCCCCGAGCTCTTCACTTGATGATCTCCTTTTGAACGAATGATGTGATGATGCTCGCCGAGCTCCTGCTGACCCTCCTCGCCTTGGCGCCGACCTTCGGTCCCGGCGATGCCGTCCTCGAGAGGATCGAGGTGCAGCCTCGCACCTGGACGCTCGCCGGCGCCCGAAGTCGCCTGCGCCCGATCGTGGTGGGACACTTCGACGATGGGCGAGCGCGCGATCTCACCGAGGCGGCGGTGCTCGTCCCCGACGATCCGGGCGTGGTGGCGGTCGTGGGAGACCGGCTCGAGCCGCGGGCCGATGGCGTGACGACCGTCCAGGTGAAGGCCGCCGGGCACAGCCAGTCGCTCGAGATCACCGTCGTCCGTGCCGACGAGCCTGACCCGATCAGCTTTCGGTGGGAGACGCTGGCGGTCCTCACGCGGCAGGGTTGCAACGCCGGCTCCTGCCACGGCTCGCCCAAGGGCAAGGGAGGCTTCTCGCTCTCTCTGTTCGCCTTCGATCCCGAGAACGACGCTCGCGTGCTCACGCGAGACGCCTATTCGCGCCGAACCAACGTCTTCGATCCCGAGCAGAGCCTCGTCCTCAAGAAGCCCACCCTGCGCATCTCGCACGTCGGGGGGCGGCGGCTCGTGCCCGACGACGTCGCCTATCACGTTCTGCGCAATTGGATCGCCGAAGGAGCCCGGCGGGATCCGGTGGGGGCGCCCTCGCTCGAAGGGCTGCGGCTCGAGCCCGGAAGCCGGATCGTGCGGGCCCTCCCCGACGCGGCGCAGCGCCTGCGCGTCGTCGCGCGCTTCACCGACGGCGTCGAGCGCGACGTGACCGAGATCGCGACCTATCAGAGCTCAGACACCAGCGTCGCGACGGTCGATCGATCGGGTCGCGTCCAAGGGGTGGCAGCCGGTGCGGCCGGCATCATGGTGCGATACCTCGACGCGCTCGAGTCGGTTGACGTCACCATCGTTCGGGACGTGCCCGAGTTCTCGTGGACCGAGCCCGAGTCCGGTCACCCCGTCGACCGACACGTGAAGGCTCGACTCCAGCTCCTGCAGATTCCACCGGCGCCGCTCTGCGACGACGCGACTTTTCTGCGCCGCCTCCACCTCGACTTGACCGGCCTGCTTCCCACGGTCGCGGAGACCCGGGCCTTCCTCGCCGACTCGAGCTCTGAAAAACGCCCGCGCGCGATCGATCGACTGCTCGCCGGCGAGGCCCACGCTCGCTACTGGGCGAGACAGAGGGCCGACCTGCTGCGGTTGCGCCGCGACACGCTGAAGGACGCGGCCGAGCCCTTCGCGGACTGGCTCCTGGCGAGCACACGAGAGAACCGACCCTTCGACGAGGTGACGCGCGAGCTGCTGACCGCCGAGGGTGCTCCGGCCGCCTACTACCTCGCCTCTCCGAAAGTCGATGCGATCACGGAGACGACTACGCAGCTCTTCATGGGTTCCCGGCTGGGCTGTGCCAAATGCCACAACCACCCTTACGAACGCTGGACGCAAAGCGATGACTGCCGCATCTCCGCCTCGTTCGAGGCCGACGTGAAGCATCCCCTCACGGGCGAGGAGATGCGTCCCTGGGCGAGCCCGGGCCAAGGCGAGGTCTCGGTGCCGCAGCGGCGCGCCGACTTCGCGGCGCGCCTCACCGCCGCCGAGAACCCCTTCTTCGCGCGCGTCGAGGTCAACCGCATCTGGTCGCAGCTCTTCGGTCGGGGCATCGTCGAGCCGGTCGACGACTTTCGCTCCTCCAATCCGCCGTCGATCCCGTCCCTTCTCGACGCGCTCGCTCAGGAGCGGATCGACTCGGGCTTCGATCGGCGCCACCTCCTTCGTCTCATCACGAACAGCCGGACCTATCAGCGAGCGGCCGAGCCTTCCGACGGGAACCGGGCCGATCGCACGTTGTTCTCGCATCAGCGGGCCCGTCTGCTCGGGGCCGAGCAGGTCCACGATGCGATCAGCCGTGTCACGGAGGAGCGAGAGTTCCAAGAGCGTGCGCGACGTCTGGCCGTGCTCGAGCAGCAGCGGATCCCGGTGCTGGCTCAGCATCGGCAGCAGCAGCCCGAGTGGGAGAGCGCGCTGAGGGAGCGGTTGTCGTCCCTGGTCGTTCCGGCACTCGGAGCGTGGTTCGCCTCGACGGTGTTCGAGGATCCGAATGCCTTCGCGAAGGACTTCGGACCGGAGGCGACCGTCTGGGAGGCCGGAGCCCTCGGCTGGACCGAGCGCCCCGAGTGGGTCGACGGAGCCGTGCACGCGCTCACGCTTCCGGCCCAGGCTGCGTTGTATCTGACCCGAACGCTGCAGGTGGATGAGCCGCGACGGTGCGCGGTCTCGCTCGGAAGCGACGACGGCCTGCGTCTGTGGCTGAACGGCACGGAGGTGGTCGCGGGCGACGTCGCCCGGGGCGTGCAACCCGATCAAGACCGTGTCGAGCTCGATCTGCCGGCGGGCGAGAGCCGGTTGCTCCTCAAGATCGTCAACCGGGGCGGCGCCTCCGGGTTCACCTTCCGGCTCGATGCCGACACCGTCGATGGAGGGCTCGCCCGGCTCGTTCGCCTCGCTCCCACCGCTCCCGATTCTGGCACTCGACTTCTCGCCCGATGGCAGCGAGCTCGCCGCGTCCGGTTATCACGAGGTCACGTTCTGGGATCCGACCACGGGCGCGTTGCTGGATCGAGTGGGCGGCAGCTGGCCGTGGCGGGTGGCACGCCCGGAGAGTCCGGTCAGTCGCTCCTCGTCGACCTGATGGATGGCTCGGTGAGCGCTCCGATCCTTCGCCGAGAGGACGTGATCTTGTCGGTCGCTTTCGATCCGTCCGGTGAGCGCGTCGCGACCGCGGCCGTGGACGGGGCAGTGTCGGTTCACCGCGTCGACTCGGCCGAGAGGGTCTGGGAGCAACGGCTGCATTCGAGCTGGGCAAACGAGGTCACCATCGATCGAGCGGGTCAATGGGTGGCGAGTGCCGGCCGCGATCATGTCGTCAAAGTCTTCCGAGCCACCGATGGCGAGCTGTTCACGACCTACGCCGGCCACACGCAGACGCTGCCGGATCGCCCGATGTACCGGCATGAGATCGAGGCGGCGGTGTTTGCGGTCGACGACTCTTGGGTCGCAACCGCCGGCGAGGGCGGCGAGATCCATGCCTGGGATCCGGTGGCGTTCAAGGCCTTCGACGGGACGGCCGCGCAGATGGAGACCCGCTTCAAGAAGAAGTCACCGGTCGACATCGTGGCGATCGGTACCGACCGGACGCTCGAGCTCGCGGCCGGCTTGGACGTGCTCTTCGCCGGCGGTACGGACGGTGTGCTGCGACAAGTCGAGCCGGCGACCGGTCGCGTGATCCGGGAGCTCGGTGCTGGCGGAGACTGGATCTATGCGATCGCGATCCACTCGGAATCGGGGCGGGTCGCCGCAGGGCGCTACGACGGTCGCGTCACCATCTGGCAGGTGACGACAGGAGAGCTCGTCGCCGACTTCGCAGCCGCGCCGGGTCGAAGCCTCTCCTCCGAGAGGCGCTGACGAGGGGCGAGACAGGGAATGTCCCATTCGCCGAGGGCGAATGGGATATACTCGGGACATCGCAAGGATCTCGCCTCTCCACGAACGCGCTTCGAGCCAAAGAATGTGACGCCTCGCGATCGCCGGCGTCCTGGGGATTCTTTTCGCTCGGGGACTGGACGAGTGCTTCGCCCACTCCACCGAAAAACGAGCCCGAGAGCCCCATGAATCGCCTTCGTCTGCCCGTGCGCAGCTTGCTGGCCGCGTTGGTCCTCGGGGCCGCTGCCTGCGGTCCTTCCGAACCGGCGCGTCGCGTCATCTTGATATCGATCGACACGCTGCGGGCCGACCATCTCTCGGCCTACGGCTACGAGCGACTCACGAGCCCGAACCTAGACCGACTACTCGCAGACTCGGTTCTCTTCGAGCGCGCCTACTCGCAGGCTTCGTGGACACTTCCGTCGCACATGTCCATGTTCACGAGCCTCTACCCGACCGTTCACGGCGTGATCGATACGGACCGCCGATTGGCTTCCGACATCTGGACGTTGCCCGAGCTCTTGAAGCGACAGGATTTCGAGACCACCGCGTTTACGGATGGCGGCTACATCGGTGGTCAGTATGGCTTCGCGGACGGCTTCGACGAGTATCGGCAAGAGGACTTCCAGTCGCAATCGGGTAAGCAAGGCCTCGAGAAGAACTACCCGTACATCGAGAAGTGGGTGCGCTCCGAGGCCGATGAGAGCTTCTTTCTCTTCGTGCACACCTTCGACACTCATGGGCCGTATCGTGCCGAGGGCGAGCACTTCGGCCGCTTCATGAGTGAAGCGCAAGCCACGCCCGAAGGCATCGATGCCTTGGAGTATCTGAAGACGCTGGGTGACTCCGATTACCTCGAGCTGGACCGGTTCGAGAGCCTCGAGCATGTCATCGCGGCCTACGATGGCGGCATCTCCTTCGTCGATCACATGCTCGGCCGCCTTTTCCGTCTCTTCGAGGAGCTGGGCATCTACGACGACACGATGATCGTCGTCACCTCCGACCACGGTGAGAGCTTCCTCGACGAGGGGGTCTATCTCGGCCACGGCGCCTTCCTCCACGATGGAGAGGTCCGCGTACCGTTGATCGTGAAGTTCCCGAGCAACCGCTATGGCGGCCAGCGAGTCGACGGAGTCGTCGAGAGCCTCGACATCTTGCCGACCATCCTCGCGGCGTTGCAGATTCAACGACCGAAAGGGCTCATCACCCAAGGGATGGACTTGGCGCGCCTCCTTCGTGGCGAGTCGGACGTCAATCCGATCGCCGTCAGCGCCAACTTGGACAGCATGGACAACTATGCTCTCCGCACGTCGGATTGGACCGTCCTCTCGAAGGTCCCGGAGAAGAACCTCGAGAACTGGTTCATCAAGCACCGAATGCGACCGCGCGACGAGCCGGCTTTGCGAGCGCGGCTCAAGAATGAGTATCAGCTCATCACGACGGGTGCGCGTCCGGACCACAACCAGCGCGCCGAGAACGAGGAGATCTTCACCCGCCTGGGGACGGAGTTCCTCGAGTGGAAGAAAGCCCAAGAGAAGATGCAGGCGCTCGTCGCCGATCCCGGATTGCGCGCAGCCATGAGCCCCGAAGAGATCGAGCACCTCAAGCGTCTCGGCTACCTGGGTGGCAGTAGTGAACACTGAGCCGGTCCTGCCAGGACGATGAAGTTCGAAGGTCGGGCTCGATCTGCCGGGGCGGATGGTACATTCGCGAAGGTCCGGATCGACCCCGCGATCCGGTGACCCGCTGGTAATCGAGGTCGGCCATGACCCAGTCCCATTCGCCGAAGTCGCCTACGACTTCTTCTCCCGTTGCGCCGGATCCGAAACCGGCGCGGGCTCCCCTGGACGATGACCTCAGCCGGGAATTCCAGGTCGAGCCGGGCTTCGAACGATTCGATCAGAAGTGGGACATCTACAACCGGGCCCACTGGGACGAGAGCATCGATCCCAAGGACTTCTTCGCCAGCTACGACATGGCGCAATGCGTCTTTCGAGAGAGCGAGGGGTTCACCCAATGGGACTTCGCCCTTCGGAATGCGGGCTGGCATCTGACCGACTGGACGAGCGAGCTCAAGGAGCCGACGGAGGATCGGCGAGAGGGCTTTAGCGACTACTACACGATGCATCGCTCCGGCGCGCCGACTCCGGTGGCCTTGGGGTCTCCCGAGGATACGACCGGCCGCATCAAGAAGGCCGCCGAGTTCCTGGGAGCCGGTCGGGTCGGTGTCTGCGATCTCGACGAGCGCTGGGTCTACGCCAGGAACTACTCACGCCTCACCAAGGAGTCGAAGCCGCTCGAGCTTCCTCCCGAGATGCGTCATGCGATCCTGGTGGTCGTGCCCATGGACTACGAGCTCGGGAAGACCTACCCCTCCTCCCTCGGTGGGGCTGCCACCGGCTCGGGATACACCCACGACTTGATCACGGTGTTGGCCCTCGCGCAGTTCATTCGCAACTTGGGCTTTCGGGCCATCGCTTCGCTCAACGACACGGCCCTCAGCATCCCGATGGCGATCGCGGCCGGCCTGGGAGAGTATGGCCGCAACGGTCTGCTGATCACCAAGGAGTACGGCCCGCGCGTTCGCATCGGGAAGGTGTTCACCGACCTGCCACTGATTCCGGACCAGCCGACGAAGTTCGGAGTGAAGGAGTTCTGCGAGGTCTGCGATCGCTGCACTCGAGGGTGCCCGGTGAACGCGATTCCATTCGCGGAACCGCAGTCGGAGCCGCCCAACCGCTCCAGCCTTGCCCACGTGACCAAGTGGACGGTCAACGCCGAGAAGTGCTTCAGCTATTGGACGTCGACGAACACCGAGTGCGCGATCTGCATTCGAGTGTGTCCCTACAACAAGGACTACTCGAAGTGGTGGGTGCGAATCGGGCGCCGGCTGGCCGGCACGCGACTGAGGCGGTGGATGTTGAAGCTCGACATCGCGCTCGGATTCGGCCGCCGCGTCAAGCCCACCGGGTGGTGGCGGCGAGGCTCGGCGCGCTAGCTCTCCCCAAGGACCCGGCCCGTTCCGCGAGACCTCTCACGAGCCCCACGCTTCATGAACGCCGCCAACGCGATCACCCTGCTCCGCTTCATCGCCATCCCGCCCTTCATCGTCCTCGCCTGGCTCGCCGAGACTCGAGGGACTCCCATTTGGGCAGGCCGCGCGGCTTTCGGGATCTACCTGGCGGCGAGCATCTCGGACTTCTTCGACGGATGGGTCGCCCGACGCTTCAATCTCGTCACGCCGCTGGGGCGAGTGCTCGATCCGCTGGCGGACAAGCTGCTGTCGCTGGCCTGTCTGCTCATCCTGGCTCGCCCCGAAGGCTCGGGCGCATTCGCCCCGCTGCCGGTCTGGTTCGGTGCCCTGGTGATCGGGCGGGAAGCCTGGCTCGGGCTCGGGAGCTTCATGATCTTCTGGCGGAGAGGCCCGTTCCAGGTGCGTCCTCATCGCGTCGGCAAGTGGACGACGGCGCTCTTGTTCCTCCTCTTCAGCCTGGCTTTGCTCGGTGTGCCGGGGCTCCCGCTCGATCCCTTGGTCTGGCTGACGGCGTTCGGCATCGCCACGACGATCGTGCTGTACACGCGCGACGGCATCGAGCAGTACCGTTCGCTGCCGCCGCGCGCATGAGAATCACACTGGCCAGGCGCCGTCACCGACTGCGTGGCACGCGTCCACCGAGCATCTCGAGGATCGTCTCCCGTTCGTCATCGTCGAGCGCATCCAGTCGGTTCCGGGCCAGTACTACCGGACGGCCCGCGATCTCGGCTTCGGCAATGTCGAGCCAGACGCTCTCGAGTAGGTCCTCGTCGCCGAGTTTCCTCTGGATGCGGTCGAGCAACGCCGGCCGCTCACCGCTGCCCTCCAACACCGCGGCGAGGGCGCGCAGCCCGGGCACGATTTGCAGCCGTCCTTCGCTCACGGCAGCCACGAGAGCTGGCGCCGTCGAACGAGCCGCGGGCCCGAGCTTCGCGAGTGCCTCAGCTGCCTCGTCGAACACACAGCAGAACTCGAAGTAGTCGCTGTGCTCGTCGGAAAGTAGTCGGCCGAGGTATTGGATGGCGCGGGGATCCGGGACCTCGAGACGCCTGATGATCAGGGCAGTCAACTCAAACCAATTGCAGAAGTCTCGGTCCAACTCACGGGGCTTGAAGATGTCTCCGAGGATCGCTTCTCCGCCCAGATCGGTGATCGCGAACGCGATCGTACCCAGGTCGAGCGTCCAACCAACGCATTCGGCCAGGAGCTCTTCCTGGCTGCAATACTCCAGCATCCGAATGCTCATCTCTCGCGCCTGAGACCGGAGAGCGCCGGACGCTCGTCGGAGCTCTGGGCGGTAGAGAGAGATCGTCTCGAGGACCACTTCGTCGAAGATCGCCACCCAGCGGCCATCCTCCAGTTCTTCGGAGTACCAGATCGCCTCCAGAAGCCTCGGTAGCAGAATCTCGGCCGGGGGCCGGAGTGTCGATGCGGCATCTTGGAAACCAAATCCCAGGCCCTCGTCCAGCGGTTTGGTCTCGAGGATTCTGGGAAGCAATCGGCGGCCGAGCTCGGGTCGGGAGGTCAAGAGCTGATAGACCGCGTGCGAGAGTCCGCTCCAAGGCGAGCTGTCGCACACGACGAGCTCGAGCAGGAGCTGGTCGTCGATGGCGACGGCGGGAAACTGCGATAGGAGTTTCACGGCTGGTGCGGCCAGGCCCCACCGGTCGCTTTGAGCCCAGCGGCGGATCTGATCGGATTCGATCTGCTCACGAAGCCAGCTCTCGACCGTCGGATCGAGTGCCGCCCACCCTTCGAGGGCGTCGTTTCGTAGACCGTCTCCCAAATCCTCGGATCGTGCAAGCCGGCTCAGCGTACTGGCAGCGATCGGATCTCCCAGGCGCCCCAAGGCTCGGCAGCACGCACGCGCCAGCTCGTTGTCGGAGCAGGACCTGGAGGCGCCCGCGGTCTGTAGCCCACGCAGGAGCTCGAGAATGGTCGGGGCGGTGGTGTCGGCAGTCGGACCAAGGTCTCCGAGCAAGGAGACGATGCGCAAGATCTCGTCTGGGTCGAGGCCCGAACGCAGGCGTCGCTCGAGAACGGGCAAGGCCACGGCGGCCCGCGGCCCGCAGTCGCTCAGAGCACTATAGGCTCGGACGCGGACCTCGACCTCGGTCGATTGATCGATGATCTCGGTGAGCAGCCGGGCCGCCAGAGGATCCTCCGTGCAGCCTTCGAGAAGCGAGACCAGTCGGCTGCCGACCTTCCACTCGCTCGAGCGGCTCACCAACGGCGCGAGAGCCGGAGCCACGTCGGCACCGAAGTGTCGGAGCTGCCCGACGACTTGTCCCGCAGTGCATCCGCCCGCCTCGACCGGCAAGAGTGGCACCAGAGCTTCGATGGCCTCGTCCGACCTCGCGCCGACGCGAGGAAACGCGAGCGCGCAAGCGAGCTGCACGGACGAACTCGTGCTCCCGAGGCCCTGGCGAAGAGAGGGAAGCGCTGCCCGTCCCAGGCGCTCCGCCACGTTTAAGGCGCGACTCCGGCCGAAAGAGTCCGCCTCGAGCAACCAAGACGAGAGCGTCGATTCGACTTCGATCGAGGGGATCTCTCCTGCACCTTCCGACCGCCAGAGCGCCTCGAGAGCGGCCCCACGTAGGTCATAGATCGGCTCTTCGAGCGCTTCGAGCAGACGCCCCCGGAGACGGGGATCCGCACCGGTCTCGCCCATCCGTTCCAGTGCTTCCACGCGCGCTGCGTACGATCCAGTGCGGCTGACTTCGAGAAGCGCCTCGAGAACGGCGTTGGACAAGGGAGGCACGGACCGAGAAAGGGCGAGTACCGCTTGCTCTTGCACTTCCGTGTCGGCGTCCCGCAGGAGGGGCATCAACGATTCGAGACGGGAAGGATCCCCTCCGCTCTGTGTTCCGAGCGCGTTTGCGCAAGTCGCGCGCACCAACGGATCGGAGTCGAGGAGCCCAGCTTCCAGCAGACCGAATGAGCCATTCAATCGGGGGCCCGCCGCATCGATCAGGGTCGCGGCGAAGCGTCGCAGGCCGGAATCGGCATCCAGCAGCCCTCGCTCGATCGCGAGGGCGGTCGCCGGAGAGAGCGGCTCGGCCAAGTCATTGCCCACCTCGAGGGAAAAGGCGAGTGCCTCGGCGAGGTGCTCTCGACCTTCGGTCGGAATCGACCACGCTCGCTCCAGCAGTGCCGGGTACTCGGCCTCCGGCAGCTTGGCCAGAATCCAGGCGGCGTCGATGGAGACGCGCTCGTTCCCGAGAAGTGCGAGCAGCTCGCTCATCCGGGTGGCCAGAAGCGCCGGGCGCATTCTCGAGAGCTCCTCGTCGGCTGCCTTGGCCACGGCCGCATCCTCCGAGCGCAGATCGACGATCCAGCGATCGAGGTCGTCCGAGGATTGAAAGGGGGGAAGTGGACAAAAGGCGAGGGCGAGGAGGAAGGCGGATGGCGCTGGGATCATGGGACGCTCCGGTGGTGTGCAGGCGCATGCGCAGCAGGCAAGCCGCGTGCCCGAGGTGTTTGGATCCCTTAGCCCGCATTTCTCACCAGACATCGTCGCGAGGTGTCGAAGATGCCCATGGATGCAAGGAAAGCGACCGAGCACGCCGCAGTCGACCTCGCTGCAGGTCGTCGAGGCGGCGCAGGAAGCTTGACGCAGGAAGCTTGACGCAGCAGGCATGGGTAGATTCGGCGCCGCAGTAGATGGCTGGTGAGAAATG
>JAJDCO010000009.1 GCA_029260795.1 Planctomycetota bacterium | reverse complement strand
TGCCCAAGGGCTGCGGGCGGCGGCGTGGGCCGGCACGGCCGCGTCGCTCGTCGATCTTCAGACTTGGCTGCCGGGCGAGTACACGTCCTCTTTCGCGCAGGGTGTCGACGTCGATGCCTTCGGCACGATCGTGATCTCCGGTCAGGCGTACGACTCGGTGAGCGGGCGCTGGGAGGCCGTCGTTTGGCGCTCGAACGCGCGCACTCTGTCCGGTGACCTCCACGAGCTGTCTCTGGCCACCGGTGGACGTCAGGAGCTCCAGCTCTTCGCTCCCGAGCAGCCGCAAGGGACCTACCTGTTGCTCGGCTCCGTCTCCGGGACGACTCCCGGCACCCCGATCAACGCGCGCGTGCACCTGCCCCTCAACGTCGACGTCTACTTTCAGTTCCTGCTGAGCAACCCGAATGGTCCGTTGCATCCCGGCTCGTTCGGAGCTCTCGACGCCGACGGGTTGGCGCGGGCGAGTGTGGTGGTGCCACCGGGCCTGCCATGGGTGGGCCCGATCACGGTGCACCATGCGTTCGTCGTGTTCGCAAACGGAGTCGTGATGGCCAGTGAGACCGAAGTCTTGGTGCTCACGCCCTGAGGCGGCCCCGAGGAGCGCACCGCGCCTCGCCGGTGGCGAGGTGCGGGCTCGGTGGATCTACCTCACGAACAGATCGTCCGAAGATCCCCCGGCACCGTCGATCGGTGCCGGCCCGAAATACTTCCATGCCGCGGCGCGGCTGCAGGATGGCAAGATCCTGATGACCGGGGGCTACTCGATCACGAGCGTCCAGGGCTACCCGGTGGCCGAGATCTCGCGGTTGACCAGATCTCGGTCGAGGAGACGTTGCCGAAGAGGAAGGCGAGGTAGTCGGGGAGCAGCGCGTTGGTGCCGCCCGCCACGAGGACGCGACCGTCGTCGAGGAGCGTCGCCGTGTGCCCGATGCGTCCGCGCGTCAGGTTGCTCGTCGACGTGAACTGGTCGGTGACCGGATCATAGAGATCGCTGAAGCGGCGCACGGTCAGGCCGCTATCGGCTCCGCCAACCACGAGCACCTGCCCGTTTTGGAGCACGGTCGAGGTGTGGAAGACGCGCTGCGTGCTCATCAAGCCGCCCGAGGCCGTGAACGTGTCAGTACAGGGATCGTAGAGGTCGGCCGACGCGACGGGGGTCGGTGCCGCGAAGATGGTACCGCCGGCACCACCCGTGATGAGCACTCGCCCATCGGCCAGCAAGGCGGAGGATCCGTTCGTACGCGCGGTCGTCAGAGTGCCGGTCGAGGCGACGATGCCGTTCTTCTCGGCCAGCCGGATCGTGCACTGCGGGCTCGTATCGTCGACGACGTAGGGCGGCCCGTTGACGGTGAAGGCTTGGAAGGTCAGCTGGAAGCCGTCGAGCACCTTGCTTCCAGGTAACGGTAGCGTCGCCGAGGCTTGTCCGGAAGCGTTCAGCTTGCCGATGAAGCCGGGCGTACTCAGCGTGATGCCGCTCCACTTGATGATGTTGTTCGGGTCATCCGAGACGAAGATCAGGTAGGTCTCGTTCGCATCCCCGGTGAGGTCGATGCCGATCGAGCCCGAGAGTGCACCACCCCGTAGCTCCAGATCGAGCCCGGCCTGCGTGGTGCCTGCCAGGAGAAGGAGGAACGGCAAGACCCAACGAATCGAGATCATGAGTTGTCTCCAAGAGGCTCGCGGCGAAGTGGGGGGGAGAGACGGGTGGTCGAGCCGCCGACGCCCAGAGCGCCGGCGGCCGAGTGTGGGGTGAGCCGTGCGCTGCAGGGGCTCACTGCACGAAGAGCTCGGCGGAAAGCTGCGCGGTCTCGGAGGCATCCGATCCTCCGATGACCAGGAAGCGCCCGGACGACAGCGGGATACCACAGGCCGCCGCCCGCGGAGTCGCCAGCACGTCGACGGTATCGGTCCAGGTGTCCGCCACCGGATCGTAGATCTCCATGCGGTTCGTCGCACCGATGTTCAGGAAGTCACCGATCACGCCACCGATTGCAACGACGCGACCATTGTCGAGCTTGAACATCGGGAACAAGCCGCGGCTCCGGTTCATGGTGGAGGCGGCCGAGATGATGTCGTTGACCGCATCGTAGCGATCGACGCTGTTCGAGGTCGGCGACGTCTCGACGGGCTGGCGGGCGCCACCTGCGAGCAGGACGCTTCCGTCGTCGAGGAGCACGTCCGAGTGACCCGCTCGGGCTTGACCGAGGCGGAAGGGATTGAAGACCCAGCTTCCGGCCAGCGGATCCCAGAGGGAGCTCCGACTGGTGATCTCGGCGATGTCGTATCCGAAGTTGTTGAACCAGGAGTAGCCACCGACGAACAGGATCTTGCCATCGTTCAATCGAGTCGCCGTGTGGAAGGCCTTCGTTCCGCTATCGATGACCGATCCCAAGGTGAAGAGCCCGGTCGAAGGATCCCAGATCTCGGTCGAGGCGGTATTGCCGAAGAGAAAGGCGAGGTAGTCCGGAAGCAGTGCATTCGTGCCGCCGGCGATCCAGACGCGGCCGTCATCGAGCAGCGTCGCCGTGTGCCCCATGCGGGCCCGCGCCAGGGCGCCCGTGGGCGTGAACTGGTCGGTGACGGGGTCGTAGATATCCGCGGTCGTCGTGACACCGAGCACGGCATCGACCCCTCCGACCACGAGCACGCGCCCGTCTTGCAGCAGAGTGGCCGTGTGGAAGGCGCGCTCGTTCGACATCGTGCCGCTCGAGGCGGCCACCGTGTCCGAGCACGGGTCGTACAGATCGGCGCTCGCCACGGGCGTGGGGGAGAACACGGTGCCACCCCCCCCGCCGGTGATCAGCACCAGTCCGCTCGTGAGCTCGACCGCGGCGGCGTTGGTGCGGGCCGTCGTCAGGGTCGCCCCCGAAGCCACGATGCCGTTCTTGTCGGCCAGGCGAATCGTGCAGACCGGGCTCGAATCGTCGACGACATAGGGCGGACCGTTCACCGTGATCGCCTGAAACCAGAGCTGGAATCCGTCCAGTACCTTGGCTCCGGGCAACGGCAACGTCGCCGACTTCTCTCCCAGCGCGTCCAGCTTGCCAATGAACCCAGGCGTATTGATCGTGATGTCGGACCACTTGACCAAGTTGTTTGGATCGTCGGACACGAAGATCAGGTAGGTCTCGTTCGGATCGCCGACCAGGTCGATGATGATCGAGTTGCCCAGGGCACCTCCCCGAAGCTCGATGTCCAAGCCGGCGTGTGCCCAGCCGGTGAAGACGCACGTGATCAACAAGAGCCAAGGGGTCGTTCGCATCTCGGGTCTCCGGGGTTGCTCGCGGCAGATCGAGGATTCCAGAGAAAGGCCTCGCTCACCACGGGGGCGAGCGAGGCCGATCGAGTGTCTCGAGATTATCGAGGAGCGGCCGAGATCATTGGACGAAGAAGTCCGCGGAGAGCTGCGGAATCTCCGAAGGGTCGGAGCCACCGAGCACCAAGATACGGCCCGACGAGAGCGCGACTCCACAAGCCGCCGCCCGCGGGACGGTCAGCAGATCGCTCGTGTCCGTCCAAATGTCCGTGAGGGGGTTGTAGATCTCGCAGCGCGCTGTCGCGCCGACGTTCAGGAAGTCTCCGATGACTCCGCCCAACGCCACCACCTTGCCGTTCGCCAGCTTGAACATCGGGAACAAGCCGCGGCTCCGGTTCATGTTCGCTACCCCGGTGATCAGATCGGTCCCGGGAAGGTACAGGTCGGCGCTGTTCGTCGTCGGCGAGGTTTCGACGGGCTGACGTGCTCCACCGGCAAGCAGAACTTGGCCGGAGTCGAGCAGGACCGCCGAGTGGCCAGAGCGGGCCTGGCCGTTTCGACTGAAGTTGGCGACGAAGGTGTTGGTCAGCTGATCGAAGACCGCCGCCGTTCCGGTGATCTCGGCGACGCCGAAGCCCGAGACGTCGACGATCGTGTAGCCGCCCGTCAGCAAGATCTTCCCGTCCTGGAGGCGAGTCGCGGCGTGGAACGACTTCGGGCCTCGATCGATGTTGAGACCGGCCGAGAACGTGCCCGTGTTCGGGTCATAGATCTCGGTCGTCGACGTGTTGCCGAAGAGGAAGGCGAGGTAGTCGGGCAGCAGAGAGTTCGTGCCGCCGGTGACCAGCACGCGTCCGTCGTCGAGCAGTGTCGCCGTATGACCCATTCGGGCGCGCGCCATGGCACCCGACGTCACGGCGAACTGATCGGTGTTCGGATCGTAGACGTCCGCGCTCGTGTTGATCCCGAGCACCGCGTCCGCGCCACCGACCACCAGCACCGTGCCGTCTTGCAGCTCCGTGGCCGTGTGGAAGGCTCGCTCGTTCGACATCGTGCCCGTCGAGGCCGAGAAGCTGTCCGCACACGGATCGTAGAGGTCGGCGCTCGCGACCGGCGTCGGCGTGAAGATCGTGCCGCCACCACCGCCCGTGATCAGCACCAGGCCATTGTTCAGGTTGAGCGCCGACGCGTTCGTTCGCGACGTCGTCAACGATCCGGTCGAAGCCACGATGCCGTTCTTCTCACCGAGTCGAATCGTGCAGACCGGGCTCGAGTCGTCCAATACGTAAGGAGGACCGGTCACCGTGATGGCCTGGAACCAGAGCTGGAATCCATCCAGCACCTTCGCACCCGGCAGAGGCAGCGTCGCCGAGCGCTCGCCTTGGGCATTGAGCTTGCCGATGAAGCCCGGCGTGTTGATCGTGATGTCCGACCACTTGATCAGATTGTTCGGGTCGTCCGAGACGAAGATCAGGTAGGTCTCATTCGGGTCGCCGACCAGATCCACGACGATCGAGCCACCCAGCGCGCCGCCCTTCAGCTCAATATCCAGGCCTGCCATTGCAGGACCTGCCATCAAAAGCAACGCACACAACCACCACGTCTTCGTCATTATCTGGCTCCTCTAGGCTTCTCGGGTCGGGACCGCCGCGCGGGACAGTCCTCGACTATGGTACCGATCTCTACAGGAGGATCGAAAGTCAGTTTGTTTCGGGGGTCTTGGAAAAAAGGGAGCTCACCGGTCATCCCGGTCTTCCGTCGTCGACTCCGACAGTCTCGTCAACACCTTCGACAGCCACTCTCGATCCCGTTTCGGACACGCGACACCCCTCGCCGACAGCTCCCTCCACGTCCAGTCGCAGGAGATGGCTGGCTCCTCGTCCTCCTGGGGGGCCAGCTGATCGAAGAGGGGCAGCAGCTCCGGCGATTCGGCTCTCAACACGGGCAGCGCCCGGGCTCGCCAAGCCTCGAGGGAGACCACCTCGAGGTCGGGCCGTTCTCGGAGGACCCAGTCGCGTAACTTGTTCGACTCCAACGGCTCAGGGCTGATCAGGTGGTACGGGCGCTCGCGCTCGGTCTCGGTGAGCGCCAATCGGACCAGCCCCAGGCTGACGACGTCGACCGGAGTCGCGTCGAAGGCCAGATCGACCGCCGGCACCGCGCAGATGCGAAGGCAGAGTCGAGTCAGACGTGCTGCCAAGTCCTCGGGATTGACCGCGCCGGTGGCCTCGTCGGCCACGAGCCGGCCCGGCCGGTACACGGCGACATCGAGGCCCCGTCGGCCGGCCTCGCGCACCAGTACCTCGGCGACGGCTTTGGTCTGAGCATACGCGCCCCGGATGTGATCGAAGGGGGGCAGCGCGCTCGATTCATCGCGAGAAGGAGCCTCGGTGCCGGACTCCGCGTCCAGCACGCCGATGGTCGAGACGTGCTCGAAGCGCTTCCTGGGTCCGGTGCACGCGAACGCCAGCGCGTGCCGCGTTCCGGTCACGTTGACGCCGACGAGACGGCGGTAGGGCTGAAAAAAGCTGGTCGAGGCCGCGACGTGAATCACGCGATCGACCCGCTCGGCCAGAGCCTCGAATGCTCTCGCGCTCCAACCGAAACGCTCTCGAGACAGATCGCCCGCATGGGCCGTGACTCGGCCCGTCTCCAGCAGGCTCGCTAAGCCGAAGCGCGCGAGCGCCTCTCGCAGACGCTCCAGTGCAGCCGTGTCGTCCGACGCGCGCACCAGGCAATGAACGCGGTCGGCCGTTTCGTTCAGCCAGTCTCGCAGCACGAAGGCGCCCAAGAAGCCGGTCGCACCCGTCAGCAGCACCTCGCCGGTCGCTCGCCATGCTCCAGCGGTCGGCGCGATCGCATCGTCGAGCCGTGTCTCCCGACCCCAGTCGATCGGGCTCGCGCTCGAGATGAGGTCCCGCTCGGACGTCTCGGACTCGAGAGCCGCCGCCAGGTCGCTGATTCGCGAGTGCCGGAAGAGAAGTGCCAGCGGGATCTCGCGTCCCATCACCTCCTCGAGCAGCCGCATCAGCCGCAGTGCCTTCAACGAGTCGCCGCCGTTCTCGAAGAAGTCGTCGCTCGAGCTCAGCTCCGGTTGCCCGAGCGCGGTGGACATCGCCGCGGCCACTTGTCCTTCGAGCTCGGAGCGGGGCTGCGACGTCTTCGAACGGGGAGCCTCGTCGGCGAGGGTGGCGAGACGTCGTCGATCGATCTTGCCGCTCGGTGTCCGCGGCAGCCGTGCCATTGGAATCCACCGACCGGGAACCATGACGCTCGGCAATCGATCGCGGACAAAGTCCCGCAGCTCGTCGAGCGATACCTCTCCTTCTACGAACGCGACGAGCTGGCCGCCGGCGGCTTCCCGGTGAATCACCGCCACCTCCGTGGTCGCGGGATGACGGCGCAGCATCGCCTCGACTTCGCCGATCTCGATGCGTTGACCGCGCATCTTGACCTGATCGTCGACGCGACCCAGGAAGAGCAGCGCGCCGTCGGATCGAAACCGAACGCGATCTCCGGTGCGATACAGCCGGGTGTCCGGTAGGCCCGGGATATCGTCTCGGAAGCGCCGAGCCGTGAGGTCGGGTCGGCCGAGATAGCCGCGGGCGAGTCCCGACCCGCCGATCCACAGCTCGCCGGGGACCTCAGGGGGCAGCTCTTGCCCGGCCGCATCGAGCACGTGGACCCGTGCCCCGGGGATCGGTCGACCGATCGGCACCGGTTCGCCGCGCTCGTGCCGAGTCAGGTCCGCCCAGGTCGTCACGATCGTGCCCTCGGTCGGGCCGTACGTATTCAGCAATCGGATCCGTTCGCCGACATGCTCTCGCCAGCTCGACACGGCTTCGGGAGTCGCTGCCTCCCCACCGAGAATGACCAGCCGAACCGAGTGCAAGCGTCGAAGGTCGTTCTCGTTCATGCCGACGACCAGCTCGTGCCAGAAGGACGTCGGGAGATCGAGGACCGTGAGCCGGTGCTTCTCGACGCCCTGACAGAAGCCGCGCACGCTCTCGATCATGGACTCGTCACGCAGGACGAGCTGCGCCCCGGCGAGCAGCGTCGGGTAGATCTCCTCGGCGCTCGTGTCGAAGGCCAGCGATGCGAACTGCAGCACGCGGTCTTCGGGTGTGAGAGCGAAGGCGCGCTCCGCTTCGGCAACATAGTGTGCCAAGGCACGTTGCTCGACCGCGACACCCTTCGGCTCCCCGGTCGAGCCCGAGGTAAACAGCACGTAGGCGAGGCGGTCGGGCGTCGGAGCGACGAGCGCGGGCGCCGTCCTCGAAGGCTTGGCGCTCGGATCGATCCATCGGACCGAGACTCCCTCGAGCGCAGGGCGATGCTCGGGCAACGCGATCACGTGCGTGCAGCCGGACTCGCGCACCAGGGTCGAGAGGCGCTGAGGAGGCAGAGAGAGCTCGAGGGGCAGGGTCGCACCGCCCGCGGCAGGCACGGCCAAGAGCGCCGTGATGGTGTCGACGCACCGCGGTAGGCAGACTCCGACGATCGGCTCCTCGATCTCGGGCAGCGACTCTCGAAGCACGCTCGCCAGCTGGTGCGCTCGCTCCTGGAGCTCACGGTAGGTCCAGGACCGATCTCCATCGATCAGCGCGATCGCATCCGGAGCTTCGACCACTCGGCGCTCGAAGCGGTCCAAGACCGTGGCGCTCGACGAAGCGGCGGGAGTGGTCGGCACGGTCGCGGCGTCTCGCAGCCACGCGCGCTCGGAGTCCGTGAGCATGGGGATCGCACTCGCGGATCGCTCCGGCGCCGCGGTGATCCCATCGAGAAGTTGGGCGAGGTGCCGAAGCAGCTTCTCGCCGCGCGAGGCGTCCGCGAGGTCGGTCGCGTGAAGCAGGCGCAAGATGAGTCGATCGCCCGGCACGACCACGAGCGTCAACCCGTAGCTCGTGCGTTCGAACGAGCCGGCATCCAAGACGTCGGGGAAGCCGAGGTCCGTTCCAGCCGAGAGTGCCGCCCGGTCCAACGGGTAGTTCTCGAACACGATCAAGCTGTCGAAGAGCGGCGTGCCCGGGGGCACGTCCGCGCCGGCCTGGCTGACGGGGAGCGGTGTCCACTCGAAGGCGGCGCGCGCGGCTTGACGTTGCTGGAGGTCCGTGAGCCAGCGGCGAATGCTGTCGTGCTCGGGCACCTGGACGCGAACGGGTACGGTGTTGATGTACAGGCCGACGCGTCGCTCGAGATCTCCCAGCGTCGCGGGTCGTCCCGAGACCGTCGCACCGAACACGACGTCGTGGGGCGCGCCGTAGCGATGCAGCAAGAGCGCCCAGGCCGCCTGCACCGTCGTGCTCGCGGTCCAGCCGGCGGCTCGCGTGCGCTCGGTCCAACGCTGGGTGCGGTCCTCGTCCCAGACCAGCTCGGTCTCGAGCAGCTCGCTCGCCCCGCGCGGCCTGGAGAGCGTGTGCCCGAGCAGGGGAGTGGGAGTGTCGAAGGCGGCCAGCTCACGCTGCCAAAACCTGCGCGCCTCCTCGAGGTCTTGATCCTCGAGCCAGGCGACGTAGGCGCCGTAGGGAGGGGCCGGGCGCGGGAGCGCGGCGCGACCCGACCGGGCGGCGGCGTAGAGCTCGGTCATCTCGCGCAACAAGATGGCCATCGACCAGCCATCGAGCAACGCGTGATGGTACGTCAGCAGGATGGCGTGGCGTCCGCCCGCGAGATCGATCAGCACCCAGCGCAGCAGCGGCGCCCGGTCCCATTCGAATCCGCGCCTGCGCTCGGCGCGTTGCCACTCCTCGAGCCGCGCGGCCTCGTCCTCCCACTCGCGACCATCGATCACGGTCAACGGGAGCGGAACGCGAGAGCGCACTCGCCAGAGAGGGCGCTCGAGCTCGTCCCAGACGACCTCGGAGCGGAGGGGCTCGTGACGGCGGAGGAGCTCCTCGAGGGCCTGGCTCCAGGCCGAGACATCCAGTGAGGAGAGCATCAAATGAAGCTGCTCGACGTAGGCCACGGCTTCCGGGGCGAAACGGCTGTGGAAGAACATTCCCTGCTGCGTAGGCGTCAGCGGATAGAGGTCGGTGGTATCGGGTGCGTCCGTCAGCAAGCGGCGGAGCGAGGCTCGGTCCAGGCCGGCGGTCGGGAAGTCGCTCGGAACTGCCGTGGACCCCGGGGACGACGGCCCACGCGCCAACGGAGGCAGACGACTCTCGAGGCTCTCCGCCAATCGTAGGGCGAGGTCTCCGTCGAGGCGCCCCCGAGCATACGACCAGCGCAGGGTGAGCTGACCGTCCGTGATCCAGGCCAGTAGCTCGAGCTCGTGGCTGCGTGCGGCGAGCGGGCTTCGCGCCTCAGCGATCGGCTCGGGCCACGGCTGGAGAGCGGCGCCTTCGATCGACTCCGAGCGGCCCAGGTAGTTCACCAAGATCGGAGCGGAAGCGGCCGGAGCTTCGCCCGAGCGCAGGAGGCTCGCAGTGCGAGCTCGCCGAGCCGCCTCCTTCACGGAGGCGACCGTCTCGTCGACCTCGGCTTCGGGTACCGGCAGGATCATCGGAACGAAGCGCGTGAACCACCCGGCCGTGTGCGAGAGGTCGCTCTCGGAGCTGCCATCGCGCCCGTGGCTCTCGCCATCGACCCGCCAGGACTTCGGGCCCAGGACGTCGGCGAGGGCTTGGCTCAGCGCGGTGAGCAGCAGCTCGTCGATGCCGGCCCGCCAGGTGGGAGCTGCCTCGAGCAGCGCCCGGGTGTCCTCGTGCGAGAGTCGCCGGACGATGTCGATGGCCTGCCCTTCGACATTGGGCGCGTCACCGAGCGACAGAGCGCCGAGGGGCGTCGATGCCGGCTCGAAGGGTACGTCATCAGATCTTTGTCGCTCCCGGATGGCCGCGTTCCACTCGCCGAGGGTCGTGGGCTCGCCCGACAGAACGCCCTCGATGGTGTCGGCGTCGAGGAGCGCGCTCAGCTCCTCGATCAGGATTCGCCAAGAAACGCCGTCGATGACCAAGTGATGAACGATCCAGCCGAGCCAGCTCGGAGCACCCGAGCCGAGCCGGACCAGCACACCGCGCGTCAACGGACCCTTCGCGAGGTCGAGCTGCTTCTGAGCGTGCCGGCAAGCCTGATCGAATGCGCGACGGGCTTCCGGCTCCAACGCTCCCTCGAGGTCGATCACATCGAGCGGGAACGGCTCCGGCTCGATCGCGTGGGCGGAGACCTCGGAGCCCGAGCCGGTGAATCGCCATCGAAGCGCTTCGTGCTGCGTGAGAATCTCGTCGAGAGCTGCCTGAAGTCGTCCGGGCTCGACGTCGGCGCGGACCGTGAATGCCAAAGACTGATTCCAATGATGCGGCTCGACCAAGCGCCGGCCGAAGAACCATTCCTGAGTCGGACCGAGCTCGCGTGGACCGGGAGGTCGCGGCCCGCTGGCCACTCGGCCCGAGCCCGGACGCTCGCGCAGCGCGGCGGCGAGCTCGGCGATCGTCGCGTACTCGAAGAGATCCGCCGTCTGCAGCGGCAAGCCGTCCCGCTGCGCACGAGCGACGATCTGGAGCGCGAGGATCGAGTCTCCACCCAAGGCAAAGAACCCATCCTGCACATCGATGCTCTCCCGGCCGAGAACGGCACACCAGTGTGCTGCCAGCGCTTGCTCCAGCGGGTCACGGGGAGGCGTCGCGGCCTGCGTCGGTGTCGGGTCGGGATCGGGCAGCGCCGCTCGATCGACCTTGCCGAGTGCCGTCAAGGGAAGCTGCGGAACGAGAACGAAGGCCGAAGGAATCCACGCATTCGGAAGCTCGCGCGCCAGTCCGGCTCGCCAGGCATCGCGCTCGGGCTCCTCACCCGTGACGGCGGCGAGCAGCCGGCGACCGCCGAGACCCTCGCGTGTCGTGACGGCACACTCACGGACGCCAGGCTGACGGCGCAGGACGGCCTCGATCTCACCCAGCTCGACGCGATACCCACGAATCTTGACCTGGTCGTCCCCACGCCCGAGGTAGACCAGTCGACCGTCGGCTCGTCGCCGGACGCGATCGCCGCTGCGGTAGACGCGCTCACCGGGCAACTCGACGAACGGATCGGTGACGAACCGCTCGGCCGTGAGGTCGTCGCGACCGAGATACCCGGACGCGACACCTGCGCCGGCGATCCACAGCTCACCCGGCGCGCCCCAGGCGGCGAGCTCGCCTTCATCGTCGACGACGTACAGACGGGTGTTCGCGATCGGGCGACCGATCGGGTGGGCACCCGACTCGTCGCGGGCGACTGCATGGACGCAGCACCCGACGACCGTCTCGGTGGGGCCGTACTCATTGAAGACCTCGAGCGACGGGTCGGCCTCCAGCCAGGCAGACGTGTGATGCTCGGTCAGCGCTTCACCACCCACGACCAGACAGCGCGTCCAGCCACGTCGTTGCTCCGGCGTCGTGACGAGGGCGAGGGCGTCGAGATGCGCCGGTGTCAGCTTCACCAGCCCAAAGGGCTGCCCCCGCCCGAAGGTCGACCTCAAGGGCTCGATGCCGGGTCCTTCGGGAATGACGTGCACCGTGCGACCCACGCGCCAAGTGGGCAGCACGCTCGTGATCGTCAGGTCGAAGCCGAGAGACGTGAAGAGAGGGGAGCCGTCGCCGTCCGCGATCGGGTACGACCGGGACGCCCACTCCACGTAGTTCGCCAAGCCTCGCTGCGTCACGACGACCCCCTTGGGACGCCCCGTCGAGCCCGACGTGTAGAGCACGTACGCGGGATCCTCGGCAGCGGTCGGTAGAGGCGGAGGCTCGCCGCGACCCGCGACCAGATCGCGCGTCGTCACGGCGTCGCCGACGAAGCCGTCGGGCAAGCTCGACGCACCGTTGGCATCGGTGATCACGAGACGCGCACCGCTGTCCTTCAAGATCCATTGCCGGCGTGCGACGGGATCCGAGGGATCGATCGGCACGTAGGGAATGCCGGCTCGGAGGGCACCGAGCCACGCCGCCAGGAGATCGAAGGAGCGCGGGAGGCTGAGGGCGATGCGATCTCGGGAAGTGAGCCCACGAGCGTGCAGCTCCGCCGCGATCCGTTCGGCTTGCTCACCGAGCTCGCCGAAGCTCCAGCTCGCGTCCTCGTGCCGCACCGCCGTCTGATCTCGTCGACGTGCGATGGTCTCGAAGAGCGCGTGGGCGATCGGGCGGGCGGCCATCGACGAGTCGGAGGGACCGGCCGCCGTCCGCAGCAGCTCGTCGCGTTGTGTAGGAGGGAGCATCGGACGCGTGTGCAGGGGTTGACCCGGTGCGGAGAGGCACTCAGCCAGCAGGCGCTCGAAGCAATGCCACCAGCGCTCGATCGTGCGGGGCTCGAAGAGGTCAGCGCGGTACTCGATCGTGACCTCGGAGTTCGCATCTCCGCCGATGCGGAACGTCAGCTCGAACTTCGGCGCCACTTCTTCGAGCGGCAACGAGGTGACGCGGGCGCCGCCGAGACGGTCGAGGCGCATCGGAAGATCGAGCGACTCGAACGAGACTTGAACGAGCGGGTGGCGGCTGCGATCGCGCGGCGGGTCGAGCGCCTCGACGATGCGTTCGAAGGGCAGGTCGGCATGTGACAGCGCTTCGCCGACCGTGTCGCGGACCTGCTCCACCAGCGCCTCGAAGGTCTGGGCCTCGCCGGGTCGCAATCGCAACACGACTTGCTCGATGAAGCATCCGATCAGAGGCTCGGTGTCCGGATGGTCGCGGCCCGCTACCGGAGTCGCCACCAAGAAGTCGCCCTGACCGGTCAGCCTGCGAACGAGCTCGCCGAACGCTGCGAGGAGCACCTGAAAGGGCGTCGCTCGCGTCGCCCGTGCGAGCTGAGCCAACATCTCGCGATGAGGCAGGTCGAGCCGCGCCACGAAGCGAGCACCGTGATCGGTCACGACCGGTGGACGCGGCGAATCGGTCGGCACGGCGAGCACGCGGGGAGCCCCGTCGAGCTGTCGAACCCAGTAGGACAGCGAGTCGTCGAGGCCGCCGCTCTCGGCCTGATCGCGACGCCAGGCGGCCCAGTCGATCACCTGAATGCCGAGCGCGGGGAGACGGGCGTCTCGATGGCTGAGCTCGGCCTCGACCGCGCTCTGCAGCTCGTGAAGGAGAACTCCGATCGACCAGCCGTCGGCGATGATGTGATGCAGCACGACCAGCAGTCCATGCCATCGTGGACCGAGCTCGAACCATGCGATGCGCACCAAGGGACCGGCCGCGAGGTCGAACGGTGAGCTCGCGATCGCCCGAGCCCGCTCGCGGAAGGCCGCCAAGGGATCCGGCCGCTCGATCAGGCTTTCGGAGATCCAGTCGAGAGACGGGTCGGGTCGGACGTGCGCACGAGGGCGTCCCTCCACATCGGCACGGAAGAAGGTGCGCAGGCTCTCCTGGCGACGGGCGACTCGCTCGAAGGCAGCCCGGATCGTGGTCTCGTCGATCGGCCCGTCGAGGAGGGCGGCGCCCGGCATGTGATAGGCGCGTTGATCGGGATCGAGCTGGTGCAAGAACCAGAATCGCTCCTGCGCGAAGGACACCGGCAACGCTCCCGCGCGCGAGACAGTGGGAATCGTGAATCCGGGACGGTCCTCGCCTGCGCCCGCCTCGGCGAGCGCGGCGGCGAGATCGCGCACTCGAGGCGTCGAGAAGATCTGACGCAACGGCAGCTCGGCGCCCACGCGCTGTCGGAGTCGCGAGATGATCTGCGTCGCGAGCAGCGAGTGTCCGCCAAGATCGAAGAAGTCATCATCGCGCCCGACCGATTCGACCTGGAGGATCTCGGAGAAGAGATCCGCGATCAAGCGCTCCTCTTCGGTGCGCGGGGCCTCACCCTTGGCTCGGCGCGGCGCGGCGTCGGGCGCCGGCAGCGCGCGTCGGTCGAGCTTGCCATTGGGTGTGCGAGGCAGAGACTCGAGGCGCACGATGTGACTCGGCAGCAGCGCCTCGGGAAGCCGGTTTCGGAGATGCTCCCGAAGCTCTGCCGGCAGCGGATCGCTGGCCGGAAGGGGCTCGCGAACCCAGCGGAGACGGTCCTCGGGCGTCACCTCGGGCAAGGTCACGGTGATCGGGCTAGGCGAGGTCGGGCGAGGTCGTCGAAAGACCGCGTCCAAGCACTCGGTGCTCTCCGACGCGGCCCAGCGCAGCTCGACCTCGTAGCCGCTCGCCGCGGCGACGTCGCGAATCAGGTCGGGCTCGATGCCAGGCGCGCTCTCGAGAAGCTGCCGAAGGGACTCCACCGAAGCACCTGCTTCGTCGAGGGCGGTCTGCGCCGCGACGAGTCCGGTCAGCCGAGCGTTCGGGATGTCCGTGACGCGAAGCGCCTCCGCGCGCGCCGTCGTCAGATGCTCTCGGAGCGACGGGAGCGAGCCGTACGCGTCCCAGGCGCTCGTGGCCTCGGATCTCTCCTCAGGGCGGACCGCCGTGAGAATCACGTCGTACCGAAACAGCGAGAGCTCGTCGTGAATCGCTCCGCGCCGGAGCTCGATGTGCACGTCGAAAGACGACGACCATGCCTCGAAGAGCGCGGGGTCGAAGACCAGCTCACGCTCTCGCTGCAGCTGGCGCGCAATGCGCTCTCGAAGCGTCCCGACCGAGTCCTCGGGATCGGCGCGTCGGATCTGCACGAGGGTGTGAAAGGCCTTGAGGTGTCGGGCGCTTCGCAGGTCACCCAGGAACAAGTGTCCGCCCGGCGTGAGACGTGTGAGTGCTTTCGACACGACGTCGAGGAAGTAGTCGGCGCTCGGGAAGTACTGTGCGACCGAGTTGAGGACGATGACATCGAAGCGCTCGTCCCCGAGTCGATCGAGATCGTCGGCGCCGAGCGTGTCGACCGTGACCTGCTCCAAGCCCCGCTCGTCACACAGCCGCCGAATGCGCTCGGTGGCCGTCGGCGAGGCGTCGAGCGCGCGGTAGCGTTCACAGTGAGGCGCAAGGCGAAACAGTAAGAGCCCGAGGCCGCAGCCGATCTCGAGCAGGCGCTTCGGATGCAGCGCTCGTAGTCGCTCGACCGTGCCGTCGACCCATTGCCGCATCGAGGCCTCGGGCATCGGGCTGCCGGTCGTGCTGTCGCCCCAGCCGCTGAGGTCGAACGTCGGATCACTGGCCGTGCTGTCGGCGTAGACCGTGTCCCACAGCGAGGTCCACTGCTCGACCGACTCGGCGGTCGACGCGCCCGGATCCGCGGTCACGTAGGCGACCAGACGGCGGTCGTCCGCGCTGCGCTCGAACAGCGTGACTGCCGCATCGACGACCGAGGGATGCTCCCGCAAGATCGTCTCGATCTCGCCCGGCTCGATCCGAAAGCCACGCAGCTTGATCTGAGCATCGAGACGGCCCAAGCACAGCAGGCGACCGTCGGCCAACCAGCGCGCGCGATCGCCGGTGCGGTACCAGGGCTGCCCATCGGCGTCGGAGACGAAGCGCTCGGCGGTCAGTGACTCGCGCTGCCAGTAGCCGCTCGCGACGCCGGCACCCCCGATCCACAGCTCTCCGTCGACGCCGATCGGCACTCGATGCCCGTGACGATCGACGATGCGCGTGCGCGTGCCGCGAATCGGTCGACCGATGGTGATCGGGCGCCCCGGCGCGGACTGGATGCGTTCCACCGTCGACCAGATCGTCGTCTCGGTCGGACCGTAGAGATTCCAGAGCTCCGTGCCCAATGGCAGCAGCTCCTCGGCCAAGTCACGCGGCAGCGGCTCACCGCCGCACAGCATGCGGAGGCCCGGGCGCCCGGGCCATCCGGCAAGGCGAAGCATGCGCCAGGTGGCGGGAGTGGCTTGGAGCACGGTGGCATGCGAGCTCTCGAGCAGCGAGCCGAGCGCGACGCCGTCCAGTGCCGTCTCGCGCGGCGCGATCACGACGCGCCCGCCGACCATCAACGGACCGAGGAGCTCGAGCACCGCGATGTCGAAAGAGATCGTCGTCACTGCGACCAGCACATCGCTCGCGGTCAGGCCCGGTTGCTCGACCATCGCCTCGAGGAATCGCGTCACCGTGCGATGCGGGACGATCACCCCCTTGGGGCGACCCGTCGATCCCGATGTGTAGATCACGTACATCGCCGCGTCCAGATCGCTCGCCGGAAGCGGTGCATTGGCGATGATCGTCTCGTCGATGACGAAGAGCGGCTCGGTGTCCGCCGGGCATCGGCTCGCGAGTGCCGGCTGCGTGACGATCGCCGAGAGCTGCGCATCGGCAGCCATGTCGGTCAGGCGAGCCGGAGGGAAGTCCGGATCCAGCGGCACATAGGCGGCACCGGCGCGCCCGATGCCGAGGAGCGCTACCAGCAGCTCGCCCGTGCGCTCCGTCATCAGGCCAACGCGCATGCCGGGACCATGCCCGGCGGCGCCAAGCCGCTTCGCCAGCTGCGTCGCGGCTGCATCGAGCTGCGCATAGGTCCAGCGCCGCTGCCCGTCCTCGATGGCGATGGCATCCGGTGTCCGCTGCGCCTGGAGCCCGACCCACTCGTGCGCAGGGACCGGAGCACCGTCGGCGATTGGTGCGCCATTCTCCCATTGCGTCAGGCGCTCCGACTCCGCGGACGTGTGGATGGGGAGCGCGGAGAGCGGTCGATCGGGATCGGCCACGGCGCCGGCCAGGAGCACCTCGAGCTCGGCCAGGAAGCGCTCCATCTTCTCCGCTTCGAACAGATCGGCGTCGTACTCGAACTCGAGCTCGAGGCGATTGTCGTGACGCGTGGCATAGAGCGTCACGTCGAAGAGCGTGCCCGCGGGTCGACTGTGATACTGGAGCGTCAGACCGGGCAGCTCGAAGGTGTCGCCCACGTAGTCGACGTAGTTGAAGACGACCTGGAAGAGCGGATTGCGATCGAGGTGTCGCTCGGGCTGGAGAGCATCGACGATGCGCTCGAAGGGCACGTCTTGGTGCTCCTGAGCATCGAGGACGATCTTCCGGGCGCGGTGCAGCAGGTCGCGGAAGCTGGGATCGTCCGATGTCTCGAGTCGCAGCACCAGGCTGTTCACGAAGAAGCCGACCAGCCCCTCGACCTCGGCGCGATCGCGGTTGGCTGCCGGCGTGCCGACGGCGATGTCGGTCTGACCGGTCCAGCGAGACAGCGCGACCTCGAAGGTCGCGAGCAACATGACGAACGGTGTGATCTGCTCCTCGCGAGCGAGGGAGAGCGCGTCGGTGAACACTTCTTCGCTCAGCCTGCGGCGCACGCGGGCACCCTGGGACTGACCGTCGGCATGACGCGGACGATCGATCGGCAGGGCGAGCGTCGTGACGTCGGCCAGCTGCTCTCGCCAGTACTCGAGCCGTTCGTCGAGCATCGCTTCCGTCAGCGTCCGCCGTTGCCAGGCGGCATAGTCCCGGTACTGGATCGGGAGTGGCGAGAGCGACACGGGCTCGCCGCGGAGGCGCGCGGTGTAGAACGCTCCATGCTCGGCCGCCAAGACGCGGGCCGAGAGTCCATCGGCGATGATGTGGTGCAGGCAGCTCAGGAGCTCCCACTCCTCGTCACCCAGGCGCAGCAAGGCCCAGCGCATCAAGGGGCCACGGCGCAGGTCGAAGGGACGACGCAGGATCTCGGCTTCCCAGCGCGCGCGCTCGCGGGCCAGGGCATCGCCACTCAGCCCGCGGAGATCCTGCGGCACGAGCGGAATCGGTGTCGCCGGCTCCACGATCTGCACCGGGCGACCGTCCCGCTCGTCGAAGGTCGTGCGCAGGATCTCGTGACGTCGGATGACCTCATCGAGCGCCGCGATGAAGGCCTCGACGTCGAGCGTGCCGCCCAGCCGAGTCACGCCTGCAATATGGTGGGCGAGGTTGCCGGGCTCGAGCTGCTCGAGGAACCAGAATCGCTCTTGGGCGAACGACAACGGGAAGGGGCCGCTGCCTTCTGGTGCGGCGGGAATGGGCCCAGTGCTCGCCGCTCGCTTCTCGGCCAGCATGCGCTCGAGGAGCGCGCGTCTTTCCGGAGAGAGCTTCGCGAGGCGGTCCTCGAGCTCACCCATCTTCGTCGTCCTGGGCAAGGAGGCGAGCGACCTCGTCGTCGCTGAGGTCTTCGATACGGTCCAAGAGGTCGGCGTCGATGCCGGGCTCGCGAGCATCGCCGAGGAGGCCGGCCTGGCGCAGAAGCTCGTGCAAGATCGGAGTCGTCTCGGCGACCGAGTCGCCGGCGAGGAGGCGTGCCATCGGGATCGCGATACCCCAGTCGGCCTGGAGGCGGTTGCGAAGCTGGAGTGCCATCAGAGAGTCGAGCCCGAGGTCGACGAAGGGCGTGTTTCGGTCGAGCTGGTCCGGCGGCAATCCGAGCACTGCGGCCACGCGGCGACCGACGCGCCTCTCGAGCTCGGCCGCCTGCTCGGCACCCGGCAGCGCGGCCAGAGCCTCGAGATCTCCGGCCGTCGTCGCGCGCTGACGAGACTTCAAGGTCGCAACCGCGGTGAGGCGAGGAATCGGAGGCAGCGTCGGCAGCGCGTCCCCGAGACGCTTCCAGTCCACGTCGAGGACGGTAGTCGTGCCGGTTCGCCCACCATCGAGGAACGCCGACAGCGTATCGAGCGCGATCTGCGGATCGAGCGGCGTCACGCCCAGGCGTTCGAATGTGCGTTGCGCATCGTGCGAGCGCGCCGCCATTCCCGAATCGGCCCACGGGCCCCATTGCACGCTGAGCGATCGACCGGCAGCGTCGAGGTCGTCTGCAAGACCATCGAGGTATCCGTTCGCGGCGGCGTAGGCCGCTTGTCCCGGATTGCCGAGCAGCGTCGCCGACGAGGAGAAGTAGACGACGAAGTCCGGGCGACCGCTCGGTAGCGCCGCCCGAAGATTCTCGGCCGACGCGATCTTCGCACGGAGCACGGGCATCACGTGCTCGGGCGTCGCGTCGGCCAGCAGCCGATCGGCGAGCACGCCGGCCGCGTGGACCCAGCCGCGCACCGGTTCACCGTCTCGAAGAAGCTGGAGTCCCTCGCGGCAGGCCGCGGCATCGCTGAGGTCACACGCCAGCTCGATCGTGCGCACGCCGCGCTCGGCGAGCGCGTCGAGCCAGGGGCGATCGTGCTCCTGAGCGCCTCGTCGACCGATCAGGACGATCTCGGTGGCCCCGGCGCAGGCGAGCCGCTCGGCGACGTGACGACCCAAGGCACCGAAGCCGCCGCTGATGACGTAGCGGCCCGGAGCAAGTCGTAGCGCGTGAGCGCTCGCTTCGATCCTCATGGGCACGAGTCGCGCGACGCTCGCCTTACCCGATCGGATCGCGATCTCCTCTTCTTGTGTGGCGGCCGTCAGCCACGGCACGAGGTCGACGGCTCGGATCGCGTCGATGCGTCGCACGTCGAGCTCGGAGTGCTCCGCGGCGAGCACGCGGCCCGCGGACCACAGGGCACGGGCGAAGGGAGAGGCAGCGCGATCGTCGAAAGCGAAGGCGTCACGCGTGAGCAGGACGTAGCGGCGAGGGAGTCCGCGCTCCACCCAGGAGCGAACGTCGCTGAACCAGTGGCCGACGGCTTCGGTGGCTTCGGCGCCCGTTCGCGCTGGCGACTCGCTGTTCCAGGCACGGGCATCGATGAGAGTGTCGACGGGTGCGCAGGCCGGGGCCTCGTCGCGCCAAGCCGCGAGCGCGCGTCGCTCGACGGACCAGCCGGATGCTCGCAACGTCGCCTCGAGCTCGTCTCCCGGCGCACCCGTTGCACCGAGGATCCAGAGGCGACCCCGGGCGGCATCGCGCGGAGGCGGCAAGGGGATCGATTGCCACTTCAATCGGTAGCAGGGGGCGAGGGGGATCGAGGCCGCGTCCGCTGCTCGACCGATTCCCTCGAAGGTCGCGATGGGTCGACCTTCGGGATCGAGGATGACGAGCTGGCCCGGCTTCGACGCGAGCCCGCGTGAACCGTCGATCGGCGCTCCGTATACTCTCACCAACTCGATCGTCGTGGGCTCGTCCGACACGTTCGCTCCGCTCGCCCAAGCGGCCGCGAGCCAGGAGGGCCGCCAGGGCAACGGATCATCGGCCAGGATCGGCCCCGGCCAAGTGATCGGGGAGGAACCGGTCGTCGCGAAGGCAGCGGGCGTCTCGAGCCAAGCCGTGCGAGCGATCGCTCGACCGAGGCGTCGCCAGCCTTGATCGCGCAGGCGACCTAAGACCTCGATCTCGGCGGTCGCGTCCGCGCGCGGCCGCAGGATCGTTTGCAGCTCGTGGAAGGGCTCCGAGACGAGCTCGACCTCGGTCAGCTCCACCGACTCGGAGTCCAGAGCGTCTTGCGCGGCCGCGATGAGTCGGGCCAAGGTGCTCGAGGCGGCAGGCACGTCGTCGTCCGCAGCGGGGCAACGGTAGATCCGCGAGGCGTCGTCAGCGGCGACGGTGACCGATCCCAGCCAGCTCGTCGCGTCGGTGGTCGTGAAGGACGGGTCTTCGCTCAGCGGCGCCCAGAAGGGCTGGCGCTCGAAGGGCGTCGTGGGCAACGAGACGCGTCGGCCGCCGAGCAGTGGATCGAGCGCTCGCCATACCAAGGGCAAGCCCTCGAGATAGAGCGTCCCAATGTCCGACAGCCCGCGCAGCACGGGTGGGGCATCGGCCGCCGCGGCACCGATGCGCACCCAGTGTCGGACCGAGTCGGACAGCGCGGGCTCGGCGGGAGCCTCGGCGCGTCGGGCCCACTCGATCCAGTAATCGGGTGTCGCCACGGCCTGCGGTGTCGATCCGGTGCGTGCCCACCATCGAATGGTCGGGGCACGGAGCGGCAGGCGCGTCGCCGCGACCTCGAGCGGCAGCGCCGATCCGAATCGGGCGTGCAGCAGCGTGGCGGCTTGCTCCTCGGTCAGGATGCCGGCCCAACACGCCGCGGCGAGCTCTCCGAGGGCGTGGCCGCCCACGAGCGTGGGAGTGACACCGCAGGCCCGCCACTGCGCGGCGAGGGCGAGATGGGTCGTGAGGGTGGAGGCTGCCGCCTCGAGAGGGGTCGGAGCGTCGGAGGTGATCGCTTCGGAGAGCGGGCGATCGAGCCGTACCTTCCAAACGAGCTCGCTGATCGCGAGACGCTCGCGAAAGGCGAGACCGCCTTCGAGCCCGGTGGGATCGCTCGGTTGCGGGCCGAACCAGAACCCGAGGGGAAGGTCCACCTGCGCGGACTCGAGACGCACGATGGCTGGGTCGTCGTCCGCAGTGTCCGCGATCGTCCGGAGGGCCTCGGCGAGCGAGGCGCGATCGTGTGCGGTGATCCAGGTGCGGATGCGGAAGTGGTTGCGACCGACTCCGAGGGAGGTGGCGATGTCCGCGAGGCTGAGGTCCGGGTGCGCCTCGAGATGGTCGGCCAAGCGTCGAGCGCTCTGACGCAGCGCGGTTGAGCTGCGGGCACTCAACGGCACGCCCGGAGGAACACGCTCGATTGCCGCAGGATCATTCGTGGTCGGAGGTGCCTGGACGATGACGTGAACGTTGGTGCCCGTGAACCCGAAGGAGCTGACGCCGCAGGCTCGCTGCTCGCGCGGGGACTTCCACGCGCGGCGTTCCGAGGCGACGCGGATCGGCCAGCGATCCCATTCGATGTGCGGGCTGGGGGGATCGGCATGCAGGTGCGGTGCAATGGCGTCCTCCTGAAGCTGGAGCACGACCTTGATCAGGCCCGCGATGCCCGCCGCCGCCTCGAGATGCCCGAAGTTCGACTTGACCGATCCGATCCACAGCGGCGTCTCGGGTGGCCGTCGGCCGAAGACGTTCGCCAGCGCGCCGAACTCGAGGGGGTCGCCGAGCGAGGTCCCGGTCCCGTGGGTCTCGACGTACTCGATGCCGTCCGGCTCGAGGCGGGCCTCCCGCAGCGCGCGTCGGATGACCTCCTCTTGCGCCGGCCCATTGGGGACGGTCAAGCCGCCGCTCGCTCCATCCTGATTCACGGCCGAGCCGCTGACGACCGCGAGCACGCGATCGTTGTCCTTCAAAGCGTCATTCCAGCGTTTGAGCACGACCAGCCCTGCACCCTCGCCGCGGCCGTAGCCGTCGGCGCGCGCCGAGAACGCCTTGCAGCGACCGTCCGGTGCCAGCATGTGCGCTTGCGAGAACACCAGCGACGACAGCGGAGTCAGGATGCGGTTGACGCCGCCGACCAAGGCCAGGTCGCACTCTCCGGATCGGAGGCTCTGACAAGCCGAATGGACGGCCACCAAGGACGACGAGCAGGCCGTGTCGATGGCGAGTGCCGGTCCGCGCAGACCGAGGTTGTAGGCAATGCGACCCGCCGCCGCCGAGTGCGTCACGCCCGTGCCGGTCGGGCTCAACATCTTTTCCGGGGGCAGTCGCCGGGTCAGCAGCGCCGAGTAGTCCATCGTGCTGATGCCGATGAAGACGCCGGTCGCGGTGCCGTACAACGAGCTCGGGGCGATCGCGGCGTGCTCGAGCGCCTCCCACGCCACCTCGAGCAGCAACCGCTGCTGGGGGTCCATGAAGATCGCCTCGCGCGGCGAGATGCCGAAGAAGGCGGCGTCGAAGCCGTCGCGGTCCGGAAGGAAACCGCCCTCCTTCGTGACCAGCTTGCCCGGAGCGTCGGGGTCGGGATCAAACCAAGCGTCGGCGTCCCAGCGATCGGCCGGCACTCTTCCAATGCCGTCGCGACCGGCGGCGAGCATTTCCCAAAATGCCTCGGGGTCGTCGGCCTCACCGGGAAATCGGCAGCCCATGCCCACGATCGCCAGCGGCTCACGCCGGCTCGCCTCGAGCTCGGCGACGCGTCGCTGAGAGACCTGCAGCGCCCGGAGCGCCTCCGCCATCAGGGCTCGTTGATCTCGACCGGATTCCGGAGCCGCGCTCATCTTGACGTCCGCTTCAGCTCGCCTCGGTCGACTCGGTGTCCTGCATCGATTCGAGCTGAGCCGCGAGCCGCCGCGCCAACTCGTCCTCGTCCAACGATTCCAGGTCGTCCGCCGAGTCGGTATCGGATGGAGCTGGTGAGGATACCGGCTGAGCGGCGACGAATCGATCCTCCAGCAGCTGAACCAGGAAGCGCGCCAGCGACTCCAGGTTGGGCTGATCGAAAAGGAGGGTGGCCGGCAGCGAGACGTCGAGCGTCGACTCGAGGCGATTCTTCAGATCGACGGCGAGCAGGGAGTCGATTCCCAGGTCGGAGAAGCTCTGTCGCGCCTCGATCTGGCCCGTCGAGCTGAAGCCCAGCACCTGGCTGAGCTGCTGATCGAGAAAGCGCAGCAGCCGCCCCGATCGCTCGCCGGCCGGCGCCGCCGCCAGCTCGTCGAGGATTGCGCTTCGGGCCCGAGCACCCGACGCGTCGCCACGTACGAAACCCTCGAGGAACGGGGGCGGGCCGTCGGCCCGGTACTGCGCGAGAAACTTGCGCCAGCTCACGGGCAAGACCGCGACCTGGGCGTCATCGCCAGCGACGAGCTGCCGGAAGATCGTGGCGCCGCGTTCGGGATCGAGGGGGCGAAGACCGATCTGTGCCAGGCGAGAGCGGCTGCGCTCGTCGAGGCGAGCAGCCATGCCCGCATCGGCCCAAGGTCCCCAGTCGATAGTCAATGCCGGACGGTCCTGACGCATGCGGTGCCAGGCCAGGCCGTCGAGGAACGCGTTGCCGGCGGCATAGGCACTCTGGCCGGCGTTCCCGACCAGCGAGACCATCGAGCCGAATCCCACGAACAGGTCGAGCGAGTCGTCGGCGGTCAGGTCGTGCAGCCACCATGCGCCGGAGATCTTCGGCCTCAGGACGCTGCGGAACCGCTCGGCCGATTGTTGTGCCAGCATGCCGTCATCGAGGAGGCCGGCCGCGTGCACGATCCCGGCCAGAGGCGCATCACTCCTGCGAATCGACTCGAGCAGCTTCGCGACCGCGCCGCGATCTCCGATGTCGAGCGCCGCCGTCTCGACGGTTGCACCCGACTCTTCCAGCGCCGCGATCGTCGCGCGCGCCGACTCGCCCGGCGCGCTCCGGCCGGCGAGGATGAGGTGCCGTGCGCCCTCGTCGACGAGCGTGCGTGCGACGATCTGTCCCAGAGCGCCAAGGCCGCCGGTGACGAGGTAGGACCGGTCCGAGCGTATGCGCGCCGCGTCCGCGGGGTCGTCGGCATCGCGGCTCGGGATCGTGAGTACGACCTTGCCGATGTTCTTCGCTTGGGCGAGGAAGCCGAACGCCGTGCGGGCGTCGCGGAGATCGAAGGTCTCGCGCGCTAGTGGTTGCAGCTCGCCGCGCGCGAAGCCGACCGAGACCTCGCCGAGCAGCTCGGGTAGCAGGCCCGGCTCGGCCTGAAACGTCTCGCCGAGATCGAAGGCGAAGTAGTCGACGTCGGGTCGCTCCGCGTCCATGCGCTCGTCGTCCCAGATGTCGATCTTGCCGATCTCGACGAATCGTCCATCGCTCGCCAGCACGCGTACGCTGGCGCCGATGAAGTCGCCGGCCAGGCAGTTCAGCACGACGTCGACGCCGGCGCCGCCCGTATCCGCGAGCACCGCGTCGGCAAAGTCGAGCGTGCGCGAGTTGTAGACGTGCTCGATGCCTTGCGCTCGCAAGTGGTCCCACTTGCCCGAGCTCGCGGTCGCGAAGATCTCGGCGCCGGCGCGCCGCGCGATCTGGATCGCCGCCTGGCCGACTCCGCCCGCCGCGGCGTGAATGAGAACGCGATCGCCCTTTCTCAGCTGGGCGAGCCGCTCGAGCCCGTAGACCGCAGTGAGAAAGACCGTCTGAATGGCGGCGGCGTCCGGCGCGTCCAACGTGGGCGGCTGGGGTGCCACGTTCGAAGCGAGCACCGTGCGATGACTCGCCAGGCAGCCAGGCGTCGAAGCGATCACGGCATCGCCGACTCGATGGCTCGTGACTCCGGCGCCGACCGCGACGACCTCGCCCGCGCACTCGAAGCCGAACGGCTGATCGGCGGCGCGACGAATGCCGTCTCGCTCGGCGAACTCCTTCAGCAAGCCGAGCGCGTGCAGCACGTCCTTGAAGTTCAGCGCCGCAGCATGAACGGCGATCTCGACCTCGCCCGCTCCGGGAGCTCGCCTCTCGAAAGGCACGAGGTCCAATCTCTCGAGCGAGCCGTACTCCTGCACCCGGAGCTGGAAGCCGTCGCCCTCGGGAAGCTCGAGACGGCGTGTCGTCGTGATCTCGTCGTGACGCACCAGACGAGCGACCTGTCGCTCGACGCCGCGCCAGGCGACGCGTCGCTCGCGGTCGTTCGCCCGCAGCTCGCCGAGGATCGCCGTCACGTCGGACGCGGGATCGCTCGCGTCGAGGTCGACAGTCGTGCACTGCAGCTCGGGATGCTCGGTGGCGATCGTGGCGGCGAGGCCGGCGAGGCTGGAGCCGGCGGGATCCTGGACCGTGTCCGACGGGAGGGCCGGTTGGCTTCCGCGAGTGAGGAGCCACAGCCGCGGTGTCGATTCGGATCCGGTCAGAGACTGTGCGAGTGTGAGCGTCTCGAGGCACAAGCGTTCGGCACGCGCGGGCACGGTTTCGGATGAGGAGGAGGCGCCACTGGTGAGAATCACGTGAGCGGGCGCTTCGTCGGCGAGAGTGTCCGCCATTTCGCTCGCATCCGTCAGGCGTCGCGCGTCCGGGAGCGCGTCGACGAGCGCCGCGGCCAAGTCGTCACCGGGAGCACCGACGACGACGCAGGGACCGAGAGGAGTGTCGGAAGGTGCGCCGTCGCTCGGGATCCAGGTCACGCTGTAGAGCAGCTCCTCGAGCTTCTGCTCGGTGCCGAGCAACGTCGCGCGGCTGGCGGGCACGAGATGCAATCCGAGGACGCGGCCCAGGCCTTCGCCGTGCGCGTCGAGCAAGGTGATATCGACCCGGAACCCGCGCTCGCCCGGAGTGGACGAACGGCGAGCGACGTGGCACCAGATCTCGCGGCCGGGGTGACCGGTGAGGCGGAACTGCTCCACGCCGATCGGCAGCAGGGTGACCTCGGACTCGGGCTCGAGCAGCCCAATGATCTGAAAGCAGCCATCGAGCAGTGCCGGGTGAATGCCGAACGCGCTCGGGTCTTGGTCCGTCGGCAAGCGAAGCCGCGCCAGCGCCTCGTTCTCACCGCTCCATGCCGAGTCGATCACGCGGAATGCGGGTCCATAGTCCAGCCCCAGACGAGCGTGGTCTGCATAGAGGCTCTCGACGTCCGCGGCTCGATCGCAGCGCTCGGCCAAGCTCTCGAGGTCTTCGGCGAAGATCAGTGGCTCATCGATCGTCTTGGCCTGGGCGATCGCATGTGTTCGCCAGACTGCGGCCTCGTCGTCGCCCTCGTCTTGCTGGAGGCTGGCCAGCTCGAGTCGTTGGGATCCGTCGTCCTCGGGCGTGACCGCGACCTGGATCGACGACTCGACCGAGGCCAGGGGCAGGGCCGATTGGATGGCCACTTGGTCGAGCGCGACCGTGCTCTCGGGAAGGGCGCGGGCGGCTGCGGCGCGAAGGGTCTCGAGGTAGGCGGCCGCCGGCGCGATAGCGTTCTCGAAGACCCGGTGATCCGTCAGCCAGCTCGGGGACCGTTCGGACCACTCGGCCGCGAACAGATGCGCGGCACGTCGCTCGAGCAAGGTCGCGAGCTCTCGTCCGAGCAAAGGATGGCCGGTCGATCGGTCGGCCGCCGAGACCGGGGACGTGAGCGCGGTGTCGAACCAGAAGCGCTCGCGCTGAAAGGGGATGCTGGGCAATCGCAAGCTGCCGCGGCGTGCGCGTCCGCCGTGCCAGTTGACCCAGTCGATGGGGGCGCCACGCACGAAGAGCTCCGAGAACGATCGCGTCAAGGTCGTCGCGGCCGACTGCTTGGGGCGCAGGCTCGGAAGCCAGGCGAGCTCGCGCCGGGCGAGGAAGCGACGCGCCATACCGAGCAGGGTGGGGGCCGGGCCGATCTCGAGATAGACCTCGCAGCCTTCGGCATCGAGAGAGCGCATGCCTTCGTGGAAGCGCACGGGTTGACGGACGTGGCGGATCCAGTAATCGGGCGTCGCGATCGCTTCGTCGACCGGGCCGGGCTCGAGATTGGAGAGGAACGGGATCTCGGGACGGCGATAGCGAATGCTGCGCGCGACCTCGGCGAACTCGTCGAGCATCGGGTCCATCAAGGGGGAGTGGAACGCGTGGGAGACCGTGAGCGCCTGATGCTCGATCTGGCTGCTCCTCAAGGCCTCAGCGACACGGGCGATCGCTGCCTTCGAACCCGAGACGACGACGCTCGCGGGCCCGTTGATGGCCGCGATCGCCACCTCCTTCGAGAAGGGCTCGAGGAGCGCTCCGATGCGCTCGGGTGCAGCGAGAACGGCGAGCATGTCACCCGGTGTGGTGCGCTCGGCCATCAGCCGGCCGCGGGCGGCGATCAGCCGAAGCCCGTCCTCGAGATCGAAGACGCCCGCCACGTGCGCTGCGGCATACTCACCGACGCTGTGACCGAGGACGAAGCGCGGCTCGAGTCCCCAGTGTCGCCACTGGGCGGCGAGGGCCACCTCGATCGCGAACAACGCGGGTTGCGTGTACTGCGTCTCGTGGAGGAGGTCGCCGCGCTCACCGAACATGACGGCGAGGAGGGACTCGGGAAGCAGCGGACGGAGCACCTCGGTGCAACGCGCCAGCTCACCGCGGAAGATCGGCTCGTGCTCGAAGAGATCACGGCCCATGCCGAGCCACTGCGCACCTTGTCCGGTGAATAGCCACGCGGTCCGCGGTGGCTGCGCGCCGGCCTCGTCGATCAAGCCGCTCTCGGGATCGTCCTCGAGGCGCACCAGCTGCTCGAGGAGATCGTCGCGATCGCGGGCGATGACCGCGCGCCGATGTCGGAGATGTGCGCGACCGAGCGCGGCCGGTGCGGTAATGTCCGAGAGGCGTGCCTCGGGAAGGCCCTCGAGCCACTGACGCACTCGCCGGACGTACTGCTGCAGCGCGGCCGGAGTCGCGGCCGTGAGTGGGAGGATGTCGAGCTCGTGCGCGGGCGCGGCGGGCACTTCTCGCGGGGCCGGCGCTTGGGCGAGCACGACGTGTGCGTTGGTACCGCTGAAGCCGAAGGAGCTGACGCCGGCGACGCGTGGCTTGCCGGTGTCGGGCCAAGGGATCGTCTGGCGCGGCACGCGGACGATGGTGTGATCCCAGTCGATGTGTGGGTTGGGATCCTTCAGGTGCAGGTGGGCCGGGAGCTGTCCATGGTGGATGGCGAGCGATGCCTTGATCAGGCCGGCGATGCCGGCGCCGGTCTCGAGGTGCCCGATGTTCGTCTTCACCGAGCTGACCCAGAGCGGTCGCTCTCGCCCGGACTGGAAGACGGCGTCGAGGGCACCGACCTCGATCGGATCGCCGAGCGACGTGCCGGTGCCGTGTGCCTCGATGACGTCGACGTCGTCGGGCGTCAAGAGCCCGTCGGCCAGGGCGGCCCGCAGGACGCGCTCCTGCGAGGGACCGTTCGGAACCGTCAGGCCGCTCCCCGCGCCGTCCTGATTGACGGCCGTTCCGCGGACGACGGAGTAGATCCGGTCGCGGTCGGCCTGGGCCTGGGACAGCGGCTTGAGAAACACGAGGCCGCAGCCTTCGGCGCGGACGTAGCCGTCAGCCGAGGCGTCGAAGGTCTTGCAGCGCCCGTCGGGAGCGAGCATCTGTGCCTGTGAGAGGCCGACCATCGAGAGCGGGTCGATGATCAGATTCACGCCACCGACGATCGCGGATCGGCAATCCCCGCGGCGAATGCTCTGAATGGCGATGTGCAGTGCGACCAGGGATGACGAGCACGCCGTGTCCATGGCGATGGCTGGTCCCCTGAGACCGAAGAAGAACGAGATGCGACCGGCCGCCGTACTCAATGCGTTGCCGGTCCCGTAGTAGGCGCCGGCCGCTTCGGGCACGCGCCCCGACTGGGAGTCGAAGTACTCCGACTCGCGGAGACCGATGAACACGCCGGTGGCCGAGCCGACCAGGGTCTCGGGCGGGAGGGCGGCATCCTCGAGCAGCTGCCAGGCCGTCTCGAGCAGGATCCGTTGCTGGGGGTCGAGCTGCTGCGCCTCGCGGGGCGAGATGTTGAAATGCCGCGCATCGAACTCGTCGATCGGCTCGGACAGGAAGCCGCCCGAGCGGGTGGCCATCTTGCCGACCTGGGAGCGGTCCGCCGAGTAGTAGCGGTCGATCGGCCAGCGGGTTTCGGGCACCTCCGAGATGGCGTCCTCCCCGCGGATCTGCACGCCCCAGAACTCCTCGAGCGAGCGGGCCTGGCCGGGGAATCGGCAGGCCATGCCGACGACGGCGATCGGCTCGTGCAGGCGGGCGTGCAGAGAGTCGAGGGCAGCCGTGCGCTCGCCGAGCAGGGCGCGCAAGGCGGGCGCGTCGAGCGACTCGAGATCCTCGTCGCGTGTGACGGCCGGGATGGCGAAGGAGTCTTCCTCGATCGACTCCGCCGGCTCATCGCCCGGAATGCCGAGCAGGTCGCGGGCGAGGTACTCGGCCAGGTCGTCGGGCGTCGCGTAGTCGAACAGCAGCGTCGAGCGGAGAGGCTGGTCGAGCTGTTTCTCGAGCAGCAGCTTGAAGTCGACGGCGCGCAGCGAGTCGAAGCCGAGCTCCGCGAAGCCGAGCTGCCGATCATACCCGGACGCATCGTCCCATTGGAGGAAGCGGACGATCTCGGACTCGAGGTACTCGGCCAGGCGATGGCGCGCGCGAGCCGCGGGAAGCTGAACGAGCTCGGCGCGGAGCCCGCCGGTGGGCTGGTGGGAATGGCTCATGAAGTTCGGAAGCTCACTTCATCGGATGGGTCGCGCCGCGAGGCGCGGACCGGGTCGAGTCGACGATGACCAGTGAGACCTCGCCGTCGGCGGACCCGCCGAAAGGGTCTCGGAATGTGCTCGAGGTCTTGATGTATACGAATCGACGCTTGTCGAGAGCCTGGGTGATGGTCACGACACCCTCGAAGCGCTCGGGGTTCAGCCGCGCACCGAAGGTGCACGCGAAGTCATGAATGAGCACGTCGGGGAGCTGCCGACGTTGATACTCGGGAAGGGTCCAGGCAGAGAAGACCGGGAGCCGAGCATCGACGATGCATTGCGCGAGGAGCTGGTAGATGAGCTGGTTGTAGCAGAGGTTGAACTCGACCGAGTTGAACGAGCCGGACTGCTTACGGTAGCAGGATTCGCCGATCGAAAGCTCCCCCCGGATTGCGGCCACCCCCTTCGCGCTGACGGACCGCACCGTCCGCGCCTCGCTCGGGTACTCGACCGACGCTCGCTTCAGGTAGCGGCAGTGGAGCTGGTAGGGGGACAGGATCTTGGCGAGGAGGTCGGGGGCGACCTCCACGCTGGTCAGGCCGTCGGCCGAGGTCATCGGCGGGCCTCGAGGCGCAGGAACGACGGACGACCGAGCGCGAGGGCCGAGTCGGCATTCGAGAGCGTGATCTTCATGGGCGGGGAGGTTCCATGACGGAGGTCTGGTGATGGGTCGAGGTGTCGTCCGGCGGGGACCCCGACGCGGCTCGGTCGTCGATCGTGGACGCGATCGAGAGCCCGACGCGCTCGGCGGGAGTCTTGGCTGGAGCTCAAAGGCGGTGAGGTAAGCGGCTCCACCAGGTTACGGCAGCCCGGCAGACCGGGCGAGAGAAAACCTGGCCCAGGAGAAACGACGCCCACGACTTCAACCAGCAGGGCTGCAGAGGGACGCATCGCGTGGTAATCTCCTGCACTTCGTCGATGGACGACTCGAGCCCCCGAGTCGCCGGCCGCTCGTGGGTGGGTCGAAAGGCTGCTTCGGGTGCGGTCGAGCCAGGTGACTGCCGCTCTGGGGGAGTTCGAGTCGCGGAGCCGTGTGACTCGCCCAACGGGGGAAGAATGACCCCGCGATAACGGAGCCCCGGGAGATGCCTGCACTGGATGTTTCCACTCTTGCCGAGCTGCCCGCTCGGCTTGCCGACCGCTTCGGTGATCGCACGGCGCTTGTCTTCGAGGATCGGAGCCAGACTTTTCGCGAGCTGGCCGACCGCTCCGCGCGGGTGGCCAATGGGCTGCGCGAGCTCGGCGTTACCGCCGGAGGCCGGGTCGCGATCCTGGCCAAGGACTCCGACCTCGCCTTCGAAGCCCTGTTCGGCATCGCCCGCGCCGGCGCCGTTCTCATGGGGATCAACTGGCGGCTAGCCGCCCCCGAGATCCAATACATCTTGGAGGATGGGGGCGCCGAGATCCTCTTCGTGAGCCCGGACCTCGTGCCGATGGTCGAGGAGCTCCGCGACCAGCTTCCCAAGCTGCGTCAGATCCTCGTGCTCGGCGAAGCCGACGGTGAGCGACCGGGCTTCGTGGCTTGGCGAGACGCTGCCCCGGCCGACGACCCGGCTGTGGAGGTCGGCCCAGAAGATCCTGCTGCGCAGATGTACACCAGCGGCACGACCGGCCATCCGAAGGGAGTACGCCTCGCGCATCGCAGCTTCTTCGCCATCGTGAAATCGCTTCGGGAGCACGAGGACCCGTGGATCGGGTGGTCCGAAGCGGACGTCAGCCTGCACGCGATTCCGCTCTTCCACATCGGCGGACTCTGGTGGTCGATCACGGCCTTCACTCAGGGTGCGCAAACGGTCGTTCTCGATGCATTCGCCGGTTGGAAGGCGCTCGAGCTCTTGCAGGCGCACCGAGTGTCGAAGGTGTGCTTGGTGCCCGCCATGATGCAGGTGATGCTGTCCGAGCCGACCTGCCGGACCACCGACTTCTCCGCGCTCCAGACGATCGTCTACGGCGGCTCGCCGATCCCGAAGCCTTTTCTCGTCCGAGCGATGCAGGTCTTTCAGTGTGACTTCGCGCAGATCTACGGACTGACTGAGACGGGCAACACCGCGGTCTGCCTGCGCCCGCCCGAGCACCGCTCCGGAGACGATCGTCTGTTGAAGGCGGCCGGCAAGCCCTACCCGGGCGTGCAGCTGAAGATCCTCGACAAGCGCGGCCAGGAGCTGCCCCCGAAGAAGATCGGCGAGGTCAGCATCCACTCGCCGGCCAACATGATCGAGTACTGGAACAACCCCGAAGCGACCGAGGAGACGCTCCAAGGCGGCTGGGTGCGCACCGGCGACGCCGGCTTCGTGGACGACGAGGGCTACCTCTACATCTGCGACCGCGTGAAGGACATGATCATCTACGCGGGAGAGAACATCTACCCGGCCGAGATCGAGAGTGTGCTGTGCTCGCACAAAGCGGTTGCGGAGGCGGCGGTGATCGGCGTTCCCGATGATCGCTGGGGCGAGACCGTAAAGGCGATCGTGGTGCTGCGTCCGGGCGAGAGCTCGTCGCCCCGGGAGCTGATCGCGCACGCGCGGCGACGAGTGGCCGAGTTCAAGGTGCCCAAGAGCATCGACTTCGCCGAGTCGCTGCCGAGGACTCCGAGCGGCAAGATCCAGAAGGCCAAGCTGCGCGCACCCTACTGGGAAGGCCGAGAGCGCCGCGTCAACTGAGGACGCGCGACCAAAGGGAGCGTCCGCGGAGCTGCGCCTTCGAGGACGCCGGACGAGCGGGGAGTGCGTCCGCGGAGCTGCCCTTTCAAGAAGCGCGAAGATCTTGAAGGCGTGCGAGGCAGCGGAGCTGACGCCCGTTGTGATCGAGGCGTTGAGACTTTCAGGTTCCGGAGCTCGTTCGGGGTCACACTTCGGCATACTCTGCGTTCTGAGGCGACTCGGGAGAATGAGCACCAATGAAGGAGGCCTCCATGTCGACGCTATGGTTCGTGTTGTGTTCCTCGATATCGATGCTGTTCCTGGTCGGCGAGGCCTTCGCCGAGGACGATCCTGCCGACGTTCGATCAACCGTCATCCGGTTTGCCGATCTCAACGGGGACCGCCTGCTCGATCGCTTGCAGCTCGACGGAAGTGGATCGATGACGGTCGCTCTCAACCTGGGAGGTCGCCGGTTCGAGACCGTCGAGCAGGCGCTGCCCGAGGTGATCGTCTCGGACGCGCTCGTCGAGGATCTGACGGGCGACGGAGTACCGGATCTTCTACTCGTCTCGCCGGCCTCGAACGTCGCGTTGGTCGGCGATGGCTCGGGGGGCTTCGTCGACCGCACCGTCGAGCTCGGTCTCGTCGACGGGGGCGAGGGGTTGTATGCGGAGAAGGTGGACATCGACGCAGACGGAATCGGGGATGTCCTGCTCCACAATCGTCGCGGTGACGTGATCTTCTGGGGGGGGCCCGGAGGTGGATACGAACGCGACCCTTCGACACCGCCAACGAACGAGACGCCCTCGGGCGTCATCATTCGCGAGGCTCAGCGACGCCTGCCGATCGCCTCCTCGTCAGGACCGGTACTTCAGGAAGCGGGGCAGGTCGAAGACCGCTCTGCGACGCCTCACCCGGATTCCCCGAGCGCACCGGCATCCGTATCCGGATCCGCAAAGCGCACGGCCGGCCGTCCGACGCACACCCATGGCGCTGGCCAATCCCGGGCACCCGGTTCCTCCTCGTCGCGTGCTGCGGCTCCCACCGCGACGCCGAGTGGGCCTCCAGTCCTGAGCACGCCGCTCGCCTGCGCGCAGACCGTTCACGACCCGACCACCGACAACTGCATCGGCTTGGACACGACCCCGACTCTCGGCAAGCTGTACCCGCTCGGCCCCGAGCTCAACATCGATTCTCTGGGCCGAGTTGGCATCGGCACGACGACTCCCGGTGAGCGGCTCTCGGTGCAAGGCGTGATCGAGACGACCTCGGGCGGTGTCCGGTTTCCTGACGGCAGCCTCCAAGAGACGGCAGCGCTTCCGGTGGCGGGGCACTTCGATGTCCGGAGCTTCGGTGCGGTCGGGGATGGAGTGGTGGATGATACGGCTGCGATCAGCTCGGCGATCGACGCGGCGATCGCCAACTCGGATGCCGTCGTCTTCTTCCCGGTCGGCACCTACCGATTGACGTCGACGCTGACCAAGACGGTCACCGATGCCGCGGACAGCATCGCGCTCGTCGGCGCGGGCCCCGGGATGTCGACGCTGGTGTGGACGAGTGCGACGGGTGGGCTCGATGTGACCTTACAGCCGGAGGCTGGTCCGGCGGCGCAGAATCACAGCGCCTTCATCGTTCGTGACCTCAAGCTCGTGACGCGCGCCGTCGCAGGCGGCACGGCTCTGAGAATCGACGGCCAGCACGTCGCAGGCGCCAACTTCCCGAACGTCCATCTCGATCGGATCACCTGCGCACAGGATGCAGACGGAAACTACTGGTCGCGCGGGATCCACCTCGTGAATCTGACCGGCGCCAACATCACCGGCTACCAGTACTGGGGCGAGTTCTTCGGCGCAGCCGGGATCGGCATTCGGTTGGAGGGCACCGGCTCGGGCTTCGACATGACGGACGTGATCATCGAGAACAGCAAGTTCTTGCACTTCGAGAAGGCAGTCGAGGTCGTCGGCGAGGTCGAAGGCGTCGCCATCGACAACGCGGTGATGGTGGCCGGTCTGGACGGGATCCACTGGAACACGGCCGGCGGTGAGCCTTGGCTTTCGGTGGTCGGCTCGCACATCTCGGTGGATCGGCACTGCATCTTCGGGAGGAACCTGCTGCAGTGCGTCATTCAAGGCAACCTGCTGTATCAACGGAATGACCTGCTTGTCCCTTGGGTCGGCGTCGATCTGGATGCGACGAGCGGCAGCGCGAACGCGATGTTCCAGGTGTCCAACAACACGATCCACGCCTTCCCGGATGCCGAGGCCGAGAACGGGATCGTGCTCGACAATGCGCAGTACTGCCAGATCTCGAACAACAACATCCACAACGTGGACACGGCGGTCTGGTTCCGACCGCAGGTGCAGAATTCGGTCGCCCTGGACAACGTGCTGTCGAACGTCGGGCTCGTGCCCGGGATCCTCGACGAGGGGATCAACAACGTCGTGCGCTCTCCTGGGAGCTCGGGCACGTTTCGAGGCGCCCTCGTCTCTCGCGTCTCCCCTCAGAGCATCCCGAGCGCGACCTGGACCCGCGTGCAGTTCGAGGCCGAGTCGTACGACACGAGCGGCATCTGGACCAACGCCACTCCGAGCCGCGTGATCGTGCCGCCGGGAGTGAGCAAGGTGCGCATCACGGCCGGACTGACGATGCAGATGCCGGCCAGCCTCGATCCGCTCCGTCAGGCGACGATCTCCAAGAACGGTGTGCTGTGGAGTGACGGCGCCTCCGCGTCGTATCCCGGCCAGCCGGCCGAGTCTCTCTCGGCCACGCAGGGCGTCGCGGGCTTTTGGACCTCTCTCTCGACACCCGTCCTCGAGGTCACCCCGGGCGACTACTTCGAGCTGATCGTGAGGCAGGAGCAGCAGTCCGGCGCAGCCGTGAACGTCGCGCAGAACAACGTCAAGCACGCCAACGCCACCTTCCTGTCCCTAGAGGTCATCGAGTAACCCCGAGCCGTTCGGAGTGAGCGAGGTATCCCGTTCGTTTGGGGAGCGGCAGTTCGGCCGGAGCCTGCTGCCGCGCGGTGACCGCCGCTCGCGTGACTCGCCGTTGCGATGTACAGTCGCGGCATGACGATCTCCTTTCTCACTCTCGTACTCCTCGTCGTGCAATCACCCTCGACGCCGGCGGGCTCCCTCGCGCACGCGAATGGTGTCAAGATCGGCGAGGTCACCGCGACTCGCGTTGTGCTTTGGACGAGGCTCACGCGCGAGGCCGAGGCTCGGAATCGGGTCGCCGAGTGGGACCCGGCCGAGCCGCACTGGGTCGTGCCGGGAGCGGAGGGCGAGGTCCGCTTCGCCGTTCGCGAGCGAGGGCGTCCCGACCGGACTCGTTTCACGGAGTGGACGTCCGTCGACGCGGCGAGTGACTCTTGCCACCAGGTCGTCGTCGATAGCCTGGCGCCGGCGACCCACTACCAGGTCGAGGCGCAGGGGCGAGCGGGGGAGCTTCGCTCGTCGTTCGCGGCGTCCTTCGCGACAGCACCGGCGTCGACCGACGACCGACCGATTACCTTCGTCGTCTCGACCTGCCAAGACTTCCCGCGCCGTGACGACCTCGAGAACGGGCATGTGATCTATCGGTCGATGCTCGCGCTCGATCCGGACTTCTTCGTGCAGACCGGTGACACGCTCTACTACGACAAGCCCGAGCCGTTCGCGAAGGACAAGGCGACCGCGCGCTACAAGTGGAACCGCATCTACGCGCTCCCGAACTTGCGCGCGTTCCACGCGGCGGTGCCGTCGTACTGGATGCACGACGACCACGACCTGCTGAAGAACGACTGCTGGCCGGGTCAGAAGTACGGCGAGCTCACCTGGGATCAAGGGCTCGGCATCTGGCGCGAGCAAGTCCCGCAGTCCGAGCTGCCCTACCGCACGTTCCGCTGGGGCCGCCATGTGCAGATTTGGCTGCTCGAGGGACGAGAGTTCCGCTCGCCCAATCGTGCAACCGACGGCCCCGAGAAGTCGATCCTCGGCCAGGCACAGTGGCGGTGGCTCGAGGCGTCGCTACGCGCGTCCGATGCGACCTTCAAGCTCACCGTCTCCGCAACGCCCGTCGTCGGCCCCGACCGCAAGAACAAGAACGACAACCACGCAAACGTCGGCTTCTCAAATGAGGGGGCGCGTCTGCGGACGCTCCTCGAGTCCGTTCAGGGCTGCTTCGTCATCAATGGCGATCGGCACTGGCAGTACAGCTCGATCGATCCCGAGACGGGCCTGCGCGAGTTCGGCTGCGGACCGGCGTCAGACGCACACGCCGGCGGGTTCAGCCAGGCGCTGCAGACCGACTGGCAACCGTTCTTGCGCCTCGCGGGTGGGTTCCTGTCCGTACGGGCCAATGGGGAGCAAGCCGTCGTCCGGCACCACGACGTCAACGGCAACGTCGTCCACGAGGTGACCCTCGAGGCCGCGCGGTAGCAGGTCTCTTTATCGGCACCCATCTGCAGCCCCGAAGGAGCGACCGCATCCAGCCCCCGAGAGCGTCTTGGAAGGACTCTGAAGTCGCGCCTCCGAGTGCTTTCTCGATACACTGTGCGGGATCAGCGTCTCGCTCTTCTGGTTGGGGGTAGGTCCATGCGCTCACTGATCGTTCTCGCACTCCTCGTCGGCTGCCATTCACCCGACTTACCCTCTTCCGCCGATCCCGAGCATCGGCCGGGACCGCGTCCGCTGTTCGAGGTCGGCGCGTCGGTGCGTGACATCACGCCGCCCGTCGGAATCGGCGAGCGTCCGGTGTGGATGGCCGGCTTCGGAAACGACCGCGGCGCCGAAGGCGTTCACGATCCGATCGAGGCGCGCGCGATCGTCTTGGGTCGAGACGACACCAAGATCGCGCTCGTCGCCGTCGATCTCATCGGCTTCTTCCACGAGGAGGTGCAGGCGGCACGCGAGCAGCTGCTCACCGAGCTTCCGGAGTGGGAAGGTGGCACGTTGGTGGTCGCGGCGACGCACAATCACGAGGGCCCGGACACGATGGGGCTCTGGGGTCCCTCGAAGCTCCAGAGTGGCGTCGACCTCGCCTACAACGACCGAGTCGTCACCGAGATCGTGGCGTCGGTGCGCGAAGCTTGGCAACGCCGTCGCCCGGCGCGACTGCGTCTCGGCATGGCACACGCTCCCGAGCTCATCGTCGACTCACGCCCACCTCAGGTCATCGATGACCGCGTGCTCGCGCTTCAGGCCGTCGACGAGCAAGGCGGCACGATCGCGACCGTCGTCAGCTTCGGCTGCCATCCCGAGGCGATGGGCTCGCGCAACACCGAGCTCACGGCCGACTATCCGGTCTTCACCCGGCGGTTCCTTGAAGATCGAGTCGGCGGTACGACGCTCTTCTTCTCGGGCGCCATCGGCGGCCTGATGACACAGCTCGGACTCGAGCTCATCGATCCCGAGACGCAGCAGCTCGCACCGAAGCGCACCTTCCGCTTCACGCAGGTTTACGGCGAGGCGGTCGGCGAGCGTGCCTTGCAGGCTCTCGACTCCGGCTCGTGGAATCGGAGCGATCGCCTCGAGGCGCGATCGCGGTCGGTCGATCTTCCGCTGACCAATCCCTTCTACAAGACGGGCCTCACCCTCGGCGTCATCGGCGGCGGTCGAACCGCCAGCCGCCTGCGGAAAGGCGAGGGCGATGGCTGGAGCTTCACCAGCGAGGTCGGCTGGCTAGGCATCGGCGACGCCGAGCTCCTGCTCGTGCCCGGCGAGATCTATCCTGAGCTCGTGCTGGGCGGAGTCCCCGATCCGGCCCCCGAAGGCGCGGACCATCCCGACGCTGCCATCGAGCCGCCCCTCCTGCCTCGCCTCACTTCTCCGTTCGCCTTCGTCATCGGTCTGGCCAACGACGAGATCGGATACATCCTGCCCAAGCGCCAATGGGATGTCAGCTCACCTTTCACGTACGGGCAGATGAAGGCACCTTACGGAGAGATCAACTCGGTCGGACCGGACACCGCCGCGGCGTTGTCGGCGGCGTACGACGACCTTCTCGGTGCGAGGCCCGAGACACTGGGACCGGTCGATCGATAGAGAACGACTCGCTTCGAAATCCCGCTCGGCATGCCAGCGCGCGGGATTCCGAAGCACCGCCTCTGGGCGCCGACGAGGGCATCCCTTACTCTCGGGCCCACACGTGTTCTCAGGCCATTCCTCGTGCGTGGAGCTATCTCAATGGAATTCCTGGCGGATCTGTGGCTCGCGATTCTTCTCTCGGCCGTGTTCAGCTTCATCGCGAGCTCGATCATTCACATGGTGATCCCGATTCACAAAGGCGACTACAAGCGCCTGCCCGGGGAGGAAGAGATCCTCGCCCTCATGCGCAAGCACTCTGTCGGACGGGCGGAGTATCATTTCCCCTTCTGCGACTCGATGAAGGATATGGGTTCCGAGGAGATGATCGCCAAGCTCAATCAGGGACCCGTCGGCATCTTGAGCCTGATGCCCAACGGACCGTGGCAGATGGGCAAGACACTCGGACAATGGTTCGCGTACCTGGTGCTCGTGAGCGTCTTCGTCGCCTACATCGCATCGAAGAGCCTGGCGGCCGGGGCCGACTACCTCGACGTGTTCCAGATCACCGGCGCGACGGCAGTTCTGGCGTACGGAATCTCCACCATCCCGAACTCGATCTGGAAGCCCTCTCCTTGGTCGACGACCGCGAGGTTCATCTTCGACGGCGTCGTCTACGGCCTGCTCACGGCCGGCACCTTCGCCTGGCTTTGGCCGGCGTAACATCGCCAACACCTCGGTGCTGGCGCCCCTTCAGGGCGCCTGGAGTTTGGCCATGCGCCCCTTCAGGGCGCTGCGCCCCTCCAGGGCGCGTGAACGAGTTGGTTCGTCGCGGTGAGCGGGGCCGCCGAAAACCCCAGGGAGCGTTCGGCGCGCAGCGCAGAACGCTCCCTGGGGCTGGATGAGGTCGCCCCTTCGGGACTGCAGATGGCTGCCGACGTACTCCGAACGACAAGGGCGGCCGGACGACACGAATTCATCGAGTCCTACTCGCCCAACCGCCGAACTTGGACCGCCGGCTTCAGCCGGGCGTTGTCAAAACGAAATGCTCCAGACCGTCCCCTTGGAGGCCCGAATTCATTCGGGTGGGAGGTCGTTCGCCCTTCCGAAGTCGTCGTGATCGTCGAGGGCGTATCCAGCGGACTGAAGTCCGCCCTCCGGTTGCACGTGTAGGGGGTACAGAGACCCGAACGGAGTTCGGCAGGTCGCGCAACTTGATCCTCGTCGCCTGTCGGCGGGGCGATCTGCTTTCGAAGTGCGTGGGAGAGAGAGCGGTGCGCGAGAAGCTCTCCCGCCCGACGGCTCTGCTATTTCTCGAGGATCGCGCGAAACTCCGAGTCCGACATCAGCCGTTCGAGCTCGGGGTGCTCGCCGGTAATTCGCAGGGCTTCCGAACCGCCGATCGCGCGGGCCTGATGCACGGTCTCCAGTGCATTCTCGCGGTTGCCGCGCTCGAGCTGAACGACGGCCAGGTAGAGGTGGGCCTCGAGGTGGTCGAAGCGCGTCGCGATCTTGAGCTGGCGTTCCGCTTGGCGAAGCTGCTCAGCCGCAGCGTCCGCCGGGCCGTCGGTGAGGGAGCGTCGTGCCTGCCCGAGATACTCGCGACCAAAGAGGAAGTGGCCGCGGGTCGAAAACTTCTCGGCCGAGTCGAGGTCACGGCGAGCTCGCATGACCCGACTCAAGCTGATCCAAGCTTCGGCATCGTTCGGCTCGTGCTGCAAGTAGGCGTCGAGGTAGCGAGCCGCGTTCTCGGTGTCGTCCGATTCGAGAAGCGCTTCTCCCCACTGCTTCAGCTCCGAGGCATAGCGGGGTGCCAGCCTCGCCGCGCGCTGCATGAAGGGGAATGCCGGTCCTGGACCCTGATCGAGCCGGACCAATCGCGCTAGGTTCGCGTGCACGCGAGGGTCGGAGTCGTCCAGCTCGAGGGCGCGCTTGAAGGACAAGGCCGCCGCTGGTCGCAGGTCGGCACTGGCTTCGAAGGCACCGAGAGTGATCCAGGCCGCCGGGCTGTTCGGCCGCCACGTGATGACCGCCCGTTGCTCGGTGATCGCCTCGTTGACGCGCCCCAGCCCGCCGAGCAAGTGTGCGAGGCGCGATCGCGAACGCGCGTCCGAGGGATCCAGCGACACGGCCGCTCGGAGGCCTTCGACGGCTCCGAGATAGTCACCGTCGCGATCGGCCTGCCACGCGCGCGCCGCAATCACTTGCTGCCAGAAGCCCCAACCGCCGCCGAGCAGCAGAAGGACTCCGAGCACCGCGACGCCTCCTCGCTCGAGCGGACGCGCGCGCGATGGCGAGGGCTCGGGTGCTGACGAAACTGCGAAGGCGCAGCCGACGAGCAGGGCGGTCACGACCAATGCCGAGGGGTTTCGCGTCAGCGGTGACGAGAGCAGTGCATTCGCGGCAGCCGCCGCCAGGGCGCCCAGAAGGCCGAGCGCCAGCCAAGCCTCGGCGCGGGCGGGCCGGGCGTGCTGCAGGAACCGCGTGAGACGCCAGATGGAGAGACAGAACACGGCCGCGAGCAGCAGCGCACCAAGGAAACCCGACTCGACGAGGGCGCTGACGACCTCGTTATGCGGTGTCGAGACGACGGTGTCGGTCGTGTGTCCGGGGCTCGAGAGCGCAATCTCCTCGGGATCGCGCACGGTCGGGAACTCGATCAAGAACTGGCCGGGACCGATCCCTGCCAAGGCGTGATCGTGCCACAAGTCCAAGGATCGTTGCCACACGAGCACGCGCACCCGGGCGCTGCCCGAGCTCGCATCGAACAGCGCGACACCGGTCGCTGTGCCAACGATTCCCAAGCCCACGAGCGCCCAGGCGGCTCGCCGGCGAGTCGCGAGCGGTCGGCTCCAGCGGAAGCGGAGCCAGCCGAGCAGGAGCACGCCGAATCCGGTTCCCAGGGCCACCGCCGCCGCGCGCGCTTGCGCGGCTCCGATCGCGCCGGCGATCAGCAGGGTCGACGCGAAGGCCACTGTCCGATACAGCCCACCCGGCAGCACCGAGATGATGACGATGCCGACGAGCAGGATCGGAACCAAGTACTCGGAGAGGTGATTCGTGTTGCCGAGGGTGCCGATCGCTTCGAGCGGTGTGCCACCGCTCCGACCGAGGCCCAGGAGATCCCAACCGATGATCTGACAGAGCGCCACCATCGCGACCAGGGCGCCCACGGTCAAGGCGAGCCCGAGCGGTCTCTGAGGGACGCGGGCCGATGGGTAGCTGCGCGCGATCAAGAGCGCGATGAGCCAAGCCGATGTACTGGTCGCCGTCGCCACGGCGCCCCGAATCGGGTCGACGACGAAGGGCAGATGAGCGAGCTGCCACAGCGTCCAGGTGGCACCGATCAGGAACAGCGGTTCCCGTTGAATCAGTCGCATGCCGCGCGTGGCGGCAACGAGCGTCGCCACACCGAGGATCGCGAGCAGGACGAAGGTCTTGGGAGGCGCGAAGTCGGTGAAGTCGGGATGGCAAACGAGAGGGACGAACACCAAGAGCGCGAGGAGACCGGCCGGGGGGCGACCCCCGATGGGGAGCCGCTGCGCGGACGGCTCAGCTTTCGAGGAGGGCATCGACGAAGGGCGCCGGTTCAAAGACCTCGAGGTCGTCGGGCTGCTCACCGACGCCAATAAACTTCACCGGGATGTCGACCTGATCGCGGATGCTGATCACGGCTCCACCCTTGGCGGTCCCGTCGAGCTTGGAGAGGACCAGACCGGTGACCTGGATGGTCTCGCTGAAGAGCTTGGCCTGCTGAACGGCGTTCTGTCCGGTGGTCGCGTCGAGAACGAGGAGAACCTCGTGCGGTGCGTCGGCGATCTTCTTCGACAGCACGTTGCGAATCTTCTCGAGCTCGGTCATCAGGTTCTTCTGCGTGTGCAGGCGACCGGCCGTGTCGACGAGAAGGATGTCGACCTGTCGGGCCAGCGCCGCTTCGACCGCGTCATAGGCGACCGCCGCCGGGTCGGAGCCCGTCTCGCCTTTGACGATCGGCACGTCGAGGCGATCGGCCCAGATCGTGAGCTGCTCGACGGCCGCGGCACGGAAGGTGTCGCCGGCGGCCAGCAGGACGCTGAGACCCTGCTCTTTGAAGTGCTTGGTCAGCTTGGCGATCGAGGTCGTCTTGCCCGAGCCGTTCACGCCGGCCACCAGCACGACCGTGGGGCCCGAGGCCGCTCGCCGCAAGCTGGTGTCGCCACCGCTCAGGCGCTCGGCCAGGTCCTTCTTGAGGAACTCGAAGACCTGCTCGGTCGACTCGATCTCGCGCTTCTTGTAGGCCTTCTGCACGCGCTCGATGATCTTGACCGCGGTGGCACCCATGTCGGACGAGTAGAGGACCTCTTCGAGATCCTCGATGAAGTCGTCATCGAGCTGGCGCCCGCCGGAGAAGAGGCCCTTGAGGCCGCTCGTCAGCTTCTCGCGGGTCTTGGCCAGCCCTTTCCACAGCTTCTTGAACATCGTGATGGCTCGATCGGCTCAGCTATTCAGGACGCTGCGGACTCTTCTTGCACCTTCTCTTCGGTCAGCTCCTTGATGCGATCGAGGAGGCCGTTGATGAAGGCGCCCGAGTTGTTGGTGCTGTACCGCTTGCCGAGCTCGATGGCCTCGTTGATCGAGACCTTGGGCGGGATGTCTTTGATCCAGAGCATCTCGTAGACGGCGATGCGGAGAATGTTGCGGTCGATGGTCGCCATGCGCTGGATGTCCCAGTTCTTGGTGACGCCTTGCAGCCGCTCGTCGATGTCCGCGAAGCGCGCATGGGTGCCATGCACCAGCTGCCGAGCGAAGACCATGACCTCGGGGTCGTCGGTCTCCTCCTCCAGGAAGGGCTCGATCTCGGCGAGCTGCTCGGCTCCCCGGAGATCGACCTGGTAAAGGAACTTGAGTGCGACCTCGCGGGCGAGTGTCCGCTTTCTCATTTCTGCGATCCCCTCTTGAGCTCGCGCACGAGCGACACCATCTCCAGAGCGGCGGCCGCCGCTTCGACTCCCTTGTTGCCCGCCTTGCTGCCCGCCCGCTCGAGCGCCTGCTCGAGCGTGTCGGTCGTCAGCACGCCATACAGCACCGGCACGCCGCTCGATACCGCCAAGTCGGCGATCTGGCGCGTGACCGCGGCCGAGATGTGATCGAAGTGCGGCGTCGCACCCCGGATCAACGTGCCCAGGCAGATCACCGCATCGAATCGCCCCGACGCCGCCAGATGGTGCGCGGCCGTCGGAATCTCGAACGCGCCCGGCACCCAAGCGACCGTGATGTCGTCGGAGGCGACGCCGTGTCGCTCGAGACAATCGACCGCTCCGGCGAGCAGCTTCTCGGAGATCAAGTTGTTGAAGCGGGAGACGACCACACCGAAGCGCTGGCCGGTCCCGAGAAGCTGTCCGTGGACGACACGAGTCATGGCGAAACCTGGAACCAAAAGCGGAAAGGCGGCCCGGCCTTGACCGAAACCGCCGATGCGACAGAGAGTCCGACAATGTTATCAGCGGTTCTCGCGGATGCAACCCCCCCCCGAGAAGCTCAATGGCTCGATCCCGGGCCGGCCGCGTTCCCAGGAATTGCGTTTTTTGGCAGATGGTGGATTCGCCGTCTTCGTTCGCCGGCTCGGGCTCCTTGCCGCCTGGACTCGCACGAGAGCCTGAATTCTGGGAGCGCGGGCGGCTCGCCCGCCCAAACCGTGCGGCCGAGCCGGCCCCTTCCCAAGACGAGCGTCTCTCGGCGTTGCCCGATGGCCGTCTTCGCTCGCGGTCTCGGTCCGTCGAGGGCTTTCTTGCTGGGAGCGCGGGCGGCCCGCCAGGCGGCCCGCCCGCCGAGACCGTGCGTCCGTGCCGGCCGCGTTCCCAGGAATTGCGTCTTTCGCGGTGCTCGATTCGCCCCGCCATTGCTCCCGTTCGCCTGGCCGAGTAGCCTGTGATCGTCATCTGCAGCGCGGCCTGAATCGGGAGGGGCAGTTGGGCGTCGGCGCAGTCGATCTCGTGATCTTGTCGGCTTACATGCTCGTGGTCTTAGCCTTTGGCGGCTGGATCGGAGCGCGGAAGCGAACGGCATCCGACTTCACGGTCGGTGGGCGAGACTTGCCGAGCTGGGCCGTTCTCGGATCGATCGTGGCCACCGAGACGAGCACGGTCACGTTTCTCAGCCTGCCGGGCGTCGCCTACTTCGGGGATCTTCGGTTCTTGCAGATCCCGCTCGGGTACGTGATCGGTCGCTTCCTGGTCGCGGCGATCCTACTGCCCGACTACTTTCGCGGTCGAATCGTCACCGCCTACGAGGTGCTGCAGAAGCGTTTTGGTGGCGCCACCCAGCGTATCGCGACCGGCATCTTCTTGCTCACGCGGACGCTTGCCGACGGGCTTCGCCTCGCCTTGTCGGCGCTCGTGCTCCAAGCGATGACGGAGTGGAGCTTCAGCCTCTGCGTCCTGATTCTCGGCGTCGTCACGATCGTGTACACGACGCTCGGCGGGATGCGTGCGGTCGTCTGGACGGACGTCGTGCAGCTCGGCATCTACCTGGTCGGCGCCGGCGTTGCCTTGACGATCTTGCTGGACCGCCTACCCGGAGGAATGGGCCGCGTGCTCGAGGTCGCGAGTGCCGAGGGCAAGCTGCGCGTGTTCGATTTTGGATGGGACCTCACCAGCCCCTGGACGTTCTGGGCCGGCATCGTAGGAGGCACCTTCGTCGCTTTCGCGACTCATGGCGTCGACCAGCTGCTGGTGCAGCGGTATCTCTGCGCGCGCAGCGAGCGCGCCGCTCGCCGTGCGCTGCAGGGGAGCGGCTTCGTCGTGGTCGCTCAGTTCGCATTATTCTTGCTCCTCGGCTCGGCGCTGTACGCCTTCTATCTCGAGAACCCGCCGGCCGAGGCGTTCTCGGCCTCGGCCAAGGACCGTGTCTTCGCGACCTTCATCGTGTCCGAGCTGCCCGTGGGCGTACTGGGACTCGTGCTGGGCGCCGTCTTCGCGGCGGCGATGTCTACGCTCTCGAGCTCGCTGAACTCGTCGGCGACCGCCGCCGTCAACGACTGGATCGTGCCCCTGCGCCGCCAACGGGCGACCGATGCCCAGGTTCTCCGATGGACGCGGATCGGCACCCTCGTCTTCGGTGCTCTTCAGATCGGCATCGGCATCCTCGGCGCCCAGCTCACCAGCAGCGTGATCGGCAGCGTGTTGGCCATCGCTTCGTTCACGACCGGCATTGTCCTGGGCATCTTCTTCCTGGGGCGCTTCTCCAAGACGGCGCAACAACCCGATGCCCTGATCGGCCTTCTGGTCGGGCTGGCTGTCCTCACCTCGCTGTACTTCGCAACGGATCTCGCCTGGCCCTGGTTTGCGCTGGTCGGATCGAGTGTGACCTTCGTGACCGGCACCGTGAGTGCCCGCCTGCGCCAGCCCGTCTCGAAAGCTCTCGTCGTCGCGGAGCCGTAGCAGCTCCGGGTAGAATGGCGGTGATGAGCCGCAGGTCAGCACGGAGCTCGAGATCATGAAGCGCAACCCGACGCGCCGCGTTCCGATCGGGTCGATCGCCATCGGGAATGGCGAGCCGATCGCGGTGCAGAGCATGTGCGCGACGAAGACGCAGGACGTCAAGGCGACGGCCGCACAGGCGGAGGCATTGCGGGGAGCCGGAGCCAGCCTCGTTCGGGTGGCCGTCGACAGTCCGAAGGACGCCGAAGCTCTCGAGGCGCTGCGTGATCGGACGAATGTCTGCCTCGTCGTCGACCTTCAAGAGAGCTACCGCCTCGCCACCGCCGTCGCGCCCTGGGTCGACAAGCTCAGGTACAATCCCGGTCACCTTCACCATCATGAGCGGAGCATGCCCGTTCGTGACAAGGTCGCCTTCCTGGCCGGCGTGGCGGACGAGCATCGATGCGCGCTCCGAATTGGCGTCAACTGTGGCTCCGTGGATCCGAAGCTGAGTGAGAAGTTTGGTGAGGACGCGGTCGGCGCGATGGTGCAGTCGGCACTCGATCATTCCGAGCTGTTGGACGGGCTAGGCTTCACGCGCTTCTGCGTCTCGCTGAAGGACTCGGACCCGGCCAAGGTCATCGAAGCCAATCGACGATTCGCGAGTCAGCGACCGGACGTGCCCTTGCATCTCGGCGTCACCGAAGCAGGGCTACCACCGATGGGCGTGATCAAGACGCGTGTCGCCTTCGAGCAGCTCCTCGCGGCCGGCATCGGCGACACCGTGCGCGTGTCACTCACGCTGCCAAATGATCGCAAGCCCGAAGAGGTGGCGGCCGCCTACGAGATCCTCGCCGACATCGCGGCCGGACGGTTTCGGTCGGTGCCCGATTTGGGCAGCGGGCTCAACATCATCTCGTGCCCGTCGTGCTCGCGCGTCGAGAACGAGCGCTTCGTCGAGCTCGCGGAGTCCGTGCTCGAGATGACCGAGTACGCGGCGTCGCACGACATCACGATCGCCGTCATGGGCTGCCGCGTGAACGGACCCGGCGAAACCGATGATGCGGACTTGGGTCTCTGGTGCGGTCCGACGCACGTGAACTTGAAGCGCGGACCCGAGACCGCCGGCGCCTTCGGCTACGACGAGGTCCTGGCTCGCCTACGCGAAGAGCTCGACGCGCTCATCGAGCGGCGGGAATCCGTCCCTCCAGCGAGCTGACGTCCCGGCTCCTTCGGATGCCCGGCTTCAGACGTGGCCGGCAACACATGGACTCTCCGGAGGATCAACCCGGGCTGCCGTCGTTTCGGAGAGCCCTCGTTTCACGAGGCGGAACGTGCGGGCTGAAGAGTCCGTCCAAGAACCAACGACCGTCTCTTTGTCGATAGTGCCCTTTCAGGGCTGCCCTGAAGGGGCGCCACCTCAGCTCTGGATGCGGTATCCGATGCGGAAGAGGTGCACGCAGAAGGCGAAGCCGGCGAAGGCCAACGGTGCGAGGAGCGCCATGGCCAGGCCATAGCTGACGTCGCTCTTGCCAAGGATCGAGTACCGCACGGCGTTGATCACATAGAAGATCGGATTGAACTGAGAGGCCGTTCGGAAGGGCTCGGGGAGCATGTTGATCGAGTAGAAGACGCCGCCGAGGAAAGTGAGAGGCGTGATGATGAAATGAACGAACATGTTCACATTGTCCCAGCTCGTTGCCCACAGGGCGGCAATGGTGCCGAGCGAGGCGAACAGCAAGGCTACGCAGAAGATCGTGATGAGGAAGAGAAAGGGATGGGCCGGAAGTGTGCCGGTGAGCAGAAATCCCACGACCGCCGTCATCATTGCCACGGTGAGGCCACGTGTGACGGAGCCGCCGATGTAAGCGAGCACCATCTCGAAGTACGAGAGCGGTGACGTCAGCAGGTCCTGGATGAAGAGCTCGGTGCGCGCGACATACAGCGACGTCGCGACGTTGGCGTAGGCGTTGTTGATGACGCCCATGATCAGTAGGCCCGGAAAGATGTACTGGATGTACGGGAAGCCATCGACCTCGCGAATCTGACTGCCGAGGCTCTTGCCGAAGACCAAGATGTAGAGCGTCGCCGTCAGCACCGGCGGGAAGAGCGTCTGGCGCCACAGGCGAAAGAAGCGGTGGCATTCGCGCCGGTAGTGGGCGAGGAGTCCGGTGGGATCATAGCCGCGTCGTAGGGGCGGGGTCGTCAGCTCAGGATTGGCCATCACGGCCCTCGATCGGGTGTCCGGTGAGATGGATGAAAACGTCTTCGAGATTCGCCTCACGCATTCGAACGTCGTGGATGAGCTGGCCGTTGCGCTGCAAGACCGCCAGGGCCTCGCCCAGCCGTCGGCTCGGCTCGCGCACCTGAAGCGAAAGACGCGCGCCATCGATCTCCGGCCCGAAGGAGGCCAGCTCCGGAGGCACGCTCGTCAGCGGGCCATCGAGGGTGATCTCGATCGTGCCAGCGGTCTCCCGAGCGATCAGCTCGGCCGGGCTACCGGTCGTGACGATGCGCCCGTGATCGATGATCGAGACGCGCTTGCACAGCGCCTCGGCCTCCTCGATGTAGTGCGTCGTCAGGAGCACCGTGGTTCCCTTGCGGTTCAGGTCCTCGAGCATGCTCCAGAGCATGTGGCGGAGCTCGACATCGACCCCGGCCGTCGGCTCGTCCAGGATGATGATGGGCGGCTCGTGAACGAGCGCCTTGGCGATGAGGAGGCGGCGCTTCATTCCGCCCGACAGGCTGCGAATCGTCTCACGCCGCTTCTCGGTGAGCCCGAACAGATCGAGCAGCTCGCGAGCGCGCCCGCGAGCGCGAGATCGTGAGAGTCCGAAGTACCCGCCTTGGTAGGTGAGCAGGTCCTCGATCGGCAGGAAGCGGTCGAAGTTGAACTCTTGCGTCGCCAGCCCGATATATCGGCGGACGGTGCGATAGTGCTTTTCGACGTCCAGACCCAGCACATCGGCTCGACCGGAATCTCGACGCACCAAGCCCGTCAAGATTCCCAGCGTCGTGCTCTTGCCGGCACCGTTGGGACCGAGCAAGCCGAAGAACTCCCCCTGCTCGACGCGGAGTGAGATCCCCTCGAGTGCCTCGAGGCCTCGATAGCGCTTCCTCAGATCCTCGATCTCGATCGCCGGTCCATCGGGCATCGCGCACTCCCCGGAAAAGCACCGGGTATAGGCGCGCGCTTCCTCGAGAGCAAGGGCCCAAGCTCTCGGGGCCGCAGCTCGACTACTTGGGGCCGGCCGAGAGCTCTGGCAGGCGGATCGCTCGGGCTTCCTCAGGCGACTGGCCGAGTCGACGTCGGGCGCGGAACAAGAGGATCTTGGCGTACTCGAGGTCGTCTCCCCGAAGCTGGCTGGGCTCGGTGGCCGCCAAGCGGAGCGGCTCGACGGCTTCTTGGAGCCGGCCCAAGGCGTACGAGGCCAACCCGAGCACGAAGGCGGCCCGGCTCGAGCCGGGTGCCCGAAACAGTGCCGACTCGGCGAGCTGGGCCGCGTCGAAGGCTCGTCCCTGCTGGTAACGAATCCACGCCATTCCCGTGAGCAAGGCGGGCTCGTCGGGTTGCTCCACGAGCCGTCGCGCGATGAGCTGCGCGGCCTTGCTGAGCTCGAGACCTTGCTCACCGTAGAACCAGGCGAGCTGAGCCCAGGCCTCGGCGTCCCAGGGGAAGAGTCGGGTCGCCGTCCGATACTCCAGCTCGGCGTCTTGGTCGTCGCCGAGGGCGGCGGCGGCTTCACCCATCAGTCGATAGAGAGCGGGGCGGTCAGGCGTCAGCACCAGGGCACGTCGCAGCAGGCGTTGTGCCTGCTCGGCTGAGCCGTGGTCGAGGTGCAGCTCGGCGAGATGTCCGAGATAGTACGCTCTCAGCTCCGGCTCGAGGCGGCCGCGGTCGATCGCCCTTTCGGTCCCCATCAGCAGAGCATCGAGCGCTTCGCCCGTGATCGGGTTCGGGAGCGAGAGTCGGGCGTCGACACTGAAGACCGCCATGGGCACCGAGGAGGGATCGGACTTGAGGAGGCGCTCGATCAACGAGATCGCCCTCTCACCGGCACTCGAGCGCGTCTGGAGGAGATCGAAGACTCGCAGCGCTTGCCTCTGGTTCAAAGGCTGCCGACGCAGGATGCCGAGAATGGTCGTCGGAAGCAGCTCCCAGCTCGGAGGCTGGAGGGCTCCCGCAAGGACGCGTCGGCCGGGATACCGGGGAGGTAGCAAGCGCTCCACGGGATCCTGCACGGGGCTCTCGGGGAGCCCGTCGGCAAAGAGCTCGCCGATGGTCAGCAGCGTCTCGGGTGCGATGTTCTTCCAATCGGGTACCAGGCGAATCTTGGGCATCGCTTGATCGAGGCTCCCGGCGGACGAGCGATCCGGCTCGGCATTGGCCGTGGCGATGCGCTCGTCGAATCGGAACAGCACGTCGAAGATGCGTGCGGCCGACAAGGGCTCACCGGCTCCAGCCAACGCCTTGGCCATCGAGAGCAGATCGTCCGGTGCGGGATGTCCCAGCTCGCGAATCTTGAGGAGTGAGCGAACTGCGTCGCCGTACTGGCGGAGCTCGAGCTGAAGGTCAGTCAGCGCTCGGTAGTTGGAAGCGCTCGGGCTCTCCTCCGCGAGCTGCTTGGTGAGGGCGAGCACCTCGGCGGGAGTGGCGCCCGTCTGGGCGCGCAGCCGCGGATGGAGGCGCCGGAGAGCCTTGTTGGCCGGGAACACCGACAAGAGGAACTCGAGACTCTCGAGCGCTTCCATGTCCCACTCGGGGATCTGCCCGAAGAGCGCCAGCTCCAGCATCGCTTCGGTGACCTCGGTCTTGTAGAGGCCATCCGCGACACAGTACTCAAGGATGCGTCGGTAGCCGTCGCGAAACTGCGGTCCGTACTCCGCTAAGGCGTCGGCGGCCAGGCCGGAGCTGCCTTGACGCAGGTGAACGGCGAAGATCGTGTTCGGCCAACCGGTCCGGATCGTTCGGCGATGGGCCGGATCGTTCGGCTTCGGCAGGCTAGCGAGCGCGCGCTCGGACTCGCCGGAGAGCTCGAGCAGGATCGCAAGCAGAGTGCGAGTGTTCGGCTTGGCGGCGAGCTGTTTCTCGAGCGCCAGCCACTCGGGCGATCCGGTGGCGATCCGCTTGCCGATCGGGATCGACATCAGGGTGAGGTCGAGGAGCTGGCGGGTGGGGAGCGCTCCGCCCGAGGCTGCCCGGCGGAGAATGTCGACCGCCTCGGCATAGGATCGAATCTGGCGGAAGTAGCGGCTGGCCTGGTCGGCGATTCGCTCGTCGTTCGGAAAGCGAACCAGGGCCATCTTGACGACGTTGCTGGCCGGGGGAGTCGCTTCGCCAGGAAGAATGTCCGAAAGCGCCACATGGAAGAACTCGGCATCGAGGTGCTCGAGGTTCTTTCGGATCATCTCCGAAGCCCGAACGATTTTGCCGGTTCGCAGGTGCGTCCGAATGGTCAGCGTGAGCAACGAGGGGTGCTGGATGCCGCGCTCGATGAACAGGCTCAGGCGGTCCTGGACGGTCTCGATGGCTCCTTCTTCGAGGAGAGCCCGCAGTCGGAGCATCTCGACATCGAGCGAACGATGGTTCGCGAGCGTGAGGAGCTGCTCCGAGTAGGCCAGGGCGCGGTTGGTGCGGCCGGACTGGATGAGGCGTTCGAGAAGCGCGGTCGGTCCTTCGTCGTCCGCTCCGACTTTGAGCGCCTCGTGATTCCAGCTTTGAATCCCGTCCGCGTCTTCCAGGCCGATGGCGCAGTCGCGCATGCCGAGGATCGCGACGGGATCCTCAGGGCTCGTCTCGAGGACGACCTCGAAGAGCTCCTGGGCGAGCTCGAAGTCCCCGCGCGCGAGGAAAGCAGCTGCCTGGAGCTTCTTCATCGGGAGGAAATCCGAGTGGAAGATCGAGATCCGCTCGATGATTTTGAGCGCGAGCTGTGCATCCTCCTCGTTCCGAAAGGAATCGAGCACGGCTTGCCCTGCCCGCATCTGCATGTAGGCGCTTCCCGAGTTGACCGAGTAGTAGCGCCAGACGTCGGGTCGCGGCGCATCGGCCGGCAGCCCCTTGGCCACGAACGACGCGGTCCAGAGATCCCACCAGCGCTGGAAGAGCTCCTCTTCGCCGGGATTCTGGTACATCGCGACTTCGAGGCTCTGGAGTGCGCCCCGTTCGTTTCCTTGACGACGTCGCAGCTCGGCGAGCGCGAGGTGGCCTCGGGCCGAAGTGGGGTCCCGTTGGAGCAGCGAGGCGAGATGGTTTTCGGCCTGGCCGAACTGGCTCTCGGCGATCGCCAGGTTGGCGAGGTCGAGGTAGGTATCGAGGAACGCCTCGCGGTACCGAATACGCAGCGCGGGCTTGTTCTCGAAGGCGATCTTGGCTCGTCTCAGGTACTGGCGGGCCGCTTCGATCTCGCCAGTCTTGAGCGCCGAGGTTCCCAGATAGAAGTAGAGAATCGGCTCCTTCTGGGGGTCGCCTCGCTTGGCCGCGAGCTCCCGAACCGTCTGATAGTCCTCGAGCTCGAGGAGCACCGGCAGCAGGCGGTCGATCGCTTCTTGCCAAGCATCGCTCACCTCGGCCTGGGCTTCGTCGGAAAGGCCTCCGCGGCGGTCGAGGTCCTCGGCCAGGGAAAGCGTCTCGCGATAAACGTCGGCGCAACGCGTGAAGACGCCCATCTCGAAGTAGACGGCCGCGAGCAGGAAACGGAACGGAAGAGATTGGATCGGGTCCATGCAGCGACGGATGGCATCCTCACACTCGTCGCGGGTCCAACCGAGTCGACCTTGGCGGCGATAGATGCGAGCGAGGCTGAGGGCGGCCTTGGGATCGAACTCGGGGACGGCCAAGGCAGCGCGGAACTGCGGGATGGATCGTTCGATGGCAAGGTGAGCGCGCTCGATGAGTCGGGTGAGCTCTCGCTCACCCGAAGAGTCGAAGACGCGCTCGTTCTGCTCGAGCAGCGCCCTGAGATCTTCATCCACCTGCCGTGAGAAGACCAAGAGCTCGAGGTCGCGCAGCAGCTCGGCGGCGAGGTCGCCGCCGACGTAGCGCTCGACCAGAGCGCCGATCTCGGTCAGGTGGTCGAGGTAGAGGTTGTAGTGGGTCTGGGCGAGGAGGTGGAGGACGCGCGGGTTGTCGGGCTCGTCACCGGCGAGGCGCTCGAAGATCTCTCGTGCGCGTGCGTGATCCCCATCCTCGAGATAGGCGCGGCCCAAGCGCTCCTCGATGCGCTCGGTGTCGGGAGCGAGACGTCGGACGGCTTCGAGGTCGTCGATGGCGCGACCGGCGTCGCCGGTGGCGAGGAAGGAAAGGCCGCGCCAGTAGAGAGTCGAGGCGTCGTTCGGATCGAGCTGGAGAGCCCGGTTGAACTGCTGGATGGCCGAGTAGTAGCGTCCGGCCCGATAGAAGCCTCGGCCATCGCGAGCCGGGTGAGGCTCGGTCAGCTTGGAGAGCGAGACGACGAACAGCACGAGCCCAACCAAGCTGATGGCCAGGAAGCCCAGCAAGAGCCGAAAGGGGGTGAAGAGGCGTCGTCGGGGCGTCAGAAAGTCGGCGGGCATCAAAAGGGCTCCAGGGCGTCGCCGGCCGAGGTCAATCGGCCAAGAGCCCGTATTTCTTCATCTTGTTGAAGAGGGTCGTGCGGTTGACGTCCAGCATCTGTGCGGTCTTCTGACGGTTCCACTTGTTGAGCTTGAGGGCGCGCTCGATGATGCGTTTCTCGGGTCCCTCGAGGGCCTGCTTCAGCGGAAGGACGTCATTCTGGTCGAGCTCGGGGATCTCGTCGGTCGTCGGCTCGACGACGACGTTCGGGAGGTCGTCGGGTAAGATCTGATCATGGCGGGTGAGGACGACGGCTCGCTCGATCGCGTTTTCCAGCTCGCGGACGTTTCCCGGCCAGTTGTGAGCGAGGAGGCGCGCCATGGCGTCCTCGTGAATTCCGTTGAGCGACTTGCCATTCTCACGATTGTAGTACTCGAGGAAGAACTCGGCCAGGTTCGGGATGTCGTTGCTGCGATCGCGGAGGGGCGGGATCTCGATCGCGACCACGTTGATGCGATAGAAGAGGTCCTCGCGGAAGTTCCCCTTCTTCACCTCGGCCGACAGCTCGGTGTTGGTCGCGAGGATGACTCGCACATCGACCTCGATGGTCTCGTTCGATCCGACCTTCTCGAGGACTCGGTCCTGGAGGACGCGGAGAAGCTTGACCTGGAGCGACGGGGTCGCGGTCGAGATCTCGTCGAGGAAGATCGAGCCGAGGTGGGCCTGCTGGAACTTGCCGATCTTGTCTTTCACGGCGCCCGTGAAGGAGCCTTTGGTATGCCCAAAGAGCTCGCTCTCGAGGAGGTTCTCCGGCAGGGCTCCGCAGTTCACCTCGACGAAGGGCTTCTGGTGCCGGTTCGAGTTGAAGTGAATGGCTCGGGCCAACATCGTCTTACCGGTCCCGGATTCGCCGGTGATCAGCACGTTGGCGCGCGTGTCGGCCACGGCGTCGATGATGTCGAAGATCTTCCGCATGCCGGGATCGCGCCCGATGATGTTCTTGTAGTTGGTGCGAAAGTTGAGCGTCTTCTTGAGGGTCTCGTTCTCGGACCGCAGCTCGCGGTTCTCGAGGCTGCGCTGAATCGAGATCTTGATCCGCTCGTCTTCGATCGGCTTGACGATGTAGTCGAGCGCTCCGTCTCGAATGGCCGTCACAGCGCTGTCGACCGTGCCGTAGCCGGTGATCACGATCACCTCGGTGTCGGTGTGCAGGCGGTGGACCTCCTGCATCAGGCGCTCGCCATCCAAGCCGGGCATGTTGATGTCCGTGATGAGGACGTCGAACTTGCCTTCGCGAAGAGCTTGGAGCGCATCCAGTCCATTCTCGACCGTGACGACCTCATGCCCCTCGGCCTCGAGCAGGCGCTGCAGCGACTTGCGAATGATCGCTTCGTCGTCGGCGAGGAGGAGGCGCCCCTTCATCGCCTTGTTCACTTCACGCTTCCGAGTCGAAATCTCAACCGCCTTCGTCACGTCCTGTCACTCCTCGGCTGCATACTCGCGTCCGCTCTCCCGCATCTCGTCGTCACCGTCGTCATACCGACCGCGTCGCAGCCTCTAACGGGTTCTCGGTTCCGGTTCGTGTCGCTCCCCGGGGAAGGCTGAGGCGAAAGGCCGTACCTCCTCCCGCGTTCTCCTCGACCCCGAGCGATCCATCGAAGCTCTCGAGGATGCGGGCACAGATCGGGAGGCCGAGGCCAGTCCCTTGACCGACCTCCTTGGTGGTGAAGAACGGTTCGAAGATCTTGTCCCGGAGCTCGGCCGGGATGCCGGGGCCATCGTCGGCGAAGACGATCTCGATCTGGTCCCCGTCGGCCACCGCGAGGATGCGGAGGTTTCCGGTGCTCCCCAGCACGTCGTAGGCATTGCGAATCAAGTTGGTGAAGACCTGGAAGAGTCCGCTCGGTACCTCGAGCTTCTCCTCGGGGACATCGATCTCGACCCGAGGCAGAGGTCGGTCGAGCGAGCTCGAGCTCTGGTACACGGCATCCTGGAGCAGTGCGATCAGGTTCTTCGGCTCGCTCTCGACGACGATGTTGCGTGAGAACTGGAGCAACGAGCGAACGATGGCCGCCATGCGGCGCAATCCGTTCTTGGCGTCTCCGAGATTCTCCCGGACCTGCTCGAGCTGATTCTCGTCGACGTAGTCGCCCTCGATCTGCTCGAGAGAGAGGTTGACGAATCGCAGCACTCCATCGAGCGGGTTGTTCAGCTCGTGTGCGACGCCCGCCGCGAGGCGTCCCACGACCGCCATCTTCTCACTCTGGCCCAGCCGGCGCTCGAGCTCTCGGTTTTGACGTTGCAGATGACGGTGCTGAAGAGCCTTCTCGACCACCCGGAACAGCTCGTCCATCTTGAACGGCTTGACCAGGATGTCGAAGGCTCCCTCCTTCATCAGCTCGACCGCATCTTGAATCGTGCCCTTGCCGGTGATGATCACCGTCACGGCCTCGCTGCCCGAAGCCGTGAGCTCCTTGAGCAGATCGAGCCCCCCGATCTCGGGCATGATGAGGTCGGTCAGCACCAGATCGAAAGGCGCTTCGGCTAAGCACTCCAACGCCTCACGACCGCCGGAAACGACGGTCGGATGAAAGGCCTTGTGCTCGAGAGCGCGCGAAACGACGTCTCGCACTTCCGGGCTGTCGTCGACCACGAGAATCCGGGGACTGTGGTCCATATCCTCCCCACCTGAAGCCGACTTAGGTCGGGCATGTCGAATTATTTCTACATGCCTTCCTTTCGGACGAAGTCACCGCCAACTTGAGAAAGCGCCGGGCAGTCCCGGTCGATGGCTCGGTGGGGATCCGAAGGCGAGAGCGCGCAACGGCGGTCGGCCGAGGCGGACCCGGGGTCGAACCGTGAAGGGGAGGCGTCCCGGACCGCTCATGCTAACAGCGTTTGGCGAGGGGAGAAAGAGCGCGCTTCGGTCCGTTCGGCCCGAGAGCGGGGGAGCCCGCTCCGAGAGCGGGCTCCGAAGGTGGCCGCCGGGTGGGGGCGGTTCGAGGCCGTGAGACCCGAGGCCGCGAAATCGTGCAGGACCGGGAGCGATGGGCGCCGATAGGGTGGGTGGAGGGGGCGTCCTGTGGGGGGCGTCGCGACCCTTTTTCCATTGTGACGCCTGGACCTTCGGTTACGATTTCGGACTATGGAAGCCGATCGGACTCCGATCTCCACATCCCCGAAAATCTCCGTCGTCGTGCCCCTCTTCAACGAGGAGGAGAGCATCGAGATCCTCGTCGACCAAGTGGTGGACGTGCTGACCGAGCTCGATCTCCCGTGGGAGTTCTTGCTGATCGACGACGGGAGCCGGGATCGCACGCGGGAGCGCGTGTTGGCGCGTTGCGCGGAGGAGCCCCGGATCCGATTGATCGGTTTTCGGACCAACTTCGGCCAGACACCGGCCCTGGCGGCGGGCTTCGAGCACGCACGCGGGGAGATCGTGTTCACGATGGACGGGGACCTGCAGAACGATCCGCAGGACATCCCTCGCCTCCTCGAAGAGATCGAGTCGGGCGCCGACATCGTGAGTGGCTGGCGGAAGGAGAGGAAAGACAAGTTCCTCACGCGGCGCGTGCCTTCGATCGCGGCCAACTGGCTGATCGGACGCGTGACGGGGGTTCGAATCCACGATTACGGCTGCACGCTCAAGGCCTACCGCCAGGAGGTGATTCAAAACCTCCCGATGTACTCGGACATGCACCGGTTCATCCCGGCTCTCGCCGCCTCGGGCGGCGGTCGGGTCAGCGAGCTGGTGGTTCGACATCATCCGCGGCGCTTCGGGACGTCGAAGTATGGCATCTCGCGCACCTTCAAGGTCATCCTGGACCTGCTGGTGGTGCAGATGCTGCTCCGCTTCTCGTCGCGACCGTTGCATTGGTTCGGGCTGTTGAGTGTTCCGTGCCTGCTGCTGAGCCTGTTCTCGTTGCTGGTCGGCTTCGTCGATGAAGCCGGGCTGGCCGATCTGGCGGTCCTTCGCCTGTGGACCATTACGTTCCCTTCCATCGCGGTCCTCTTCTTCATCCTGTTCGTGCACCTGATCTTCGTTGGGCTCTTGAGTGAGCTCGTCGTCGAGGCGTCGGGCAATCTGTCGCGTCGGTTGACCAAGAGCATCTCGAAGGAGGTCTACTGAGGAACCGATGGTTCTGGCTCAGGAGTCATGAAAGTCACGGACGATATGCGGTGCGGGAGCCGGCGATTGATCGCCGGTGCCGAGCGCGATCGCGACCGGTTGGCGGCGGGTGTGCTCACCCGACACGCCAAGACGTCGCGACGCGGTCGGCGCACCGAGAGGTGTGAGGCATGAGTACGGTCGAGCAGCCCTTCGCGGACGAGACGCACCAGGCGATGACCACGGACCTGCCCGAGAGCTCGGGGCGACCCGAGGTTTCACTGATCGTGGCGGTCACGGATTGGCGGGCCGAGGCACGGGAGCTCTTCGAGCAGTACTCGGAGCAGCTCGAGCCCCGGGTCTCGTCGTTCGAGTTCATCTTCGTGATTGACGGTGTCCAGGGCGACGAGGGTCTGATTCAGGATCTCAAGGATCTGAAGGCGACCCATGCCGACCAAGTCGGCGTGATTCGTTTCAAGCAGGCCTTCGGCGAATCGGTCGCGATCGCGGCCGGCATGGAAGCGGCGCGCGGCGAGCTGCTGGTGACGGTTCCGCAGTACATCCAGATCGATCCTCAAGAGATCCATCAGATCTTGGATGGCCTGAAGAACGGCGAGAGCGACATGATCGTCTCGTGCCGGAGCCCTCGCGTCGATGCCCTCTTGAATCGCTTGCAGTCGACGCTCTTCAACTTCCTCATGAAGCGGCTGACGCGCACGACCTTCAGCGACCTCAACTGCAACTTCCGAGGCATGACCCGGAAGGTGATCGATGAGATCCCGATTCACGGCGACCTGTATCGGTTCCTGCCCGTGATGGCGTTGCGCCACGGCTTCCGAGTGGACGAGGTCAAGGTGCGCCACGTCCGCGAGTGGGGCAAGATGGGATTCTTCGGCTTCGGAGTCTACACGCGGCGCGTGTTCGACATCCTGGTGCTGGTGTTCATCACCAAGTTCACCAAGAAGCCTCTCCGCTTCTTCGGTGTGATCGGGTCGTTCTTCATGCTGATCGGCCTGGTGATCTGCGGGTGGCTCAGCGTCGAGAAGGTCTTCTACGACGAGAGCCTGCGCGACCGGCCGCTCCTGATTCTGGGCGTGGCGCTGTTCGTGCTCGGTGTGCAGACGATCAGCATCGGGCTAGTGGGCGAGATCGTGATCTTCACCTCGGGCCGGAACATCAAGGACTACCAGATCGACCGCGTTCAAGGCGGCGACGAGGAGGACGCGTGAGCGAGGAGCGGACGACGTCCGACGCGCTGCGCTTCTTCGAGGCGCGCGTGGACGAGGCGCAGCGGCCGTCGTGGGTCTGGCTCTTGGGCCTGACGGCGGTGGCGGCGACGCTCCGGTTCCTCTGGCTGGGACGTTGGAGTCTCTCCGGCGACGAGATCTACACACACTATGACGCCTTGGGTGTCGACTTCACCGATCCCGCGGGCATGCCGTGGGGCGTGCGTCACTATCCGCTCGTGTACGTGCTGACCCGTGCCAGTTACGAGTGGCTCGGCGTCAGCGAGCTGTCCGCGCGGCTCTTTCCGGCTCTGTTCGGCGTGATCGCCGTACCGGCGATCTACTGGGTGCTCTCGCGATTCAGCCGACAGGCCATCGCTCGCTGGGCGGCGTTGCTCGTGATGCTGTCACCTTGGCATCTGCTGCACTCGCAGAACGCGCGCTTCTACTCGGCCGTGTTCTTGTTCGGCGGTATCGGCTCCCTGCTGTTCTTCGACGCGCTCGAGCGGAATCGACCCCGCGCCCTGTGGGCTTCGCTGGGCCTGGTGATCTTGGGGACGCTGGCCCATCCTTCGGGAGGGCTCGTCCTGGGCGCGCTGGTGGCCTACGTGATCGTGATCGCGGTCATACCGGGCTTCCGCCGACCGCCGGGATTCAACCGCCGCTTGCTGTTGCCACCGACGCTGGTACTTTCGATTCCGGGCTTGCTGGCCTTGCCGGCCGCACAACGCTTGATCGCGATCCGGGATCTGTCGGTGCTGCGCGAGGCGGTCTACGACACGACGCACCTGATCTCGGCGCTGATCTTCAACATCGGACCGCACCTGTGCGTCATGGCCTTCGTCGGCGCGGTGGTGCTGTTGTGGCGGCGGGATCGACTGGGACTCTTCTTGCTGATCACGGCGGCCATTCCCCTCTTGGCTCTGATCGGCTTGTCGTTTCAGTTCAGCACCGGGCATCGGTACGCCTTCGCGGTCGCACCGGCCATCTTCACGCTGGCTGCGGTCGGCATCGCGGGAATGGTCGAGGTGATCCGACAGCATCAGCCGCGCTTTGCCTGGGCTGTGGCGGCCGTGTTCTTGCTCTTCCCTTTGGCATCCCTGATCTCGTACTACCAGGACGGCAACCGTCATGACTTTCGGGCAGCGGCACAGCTCGTGGCGGAAGGCTTTCAGGCAGGAGATTCGGTGCTGGCCGAGTCTCACGGCTACCTCCAGCACTACGCGCCGGGGCTGTATGCCTACGAGCTGCCGATGGGTTGGAAGCGGATGGATGAAGTGGCTCGGCGCAGCCGACGCGTATGGTGTATCGTGAAGGCCGGGCGGTCGGGAGTCCTGCAGGATCCGCATCATGCGACCGAGAACTGGGTGAACCGGTTCGGTCGCCTGATCGAGCGGATCGCCGCCCGCCGCTACGACTATCACCTCAACGAGCTGAGGGTTTACCTTTGCGAGCTCCCGAGCTCGGATTGAAGGAAGCGACCGGGCGGCCGATTCGATGACGATGAAAGACATGCGCTCCATTCGCCAAACCGACGCCTCGGAGAGATCCGAGGGCACGCTGATCGTGCGTCGGGCCGGTCAGGAGGACAACGGTCGCTGGGATCGATTCGCGCAGGAGTCCCCCGAGGCGACGCTCTTCCACTGCCAAGGTTGGCGCCGGAGCGTCGAGCGCGTCTTTCGACATCGACCTCATTACTTCATCGCCGAGCGTGAGGGCCAAGTCTCGGGCATCTTGCCGCTCTTCGAAGTGCACTCGCCTTTCACCGGCCGCAACCTCGTCTCGGTCCCGTATGGCGTCTACGGAGGCCCCGCTGCCGCCGACGCCGACTCGCGTCTGGCACTCCTCGAAGCCGGTCAAGAGCTGGCGCGGGAACGCCGAGTCGGCTTCATGGAGCTTCGTCAGATCGAGCGGTTGCCGCTCGCTTGGCCGGTTCACGATCTCTACGTGACGTTCATCCGAGACCTGCCCGAGAAGCCCGAAGACTGTGCTTCCATCCTGCCCCGAAAGGCTCGCCAAGCCACGAACAAGGCTCGTCGCAACGAAGACCTCTCGTTCGTTCGCAAAGGCCCAGAAGCGCTCGACGAGTTCCACGACCTCTTCGCGCGCAACAAGCGTCAGCTCGGATCGCCGCCTTATCCGAAGAGCTTCTTCGCACGCCTGCTGGAAGAGTTCGAGGACGCGGCCCTCTATTGCGTCATGTATCAGAAGCGTCAGATGGTTGCCGGCGTGATGACCTTCTTCTTTCGCGACTTGGTCATGCCGTACTTCTCGGGCGGCTTGCAGGCCTACCGGGCGCTCCAGATCAACAACTACATGTACTACATGCTGATGGAAGAGGGCGTTCGAGAAGGCTATCGGCGCTTTGACTTCGGTCGCTCCCGGAGGGACACCGGCCCGGCCGAGTTTAAGGTCAACCAAGGCTTCACGCCGACGCCGCTCAATTATCAGTACTGCTTCGTGGGCGCCGCCGAGATTCCCTCCTTCAACCCCTCGAACCCGCGCCTCGAGCTGCCGCGCAGGATCTGGACGCGGCTGCCGCTCTGGGTCACGAAGCTCGCCGGCTCGGTCGTGACCCGCTACCTGCCTTAGCCCGCATTTCTCACCAGCCATCTACTGCGGCGCCGAATCTACCCATGCCTGCTGCGTCAAGCTTCCTGCGCCGCCTCGACGACCTGCAGCGAGGTCGACTGCGGCGTGCTCGGTCGCTTTCCTTGCATCCACGGG
>JAJDCO010000080.1 GCA_029260795.1 Planctomycetota bacterium | reverse complement strand
GACGCCTCTCCTCCTCACCAGCGCCGAGGTCTGACGCACCGAAAAAGCCCACGTCAAGGCCATTTTCGCCCTTCCACCGAGCCACCGCGCGGCGGCATCTCCCCCGAGTTCAGCCCCGAGCGCGGTAAACTCGGGCTAGCGGAGCTTGCTCAAGAGTGTTGGCGCGGCACAACTGCACTCTGGTCGCTTGACGAAACGTCCGGGTATTTTAAGACTCTAGGACTACGCTCCAGCGACGACGTAGATACCTGGATCGATAATGCTTGCCGCTTAGTGGCTGAAGGCGAGACGGCTGTAGCCAAGGCAAGGGCGGAGATTGAGGAGCTGCTGCTGCGCGAGTACGCAATCCCTAAACATGACGTTTCTGTCATTCGAGAGTGGGTTGTAGGAGAACCGCGTTTGGCTTCGACAGGGCCATGGTCTGAGGGACCTGCCCAGTTAGAAGTCTGGGCTAGTCGTCTGCTCTCCATCGGTCTTGGGATACTACTGGGGCGATGGTCTACAGGAGCAATATGGGGTGAGTGGACTCAACCTGCGGTTGGCTCCGCGTTTGAGCCACTAGCTCAAATTCCGCCCGCGGTGCGTGTCCGAACTTTGGGCGAGCAGAGCATGATCAGGGTTGATGACCCTGGTGCACCGGGCGACATCCTTCCCGACGAATCTACTAGCGACGTACGCACCGTAGTTGGCCAACTAGAACAGGCATGCAGGCATGTCTGCGCGACGGACCTTCGACACTGGATTAGGCATGACTTCTTCCCATCTCATGTCGCTCGCTATTCAAAGGGACAGCGTGGAGGTCCTGTCTACTGGCAGCTTGCCACGCCGTCGGCCTCCTTCTCCGCTTGGCTCTACTATCACCGCTTCACGCAAGACACGCTCGCCCGCCTACTGAACGACCACGTCGCCCCGAAGCTTCAGCACGAGGAGCGCAAGCTCACCAATCTCACCCAGGACGCCGGCCCCAATCCTACCGCCAGCCAGCGCAAGGAGAGCGACGCGCAGGAGACTCTTGTCGGCGAGCTGCGTGCCTTCCGCGACGAGGTCGAGCGGGTCGCGCCGCTGTGGAACCCGAACCTCAACGACGGTGTGATCCTGAACTTCGCCCCGCTCTGGCGCCTGGTGCCTCAGCACAAGGCCTGGCAGAACGAGTGCAAGTCCGCCTGGGACAAGCTCTACAAGGGGAACTACGACTGGGCGCACCTGGCAATGCACCTGTGGCCGGAGCGGGTAGTGCCGAAGTGCGCGAAGGACCGCAGCCTCGCCATCGCCCACGGGCTGGAAGAGGTCTTCTGGCGCGAGGACGATGATGGCAAGTGGCAGCCGAAGACGGTCTCCGACGAGGAGGTCGTAGCCCTCGTCGCGGAGCGCACATCACCGGCCGTGAAGGCCGCCCTGAAGAGCTTGCTGGAGGCCCCGGCGCCTGCCGCTGGACGTGGACGAGCTCCCCGGCGCAAGAAGGCGACGACGCGCCGCGCCAAGGCCGCTGCGTCCTCAACCGTCCCGGCGGAGCCCCGCGACCCGGCTCCGCGCCAGAACGCCTCCACGCGCACTGTCGACGCCACCGTCCTCGACCAGATCCGCTCCGCGATCGCCACGCTCGGCGGCAACGCCGCCAAGTCCGACATCCTCGACACGGCCGGGCTCTCCGCCTCCCAGTGGACCCTTTCCATCAACGCCCTCCTCGCCGACGGCAGCGTCACGAAGACCGGGCAGAAGCGGGGCACCCGTTACCACCTGGCCCAGGATCCCAGCTGATGGACGCCTTCACCGAATACCTTTGCCAGCAGCTCGACGAGATGCTGAAGAGGCGCAGCATCGTCGTGTTCTACGACCCGCGCCGCGAGTTCGAGCCCCTCTTCGAGCGAGAGCTGGAGGAGGTAGGAACGGGCTATGACGGACTGCCGCGCGTCTTTGTGAAGGATCGGCTGACCTTCGTTGCCCAGTACCAAGGCTCGTACTTCGGGCTACGCCACGCGGTCGAGCCCATCGCCGATCTCGACAAACCTGATCCCCTGATCGTGTACCTGCCGGGCGTCGAGCGGGATCGGCAGACGTCGGTCTTGATGGAGCTCGAGAAGGGTGGCGCGGCCTACGAGCCGCAGCTTCGCAAGCACGCGCGCCTCGTACTGCGTAAGCGATTCACGGATGGCCAGATCGACGAGATGCTGAAGCCAGCCAGCATCCGTTACGACGACGTCGTCTCGTTCGTCAGCCAGGGGGACCAAGGGCAGACGGCTTCGATCTTGCACACGGTCTTCAATGGTGCCCCGAGCGAAGCGATCCTCACGCAGTGGATCGCGGAGGCGGACCGAGATGACGTCCTGCATGAGAAGGATGCTGCCGGGGAGCTCTTTCAGCTCGTCGAAGCGCGATTGGGACTCTCCGTGCCCTCGGGAGAGTCTCTGACCGACGCCCGGGAGCGGGTGCTGCGGTTTGTGCTGGTCAACGAGTTCCGGGGTGACCTGGCCTGTGATCCACCCACCTCGGTCGCGATGGTTCCGGATCCGCCAACGAAGGAACACTCGGAGCGCCTGAGGGAAGTGGCCCGGAGTCTGCGGGAGGGTCATGCGAACGCGTACGTCGAGATGGCGACGCGCGTCGAGCAGCAACTTGGACTCGACAAGGCTGGGCTCAGTGGAGCCAAGCTCGGACAGATCGATACGTTCCGCTTCGAGGAGCGCACGCTCCTGGCTGACGCCGGAAGCCGGATCGAAGCCCGTGAGTACGACGCGGCGCTGGGCATCGCAGCCGGGCGCCGGCGCAGCTTCTGGGTAGATCGCGACGTGGCTCGACAGTCGCAATGGGAGGCCTGTCGGCTCGTCGCTGAACTTGGACGCGAGATTGAGAAGGTCCAGAAGGCAGTGAGCGCGGGCTCTTCGGATCCGGCGAAGTGGGTCGAGGCCTATTCGGCGGAAGGCGGGTGGCACCGCGTCGATGCCATTCACCGGCGCCTCGAGAGCTGGGTCGCCAAGATGGATGACGACCCGGAGGTCGAGAAGGGCTTGGCCGTCATTCGACGAGAGCACGAGGAGTTGCTCAAGAAGATGGCGGACGGCTTCTCGAAGGCACTGGTGGGCGCCTCCTGGGCGGTCCCTGGAGCTCTCCAGCAAACCCGGGTCTATCCAGACGTCGTTCAGACGATGGGAGGTCCCGTCGCCTACTTCTTCGTCGATGCCATGCGCTTCGAGATGGGAGTCGAGTTGGCGCGTCAGCTCGATGGTGCCCAGGACCTCGTGATTCGTCCCGCCATCGCCGCCCTGCCGACCATCACTCCTGTTGGAATGGCCGCCCTCCTTCCTGGCGCGTCCGCGAGCTTCTCCGTCGTCGAGCGCAAGGGAGGCCTGGCGTCTCGTATCGAAGGCACGACGATGAGCAACCGCTCCGAGCGGCTGAAGTTCTTGAAGGCCAAGGTGCCCGGCGTCGTCGACATGGGGCTGGGTTCTTTGCTCACCTCCTCGTCCAAGAAGCTCAGCAAGGCTGTCGATGGCAAGACCCTGGTCGTCGTTCTCTCTCAGGAGATCGACGCTCTCGGGGAGAACGTCGACGAGCTGACTGCGCGTGCTGCCATGGAGAGCGTCATCGGCAACGTCGCTCGAGCCATCCGCAAGCTGGCGGCGGCGGGCGTCGAGAACTTCGTCATCACCGCCGACCACGGCCATCAGTTCTCCATTCGCAAGGAGGACGACATGAAGACCGAGAGTCCGGGTGGGGACACGGTCGACCTCCACCGGCGCTGCTGGATCGGTCACGGAGGAGCCAACCCGCCCGGTACCGCGCGCGTGAATGGCGCAGAGCTGGGCTACGACACGAATCTCGACTTTGTCTTCCCCACAGGGCTGGGCGTCTTCAAGGCGGGAGGAGGCCTGACCTTCCACCACGGCAGCATCAGCCTCCAGGAGCTCCTGGTGCCCGTCGTGAGCCTGCGAATCCCCTCGAAGAAGAGCCAGCCCGCCGGAGAGGAGACGATTCAGCTCCTCGGACTGCCGGATGCCGTGACGAACCGCACCCTGTCGGTGCAGGTCGCAGTCGGGAGCTCCTTGTTCGGGGAGGAATCCATTGCCTTGCGAGTCATCCTGCTGTCGGGAGGCGAGCAGGTGGGGCAAGCAGGGATGGCCGTCGGGGCCGACCTGGACCGCTCGAGTGGGGTGATTCAGGCGAAGCCCGGCACCCAGGCGGATGTGGTACTGGTCCTTACTCGTGACGACTGCTCAACGGTCCGCGTCGTAGCCCTCGACCCGGCAACCGACGCCGTCTTGGCGCAAACTGACGACCTTCCCGTGAAGCTCGGAATCTGAACATGACTGCAGAACAAATTCCCACCCGCGACGAGCTCGACGACAAGGTCAACCGCGTCTTCGCCGGCAAGGTGGTCCGCAAGGACCTCGTCCGCAAGGTCAAGGTCGGAGCGAACGTCCCCGTCTTCGTCCTCGAGTACCTCCTCGGGAAGTACTGTGCCTCGAGCGACGAGATGGCCATCCAGATGGGCCTCCAGGTCGTCAACGACACGTTAGCCGACAACTACATCCGGCCCGACGAGAGCACGAAGGCGCAGAGCAAGGTCAAGGAGAACAACTCCCACACGTTCATCGACAAGGCGAAAGTGAGGCTAGTCGATTCGCGCTACTGGGCCGACGTCTCGAACTTCGGCCACAAGTTCGTGCACATCCCCGACCACTACGTGCGGGAGTACGATCGCCTCCTCACAGGTGGCATCTGGGCTCAGATCGACATGAGCTGGGATGAGACGGACGAGAAGGCCCCCTTCTACATCAAGAAGCTCACGCCCATCCAGCTCGCCACGTTCGACCTGAACCAGTATCGCCAGCTCCGGTCCGAGTTCACGACGGAAGAGTGGATCGACTTCATGCTCCGCAGCATGGGCTACGAGCCCTCCGTCATGGAGCGCCGGCTCAAGCTGCTTTTCTTGTGCCGACTCATCCCCCTCTGCGAACGGAACTACAACCTGGTCGAGCTCGGACCGAGAGGCACGGGCAAGAGCTACGCCGTCCAAGAGATCTCGCCGTACTCGGCTCTGCTCACGGGACCGACGACCGTCGCCAACCTCTTTGGTCACATGTCCGGCAAGCAGAAGGGCATGGTGATGATCTGGGACGTGATTGGCTTCGACGAAGTCGCCGACCTCCAGAAGATGCCGAAAGAGGTCATCACCACCATGAAGACCTACTGCGAGTCGGGCCAGTTTCAGCGCGGCCAGGAAGCCATGGCCGGCTACGCCAGCATCGCCATGTTCGGAAACACGCAGCAGCCGATCGACGTGATGGTGCAGACCGGCCACCTCTTCGCGCCGATGCCCGACGTGATCCGCGACGACATGGCCTTCATCGACCGCTTGCACTTCTATCTTCCCGGCTGGGAAGTCCCGAAGATGCGCAACGAGCACTTCACCGACCACTACGGCTTCGTCGTCGACTACCTCGCCGAGGCCCTCCGCGAGCTCCGCAAGCACAACTTCACCGAGATCATCGACCACCACTTCTCGCTCGGCTCGCACCTCAACGCCCGCGACCGCAAAGCCGTCCGCCGAACCGTGTCCGGCCTGGTGAAGATCCTCCACCCCCATGGAGAGGTCTCCTTAGACGACCTGTCCGAGATCCTCGAGCTCGCCACCGAGGGGCGCCGCCGGGTCAAAGAACAGCTCAAGAAGATGGGATCGTTCGAGTACTACCAGACTTCGTTCAGCTACGTCGTCAACGAGACAGGCGAAGAGCGCTTCGTGGGCGTCCCCGAGCAGGGGGGCCGCGACCTGATCTCGACCGACCCACTCTCCCCAGGAACGGTCTACACCGCGTCCGTGAGCGGCGACGGAACCGTCGGCCTCTACCGGATCGAGGTCAGCCTCTCCTCCGGTACCAGCAAGCTCAAAGCCGCGGGAGGCCTGAGCGGCACGATGAAGGAGTCTGTCCAGCGAGCGTTCAGCTACCTTCTCGGCAGCAAGAACAACCTCGGCGTCGGCCGCGAAGTCGACACCTCCGACTTCCACGTCGAAGTCATCGACCTCATCGGCAACAAGGTCGAAGCCGAGATCGGCGTCGCCTTCTTCGTGGCCGTCTACTCGATCCTCCGCAAGGCCCAGCCCCAGCCCGGCCTCCTCGTCCTCGGCGACATGAGCGTCCAAGGCAACATCAAGCCCATCCGCTCCCTCACCGAACCTCTCCAAGTCGCCATGGACAATGGCGCCAAGCGAGCCCTCATCCCCATCGAGAACAAGCGCCAGTTCCTCGAGGTCAACCCGGATGTCCTCGAACACGTCGACCCCATCTTCTACGGCGATCTACGACAGGCGGCGTTCAAGGCGTTGGGACTGAACTGAGGCCTACACGTCTACCCCGCGAACCACTTCAGAAAGCTCCTCTGGAGGGTTGCGTCCTTTCCCACTTTCAGATCGCCAATCATTCTCTCGAAGTGCCCTCTAATGGTCCTCACTAGTATGTGCGGATTGATGATCACCGTGCCGGATGCGAGATGGAATGACACGGCGTCCGACGGCTCGCCGCTCAAGTAGACGCCTTCTCGAGTCATACCCGCGTGATACATTCCGCATCTGGTGGCCCTCCAGAGCTTGCTCAGGAGCTTGTCGAGGTCGCCTTGACTAAGGGAAGAGCTTTTCATTGACGGATGCACCCGTAGAACGCCCTTCTTGAACCATTTCCCCGCATCCGAATGGCCCTTGCTGCCTTCTGCTAGCCTAGTTTCTGTTGAAAATGGCGGATCGCCCCGAAAAAAGGGAGGATTCATAAAACAGGCCTACCCTTAGCCGCGTTGCGCTCGTATGAAGTAATGAACTCTAACTCATTCGAGCAACGACCTTGGGAGGCCTGTCATGCGTCTGAAGAGTGATCCGCAGAGAGCTCTGAGCTTTCGCGAGTCCGAGCTGGAGATCACGCGGGAGTATTATAAGCGATACGACAGGATCCACGAGCTCCTTCAGGAGCTTCCTGAGCTGACTTCCCTTGTTCATCGCGACTTCGAGAGGCACTACGGAAAGAGCAAGAAGGGGCGGGGCTCGAAGTGCACGTCGGAGCAGGTTCTTCGCATCTTCGTGGTGATGCAGCTCGAGGCGTGGACCTTGCGGGAGACCGTGGTGCGCATCGATGACAGTGCGGCACTCCGCGAGTTTGTCGGGATCGGAGGATGCGGTCGGATGATCGACTTCACGACACTGGACAAGCTGTTCAAGGCGGTGGAGCCCGAGACTTGGGAGGCGATCAACGCCGGGTTGGCTGGATGGGCCGTGGACTCGGGAGCCATCGCTGGCTCG
>JAJDCO010000079.1 GCA_029260795.1 Planctomycetota bacterium | reverse complement strand
CGGATTCCGCGGCCTCGTTCACCGATGGCGCCCCTTCAGGGCGCGCGGGCGGTGACTCGGGAGCGGCGGCGAAGAAGGGGGCTCCGAGACCCCAGGTTCCGGCGGCGCGCTTCGCGCGTCGCGCCGCCTCCACCTGGGGCTATTCGATCGCCGGCCCTTCAGGCCTCGCAACCGTCGTTCTCCCGTCCGCTTGTTCGGCGCCCGTCGTGGTCGTTCCGAAGAATGATGCACCATCAAACGTGCGCCACACCATGCCACGCAGCGCGGGGCTTCTTGCAAAGCTAGGGTTCAGTCGGGTGGCAGGTCGCTCGATGGATCCACGCGCTTCGAGGCGGCTTCGGTCGTCCGCTGAGGCGAGACGAGCCGGCAAGAGCATCCCGCGCTTCGTTCGTCATCGCCTCGGCGAAGGACCCTCCAGCGGACTGAAGTCCGCCCTCCGATTCGGAGGCCGGGAGGTCAGCCTTCGCTGCGAGCGATGTAGTCGCGCAGGTCTTGCATCTCGGCGCGCAGCAGGTCGCGGATCGAGAACATGCCCAAGATCGAGCCGGCCTCGGACACGACGGGCAGGTGCCGGACGTTGTGGCGGCGCATGAGATGGATGGCGTTGCCGGTGCCCAGATCGACCTCGCTGGTGACGACGTCTTTCGTCATCACCGCGCCGATGGGCGTGGCGTCCAGGTCGAGGTCCTCGGCCAGCACGCGTTGCAGGAGATCGCGCTCGGTGAAGATGCCCGCCAGTCGTTCATTCTCCATGACGGCCACGGAGCCGACGTTCGCGCTCGCCATCTTCTTGGCCGCTTCGCGGACCGTGGCATTCGGCGCTACCGTCACCAGAGGCTGTTGAGTGGAGAGGAGGTCCCGGAGAAGAGTCATGTTCACCTCGTCGGATTGATCGGCTGCGCTGAATTCGAATGTCGGACGCCGGCTCGGGTCGGAATCGGGGGCCGCGGATCGGCGGCTTTCCTTTCGGACGATTCTCGGATCTGCCTGATCCTACCAATGGCTCCGATCGAGCGTCCATCGGCGATCCAATGCCCGCGTCCTTCGGTATCGGCAGAACCCACGCTCCAGGTGGAGTGGCGCTCCGGCTCCGCACCGGCTCCGACCGGCCGAGGCTCGATGCCCAGGCGATTTTCGGGGGGCTGGGTCTAGCGTCTTCTGCGAGCTCGATCCGCTTCGAGGGTCGACGAATGAGTCGCCGCCAACTCGGCCGTGTTCCTCGACGACACGCACACCCGCACCTCGCCGTCGCCCGGCTTGGCATCGTTCACCGCCGGCGTTCGCGGCCGGGCTCACGTTGTCGACGTTCATTCGTTCAAACCATACGCCTCGCCCGCGCAAGCCCTGTCAGGGCGGCATCGGCGGCCGACGGATCCTGGGCGACCTCGAGCCAATCACGGGGGGACGAACCGCGGGACGATGGAGGGAAAGTGCCCCTTCAGGGCACGCGAACGTCGGCGTCGAGAGGGGTGAGGAGAATGGGTGCCCCAATACCCCAGGTTCCGGCGGCGCGCTTCGCGCGTCGCGCCGCCTCCACCTGGGGCTGTTCGATCGCCGGCCCTTCAGGCCTCGCAACCGTCGTTCTCCCGTCCGCTTGTTCGGCGCCCGTCGTGGTCGTTCCGAAGAATGATGCACCATCAAACGTGCGCCACACCATGCCACGCAGCGCGGGGCTATTTGCAAAGCTGGGGTGAAGTCGGGCCTCCGAGGGGAGCGGTATGGATGTCTCGTTTTGCAAGGCTGTGTCTCAAGCCGTGACAACGGACGTCCGATGAGGAATGGGAGGAAGTAGAGGTCTCGCAGGCGGTGTCGCGCCCGCGTGACCGCTTCGATGCCTTCGAACGAGCCGATGCGGCGACCGCTTTCGCGAAAGTGATCGATGACCCAGCCCGAATCCAGCGCGTCCTCGACGGTGGGTGATCGCGTCACGCGGGCGGCGCCGTGGCAGATCGGTGGCAAGGTCGCGGTCTCTCTGTTCGCGATCGTGACCTCGGCGGTGATCGTCCGCGGCTTGGGCCCGGATACCTTCGGCGCCTTCACGGTGCTTCAGAACATCCTAATGTTCGCCCTGATCTTGGTCACGGCGGGCATGACACCGGCTCAGTCGCGCTTCGTGCCCGAGGTCGAGGAGGCCGGATCGTCACCGGCGGTGCGTCCCTTCGTGCGGCGTTGCCTCATCGTTCAGCTCCTGCTCTGGATTCCCATCACGGGGGCGGCCTTCCTGCTCGACGGCCCGCTGACCGAGGCCTTCGATCTGGGCGAAGGGGGGACGGTGCGCTTCGGCGTGCTGCTGGTCATCGCGTCGGTGGTGTTCGAGACTCTGACCGGGGCGCTGACGGCGAGGTTCGTGATTCGGGACCTCGTCCTCACGCAGATCTTGGTGAAGACGCTCGCGCTGGTCGGGATCTCGGTGGCCTTGGCTCTGGAGGGCGGCATCCTCGGTGTCCTCGGCGTCTATGCCGGCGTCCATCTCTTCGGATCGGTGTATCTGTGGAGTCGACTTCCGCCCGGCGGTCGCTCGAGCTCGTCGGTTCCGCTGCGGCGCTTGATGCGATTTGCGGTGCCCGTGATCGGTACGATGATCGTCGGCCAGGTCGTGCTTCGACAGAGCGAGACGTTGGTGCTCGGCCTGTTTCGCCCCCAAGCCGAAGCCGGCTACTACGGTGCGGCCTACAATCTCGCCCAGCGCTTCATGGAGTTCGTGCCGGCTGCGCTCTGGCCTCTGGTGCTCGCCACCTGGTCGGCCTACCACGTGCGCGATCCGAATCGCTTGCCAGGATTGATCGATCGATACTGGCGCGTCCTGCTCTTGATCACGGTTCCGATCACGGTCTTCGGTCTGCTGTTCTTCGATCGTGTCTTCCTCTTCCTTTACGGTGACGAGATGCGCGAGGGCGCGCTGCTGTGCGCGGGCTTCTTTGCCGTCTTCTGGTTGACGTTCCTCTGTCAGCCAATCGGCATGGCGCTCTATGTTCTCGAGAAGCCCGGGATCAACTTCCGAGTCACCGGAGTCAGCGCGGTTTGCAATGTGGCACTCGACCTTCTGCTGATTCCACCCTTCGGCATCTGGGGAGGCTTCGCGGCGGTCGCGATCACCTTCTTGGTCAGCGACCTACTGATGTACGGAGTCGGTCGTCGAGTGATCCCCGGCCTGCGCTTCCCGTGGCGCTATGTCTGGAGGCTGGGTCTCGCCATGATTCCGCTCCTCGTGTTTCTCCCGGTGCGCGGTTGGATCCAACATCCAGGGCATCTCGTCCTGGTGAGCGGAGCCTTCTTGGTCGTGCTTCTCGCGAGCCTGAGAGTCACGCGGGTCGTCGGATCCGGAGAAGTCGATTTGCTCGAGCGGATACCGATGCCGGGGCGGCTGCGCCGGCCGCTCTTGATCTGGTTCGGGTCGAAAGAAGCGCGCGGCGACTGACCGAATGTCGCCCGGCTCTCGCCCGGCTCTCGCCGGGCGTCTTGCAGCCGCTCTCCCTTCCGGCGTATCCTCGGCACCTTCGAGCGACAGCCGTTCGGCCATCGAGCCCGGGCGGAGGGCGAAGAGCATCGGCCGAGGAGAACCCTGATGTACACCGTCACCCAGGATCGCATCCTTCCCTGCACGGTCACCGGCTCTTGGCCGCGGCCCCGGTGGTTCGACATGAGCATGTGGGGGCGTCCGCTCGACACGTGCATGATGGATACGCAGTATCGCGAGAAGTACAACGACGCGCTCGCGACCATCACCTCCGATCAGGAGCGGGCCGGCCTCGACATCCTGACACACGGGGACCTGCACTGTGACGACGACATGGCGGGCCGCTCGTGGCATCACTACCCGTTGCAGCGTTGGTCGGGGCTCTCCGGCGATACTCTCCAGTCCGAGGAGACGCGCTCGCCTTGGCTGCGCTACCCTCCGGGATCATTGCTGAACGAGATCTACACCGGCTGGCGCTGGCCGCGCGTGGTCGACAAGATCGAGCATCGTCCGCTCGACTACCCCAAGATCTGGCGCTTGGCCCAGGCCAAGACCCGAAAGCCGGTTCGATTCGGCACCTGCTGCTCTCAGGTGATGGGGCTGTTCCTCGACATTCACACCACCAAGTACGGCGACAACCGTCAGGTCATCTGGGACATGGCTGAGGCGATGAACAAGGAGCTGCTGGCGCTCAAGGACGCCGGCTGTCAGGTCATTCAGATCGAGGAGCCGACGCTCCACTTCTGGGCCAACACCTACGGCGCCCAGAGCGACGAGGTGAAGTTCATGCTCGAGGCCTTCAACCGCGAGGTCCAAGGGCTCGAGGACATCGAGCTGTGGATTCACACCTGTTGGGGCAATCCCAACATGCAACGCGTCATTGAGAACGACAGCTACCAGGAGTGCTTCGAGCTGTATCTCAATGAGTGTCGCGGTGATGTGTGGACGGTCGAGATGACCGATCGGAGCTTCAGGGAGATCGAGCTCTTCGGCTCGCTCAAGGGCAAGCTGCCCAAGAAGATCTGCGTCGGTGCCGTGAGCCATCGCACGCTTCAAGTCGATCGGCCCGACGACGTGGCCAAGCGGATCCACAAGGCGCTCGAGCACATCGCTCCGGAGCAGCTCATCGTCTCGAGTGATTGTGGGTTCGGCCGCCAAGGCTGCAACCGAGACATCGCATTCTACAAGGCGACCGCGATCGCGCAGGGGACCAACCTGGTGCGCCAGGAGCTCGGGCTCGAAACGACCTACATTCCGGCCGCTGACCCGGCGCTCCAGACCGACATCGTGCCCAAGACCTCGGATCGATAGCCTGTGAGGCGCGCGGCTCCGATCGAGAAGCTCCCCGGGCGCCCGGGCTCGGGGACGTCAGCATTCGAGCGTCATTGAATCGGTAGGTTGAAGAAGGTCAAGGCGCCGACGCCGCGGCTGTTCTGAATCCAAGGGCCGTCGAAGGCATGACCGTCGTAGCGAATCGTCGCGGCCGTGCTCGTGGCCGCCAGCTGCAAGAGGATGGTCTTCCCGGAGACCAACCCCGAGACGACCGGTGTGCCATCGTCGAGGAGGACGTGTGCTTCGGCACCTGCCTGCCACACGAGAGTGTCGTCCGGGTCCTCGAAGACCAGTCGCACGGTGTCGTGATTCGCATCGATCCACTCGACGCGTTGGATCGACGGGGGATCGATATTCTGGGTATCGCTGCCCGCGTACAGGTCTCTCAGGACGAGTCGCGCGACGCGGTCTCCGAGCTCGCGGTATCCGACGTAGAGAAAATGGCAGCCATCGTGCGCGGGCGCGGCCGTGGTCGACACGACCTGCACGTCGGGGAAGGTCGCCGGCAGGGTCCGTTGGACCTCGCGCACCCCGACGTCACCCACGCCGCAGCCCTTGCGCACTTGGAAGACGTAGAGCTTCTCCAGGGCGGGGAAGTCCTGCTGCCAATCGGTGTGAAGCAGCTGAAACTGACTCTGCCAATGGGCGGCGTTCTCACCGTCGGACTCGCCCTGATGCCAGAGGAGTGCGCGCGCACGCATCGCGAGGCCGCCCTGCCGGGCGCGATAGAGAAACCGACCGTAGATCGTGCTCGAATCGGTCGGGCTGACGTCGTTCCTTTGATGTTGAGCGATGGCTGTGCCTCCGACCGCACCGTTGATCAGCCCGATCGGGATCCCCTGATCGACCACCAGCAGCTCTGCCAGCCGGAGGGCCCAGGCGCCGACGGAGGCGTGCTGATTGGTCGCCAGAGCCTCGGCGAGATCCCAATGCAGATCTTGGCTCACGTCGGTTCCCAGCGTGGCGTTCCCGAAGGAGCGGATCCATGGGCTCTGTGACTGATTGGCCAACCCCTCCGCCCAGTAGTCGGCGGCGACGGCGTTGGACTGCCCGTTCACGAGTAGGAGGTCGCCCGCCACGACGCTCGTGCGCTTGGCGATCGGTATGCGTCGGGGTCCCTGAACCAGGAACACGCGCAGCTCGTAATTGGCCAGCTCCGCATCGATCTCACGCTCGAGGCTGAACGGCGCCAGGCCCAAGGTGTAGCTCAGGGGTTGGCTCGCGAAAGCGAACGGTTGGCCGTTTCGAAGGAGCCGGATCTCGAGGGAGTCGTATCCCGGCGAGAGGACTACTCCGGAGACTGAAACCGCCGCCTGGTTCGTCGTGAGGTCGCGCGCCAGCACTTGGCCCGAGCGAGGCAGCGCCGCAAACGCGACCTCGGGAAACGAGATGGCTCGATAGCGGCCTTGGAGGTAGGCATTGAGGCTCGTGTGCTGCTGGGCCGTCAGGAGACGGTCATAGACCATCAGCTCGGCGATGTGCCCACGCAGGAAGTTCCCGTAGCCGTAGGCTCCAATCTGGAGAGTCGGATCGCCGTGGGCGGCGGCGGTGCCGGTGCCGACGAGCACGCCGTCCTGGTGGAGCGTTCCGAGGCCGGTCTGTGCATCGTAGCTCGCGACGAGGACCGTCCAAGCATCGAGCGGTGTGCTGACCGAGCTCGTCACGAAAGTTCCGGAGTGGAAGATCATGGCCCGGTCGGTGAAGCCGAAGAAGATCGCGTGCTCGCTGGCGCCGGAGAGGACGTTGTTGTTGCTCGCAGTGTCGTCGAGTGCCACGACCGCGACCTTCGTGTAGCTTCCCGTCGGCATCCCCGAGCTGCGGGCGAGGAAGTCGTTGCCATCGAAGTGGAGGGCGGCCCGGCCACCGGGCCCGATCGCATCGAGTCGAGGCATCTGTGCGCCGTTGGCCTGGGTCACGGTGACGCCGTTGCCGGAGCGGTCGGACCAGGATGAGACCAGGTCGGAGACGCCTGTCTCGAGGCCGCGGTCCGCACGCAGCCAGAGAAGGCGACCCTGGCTCGGCCCGCTCTGGAGCGGAAGCTGTGCCCAGACGGGAGTGGCGATCGTGGTCAGGAAGAGCAGGGTCGCGGCGCTGCGGCGCATGGAGTCTCACTTTCATCGGTGGAAGAGGGGGACGGCCTCATCCTACGCGGTGGGCAGAAGGGCCGCCAGCCGACGGAATGGCATGGGGCGTTCCTGAAAAACCGGCGCGCCGACGGTGACGATCCATTCTCGTGGTCGCCACGATATGCGACGATCCTCGCCGAGCATCCGAGCGAGCGCCCCGAAGCCCCGATTGCGGCTTCCGGAGTAGGGCGCCTGGACTCGGCGTTCCCAGTCGGGAGGCCAGGGGCGCGTCGAGGTTGCCGCATCGGCTGCTCTCCCGATCGGCCTCCTCTGCGACCCGGTCGGACTTCCTTTACTCATTACTTGGTGAGAGGTCGAGTTGAGCATCACGGAGCCTTCCGAAGTCCCATCGCAACCAGAAGAGGTCAGCCCCGAATCGCTCTCTGAGCGGATCGCCAGCGCGGATCCCGAGGCGTGTACCGAGTGGATCGATGCCGTCGAGGGAGTCGCGGTCGTTCGGGAGCTGTCGCGCCTGAGCGACGACGAGCGCGAGCAGCTGCTCGAGATCTTGAGCCCTGAAGACGCGGCCGAGGTGATCGAGCACTTGCCCGAGGCTCAGGCGGTCGAAGCGATCGAGCATCTCGATTCGCAGACCGCGGCTCGGATCTTCGAAGAGCTTCCCAGTGACGAGCAAGCAGATCTTCTGAAGGAGATTGGCACGGCCGAGGCCGATGCCATTCTCGAGCAGCTCCAAGACGAAGACCGCGAAGAGCTGCGTCGCCTGGCCGCCTACGACGAAGACGTCGCCGGCGGCATCATGGTCACCGAGTATCTCTACTACGACTCTCGTCTCACGGTCCGGGACGTTCTGGCCGATCTCGAGGCACACTCCGAAGAGTACGCCGACTACAACATCCAGTACTCGTACGTCGTCGACGAGCAGGAGCGGCTGGTCGGCGTCTTGCCCCTCCGCAAGGTGCTCCTGGCCCGGCGCGCGACGCCGCTCACGGAGATCATGATCGCGAAGCCGATCACGCTTCGAGACGACCTGCCCTTGGAGGACTTGGCTGCCGTATTTCGGGAGCATCCCTTCATCGGGCTGCCGGTCGTCACGGCGGAGGGGGAGCTGGTCGGCGTCGTCGAGCGGCGCGGCGTCGAGCATGCCCTGCTCGAAGAGGCCGACGCCGCATTCCGCCAGTCGCAAGGCATCGTCGGCGGTGAAGAGCTGCGCTCGATGCCCTGGGTCACGCGTTCGCGGCGCCGCCTCGCCTGGCTCAGCATCAACATCGTGCTCAATATCGCGGCGGCGAGCGTCATCGCTCTCTATCAAGACACGCTCGAGGCCGTCATCGCGCTGGCGGTGTTCCTGCCGATCATCTCCGACATGAGCGGCTGCTCGGGAAACCAGGCCGTCGCGGTCAGCATGCGCGAGCTCACGCTCGGGGTCAGCCGACCCAGCGACGTCTGGCGCGTGCTGTCGAAGGAGCTGACCGTGGGCGTCATCAACGGCTTGGTGCTGGGGCTGCTGATCGGGGTCGTCGCTTATGCGTGGAAGCGAAACATCTATCTCGGAGGCGTCGTTGGTGCCGCCTTGATGATGAACACGGTCATCGCGGTCGCGATCGGCGGTGCGGTGCCGCTCTTCTTGAAGGGCCTGAAGCTCGACCCGGCCTTGGCTTCGGGACCGATCTTGACGACCATCACCGACATGTGCGGCTTCCTTCTCGTCCTCGGCCTCGCCTCGGCTCTGCTCTCGAGGCTGACGTAGCCACGCCGACGACCTGCGCTGGCCGCGAGCTTTCTTTGGACGGTGAAGACGAGTCGAGTCGACGGATTCCGCGAGGCGTGTGCAAGCTCGTGCAGGCCGAATCGAGAAAGGCAGGCTGATGAGTGATCTCGCCGAGCGGGTCGACCACGCGCAGGCGCGAATCCGGGCCCACGTCTACGAGACGCCCTTCGTCCAGTCACGTTTCCTCGAAAGGGAGATGGGCGCCGAGCTCTGGCTCAAGTGCGAGAACATGCAGTTCACGGGCTCGTTCAAGCTGCGCGGCGCCTGCAACAAGCTCCTGGCGTTACAGGAAGCGGGACGAACCGGCGGCGTGATCGCGGCCTCGACCGGCAACCATGGTGCGGCCGTTGCTTTCGCGGCGCGCAAGTTGGGCATCTCGGCCCGTATCTTCGTGCCAGAAGGAGCGAAGCGGGGAAAGGTCTCGTTGATTCAGCGACTCGGCGCCGAGATCGAGGTTCGGGGTGCCGACTCGGCCGAGACCGAGGCGGTGGCACGTTCTCGTGCGGCGGAGGAGGGGCTCGAGTACGTCTCGCCCTACAACGACATCGATGTCGTGGCCGGACAAGGGACGATCGCGGTCGAGCTCGCCCGGCAAGGCCCGGCGCCGGATGCCTTGTACGTCGCTCTCGGCGGTGGCGGCCTGATCTCGGGTGTTGCGGCCGCTTGCCGAGAGCACCTGCCGACAACCCGCATCATCGGTTGCTCGCCCGAGCCTTCTGCCGTGATGATCCACTCGGTGCAAGCGGGGCGGATTCTCGAGGAGGCGTCCGGGCCGACGCTCTCCGACGGCACGGCCGGCGGGGTCGAGCCGGAATCGATCACGTTTCCTTGGGTGCGGGATCTCGTGCACGAGCTCGTCGTCGTCCCGGAAGAGGAGACGAAGCGAACGCTGAAGGCATTCCTCGAGACCGAGGAGATGCTCATCGAGGGGGCGGCCGCGATGGCTTTGGCCGCCGTTCGCATGCGAGCCTCTGAGCAGGCGTCCGGTCGGATCGGAGTCATCCTCTGCGGTGGGAACATCGACATTCGGACCCTGAAGGCGGTGCTTTGCCCGTGAAGATCTTCGAGCGAGAGCGCCTCGAGCGCGCGCTGGACGGTCTGGACCTCGTTCCGATCATCGAAGAAGGCTTCATGGCCCTCAGCTCAGGGCAGGCGGTCGTGCCACCGGTCGGTGAGCTGAAGCTCGAGAAAGGAGAGGTGCACATCCAGTACGGGTTCATTCGGGGACAAGCGCACTACGTCATCAAGATCGCCTCGGGCTTCTACGGGAATGCCGCGCTCGGTCTTCCGTCGGGCAATGGTCGCCTCTTGCTCTTCGAGCAGGAGACCGGGCGGCCCGTCGCCGCCTTGCTCGACGAGGGACATCTCACCGACGTTCGGACCGCGATTGCCGGTGCCATCGGTGCGCAGCACCTCGCGGCTCGCCCGATCCGCCGCATCGGCGTCTTCGGCACCGGCGTTCCAGCTCGCCTGCAGGTGCACCTCCTTCGCTGGGTGACCGAATGTCGAAGCGTCTTCGTTTGGGGGCGGCGCCGCTGGGCGGCCTCGGAGTCGGGCGAAGCCAGTCAGGCTCGGGCCGGTAGACGGGCGGCTCGTCGATGCAGGTGCCGTTGGTCTCGACGGTTCCGTCGGGTCTCCAGCCTCGACGTCACGGCACCCGAAAGATAGGTTGGGTCATCTCGCTTCGGGATCATTGGCCGCCGCGGCGGCCCTTCTTTCGTAAGCCGGTCCACTGGGGCCATTGGCCAGCAACTTCGCTCACTCAGGAGTGAGGCGTGAGTTCGTATCCCCCAAGGCTCGAGCGCCACGCCTGGCGGCGCACACAAGGACTTCCGGCATTGTCGGTGTTGGTTGGTGATCGCGAGTCGGCTCGGAAGGTCTGGTCCCGGTTTCGAGGATCCGAGAGCGTCGTCCTTCAGTCGCCGCTCGATCCGCGTCGTGAGTGGCTTCGACGCTTGATCCTCGAGAACGACTGGCCGGCACGTCTGGCCAGCCTCGACGATCGGTCGGGCCTCGATCAGCCGGAGCGGGAAGCGCGGCTCCGGTCCAAGGGGCGAGCTCAGCTCGCGCTGTACTTGGAGGACCACGGCTGCCCGCTGCCCGAGTGGCTGCTGGAGACCGTGCTCGACTGGATGGAGATGAGCCCGGCGAATCTCGAGACGCAGCTTCTGCGCGAGAGCAGAGAGGACGTGATCGACATCCAGCGCGCGCTCATCCAGCTCGAAGGCGTCGTCCTTCCGGCACTGCTCTGGAATGTCGAGGGTGCCAGGAGCTGGGAATCCGACCTCGCCGTCTTGATCGATCTCGCCGCGGAGGTACCGGTCGTGGACATTGGCATCGCGGTGACGGGCAGCTACCTCGACGAGTGGCTGTCGGGGCCGGAATCTCGCATGCGAGCGATGGTGCGGGAAGGGCGAGTCGAGCTCACCTCCGATCAGGACGAGATGGAAGCCAGGACGTCGCTCCACTCCGAACGGGGAGGCGAGGCGCGGGCACTGCTGGCGCAATGGGGGGCGGGCGAGGACGTCGTCGCCTCGTTCGAGTGCGCCGTCTCGGCCAGCCAGGGAGTGAGCGACGTCGAGGGGGAGGAGCGAGCGCGCAGTGCGGCGGAGGCTTTCCTTTTCCGGCTCCTCGGGATGCTCCCGGAGACCGCGGGCCGCTTCGAGCTCAATGGTCTCGTCGAGCTGCCGGGCGAGGCACGGCAGCGCGAGATCGATCTGCTCGATCGCGAGAGACAGGTCGCGATCGAGGTCGACGGCTATTACCATTTCCAGGACCCGGAGGCCTATCGCCGTGATCGGCGGAAGGACTTCGCGCTTCAGCGTGGAGGGTTCCTGGTGCTTCGCTTTCTTGCCGACGATGTCGTCGTGCAATTGGAGACGGTGCTGGCCACGATTCGTGAAGCGCTGCCGTTTGGTCGGCCGCGCGATGTCTTGGCCGGCTCATGAGGGAGGATGTCAGAGTGCAGCGCGATCGATTGGAAGAGCTGGTTGGTGTCCGATTGCTGATTGCTCCTGAGAACGGCTTGCTCCATTCGAGGATCAAGGCGGACTTGAAGGACTGGTTCGAAGGAGTGGCGAGCGAGTTCGAGACCACACTCGACGCGGCGGTGGAGTCACTCGTTCTGGCGGGTGAGGTCGAGCGCCCGGGCCGCCGTCATCTGCGCTTGACCTCGTCGGGCCGTGAGACGGCGCTTCGTTTTCTGCGCGTCCCGTCTTTGCCCGAAAAGCTCGCCTGGGCCAAGCTCAAGAGCAGCTACCTGATCGCCCGCGCCCTGGAGCTTCCGCCGCCGCTCTCACCCAGGGCGCTGCAGCGGATCGGAACGGTCGGAGGGCTGCGGGCGGCGATTTTGCGAAGGCATTACGAGCTGCCCATCGACGACTATCCCACCGCGATCCAAGCGCGCGACGCCCTCGCCTGGCGATCCCTCGGTCGATCGACTGCCGAGCCGTTCAATGCCACGCGCGTCCAGGCATGGGCGCTGAGCCACGAGCTTCCCGAGCCGGTGAGCAAGCCGAACGATGCGATCAACCAGATCGCCATCGCTCGCATCGGCGCCCGGAACGCCAAGCCGGTCGAGCTGCGGAATGCCACGATCCGAAGTTGGATCCGCGGAGGATCGAGTGCCGTCGCAAGCCCATCGGAGCCGCCGCGAGCCACGGAGGCACAGGAATCTGGGAGGACGAGCCAGCCGGAGACGCCCGCGACCGCCTTCTCGATCGAAGAGTTCGCGCAACGAGTCGAGGAGACAGCGCGGCATTGTACGTCGGGCCGCTTTGGTGGCGACAAGGTGTTCATCTCGCACGTCTGGCGGAATCTTCAGCCGGAGCTTCGGCGCGACGGGACCGAGGAGTTCAAGCGCCACCTGGCCGAGGCCAACCGCATGGGGCTTTTGTCGCTGAGCCGCGCCGATCTCGTCCAGGCGATGAATCCGGACGACGTTCGAGAGTCCGAAACCGAGTATCTCAACGCGCGCTTCCATTTCGTGCGCGTTCGCTAGGAGGTCATCGTGATCGATCGCACTGCCGCCTTCTGCTCGCACAAGGCACCCGAGGTCTTTCAATCCGTCGCCTTTCAGCAGCAGATCTGGACCGTCGATCCCTTTGATGTTCCGGAGATCCACGGCAGTGCGAGGGAGGTGTTCGATCGATTGCTGAATCGCGCTACGACTCCTGGCGAGGAGGTGCTGGGTCGCATCCTCCTGCTCAAGGGCGAAGCGGGATGCGGCAAGACGCATCTGATGCGTGTCTTTCGCAACGGCGTGCATTCGCGCGGTGAGGGCTACGTCGGTTACTTGCAGATGACGAGTGTCGTGCAGAACTATGCACGGTACATGCTCGGCAATCTCATCGACTCCCTCGACAAGCCCTATGACGCCGAGCGGGGCCCGATGTCGGGCTTGCGGCGGCTGTCGAACGCGATCGCCGAGGAGCCGGCGGTCATTCCACCCGATCGCCTGGAGCGGTTGCGGGAAGCGGACTTGACCGGCCTCGAGCTCGCCCGTGAGGTGACCTGGCTCGCCGATCGCATCGTTCTGCAGAGTGGGCTCGGCGATCTCGACCTGGAGCTGATTCGAGCGCTCTTCTATCTTCAACGCGACGATCCGCGCATCAAGGGACGGGTGCTGCGGTACCTCCGCTGCCAGGACCTGAGCATGCTCGACCGCGCTCTGCTCGGCGGCATCGTGCCTCGCAAGCGCGAAGAGGACGCGGCAGCGCTGATCGAGCAGATCGGGACCTTGATCGCCCGAGTGGAGAACGGCGCGCTCGTGCTGTGCATCGATCAGCTCGAAGACATGTACAACCTCGATCAGTCGGACAAGCTCTTTCCGAGGGCCATGAGTGCGGTCGCGGAGGTCGTGAGCCGAACGCCCTCGTGCATCGTCGTGATCTCTTGTCTGGAAGACTACTACTCGCAGCTCAGCCAGAAGCTCCCACGCTCGATGGTCGATCGCATCGAGAACGATCCCGCACCGGTCGTCTTGACGAGCGCCCGATCTCGCGAAGAGATCGCCCGCATGATCGAGAAGCGGCTCTTCTGCCTCTACGAGGAGATGGAGGCGGACTTCGACGAGGCCGATCCGACGTTTCCATTCACGGCCAAAGAGATCGAGCAGCACGAGAACCTGCGAACCCGTGATGTGCTCGACTGGTGCCGAGAGGTCCGCGATCGTTGCGTGGAGGCTGGCGGCCTGATCGAGGGCGCTCAACCGATGGAGGTTTCGTCCCCGCCCACAGGCCCGACCCCGTCGACGGATGCCGTCGCGCTCGCTCAGGCTTGGAACGATCTGAACACCAGCGGAGACTTTGACGTTCCGGTCGAGGAGGCGGAGCTGGCGCACCTCTTCGGATGGGCGATCGAGTCCTGCAATGAGGAGCTGGAGACCGGGCATCGGTTCTCGGTCAAGCCATCCGGGGCTTGGCTCGATGTCGAGATAATGGCCGGCTCAGAGGCCGTCGAGGAGCTGTGCGTCGGGGTGTGCAACAAGAGCGCCCGCGGCGGGGGGCTGGGACGGCAAGTGGTCGAGCTCGAGCAGCGCGCCGGCTCCAAGCGGCCCGTCATTCTGAGAACGACCAACTTTCCCCCGTCACCGAAGGCGAAGGTCACGCTGCAGATCGGCGAGCTCATCGCCCGCGGAGGACGTCGCGTCCTGGTCGAGGACTCGGACTGGAGAGTGATGCTGGCGATGCGGCAGTTTCAGGGAGAGCGGGGCCTCGAGCCGGGCTTTCAGCAATGGCGTCGGAGCGAGAAGCCGCTCATCAGCGTGCCGTCACTGAGTGCTGCGTTCGCGTTGAACAGCCTCAAGCCCGTCGTGGTGACGACACCGACCCTTCCTGCCGTGGCGGCGAGCAGAGGAGAAGGGCGCGACGCGGGCAGCCAGGCTGCGAAGGGTCCGGCGACGGTGATCGACCTGCCCGTCCCAGGCCCGACTTCCGATATCGTCCTCGGTCATGCGACGGATCTGCGCCGGGAGGCTGTGACGATCGCGACCTCGGACCTCACGCGGCACGCGGTCTTCCTGGGCGGATCCGGCAGCGGGAAGACGACCTTGGCGTTGAACCTGATCGAGAACCTCCTGGTGCGAGGTGTTCCCGCGCTGCTGGTCGACCGAAAGGGTGATCTGTGCAGCTATGCGCAATCGGCCGCGTGGGACCGTCCTCTGACCGACCCCGAGGACGAAGCTCGTCGGCGTCGACTGCGTGAGGCGATCGAGGTGGCCGTCTACACACCCGGAAACCCGGCGGGCCGCCCTCTCACGATTCCGATCGTGCCGGATGACCTGGGCCAGATGGCTCCTCATGAGCGAGAGCAGCAGGCGAAGTTCGCGGCGGCGGCGCTGGGCGAGATGCTCAACTTCAGCCCCCGCAGCCGCCGCGATGCGGCGGCCATCGCGATCCTGGGGACGGCGATCGACGTCTTCAGCCAGTTCCGCCCGGATCAGCCGCTCACACTCGACGACCTGCTGCAGTTCATTCAGAAGAAGGATGCGGCGCTCATCTCTGCGGTTGGCTGTCTCGACGAGAAGCTCTTCGGGAAGCTCGCCGAGGATCTCCAAACACTCAAGCTGACCAACGGTCAGCTCTTCTCCAGGGAGGCCGAGCGTCTCGATGTCGGTGAGCTGCTCGGGCTCGATCGAGGGCCGAACGACAAGACTCGCCTCTCGATCATCAGCACGAAGTTCCTCGGCGATAGCTCCAACGTGCTGTTCTGGATCGCCCAGCTTCTCGGCGATGTCTACCACACCGTCAGCAAGCGGCCCTCCGAGACGTTGCAGGCGATCCTCATGCTCGATGAGGCGGACATGTACCTCCCGGCGCAGCGCAAGCCGGCCACCAAGGAGCCGATGGAGAACTTGCTCAAGCGTGCGCGGTCGGCGGGGCTCGGCATCTTCCTCGCCACTCAGAGTCCGGGCGATCTCGACTACAAGTGCCGGGACAACATCCGATCTTGGTTCGTCGGGCGAGTGAGGGAGCAGACGGCCATCAACAAGATGCGGCCGATGCTCATGGAGAGCCCGATCGACATCTCGGATCGCCTCCCCGGCCAAGGGCCGGGCGAGTTCCATCTCCTCAGCGAGAAGCGGGTGCTGGGGTTTCAAGGGCTGCGCAACCTGGTCGCGGCGGAGCAAATCGCCGAGGACGAGATCCTCGAGCTCGCACGCAGCGGAGGGGTGCGCACGCTGGTGTGAGGCAGCTCCAGAGGTTGACGGAAGCCCAACCGGGCCGCTGATGCGCGGTCGGCTCCTGCCGGCTCCGAGCGAGCCGAGACTTCTCCCCTGATGCTTTCGTTGGCGGCAAGAGGGCTGCGAGGACCTCTTCCCGAGGTGGGAAGGGGGCTTGCCCAATACGCCTCATCGATGATCAGTCCGGGTTCCCGACTCTGAAGCAGCCGCACTCCATGGGCTGCCGTCAGAACAGTCGATCGGGCCGCAGCCGCGCCCCGATTCGCACGAGGTCTCTTTATCCGCTCGGCATCAGATCGAAGAGGGCGAGGACCGTCGCTTCGACTCCGCGGGTCACGGCCGGCTCGGGAGAGATCTTGAACAGGGGCGAGTGGTGCGAGGGGACCGGGTCGCCGCCCGCCTTCTCGCGCTCGAAGTCTTCGGCCGGTGTGCCGCCGACCGAGAAGTAGAGGCTGCGGATCGGTGGGTCGGTGGTGAAGTAGGCGAAGTCTTCGGCACCCATGCCCTTGCTGCGCTTCTGCAGCTCGAACTCGCTGAGCACGGCACCGGGCCCCATCTTCTCGATCCAGACCTTCTTGAGCTGGCGGGCCAGGTCGCCGTCGTTCACGGTCGGTGGCGTCGACTCGCCGCGAATCACCTCCGGAAGCCGGTCGTCGGGGAGGCCGGCGGCGCGTCCGAGGTTGTGGGCGATGCGCTCGATGCCCTCGAGCAGGGTCTTCCGCGTCTCGAGGCTCGTGTTGCGGACCGTGAGCTGGAGGTGCGCGCGATCCGAGATGATGTTGTGCTTGGTGCCGGCATGGAACGAGCCAACCGTCACGACGCCCGGATCCCGAGGCGGGAGCTCGCGTGCGACCAGCGTCTGCAGCGCGAGGACGATCTGGGCACCGAGCACGATCGGGTCCTTGCCGCGGTGGGGAGAGGCGCCGTGGGCGCCGACGCCGTGGATGATGATGTCGACCGAGTCGGCTCCGGCATAGGGGCTGCCTTCGGAGGCCGCGATCTGGCCAGCGACGCCGTCGGCCGAGACGTGGAACGCCAGGGCGAAGTCGGGCCGCCCAAAGCGGTCCCAGAGGCGATCCTCCATCATCGCCTTCGCACCGAGCACTCGCTCCTCGGCGGGCTGACCGATCAGCATCAATGTCCCCGACCATTGATCGCGCAGAGCGGCCATTCGACGCGCCGTGCCGACCAACGCCGTCAGGTGGACGTCGTGGCCGCAGGCGTGCATCACCGAGACCATTTGCCCAGTGATCGGGCTCTCCTGCTGGGCCTTCGAGGCATTCGGCAGCCCCGATTTCTCTTCGACCGGCAATCCGTCCATGTCGGCCCGCATCATCACGAGCGGTCCGTCGCCGTTCTTCATCAGCGCGACGATGCCGGTCCCGCCGACACCCTCCGTGACCTCGAAGCCCGCCGCCCGCAGCTCCTTCGCAAGGCGCGCGGCGGTCTGATGCTCGACGAGCGACAACTCGGGATTGCGATGGAAGTGGTCGAAGAGGGGAGCGAGATAGCTGTCGTAGTCGGCGGCGATCGTCTCCTGCAGCGAGTCGCCGGTGTTCTCGGTGAAGTTGCCGAGGGCGAGTGTCAGGCAGAAGGCATACGAGAGAAGGGTCATCATCGTGCGGTCTCCCTGAGAAACGGGTCCGGTGGCGGATGGACCATTCTAGGCGCGTACCAGACAAAAGGAACCGCGCGCGCGGAGGAAAGAGAACCGTGCGCAAAGCAAGCGGCACCGGGTTTGCCCAGCGCCCCAAGAACCGCGCGCGCAGCAAGCGGGCCAAAGGCGCAAGCCATGACAAGGTCCTGGACCCGCGCGCGAAGCAAGCGGCACGGGCCCCGTGACGGAGGAGGTCGTCCCCCGCCCCGATTCGAAGCCAACGCGTTCGAAGAGCCCAAAGCGAAAAGAACCGCGCGCGAAGAGAGCGGGCCAAGGGCGGAGGCACTCGCGCAAGACGCACCCCCCGCGCGCGAAGCAAGCGGCACCGGCCCCGTGACGGAGGAGGTCGTCCCCCGCCCCGATTCGAAGCCAACGCGTTCGAAGAGCCCAAAGCGGAAAGAACCGCGCGCGCAGCAAGCGGGCCCAACGCGTCCGCACTCGCCGCAGCCACCCACCCCGCGCGCGAAGCAAGCGGCACCGGCCCCGAAGCGTCCAGGGTCGTCCCCCGCCCCGATTCGAAGCCAACGCGTTCGAAGAGCCCAACGCGAAATGAACCG